>NZ_JAUTYU010000017.1:0-101487 GCF_052112105.1 Pseudomonas sp. BP11-1-1
ATCATCATCCCCGGGAAAAACAGCCCTAACCCGCCCATGCCCCCAGACACCTGGGGCATCAATGTCGCGGCGGCCCTGGATAACTTCCCCGATGGCCTGCTGATACAGATCCCGGCCTGGGACGTCATGAACCTGGGCGACACGGTTGATGTGCGACTCAATTCCGCCGTCGTAACCTCGGGCTATATTGTTGACGACTCTCAGAAGGGTCAGACCATGACCCTGTTCATTGCCCCTGGACGCCTGAACACGAGCTATTTCACCTTGGACTATCAGGTCAAACGCATCGGCAGCAGTTTTCCGGAACCGTCCTTATCGACCAAGATTTACATCAAACTCGAACGCCCCGGTGGCAAGGATCAGAACGGCGATATCCCCGGCCACTCCGAGCTGCATATGCGGATTCCCGACGACATCCTGAACGGTGGCGTTGATGCCGAGACCGAAAACGTACCGATCACTATTCTCCCTTACCCGTATATCGCCGAGGGCGACCGCATTTGTCTCTCCTGGGGCGGAGAGTTCGTTTGGGAAACGGTCACGGCAGTGCAAGTCTCAGATCCCGACAACAACCCCATCGTCGTCGTTGTGGACAAGGACACCCTCGATAAATGGGACACCGGTGAAGAAGGCCTGGCCGTGGCCTTCGAGGTCCGCGACGTGGTCGAGAACCGCTCCGAGGACTGGAGCGCCGCAGAGCGTATCGTAGTCGACACGGGCAGCTCGCGGCTGCTTGCGCCGCTCATCGACGAGGCGTTCAACAACGTCCTGGACATGGACGCACTGGCCGACACCGATCCGGTGACCGCGCAAGTGGTGGTCATGGGCAAGGATTTTGCCGTCGGCGATCAGATCGAGATACGCCTTCGCGGCACGACGGACGATAGTGAGGTCGTGGATACCACCTACCCACTGGTAAGAATTGAGAGTCTCAACAAGGTCATCGATATCCCACTGCCCAGTGCCGATGTCCGTCCACTGGTCAACACCCAGGCGGTGTTTTCCTATCGCCTGGTCAAGGCCGACGGCTCTGGAGATCTGTTTTCCAAAGGTCAGTTCGTCAGCGTGATCGGCGAAGCCACGCAACTGGCCGCGCCCATCGCCCTGGATGCCATCGCCGGCACGCTCGACCCGGCCTTGCCGCGAACCCAGGTCCAGATCCCCTGGGACGACAGCATGACGGCAGGCCAGGCGATCAAGCTGCAATGGTTCGGTACCCGGCCAGGCAGCGCCTCGGTCTACTTGCCCGACTTGGGCCTTCACCTGATCACCACAGGCGAAGAACAGGCCAAGGCGCCTATCCCCATACCGGTCGAAGGGGTTCATCTGCGCGCGATCGAGGGGGGGACGCTGGACCTCTACTACCTGCTGCTACGCGACACCGACGCCCGTGAAGTGGTCAGCCGTGAGTCTCTGCATGCCGAACTGCTGAACATCGGCGAACCCAGGGCCGAACTGCCCAAGCCAGATGTCGAGGGTGAGCAGGATGGTGTGCTCGATCCCGAACAGGTACCTGCCGGGACCCGTTTGATTGTTCGACGCTATGCCGGGCAGACCTCCGGTGATGATGTGCACTACGTCTGGAAAGGCTCAAGCACCGGGACCCACACCGACTATGTCAAGCTCAATGCCATTACCGACAAATATGATGTGCCGTTTTCCATCGGCTTTGACCTGATCAAGGGCAACGAGGGCGGGACGGTGCAGGCGTCTTATTGGGTCAAACGGGTAGGCGGTGGGACTTCTGCCTCTGAGATATTAACGATAAGAATTGGCGCGGCCATGAATCTGGCTGCGCCCAGAGTCAAGCAGGCCAGCGGCGCTACGCCCAATCAGCAGTTGAATCCGGTGGCGGCCAAGGATGCGTTGACTGTGGTGGTTCCCGATTATGGTATTCAACCCGGCGATAAGGTCAGCGTGACGTGGTCCGGCACTGCCGGGGCCGGTTCCCATACCACCCCGGTACAGACATTGCCCGGCAGCCGGGAAATTCCGCTCCCAGTGTCGGTGCTCGCCTTCAACCTGGACAGATCGGTCACGGTTACCTACACCGTGACCCGTGACGGCAGCGAAGGGCCGGCGTCAGCCCCGCTGACGCTGAACGTGCAGGCGATGCCCGCGACGAGTTTGGCAATGCCGCTGATCCCCCAGGCGGCACAGGGCGGCCTCGGCCGCGAACTGGACCTGACCAGCTTCACCGGCAACGCGCGCGTGACCTGCGCGCCCTGGCCGCTGATCGCGGCCGGCCAGCGTGTGTGGCTGCGCGCCGAGGGCATCGCCCAGAACGGAGGAGGCGTTCACATCATCACGCTCTATACCGCCTCGGCAGTGAATTCCTCCGAAGTGAGCGCAGGGCTGGTCACGGACCTGCTGCGCAGCGAGCTGGTCCAGCTGCGCGACGGCTCTGAGCTGAAGGTTATCTTACAAGTCACGTTCAACCGTAGCGCAAGCCAGGACGAGACGGTGACTTTTCCGCTGCGCATTTACACGGTCAAAGCCGTTGAACTGATCGACCCGACAATCGACTCTGTCAAGGACCCGCAGAACACCGAGATACCAAACGGCGTCAAGACCAGCGCGACGACCATCACCCTCATCGGCAAGGCGTCGAACAACGAGCAAGTCGAGATCTTCGATGGCGCCACCTCGAAGGGCACCGCACCGGTCGATGCCTATGGTGAATGGCGTAAGCAGGTCACCGGCCTCAGTGTGACCAGGCACAGTTTCACCGCCAAGGGACTTTATGGCAGCCATCCGGTCTCGGCTGAGCGCACCTTGACCGTAGTACCCGGTATGGAGTTTGAAACGTCCCCAGTTCAACTCAATGGCAAGATTTACATAGTTAGAGGCGTCTTCGATTATTATCCGGGACTCAAAGAAGGTGCTTTCATCCAGCGAACGGCGAGCTACGGGACACTCCCTTATTCGTACCATTCCAGCGATGATCGGGTGGCCATGGTCGACACTATGGGGATGGTAACCGCACGTGGAAATGGAGAAGCCCATATTACAGCTACGGATGCAAACGGATTGTACAAAACATATTCCGTCACCGTGACGGGAGTCATAAGTTGCATCCGTGTAGACTATGGCATTAAGCGAGACATGGAGGCGGCGGCGACCAGTATTGGAGGTCGTCTCCCCAGTATTGCTGAAATTAGGGAACTTAGTGAGTCCTATACAACTCCCCCTCACCCCTTCGGCACGTATGAAACAGGATGGGTGTCCGATCTTTATATGCCAGGTATGTATGATCAGTTTTTTGATTTCCAACGTGGTGAGGTTTTTCTTCGTACTGTTCCCGCGACCGGTGAAAGATCCTTCAATTGCTTTGCACTCGTACTGCCTTAAAAAGCTAGTGCACAGGACTATATTGAGATAAATAGAATGATGCATCTATTATTCACTTGGCGAGCAATTTGGAAAGGAGCAGAGTAAGAGGATGCTGAGGGGCGGGTTAAGAATTACCAAGTGAAAGGATCGTTCCGAAGGCGTGCCTACTGTCAACTCTGACAGTAGGCACACCTCGATTTCCGGCATTGAATAACCCCAGACCTCATCCAACTGGGACCCTGCCATGGACACTGCCGACAACACCCCCCTGCTTCTTCAAGAGCTGACCATCCCTGACGGCGGACCCGCGTATCCGCCGGCTCCCGTAGGCAGCGTGGGCATCAATATTGCCGCCGCCAGGCTGGTCTTTCCCCACGACGGGCTACGGCTGCTGCTACCGCCTTGGGACAACATGGGGCGGGGAGACTCCTTCAGGATCAAACTGGGCACTATTCCAGTGGTGACGGGCTCCATCAATGAAGACGCTGAGGTGGACGAGCCGGTTGTACGGCACATCGCGGTAGGCGGATTGGTCGACGGCGACTTTGACCTGAGCTACGACGTGAGAATAGTGGGGGCCTCCAACTACGAGCCTTCGGAGGTGACGAAGATCCACGTCAAGGTCGAGTTTGCCCCACCCGCCCAACTTTGGCGCGGGCACGTCGGTACGCCATGCCGCTAGCGCTGGAGTAGGTCCCTATCGCTATAGCTCCAGCAACCAAGGTGTCGCCATGGTCGATGGAGCCGGATTGGTCACCGTTCGCCGCAATGGCAGCACGACCATTACCGCAACCGATTCGGCCTCGCCCCCACAGTCAAAAAGCTACACCGTGACAGTTACCGGTGTTTGGCTGTGTCATAACTTGGGAGGCGGTCATTACCAGGCGATTCGTAACGTAGCCGCCTCCCGAGGTTTGGGCATTCCGGATCTCGGTACATTGAATGCAATCAGCGTCGCCTACCGGGGTCGGTGGCCTTGGTTGGGAGCCTACACATGGTCCAGCAGTGTGAAGTTTCCGCTTCCGCCGGTGTACATGTATGCGCTGACCATGTCCAATGGCGCTACGTGGGGGTTGTGGGATCTTAATCCGGCTGGCACAGGCATGGGCATTGGCAGGTGAAACGCCGCCTCATTAAAAAATTGTCCGTTCATTAACGGCGCCAAACGAAAAAACCCTGCATAAAGGCAGGGTTCTTTCTGTTTGTCCTACGGGTATTGGCATTTACCAGTTGTAGCGCAATCCCACATTGGCACCGAATGGCATTTCGATATTCTTGCCACTGGCATAATCAAAGTCAGCGTGCAATTGCAAAGACTCACTGAGTTGCGCAGCTATACCGGCCCCCAGCTCAGCACGCGAACCCGACAAATCATTGTTGAACACATTGTTATTGACTTGGACCTCATTGTTTTTGGCGAACTCATGTGCCATCGCCACCCGGACATAGGGCTGCAGCACGGTGCCGTCGTCCAGCGTAAAGTTACGCCCGCCAGTCGTGCCGACCTTGCCGAGGAAAGAGCGGGTACGATCGCCTTCGGCCTGCATGCCGTTATCCAGACCATAATCCTGGCTCTGGATCACCACCGTCGAGAATTGGGTATAGGGTTCGATGAAGTAGTTGTTGTCCAGCTTGATATGCCGTCCGAACTCAACCGAGCCGCCCAGACCTGCAGTGTTGTAGGAACCCTTGGCACGGGCACCGTCACTCATGGAGACTTTTGCCTCGTTATGGAAACGGTTGAGCTTGAGTACACCGTCGAAGTAGTAGCCCGTGTCCGCGTCCAGCCAAGTGGTATAAGCGCCAAGGTAGTAGCTCTTCACGGTGCCTGAACTGCCGCGGCTCAAATCCAGGTCGGAGTTGCTGTGGCCCGCCATCGCACCGATGAGCCATTGTCCGTCACCCATGGGCAACGGCGCGTCGGCTCCCAGGGAAAAGCCCTGCTGAGTTTGCTTGTAGCCGGTACCGGAGGCCGCGTCCACGCTATATTTGTTGCCATAGGTACGGCCCCACGCGCCCGACTTTCCTCCGTTGAAACGCAACTCGCCCATGCGACTGCGCAAACTGGTCAGCTCGCCCAACCAAACTGTTGGGGCAGTATTGAATAGGGCCATGACCGTGCGGGTACCAGGGCTGACCGTCGCCGTCTCGGGATCGAGGAACCAATCAGTCCCCCCTGAACCATTCGCGGTGGAAACCAATTTATAAGAGTAGGTCCCGACATCCACCTGATCACCGACCAAGCCAAAGGTAGCGTCGCCCGCCGCCGTTTTCACCAGCGTCAGCGCTTGCGCAGACGTCGGATCGACGCCGGAGCCAGCCACCAGCAAAGAGTGATCGCCGCTGGCAACGCCGGTGACATTGAGGACATCATGCTGGTTAGTGGCAAAATCCACGTTCATGGCGAAGGTGCCATTGCCAGACAAAGTCCCCAGATCCAGCTGATAAAAATTATTGCCCTGACCCATGGTGACCCTGCCACCGTTCATCGCCAACGCGCCAACGCTGTTGCTGGCGGTCATTTCCCACTGGGAACCGCCGTTGATGGTCACGCCAGCGACATTGGTCAGACTGCCTTTAAACAGCGAACCGTTGGCCAAGGCCAAGTTGCCGGTGCTGCCGGCTTCAACGTTGAAATCACCGGTCATTTGAGCGCCGTTAAAGCTCAGGTTGGCGGTGCTGTTGCCAGTGACGTCGACATTGCCAGTAAGGGTGCTGTTGGCAACGTTGACCTTGGCCGTGGAGGTGCCTTGGACTTCGAGGATATTGCCGTTGCCGCCGGTCAGGGTCGAGCCGTTGAGGATGTCGATGCCAACATTGACACCATTGTTAACGCTGACTGCCGCGCCGGTCTGCCCGTGCACACTGGTGCTATTGAGCCTCAGGCTGCCAGTACCGACCCCCTGGGCATCGTTGATCATTCGAATGCCTTCGACCGTACCGGTGATGGTACTGCCAGTGGCGGTCACGGCACCATCGCGGATGCTCAGCCCCGCACTACCAGCCCCGGTACCGGTGACTATGGTATTGGTCAGTTCAAGCGTGCTCGCGCCGGTGATCTCCGCTCCCGCATCGACTCCGGTAATCCGACTGTTGGTAACAACGACTCGCGAACCGGTGGTCGTACCAATAATTCGGTTGGCCGACAGTCCCAGGAAGTCACCTGAAATGGTTGCGCCGTTAATAGTGCCGGTACTGTTCGTGACGGTGATGCCATCACCATCAGCGCCGCTGATAGTCCCCCCATCAATCGTGAGCGTGGAGCCGAATTGAATGATGATGCCCTGCGTAACGGCATTGGTCGCGTTCAGCGTGCTGCCATTGCGCACCAAGTAGGTATCGCTAACTGTCCCTGCATTGATATCCAAGGTATTACGATTGTCCACAAGCGTGGCTGCCAGCAGCGACGGGCTCAGCAGCAGCACGGGAATGACCGGTAATCGACGAAACAGGCATTTCAAGGTTACGGACGGAACTTGATAAAAAGAGTTCATGAGCGGCTTTTCTCCATTTCAATGGGGGAGTCCCCACCGGGAGCAGAGACTGACGGCGCCGAACAGTACGTAAAATTTCCACAATGATATGTAGGATTTATCCCGCAATGCTGAAGGTTTTTTCTTTAGCTGTTCGTGGGAAAATAAGTTCCCTCAGAGCAAACTGCCCCCTTCGCGTCACAAAACCTAAAGCCTAAAAAACAAGCGGGGACGTTTAACGCCCCCACCAATACCATCATTCAAGGCCCTACTACCTTACAAGTTTCTCCGCCTGTTAGAGCCATATATACCCTTACCAAATGCCGGACCGCAGGAACAGGGAAACCACCCATCGTTACGCTATACTCAATGCTACCCCATACATCCTCGGTCAGCCTAAGAGGCTCGTATATCAGATTCACGACAAACCCATTCGTGGCATCATTAATATCCGGCGTATAAGAAAACTCATGCTTCGTACCCGGCTTTTCTGTTGTTCCAGCCGCGTCCTGCCAACCTTGATACTTGAAGCTGAGCAGTTTGCCTTCCAACTCAGGCTCTGCCGGCACAAAAATTTTCGCAACCCAACCAAGACCTGGCTCATCTCGTAAGGACATACAGTTAAGCCACTCACCCAGATCGGGATCAAGGTGTTGAAACATGGCGCGTGGCACCGAGACATCTTTAATATAGACATTAACCAGCCTAGGGGGAGAAGTGTCCACATTATCATTCAAATCATGGGACACCACATAATGCACAGGCAATTCAATATCGTTACCCGCCGCATTAATTATCACCCAAGGGATAGTGAACGGAACAGGAAAATCCTTAGGCTCCATCCCTGTAACGGTATACACGCCCCCGGCAGTCGCAGGTATCGCAGTACCTTTCCAATAGAGTTGGATACTATCGCCCAACTTTCGCTCATCATAGATAGGAACCGTTGCAGTAGCGGGTTGATTAGCATCATTGATAGTCAATACGTTGACCGGATTAGTATTACTCCCACCCTGAACGTCCACCAATCTCAAGTTGGGATTGATCGGATCAGGATCCTCCGGATTAGGCTTGTCCGGGCCTGGCTTACGTAAATCAACCTCAATGTCGGCGCCCACAGGTTCTGGGTATGGCCGGTTCCCCCGCATAATGGAGTACTGGACATGAACAGTTTTGGGGCCTAAATCGACAGGGGTGCCCCTCAGAACTCTCAGCGACATGTCGCTGCTGAACGATGGAAATCCCGGTATTTCCGAGGCCGGGATCGGCGTACCATCCCAAGTCACTGCAAACTTGTCACCGGATTCCAATTCGTCATAACGATCTAACTGAACAGCCACACCCTCGTAAGCGTCCGCCAAGTCAATCATATAATCCGGAGCAGGCGCCAGCGGAACCGTCGGGGGCTGTAAATTTTGCGGGGCATCACGCAGTATCACTTCGACGGGTTTGAACGCAGAATTGGGACCTGTATTACCCACCCGATCCTTCAGGACATAGTAAATACTCTGGACCCCCTCATTTGAACCAATTTGAGCGGCAGTCAACTCAATAGTCATCGGAACGGTCAAGTCTGCCCGGGTTATAGAACCTACCAGTATTGCTGCTGGTAATCTGTCGCCAAAATAGACATCGACCACATCATTAATGTTCGCATCCGCGTACTCTGGAACGGTAATGGTCACAAAGCCAACGCGATCTAAATATTCTTTTGTAATACCATTGGCTTCCACTTCCGGAGGAAGAGTCACCTGACGTCCGGCGACATTATTGTTGGGTGGCGTCCTGTCGATAAAAACATTAACCATACTTGCTATTGGGGTGGATTCGGAATTCCCTCCAATGCTTACTCTATAGCCTAGTAAATGACTCCCAGACTGCGTTGTCCTGTCCGCAGGAATTTCAAGAATAAATGGAAACTCAGTATCGGGAATCGGCGTATCGAAATTTGGTGTCCGGAATCCTGCAGGAAAATTATCCCACAAAAGCTGTATAAACCCTGGAGCCGTTTGAGAAGAAGTGTCAAATTTATGCACTTCAACCTTCAATGGATAACCTTGATGTTCACTGTGTAATTTATCGCCCTCATCATCACCCGTGTCAGGCAGCAAAGGATTATCAGCATGCAGCTGAGGCGAGGGCAAGTCAACTTTTGGAGCATTGAGTCGCAGCAAACGATAATTAATGCGCGCTTGTTCAGCGACCGGTATTTTTGGGGACTTTGACATTTCATACTCTCCAGTGGATTAAATGAGCACACTTCGCCCATGGAAAACCTTCGGCACTCAGACACTCCTGCTTGTTGCCCGAAAACCGCTTAAAGCTGACACGATCAAGCTTATATGTGGCCACCCGTACTCCGCCCCTGACTACGCCTCCTAACACAAATCATTTTCAGGCGAACATATTGCACCACTCGGCCTTGTCCTATTGATTTTTACAAAATCACTCTTCGACCGCCCCACGCCACCATTGACCTTTTCCAAACGATAGTAAGCCAGACCGGAGTTATTATTCACCATGGGGGCAATCAACGTGTCATAGGGGAGAATCACGATGTCAAAGCCATTGATCGCCTCGTCAGCTGTCAGTGTTTTGCGAAACTCATCCGTCACTCCCGGAATAGGATCCGTACCATTCAAGTTGTAGCAGCCCTGCCACGTCAAGATGACTGAATCTCCCGCATCGAAATTCGAATTGCCGTCAACTCTTACCGTTATGCCCTCCCATAATCTAGGCACAGAACAGCACTCCAGATAACCTTGTGTATCAGCATGAGGAAACCAAGGCTCCTTGAGGTTCTCAATCATTACAATGGAAACGTCGACCTCCGTGACCCGTGACACTTGTTGGTTCACGCCGTTGTCAGTCGTGTAGTAAACCGGTAAGGCCCGGTTATTTTTATCTTGCTCGATTGCCGCCCAAGGAATAGTGAATGGGATAAGTTTCCCAGACAGATCACCCGGTTGCACGATATAAAAATCTACGGGATTAACGACACTTCCCCAATACACTTCGATACGTTCCAAGGGCCGGGGGGCATCGTATAGTTCAAGCGTCGCCGGAGCCGACAGCCCGTCATCCAGGCCGACTAACCGGTTTAGAAGACCAGAGACGCGCCCGCGTACTTCAATCTTGGCCAATGTGGTATTCAGCAGCGCCGGAGCATTAACATGATCCTGGCCGGCGATGGTGAAATCGGCAGGCGTCGATGTCGGTGGCGAAGGCAGTGTCCATTGCTGCCCGTTACGCACTCGATAGTCCACCCGCACCGTCAGGGGACCCAACCCTTTGTCGGTCAACGTCTGCCAAGGTACGTAGATGACCTGGGGCCATTGCATCGGATCGACAGGATGCTCATCCAGATCCGTACCGTCCCAATTGACCACGATCTTCTGGGTACCGTTCGAATGGTCATAGTCATCGATTTCAACCGTCACCCCTCCTTGATTCGTGGCGCCCTCGCGGGCATGTTCACGATCAATCAACCCCCTGGTTGATAATGGGATGCGCGGTGGCTTGAGATTTCCAGGAGCAGGCGTCAAGTCAACCTGAATAGCCGACACTGCCGATCGGGGTCCTATATTACCGGCCAAGTCCCTCAATCGATAATAGGCATATCGTGTACCGCCCCCCGCCTGGCGAATGTCAGCTTCATCGTAAGTGATAAATAACTGGTTGGTATCGATATCCTCCTGGCTAAATTCCTGCTCCCTGATAAATCCATCAGGGTCTGGGTCAGGTGGAATCTCCTGGCCCGTCCAATAGTAAAGAGCTCGATCTTTTGCGGCAATTCCACCATAACGTGTTATCCGGACCCGGACTTCCCCTTCTCTGCTCAGGTAGTCTTCGGTGATCACACCATTCAATTCGGTAGGAAAAATGATCATTCCAGGCTGTTGATTATAATTAGGCGCTTCAGTATCTACCGTCACTAACCGTTTCAGCGATTCGCCGTCTGGGTTACCGCCTACTGTGATGATGTAAGAAAGCTCATAGACGCCGTGCACCAACTTGTCCCTGGGAACGAATACAGTCTTGTCTCCAGGAGGGATCGGTGGGTCATATTCAAACTGACGAACTGATATAAATGGAGCCCCCGCCCGGCGCCAGCCAATATCCAAATAGTGAGTGAGACTCTGGTCTCCACCCCAGTCAGGGACAATAACTTCGAGATCAGTTACCAGTGCCGTAACGGGCAGTAAGCCATCAGCCCTTTGAGCGCCATCGTCATCCCTGATAATTGCGGGCACTTTAGGCATTTCAAAATCGGCCTGGATATCAAAGTGAGAACTGGTTACCGGTCCTACAGAAGCAACTTTCCGTAGAAGAGCCATTATTCATGCCCCTTGATTAAATGTTGGCTGGCTACATTTAACGCGAACTCAATGCCTGGACTAATTGACCAGGGATGCAAAACCTTGGAGTTATTCAACCCCTCTTTTCGAAGCGTGCCTACTGTCAGAACTTACAGGTATCAACACCGCTCGTCGGCTTTCCAAGCGTGAACAGACGTCAAACGCATAAGAACAGTTCTGGCAGACCAGAACGAAAATAAGCGCAAGGAATGCGCTTAATGGGTGTTGTTTTAACGCACAAGCCTCAGGCGTCTTGCAATGATTGTGTTGCACATAGAACAATCCGTTGACACGCCGCCACCAACTTCACCTGATCGACCACCAACCCGATTCGAATATGCCCCGCCGCGCTCGGCCCAAACGCCTCCCCCGCCAACACCGACACGCCATACCCGTCCAGCAGCCGCTCGGCAAACGCTTGAGCGCCCAGCCCGGTCCCACGTACGTCAACCATCACGAACATGCCGCCATCGGGCCGGACCGGTTTGAGACCCGGGCAGTTTTCAAGCGCCATGCACACCAGCTCACGGCGTTGGAAATATTCCTCGCGCATCCGCGCCACTTCAGGCAAGTCTTGATCGAGGGCAACCTGGGCGGCGCGCTGGACGAAATCCGGCAAGCCAAACAGCATGCACAGGGACAGGTTGGAGAGGTGTTCGGCAAGGGGTTCGGGGCCAATCGCCCAGCCGATGCGCCAGCCGGTCATGGCGTGGGACTTGGACAGGCTGTTGATGGTCACGGTGCGCTCGGCCATGCCCGGCAGGCCCGCCGGGCTGATGTGCTGGCCTTCGTACAGTAAGTCGCTGTAGACCTCGTCGCTGATCAGCCACAGGTCATGGTCAATGCACAGGTGCGCGAGTGCTTGCCAGGTCGGCAGCGCCAGGCTGGCGCCGGAGGGGTTGTTCGGGCTGTTGAGGAGCATGGCGCGGGTGCGTGGGGTAATCAGCCGGGCGACGTCGTTCGGCTGGACGCGGAAGCCGTTTTCCGGCGTCACCGCCACCGGAACCACTTTCGCTCCGCAGGCGCCGAATACCGCTTCGTAGGTGACGTACATCGGCTCGGCGACGATCACTTCATCGCCAGGGTCGAGCAAGCATTGCGCGACGGCATAGACCGCGCATTGGGCACCGGGCAGCACCGTGACGTGCTCGGCGCCGACCGGTTGGCCGCAGCGCTGTTGATGCCGTCGGGCGATGCTTGCGCGCAACGAGTGCAGGCCCCGCGTATCCGAATAGTGCGTATCGCCCGCCCGCAGGCTGGCGACGGCAGCCTCGACAATAGCGGGCGGGGTGTCGAAATCCGGATCGCCCACCGAGAGCAACAAGACTTCCCTGCCCTCCTCACGCATGGCCAGCGCCCGGTCGTGAATGTCCCAGGCGGCGGCGCCGTCACCGGTGATGCGTTGGGTCAAGGCTGAAAAGCGCATGGAATCTCCTGTGAGCGCGGTGTCCAGCCTCAACCCTATCTCAAATCACGAAACGCGCCACCGCCGCATTCAACCCCACCGCCAGGCGCGACAGTTCGTGGGTGGCGTCGCTGGTCTGTTGCGCGCCGCTGGCCGACTGGGTGGCCAGGTCGCGGATGTTCATCAGGTTGCGGTCCACTTCTCGCGAGACCTGGGCCTGTTCTTCAGACGCACTGGCGATGACCAGGTTGCGCTCGTTGATCTGGTGGATCGACTGAGTGATCTGCTCCAGCGCCACGCCGGCGGCCCGGGCCAGTTCCAAGGTGCTTTGGGTGCGCTGGTTGCTTTGCTGCATCGACTGCACGGCCTGGCCGGTGCCGTTCTGGATGCCGGCAACCATTTTTTCGATTTCCTGGGTTGATTGCGCAGTGCGATGGGCCAAGGCGCGGACTTCATCGGCCACCACCGCGAAACCCCGCCCGGCCTCGCCGGCGCGGGCGGCTTCGATGGCGGCGTTGAGGGCCAGCAGGTTGGTCTGTTCGGCGATGGCGCGGATCACGTCCAGCACCTTGCCAATGTCGCGGCCCTGGATTGCCAAGCCTTCAATCATCGAGGCGGTGGCTTGCACGTCGTGGGTCATGGTCTGGATCGCGTCGACGGTTTCCACTACCCGTGTGCGCCCCTCCTGGGCGGCCTGGGTCGACTGGTTCGACGCTTCGGAAGTCGACACGGCGTTGCGGGCGACTTCTTCGACGGCGGCGGTCATTTCATTGACGGCGGTGGCCGCCTGCTCGATTTCATTGTGCTGTTGTTGCAAACCTCGCGAAGATTCCTCGGTGACGGCGCTCAGCTCCTCGGCGGCGGCGCCCAGTTGGGTGGCGGAGCCGGCAATCTGCTCGATGGTCTGGCGCAGGCTGCTTTGCATCGCGCCAAGGGCCTGGAGCAACCGGGCGGGTTCGTCCTTGCCCTCGTCGGTGATAACGGTGACCAGATTGCCTCCGGCAATGGTCCGTGCTGCTTCGAGGGCCCGATTCAGGGGCGTGACGATGCTGCGGGTCAGCAGCAGGGCCAGCAGCACGGTGGCCAGCGCGGCGATGATCGAGACGACGAGAATGCCAGTGATGGCGCTGTTGTAATAGGCGCCGGCCTGGTCCGACGCTTCATGCCCCTCCGCCACGCTCATTGCAATGAGCTTGTTGAGTTGCTCGCCCATCTGGTCAGTGCCTTCCTTGATCCGTGTGTTGATGAGGCTGCGCAACGCGTCGGCCTTGTCTTGTCGGGATAGATCCAGCATTTCCTTCTGGGCCTGGAGGTAGTTTTCCAGGGTTTTCGAAAAGACTTTATACAGCTCAGCTTCATCTGGCTCGGCGGGCAGCGCTGCATAGGCTGCATTCGCCTTGTTGAGTTTTTCCACCAGCACGCCGATGCGGGTCTCGGCCTCGCTGAGGCTGGCGGGGTCGCGGTTGACCAGGATGCGAAATGAAAGAATGCGCATGCGCAGCACGTTTTCAAGGACATTGGCCAGGTGACCGACGGCGGGTAACTGGGTCTGCTCCATGTCCACCGACGCCTGGCGAATGACGGACATGCGATTGGCGGCGAACACGCCGAGCACAACGACCAATAGCGCAATGACGGCAAAGCCGAGAAAGGCTCGGGGGGCGATATTCAAGCTACGTAGGGACATGGGAAGACCTCGGTGGTGGGTCGAGCGTCCATGCCGCCGGCGTATCGATTGGGATAATTATGTGTACGCCTACCGGGTTATCGGCTGGGCTTGAGGCTTTTTGCAGGAGGACGATGAAATATATTCCCGGCGTGTTCAATTGACGCCCCGCCCTCGCCCATGGTCTCCTGTGCGCCAGTTTGGGTGCCCTTCACAGGGTGAAACGGGAAACCGGTGAATCGTGTGCTTTACTTCAAGGCCACGTCAGTCCGGTGCTGCCCCCGCAACGGTAAGCGAGTGAAGCGTCGAATCCACTGTGCATGCGCATGGGAAGGTGACGCTTGCAGGCACGGCTCAAGCCCTGTCCCTCGTGAGCCCGGAGACCGGCCCATGACTCATTTTCAACAAACCCGCGGTGGGCGGGCGCTGTTCGAATCCCGGCGAGCCTTTGCCCGGGTTTTCATTGCGCTCGATCCGCCCGCTGACAGACCAGAGGGAAGCGCCATGTCGACCATCAGCAGCACCGCCCGCTCCACCAGCAGCACCGTTACCCTGAGCCAGCGCCTGAGCGCGGCGGTCCTCGCCTCGATCCTCGGCGCGGGCCTGGTCTATTTCGCCGGTTTCTCCCACATCGAAGCAGTGCACAACGCAGCCCATGACACACGGCACAGCGCCGCGTTCCCGTGCCACTGAGTGCTGCCGACATGATCAAGCGTATCGCGCAAACCGCTGGTTTCAGCGGGCTACTGGCAGCCCTGCTGCTGACTCTGCTGCAAAGTTTCTGGGTGTCGCCGCTGATTCTCCAGGCGGAGACTTTCGAGAAGGCCCCGGCGACCGAGGTCCATGAACATGCCGCTGGGGCTGCACATAGCCATGACGCCGAAGCCTGGGAACCGGAAGACGGCTGGCAGCGTGTACTGTCCACGACGGGCGGCAATCTGGTGGTCGCGGTGGGTTTTGCGCTGATGCTGGCGGGCCTGTACACCTTGCGTGCACCGACGCGGACGTCCCAGGGCTTGCTTTGGGGACTGGCCGGTTATGCGACTTTCGTGCTGGCGCCGACTCTCGGCCTGCCACCGGAATTACCCGGCACGGCAGCGGCGGATCTGGCCCAGCGGCAAATGTGGTGGATCGGCACGGCGGCGTCCACGGCAGTGGGCATCGCACTGATTGCATTCGGTCGGCATTGGCTGTTGAAGTTGCTGGGCCTCGCCATCCTGGTGACGCCTCATGTGATCGGCGCGCCCCAGCCCGAAGTGCATTCGATGCTGGCTCCCGAGGCGCTGGAAAGTGAGTTCAAGCTCGCCTCGCAATTGACCAATGTTGCATTCTGGCTGGCCTTGGGCCTGATCAGCGCCTGGCTGTTTCGCCGGGGCACCCAGGCCCACCACGACGCATGAGCAATGGGCCGATTCTGGTGGTCGGCTTCGGCTGCCAGCGCGGTTGCCCGGCCAGTGTCCTGCGGGCACTGCTTGACCAGACTTTGCAGGCCCATGGTATTGCGCTTGATCAGGTACGGGCATTGGCCAGCATCGAACTCAAGCGTGACGAACCCGGGCTGCTGGAATTGGCGGCGCAATTGTCACTGCCGCTGACGTGTTTCACTGCCGAGGAGCTGGCAGGCTATCAAGCACGGCTCAGTCATCTGTCCGAGATTGCCTTTGAGCGTACGGGCTGCCACGGCGTCGCCGAAAGCGCCGCCCTCGCGCTGGCCGATCGATGGGGTTCTTCCCCCGCGAGTTTACTGGTTACCCGCCAGAAGGCTGCACAAGCCACGCTGGCATTGGCGACGGCTTCGTAACACTCGATAATCGCCGCTGGAATCATGAGCGCCGCTCATGCACCCCCACTCTCAACAGGAAACCGGTCATGACCGTCTTCTTCATCGGTGCCGGCCCCGGCGATCCGGAACTGATCACCGTCAAGGGTCAGCGGCTGATTCGCAGTTGCGCCGTGATTATCTATGCAGGATCCCTCGTTCCGGCAGCCGTGCTGGAGGGCCATCGCGCCGAACGAGTGGTGAACAGCGCCGAGCTGCATCTGGAACAAATTATCGAGCTGATCAAAGACGCCCATCTCAAGGGGCACGACGTAGCCCGTGTGCATTCCGGCGATCCGAGCCTTTACGGCGCCATCGGCGAGCAGATCCGCTGTCTGCGCGAACTGGACATTCCTTTCGAAATCATCCCCGGCGTAACCGCCACGTCAGCCTGCGCCGCCCTGCTCGGTGCCGAGTTGACCTTGCCCGACGTGTCCCAGAGCGTGATCCTGACCCGTTACGCGGACAAAACCGCAATGCCCACAGGGGAAGAGCTGGTAAGCCTGGCGCAACACGGGGCGACCATGGCGATCCACTTGGGGGTCAACCACCTGGAAAAAATAGTCGACGAGCTCCTGCCCCACTACGGCGCGGATTGTCCGATTGCGGTGATTCACCGGGCGACGTGGCCGGATCAGGATTGGGTAGTGGGAACGCTGGAGGACATCGCCGGGAAGGTACAGGCCAAGGGCTTCAGGCGTACGGCTTTGATTCTGGTCGGACGTGTGCTGGGCAATGATGTATTCAGCGAATCATCGCTGTACCGCGCCGGGCATGCGCATCTCTACAGGCCCTGACCTATCGGCACACCCGGATCCCTTGTGGGAGCGAACCTGCTCCGGGCGGCGATCCGACGAAGGCGGTGGGTCAGCCGGTGATGATGTCGGATGGGCTGGCCCCTTCGCGGGTAAACCCGCTCCCACAGGAATCGCAGAGGCTGTTGTGGCGAGGGAGCTTGCTCCCGCTGGACCGCGAAGCGGTCCCCAGGGCGACTCACGCGTCCATCACGGAGGACACGCGGGTTGCCTTGCGATTGCTACGCAATCGAGCGGGAGTAAGCTCCCTCGCCACAGTGTTTTGCGCGCAGCGAACACCTATCAGTAGTAGGCGTTTTCTTTCTGCGTATGGTCGGTCACGTCGCGCACGCCCTTGAGTTCCGGAATACGCTCGAGCAAGGTGCGCTCGATGCCTTCCTTCAAAGTCACGTCGGCCTGGCCGCAGCCCTGGCAGCCGCCGCCGAACTGGAGCACGGCGATGCCATCTTCCACCACGTCGATCAACGATACCTGGCCGCCGTGGCTGGCCAGCCCCGGGTTGATCTCGGTTTGCAGGTAATAGTTGATGCGCTCGTTGACCGGGCTGTCGGCGTTGACCATCGGCACTTTCGCGTTCGGCGCCTTGATGGTCAGTTGGCCGCCCATGCGGTCAGTGGCATAGTCGACCACCGCATCGTCCAGGAAAGCTTCGCTGAACGAGTCGATGTACGCGGTGAAGCTCTTGAGCCCCAGCGCGGTGTCTTCGGGTTTTTCTTCCCCCGGCTTGCAGTAGGCGATGCAGGTTTCAGCATACTGGGTGCCGGGCTGGGTGATGAAGATGCGGATCCCGATACCCGGGGTGTTCTGCTTGGACAGCAGATCAGCCAGGTAATCGTGGGCGGCATCGGTAATGGTAATGGCGGTCATGGAAACTCCTCGCAGGCTTGCCGGCAGTTTACGCCAATCATCGCGCCGGACAAAGTCCTAGTATTTTTGTCAGGAAAGCACCCGACGATGCAAGGCCGCATCGTCGAGCGCGTCGCTCAGAGATTCTGGTAGCGGTTCATGTCCAGCACACCCGCTTCCACGGGATCGGTTTCCTGGATGTATCGGCTCAAGTCGTGGAAATACTGCCAGAACTGCGGGTGACTCCGCCGAATCCCCCAGCGCTCGACAATCCGCTCGAACGCCGCCGCATCCGGCGCGCTTTCCATGGCATCGACGAACGCCGGCACCTGCCCGGCGGGTATGTTGAAGATAAAATTGGGATAGCTGCTGAGCACGCCCGGGTAGACCGTCAGCGTGTCCAGCCCCGGCTGGTAACGGCTTTCTTCGCCCAGCAGGAACGCCACGTTGCTGTGGGCACGGTTGCGCAGCAAGCTGTAGACCTCACGGCGACCGCCAGCGGTTTCGACGCGCAGCATCGTCGCTTCCGGCAACTGATCGATCACCTTCAGCCCCGCCGCCGGGCGCGACACCAGGCGGCTGAGGGCCTGCTCGGCGTTTTGCAGCGCCGGGTCGATGTTCGGCCGCGAACAGTAGGCGCCTTCGCAGCGGTTGATCGGATCGGGACGGGCATTCAGCTCACCGTAGCGAGCCAGTAACTGCTGGGCAAAGTCGCCTTTGGGATCTTTCTCGTCGAGCTTGAGCGCCGTCGGCTTGTCGTCGTCGATGGCCTCGTAATCGAGCCACATCTTGAATTTTCCGCCGGCCTGGTACCAGTCGTCGAGGTAACCCTCGCGGGAATCGGCTGGCATCAGGCGCAGGAAGTTCTGCTCCGCGCCGTTGCGGATCAGGTCGAAATACAACCGGGTCTGGGCCTGGTGGGAGACGTTGCCGAACACGTCGAAATTCACCGCGAGCTGGTAGTAGGTGCGCTCCAGCAGCGGAAAGTCGAACAACCACATGGTTTGCGGCACTTCGCCAATCAGGCCCTTGGTGACCGAAGCACTGTCGAAATGCCGGAAGATGCTCAACAGCGCATTGTCATTGCCCGCCCACAGCGTCGACCAGCTCGGCGCCGGCAGCTCGGCGTAACTGTCGCGGCGCAGGGCTTCGTATTCGTTGCGTTTGTCCCGGTAGTCGAGCCACAGGCTGACGACGCTGCCTACGTCATCGTTCTGCCCCGGCATCGCCAACAGCGGCGTGGCCTGGCCGCGATAGTTCGGATCGGTGATGTAGAGGTCATGCTCGGGCGCCTGGAACAGCGCCCAGAAGTTATCGCGGATTACGTCCGTGGCGATCTGACCACGGCACACGGGACCGCGAATAAAGGTACGCACGAAATACTCGGCGTTATCGAGCATGAACTGGTAACGGGCCTGGGCCGGGATCGCTTCGAACGTGGAAAACGGGTTGGCCCGGCGCTCCGGCCCATAACCCGGCAATGCGCTGACCTGCCAGTTGCCGCTGTAGAACAGGCTCTTGATCCGCGCCATTTTCGCCGCGCTCAAGCCGTAGGTGATGTGGGTCTTATGCACGATCACCCCTTGCACCGGCCATAGCCGGTAATAAATGCGGGTGCCGGGGTCGTCGTTGGGACGGCGGGTATTGATCAGGTCGATCGGCTGGCCAGTGGGCGTGCGCGAACGCACCCACTGGAAGAAATGTCCCGGCTCGCCGCCCTTGAAATAGATATGCGCCAGGAACCAGTGTTCGAACAGCCAGCGCCCCACCAGGCTTTCCCGTGCGCCGGGCGCGTTGAGCAGGTTTTCCCACTGCACCACTTGCAAGGCTTCGGCGGCGCTTGGCGCCAAGGCCTGCTGGTCGATGGGGGCACCCGCGGCCAGCCAGCGCTGGAGCGTCTGGTACTGCTGGTCGGTCAGGCCAGTGACCGCCAGGGGCATGCCTTCCTTGGGGTGAGTGGCCGCATATTCGTTGAATTGCTCCGGCATCGGGCAACTGTTGTCGCGACTCAAGCCCAGCACGATGTCTTCCGGCAATTTGGCGTTGGGCTGCAAGGGCGTGCGGTGTCCGAGCTCCAGCATGCGAGCCATCAATGCGGCCTGGCTGCCCTGGGCATCGATCACCGAATAAAAACCCTTGCGCTGCCAGGCTCGCTGGCCAGAGGCGTCATAGAACAAGCGGGTCGGGTCGGCGGCCTGGCGGCGCTCGCCGTCGTAGACCGGCACTTTGCTCGCGCCCCGAAGCGCGCCCTCGCCACTGCCAAGGTTCAACTGGCAGGCGGAGTCGTAGCAGGCATGGCAGGCCACGCACTTTTCCGTGAAGATCGGCTGGATGTCGCGGGTGTAGGAAATCGCGGGAGTGGGATTCCCGGCGGCTGCAGTAAAAGACAACAGCAGCAACAGACTGCCGAATAAGACGCGGTACGGCATGTCTCGGTCCCTAAGAGATAATCCGGCGATTCTACCGGGCCAGCATCGCCTTGCAAACATGAGCAACATTCATGCAAAAGCCCGCCATGATCAAATCCTGCACAGGTTTGCTATCATTCCAGCCTTCGTAATGGTCTTTATTTCCAGGTAGTCCTATGTCCGATCGCAGCGCTCGCCTCTATCTTCTCCAGCAAGCCCTCAAGGAACGCATCCTGATCCTCGACGGCGGCATGGGCACGATGATCCAGAGCTACAAGCTGGAAGAACAGGACTATCGCGGCAAACGCTTCGCCGACTGGCCGAGCGACGTCAAGGGCAACAACGACTTGCTCGTGCTGACTCGCCCCGACGTGATCGGTGCCATTGAGAAGGCCTACCTGGATGCCGGCGCCGACATCCTCGAAACCAACACTTTCAACGCCACCCAGGTGTCCCAGGCCGACTACGGCATGCAGGGCCTGGCCTACGAGCTGAACCTGGAAGGCGCGCGCCTGGCCCGCAAGGTGGCCGACGCCAAGACCCTGGAAACCCCGGACAAGCCGCGCTTCGTCGCCGGCGTGCTCGGCCCGACCAGCCGCACCTGCTCGCTGTCACCGGACGTGAACAACCCCGGCTACCGCAACGTGACCTTCGATGAGCTGGTGGAGAACTACACCGAGGCCACCAAGGGCCTGATCGAAGGCGGCGCCGACCTGATCCTGATCGAGACCATCTTCGACACACTCAACGCCAAGGCGGCGATCTTCGCCGTGCAAGGCGTCTATGAAGAACTGGGCGTCGAGCTGCCGATCATGATTTCCGGCACCATCACCGACGCCTCCGGCCGTACCCTTTCCGGCCAGACCACCGAAGCCTTCTGGAACTCGGTGGCCCACGCCAAGCCGATCTCGGTCGGCCTGAACTGCGCCCTCGGCGCCAGCGAACTGCGCCCGTACCTGGAAGAGCTGTCGAACAAGGCCAGCACCCACGTATCGGCCCACCCGAACGCCGGCCTGCCCAACGAATTCGGTGAATACGATGAATTGCCGGTGGACACCGCCAAAATCATCGAAGAGTTCGCCCAGAGCGGTTTCCTGAACATCGTCGGCGGCTGCTGCGGGACCACCCCGGCGCACATCGAAGCCATCGCCAAGGCCGTGGCCGGCTATGCGCCGCGGCAGATTCCAGAGATTCCACGGGCGTGCCGCCTGTCGGGCCTGGAACCATTCACCATCGACCGCAGTTCGCTGTTCGTCAACGTCGGTGAGCGGACCAACATCACCGGTTCCGCCAAGTTCGCCCGGCTGATCCGCGAGGACAACTACACCGAAGCCCTGGAAGTCGCCCTGCAACAGGTCGAGGCCGGCGCCCAGGTGATCGACATCAACATGGACGAGGGCATGCTCGATTCGAAGAAGGCCATGGTGACCTTCCTCAATCTGATCGCCGGCGAACCGGACATCTCTCGCGTCCCGATCATGATCGACTCCTCCAAATGGGAAGTGATCGAAGCCGGCCTCAAGTGCATCCAGGGCAAGGGCATCGTCAACTCCATCAGCATGAAGGAAGGCGTCGAGCAGTTCATCCACCACGCCAAGCTGTGCAAGCGCTACGGCGCTGCGGTGGTGGTGATGGCCTTCGACGAAGCCGGCCAGGCCGACACCGAGGCGCGCAAGAAGGAGATCTGCAAGCGCTCCTACGACATCCTGGTCAACGAAGTCGGCTTCCCGCCGGAAGACATCATCTTCGACCCGAACATCTTCGCCGTCGCCACAGGTATTGAAGAGCACAACAACTATGCCGTGGATTTCATCAATGCCTGCGCCTACATCCGCGACGAACTGCCCTACGCGCTGACCTCGGGCGGGGTCTCCAACGTGTCCTTCTCGTTCCGCGGCAACAACCCGGTGCGCGAGGCGATCCACTCGGTGTTCCTGCTGTATGCAATCCGCGCGGGCCTGACCATGGGCATCGTCAACGCCGGCCAACTGGAGATCTACGACCAGATCCCGGTGGAACTGCGCGACGCGGTGGAAGACGTGATCCTCAACCGCACCCCCGAAGGCACCGACGCCCTGCTCGCCATCGCCGACAAGTACAAGGGCGACGGCAGCGTCAAGGAAGCGGAAACCGAAGAGTGGCGCGGCTGGGAAGTGAACAAACGCCTGGAGCATGCGCTGGTCAAGGGCATCACCACCCACATCGTCGAAGACACCGAGGAATCGCGGTTGTCGTTCGCCCGTCCGATCGAGGTCATCGAAGGCCCGCTGATGGCCGGCATGAACATCGTTGGCGACCTGTTTGGCGCCGGCAAGATGTTCCTGCCGCAAGTGGTCAAGTCCGCCCGCGTGATGAAGCAAGCGGTGGCCCACCTGATCCCGTTCATCGAGGCGGAAAAAGGCGACAAGCCGGAAGCCAAGGGCAAGATCCTCATGGCCACGGTCAAGGGCGACGTGCATGACATCGGCAAGAACATCGTCGGCGTTGTGTTGGGGTGCAACGGCTATGACATCGTCGACCTGGGCGTGATGGTGCCGGCGGAGAAGATCCTGCAGGTGGCCAAGGAGCAGAAGTGCGACATCATCGGCCTGTCCGGCCTGATCACCCCGTCCCTGGACGAGATGGTGCACGTGGCGCGGGAGATGCAGCGCCAGGACTTCCACCTGCCGTTGATGATCGGCGGTGCTACGACCTCCAAGGCCCATACGGCGGTGAAGATCGAGCCCAAGTACAGCAACGACGCGGTGATCTACGTCACCGACGCCTCCCGCGCCGTGGGCGTGGCGACCCAGTTGCTGTCCAAGGAGCTGAAGCCGGCGTTCGTCGAGAAAACCCGCCAGGACTACATCGAGGTGCGCGAGCGCACTTCGAACCGCAGCGCCCGCACCGAACGCCTGAGCTACCCGGCGGCCGTGGCGAAGAAGCCGCAGTTCGACTGGAGCAGCTACCAGCCGGTCAAGCCGACCTTCACTGGCGCACGGGTGCTGGACGACATCGACTTGAATGTCCTGGCCGAATACATCGACTGGACGCCGTTCTTCATTTCCTGGGACCTGGCCGGCAAATACCCGCGCATCCTCACCGACGAAGTGGTCGGCGAAGCGGCCACGGCGTTGTACGCCGACGCCCGGGCGATGCTGCGCAAGCTGATCGACGAGAAACTCATCAGCGCCCGCGCCGTGTTCGGCTTCTGGCCGGCCAACCAGGTGCATGACGACGACCTGGAAGTCTATGGCGACGACGGCAAGCCACTGGCACGCCTGCATCACCTGCGCCAGCAGATCATCAAGACCGACGGCAAGCCGAACTTCTCCCTGGCCGACTTCGTCGCGCCGAAGGACAGTGGCATCACCGATTACGTCGGCGGCTTCATCACCACCGCCGGCATCGGCGCCGAAGAAGTCGCCAAGGCGTATCAAGAAGCCGGCGACGACTACAACTCGATCATGGTCAAGGCCCTGGCCGACCGCTTGGCCGAAGCCTGTGCCGAATGGCTGCACCAGCAGGTGCGCAAGGAACATTGGGGTTACGCCAAGGACGAACACCTGGACAACGAGGCGCTGATCAAGGAGCAGTACACCGGCATCCGCCCTGCTCCCGGCTACCCGGCCTGCCCGGATCACACCGAGAAAGCCACCTTGTTCCGCCTGCTTGATCCCGAGGCCAGTGAAATGAAAGCCGGGCGCAGCGGCGTGTTCCTTACCGAGCACTACGCCATGTTCCCGGCAGCGGCGGTCAGCGGCTGGTACTTCGCCCATCCCCAGGCGCAGTATTTCGCCGTGGGCAAGATCGACAAGGATCAGGTGCAGAGCTATACCGCACGCAAAGGGCAGGATCTCAGCGTGACGGAGCGTTGGTTGGCGCCGAACCTGGGTTACGACAACTGAGCGAAAAGAACGCGAACCGACCTGTCGACGAAGCGGGCATCGACAGGTCGGCATACGCAGTCCGCAGCGATGGATCAGTTACGGCGTGACGGCCCTGGTTGAGGCGACTGATTACCGGATGGCTCCGTTCTTCCAGCGGCGACGTTCTGCAAGTCACTGACCTCTGTTCGCGTCAGCTCCACCAGTTTCTGAGTGCGCAAGGCATCAATCGCTCTGCCCTGCGCAGTGAGTTGCAGGTTGTATTGCTCCGTATCGACCGTGCCCTCGGCCCTGCGGTCCTCCAATTCATCCAAAAGCTCATGGCGCCTATTGGCGACCGCATCGGTGATATCACTCATGAGTTCTGGATGCCGCTCCTGTAGGTAGGTCGTCCAGTAGTCACGCGTTGTCATGTTCACCAATAGCGCATCGCTGCGCTCGGCCTCAAGAATCGAGTGACGCGTGCGCGCCGCCAGTTCTCCCGTGATCGGTGCGCCGAAAGCCATATGCGTAGGCTGCCCAGGTAAATCGATGCCATCGCCCCACCCGCTCGTCAGGCCAATGCGGTATCGCAGGCGCACTTCCGCCCGATCCCTGCCTTGACCTGCCGCTTCGGCCAACGTCTCGACCCGCTCCAGCCGGAACAACTGCCGCGACAAGCGCAGCAACGCCTGGCCCTTGAGCATCGGACGATCCAGCGGAATGTCGCGCAAAGCCTGAAAGACAAACACACGCACTTCCAGCTCGCTGAACGTCAGGATGCGGCCATCGATGCACGTACCGTGGGTTTCAGCTTCACGAAACAGCAACTGGCGCAACTCGCTGTTTTCGCTGGCAGCCTCCATGACGTTCCATACCCGTCGCGTCAGTTCTGCTCGGTTGAATTTGAAATCGAACGTGTCTGACAACAGCGCAAGCAGTTGGAAGAAACGTTCGTGGTCGTTTTCTTCGGCCAACTGCGTCCAGATCCTTTTCCGGGTCGTGACCTGTTCACTGTCCGCCCCCACCAGCCAGGGTGCGAGGGCCTCCACCGATGCGTCGCCCGAAGGATTGAAGAGCGGTTCGACCGGAGCGACAGCGGCGTGGTTATCGTTACGGATATTACCGCCCGCGCCGCCATCGGAGTCGTCATCAACATCGGAAGTGTCGCCTTGCGGCGACTCTGACATGTCGATAAAGCTATCAATATCGCTTCGAGAAAAGCCCATCACTTCTTCAATGTCACCCGACTCGAGGTAATCCCTGAGTTCATAGAACGTGTCGAGTGACAGCTCTTCGTTTTCGGTTAGGTCCATTCCGTCCACGAGTCTCTCGTGGTTGCCATCCAGCAACCCGGCCGGAAGATCCGTAAGCTCGTTGCCGCTCAGGTTCAGGGCCCCTAGTTCTTGCGCATCCAACAAATGGCTGGGCCAGTTCTCTATCTCGTTATTGCTGAGATCCAGCACTTGGATCTGGCCAAAATCGGGAGGATCGAACGTTACCAGTCTATTGAGGGAAAGGTTGAGCGAACGCAGGCGATCGTTGGTCAATAACGGGTAAGCCGCTGCCGGCGGCAAATTGTTATCGCCGAAATCCAGGTGCTCCAGGTGCGCCATTTCCAAGGCAGCCTCCGGAACGGCGGTCAATCCATTGCCGCCCAGGTCCAACCGCCCCAAATTGGGAAAAGCCGCCAAGAAACCGTTGGAACCTTGTTCAGTCAACAGGACGCCCGGAAGCTCCAGCGTTGTCACGCCAGGAAACGGCACCGTCAGCTCAGGCAAGTCACCCAACTGCAGACCATGCAGACTGAGCGTTTGCCCTGCTCCATCGTGGCGTATCAGTCTTTCTTGCCAAACCTTACGAATGCTGTTCGCCGCGAGCGCGCGGCTTTGCGCGGACACGGTGCCCCTGGTGACTTGTGCGTCTCGGATAAAGAGCCAATTATTCAGTCGACGAGTCAGCGAGACACACCCCTGATGCCACTGGTTGAGCTGGTCGTCGATTTGCGTCTCGGTCATCCCGTTTTCCCGCCATTGCCCGAGCTTCCGGGCTGCCTGTTCCTGCGTCAAGAACGGATCCAGCCGCTGCAGGCGAAGCGTGCGTCCGGCATCCCCCTCGACGATTGCCGATTCCTCGGGAAGCCTTAATAGAAGGCGTGTCGTCGACCAGGCTGTTTCCGTCGGCGGGAACTGATCCGGTACAGGTTCTTTGGCAAATCGAGCCAATGCCCCGTGAAGGAGTCCTCTTGCATCTTCGACTCGCTGATAGGCCGCGCTCAAGGCTGCCTCGCCTTCGGGGCTGAAGGGGTTATCGGCCCAATTGGTTTTCAGGATGAGGTCATCATTGGACAGTACGGATGGCGGAAGCGATCGCAGCCGGTTTTCCCGCAGGTCGAGCCAGGACAGTTGCTGCAGGCTTTCGGCGCCGGCTGGCCAAGCCCGCAATTGGGTGGCTTTGAGGTTCAGGGCCCGAAGCTGGGTCAAGGCAGTAACATCCAGGGTCTCGAGCGGGTTATGGGCCAGATTCAGTTGTTCAAGCCGCGTCAAGCCGTTGAATTGCGCCTGGACAATGGGATTGACGATGAGCTTGTTATTGCGCAGGTCGAGTTGCGTCAACGCTGGCAAATGTTCGGCGGCGAAAGGCAATTCGGCGAAACCGCTGTTGCCGATCTCCAGCGTTTGCGTGCCACTGAATGCCCTGAAGAAGCTGCGCGCTTGCTCGGTTGAAACCTCCAACGATCCCAGGCGCAACGTATGCACATGGGAAAAACTGCCGGCTGGCAACGCCGGGAGCGATGTCATTTTTTTACCTGGAAGACTTGATCCGGAGGGGAGCAGTTGGAAGGTAGAGACCTCAGCCGTCGGCAAACCAAGGCGCTGGCGAACAGCGCCGCGCCAGCTGTCTCGCAACGCGCGAAGCAAGGACCCTGCCTTCACTCCTGAGGGCGCAAGCGTGGAATAAGGCAACTGTTCCAGTGCCTCCGGCTCGAAAAACTGCGCAAAGATGCCATCGTGCTCCGCCCTGATGGCTTCTAACGCGGTAAATCGCTCCTGCGGGGTGTATGAAGCACTGTCGAATCGCGCGGGCAGGCGCCCGACAAGATCGGGCTCCCCGACAATCATGCGCAATTGTCCGCGGCAGTACCCATCCACCATCTCGCTCAAGTCAACCAAATGGCCGAGCTCACCTGAGTAGCCGCTGACGTATCGGTAGGCACGCCCGAACGCCTCAGGCGCCAGCGCCGACCAATTCAGCGACAACCCGGCCCACAGCTTTTCGTGCCCTTGGAATATCGCGTCAGGCAGTGTACGTATCGATGTGCGCGCCAGGTCCAGGCGTTCGAGGTTCGGAAGACGCTGCACGTATTCCGGCCATCGCGACAGAACCTGCGGCGCGTCGATTTTCAACGTACGCAAACGGTCCAACGGGGTAAGGTCAAGATCATGCAACACGACCCGATCGAAACCCGAATATTCGATGTGCAAAGCCTCCAGTGAAGTCAGCGCAGTGAGCCTTGACGCAAAACTCCTGTCCAGGGCGAAAGCTGTGGTGGAGAAACGCAGGTCGGTAAGTCCCGGCATTTGACTCACCGCGTGCGGCAAGGTGGTCAACGGTTGCTGTCCAAGGAACAGGTCGATGAAGCCGGCCTCTCTGACGCCGATCGACAACTTCGTGAGCCCGGGGAAAAGCGTCAGGAAGGGATCCGCATTGATGTCCGTCAGCCCGCCGCCAACCACCGACAGTTCACGCACATGGCCAAAGTTGGCGGTTATCGAGGGCAGCGGCACCTGACAGGAAAGCAACAGCCGCGTGCCTTCGGGGGATTCTTCCGCTAACGGACGATGGCGCCAGCTATCCCTGAGCGCTTGGGCAAACCTGAATTTATGAGCATCGGTCGGGCTGCCCGGTGTCTCGTCCAGCCATTGTTGAAGCGTGCCATCGAGCGACTCCCATTCACGCTGGCGCGTTTGCAACTCCGAATAGATTTGCCGCTCTGACTTGCCCCGTTGCTGCCTGATGAACGCCTCGGCTTGCTGCTCGCTGGGATAAAGCGCCTCCACCCGCGCCTGAATGGAAGGATGCATACCCTTGCCTCGACCGCTCGCGTAATACCCCTTGAGCGTCGCGCTCACTCGAACGGGTGGCTTGAAACGTCTGGCGCGGGGCTCAAGCAGCTGTGGCATATCCTTGCGATGCAGGTCTGCGTAATCGATGATCCTGCGTTGCAACTGGGCGTCTTGATTCTTCGCCAGCCCCAGCCCTGAAAGCACATCATCAGGCAACGCGTACAGGATCGAACGGTAGAAATCGTCGCCCTGCCGGGGCACGCTATCGACGACTTTCCCACGCTCATCGAGCGCTTGATAGTGAGGTCCGTTTTTGACCAAGGTTGTTTTCCGCGGCGCATGCTTGTCGCCGATACTGTCAAGCAATGCTCCGGCGCCGCTTCCCTCGCGCACTTCCAGACGCAGCGTATCCGGCCATGCCGACAATCTTTCCAGGGCATGCAATGCCAGGCGCCGGCTGTCGGCCGATGCCACACTCTCGCTGCGCAACCCCGCATATGCCCGAACCTGGCGTCCTTGTCGGGCATACCAGCGCGCCTCTTCGAGCATGTTCAACGGCGCGCGGCGCCTTGCGTCAAAGCGGGCGAGATCGGCAGCGCTTCCGTGGGCGATGACCTCTTGGGCGGCAGCCTCGCTAAGGCCAGGGCACTCACGCTGCAAAATCCTGATACGACCGTCCGCAGGTTCCTCGCCCTTATAGATCCTTTCGAAAACCTGCTGCCGGGTCAGCTCTCTCAAACTTGCTGTGCCTTGCATCCGGTCAATCACCTGGGCGGCCTCGGCGTCCGCCTTGAACAGGCGCATCGCATCCCTCAGCTCAGGAGGCGGCATCGAGTTGTCCATGTGCATTTTACGCAGCGTGTTGTCGCTGACGCCGCTGACGTCGGCGAGCCTGAGCAGCACGTCATCCGAAAACGCTGCGGTCTCATGGCCGATGCGCCTGAGCAGCGTCAAGCGATTCCAGGTCATTGGCCGCTCCAGCGAATGCCGCCAGGCTCCGGTGCCGTTATGCAGGAGGATGGGTTGATACGCTGAATTGTCTGTCGGATGCTTGATACGCCATTTGTGTATCGACGCATCGAAAAGCTGCTCGTAAACCTTTCCGCCCAGGCGGATGCAGGTCGTCCCACCGACTTCGTATTGCCCCAATGCGTTCGGAGTGCTCGTATCGGGGAGCGTTACACTGCTTTCATAACGGCTCAGGTCCGGCTTCCACAGGCGGGTTTCGCCACTGGGCAACGTCACAGGCTCAAGGTGCTCGATCACCGGTTCAGGCTTGATGGCGGCCAGCTTGCCGACCCCGGCGCCCACACCGGCCATCACGCCCATCAACGCCAGGTTTTCTGCGACGTCTATCAAATGGGCCTTGGCTGCCCGTTTGTCACCCTCACCCCACTCGATCGCACCTTCAAGGGTTTCGTACAACAGCTGTCCCGCCATGACCACCATCATGACCTCGCCCAATACCGGAACGAACATGGACAACATATTCACGGCCGAGAGCCCTATTTGCAGTAGGTTGGCGAGTTTCTCTTGCCTCGTCTTGGCGTCGACATCCTCCGTGGGGACCGCATGACTGCGCGCATCGGCCAGCACTTTTTCACGGTGTCGCTCATAGAGGTACTGCCACGGATCCAGATTATCGGCCCACAACGTCCGGCCTTGCTGCGGTGTCGTCGAAGGGGCAACGTAGGGATCCGGTTCGCGCTTTGCCTTTGAACGATCGGGAGGGATAGCCGGGAGGCGGATCATCAACGAAGGGGGTATGAAGGGTTCGAAAATGCCCATCCATGGCGCAGGCAATTGGACGCTTGGCGAGCCGCCCGTTTCCTGGATAAATTGGCTGAAGTAATAAGGCTGTTTGCCGTAGGGCACGAATCGACTGAAAAAGCGCTGATACGGTGTAGGCGCATTGTTTTGCGATTGCCCGGTATCGGGCGTAGTAAGCAATTGCTTGAAGCGCGCTTTCAGTTGGTTGACGTCGTAACGCTTCAGCGGATGCTCAGGGTCATGGGGCACGTAGAGAATCACTTCATTGCTGTAGCGATGCATTTCACAAATCGTGAACACGACACAGCCCACCAGTCTGAACCCCATCAGGGTCATGTCTTCGAACCAGACTGGCTTCCCACCTATCCGGGGGGCATTTTCGCCGTTGATGACCGACAGAATCATTGCGTGATCCCTCGGCTCTATATCCTTTGCCAACAGCGCTTGCTCGGCTGCCGCCCTTATCGCAGCTTTCTGACTGGCAATGAAGTGCTGGCGAAACGTCGTTTCGGTCGTCGCGTCAGCCGGGTAGAAAAAAGACTTGAGGTAGGCTTGGTATTTCGCACCGATATCCAGGGTGCGGCACAGCGTGAGGAATTGACCCACCGACACATTCAACGCCACGGGCGCGTAAGTACCAGGCGTGTGCGTCTCTGCAACAAATCTTGACGTTGCATGATAGGCGTCATGCTCGCATTCCCAGCTTTCGAAGTTGTGCAGCGCAACTTGCAGCAGGGGCAACCTGAACACTGTGAACGAAGAAATTTCCACCTTGATCACGGATATTTCCAACGGTCGTATCAGGTGCAGCAACGTCTTGTCGACGTCCACTTCTATCTTGAACCGATCCTTTAGTGCCTGGATCAACAGCGGCCTGGCAAATGTATCAATGTCCAGGAATGCCGACAGGGTTTTGTCCAATCGATTCTGCGCTGCGACACTTTGCTTGAAACAGGCATCCACGACCTTGCGCTGCTCTGGCGAAGCGTTCGCATACCAGGCCGGCATTTGCGTTCCGGCTTGCTTTATCGCCTGCCTGCGTTGCGTCGTAGCCTCGATGAGCCATGCAGGCATGGCCGCTTTCAGAAAGTCTGCATGCAGACTTTCCGTGGCCTGCGGTTTTGATCGTGTTGTTTCCGGGTTCTGCGTGGGATTGGGTGGCATACATCGCTCCTTTGAATGAAGCGACAGCAGACCAGCTTTGCGAACCCCATCAGCGGTACATAGTTATAGGTCGATGAAAATTGTGTAACGAATGACCAGAGCGATCGAATTCATCCACAAGGCGCGGTTTGACTATGCTTGGAGAGATCCGACTTTCATCGAGGGTTTTATGGACGATCCAATCGACAACAAACCGCCAACCCTGCTGCAGATGATGCACAGCGTGCTGGCTGCGGCCTTCGGCGTGCAGAGCGGCAAGAACCGCGCCCGGGATTTCACCCACGGCAAGCCGAGCCACTTCGTGATATTGGGGATCGTGTTCACGGTGATCTTCGCCTTGACGCTGTTTGGCATCGTCAAGCTGGTGGTGCATCTGGCGGGGCTATAACGCCCTTCAGAACAACACATGCCCCTGTGGGAGCGAGCTTGCTCGCGAAAGCGGTGGTTCAGTCACTGTCTATGTTGACTGACACACCGCTTTCGCGAGCAAGCCCGCTCCCACAGTTGCTGCTCATGTGTCTGATGGAAAATTATTGATGACTGACCCAGAACACCGCCGTGCCCACCACCAGGATAATCAAGAACAAAATGGCCCAGGCATCAACGGTACTGTCGCTTTTCCTTGCTTTGGTCGGATTGCTCATTGCATCGCCTCTTGTCGGTTTTGTAGGTGATTGCATAGGGACTCGACCACAGTTAAGACGATGATTGCCCGCACGACAAATGTGGGTTAGGCAATAATCAATCTCATTAGTCGATTTGGTTCTTTACATATACTCAAACATCACTTTTGCGCATAACTCAAAACAGGTATCTTGCACCGGCTCCCCTAGGAGTGCGCGGCCGTGCGCGCAGAATTGCCGAGGCAGAACCCGATTTCAGCGAGCCAACCTGCAGCTGTTTCTGATCGGCCCAAGCCTGAGAACGAGACTTATATGTACGTATATGACGAGTACGATCAGCGGATCATCGAGGACCGCGTCAAGCAGTTCCGTGATCAGACCCGACGCTATCTGGCAGGCGAGCTGAGCGAAGAAGAATTCCGCCCTCTGCGCTTGCAGAATGGCCTGTATATCCAACGCTTCGCGCCGATGCTGCGCGTGGCGGTGCCCTATGGCCAGCTGACCTCGCGCCAGGTGCGCAAGCTGGCCCAGATTGCCCGCGACTATGACAAGGGCTACGCCCACATCAGTACCCGGCAGAACGTCCAGTACAACTGGCCGGCCCTGGAAGATGTGCCTGAGATCCTGGCCGAATTGGCCACCGTGCAGATGCACGCGATCCAGACCAGCGGCAACTGCCTGCGCAACGTCACCACCGACCAGTTCGCCGGCGTCGCGGCCGATGAGTTGATCGACCCACGTCCGTGGTGCGAAATCGTTCGCCAGTGGACCACGTTCCACCCGGAATTCGCCTACCTGCCACGCAAGTTCAAGATCGCCATCAACGGCTCGAGTTCGGACCGCGCGGCCATCGAAGTCCATGACATCGGCCTGGAAGCGGTCTACAACGCCGCCGGCGAGCTGGGCTTCCGTGTGCTGGTGGGTGGCGGCCTGGGACGTACCCCGGTGGTCGGCGCGTTCATCAACGAGTTCTTGCCGTGGCAAGACCTGCTGAGCTACCTCGACGCCATCCTGCGGGTGTACAACCGCTATGGCCGTCGCGACAACAAGTACAAGGCGCGGATCAAGATCCTGGTCAAGGCGCTCACGCCTGAAGTGTTCGCCGAGAAGGTCGAGGCCGAAATGGTCCACCTGCGCGGCGGCCAAACCACCCTGACCGAAGCCGAAGTGCATCGCGTCGCCAAGCACTTCGTCGACCCAGCCTATAAAGCCTTGGACAACCAGGACGCCGAACTGGCTGCCCTCGACAAGGAACACCCGGGTTTCGCCCGCTGGCGCACCCGCAACACCCTGGCCCACAAGAAGCCCGGCTATGTCGCGGTGACCCTGTCGCTGAAACCGACCGGCGTTGCGCCCGGCGACATCACCGACAAGCAACTGGACGCCGTCGCCGACCTGGCCGAGCGCTACAGCTTCGGCCAACTGCGCACGTCCCACGAGCAGAACATCATCCTGGCGGACGTTGAACAGAGCCAGTTGTTCACCCTGTGGGGCGAGTTGCGCGAACAAGGTTTCGCCACCCCGAACATCGGCCTGCTGACCGACATGATCTGCTGCCCGGGCGGTGATTTCTGCTCGCTGGCGAACGCCAAGTCGATCCCGATCGCCGAATCGATCCAGCGCCGCTTCGACGACTTGGACTACCTGTTCGACATCGGCGAGCTGGACCTGAACATTTCCGGCTGCATGAACGCCTGTGGTCACCACCACGTTGGCCACATCGGCATCCTGGGCGTGGACAAGAAAGGCGAAGAGTTCTACCAGGTCTCCCTCGGCGGCAGCGGCAGCCGCGACGCCAGCCTGGGCAAGATCCTTGGCCCGTCGTTTGCCCAGGATGACATGCCGGATGTGATCGAGAAGCTGATCGACGTGTACATCGAACAACGTACCGAAGACGAACGTTTCATCGACACTTATCAACGTATCGGCATCGACCTCTTCAAGGAACGCGTCTATGCAGCGAATCATTAAGAACAACGAAGTCATCGACGAAACCTGGCACCTGTTGCCCAAGGACGCGACGCTCGATGGCATTTCCAACTGCGACGACCTGATCGTGCCCCTGGCCCTGTGGCGCGATCACGCCCACGCCCTCAAGGCCCGCGACGGCGGCCTGGGTGTGTGGCTGGACGCCGACGAGGAAGCGGAAGAAATCGGTGACGACGCCAACCAGTTGCAGGTCATCGCCCTGAACTTCCCGGCCTTCACCGATGGGCGCAGCTACTCCAACGCTCGTCTGTTGCGTGAGCGCTATGGCTTCAAGGGTGAACTGCGTGCCATTGGCGACGTGCTGCGCGACCAACTGTTCTACATGCGCCGTTGCGGCTTCGACGCCTTTGCCCTGCGTGCCGACAAAGACCCGTATGAAGCCCTTGAAAGCCTCAAGGATTTCTCGGTGACTTATCAGGCCGCCACTGACGAGCCGCTGCCGCTGTTTCGGCGTCGCTGAAACCTGATGCATGAAAAAGCCCTGGACCGGGTGACCGGTCCAGGGCTTTTTTTGTCTCGTTCAACCTCAGATCCACTGTGGGAGCGAGCTTGCTCGCGATGGCGTCGGTACATTCGACATCGATACAAGCTGAGCCATCGCAATCGCGAGCAAGCTCGCTCCCACAGGGGATGGCAGTGAACCTGGAGCCATCAGTCCACTAGGTGGGCCCTCGAATTACCAAAACCGCTGCTGCGTCAACCGACTCCACCAACTGAGCAACACCCGATCCACCGAACCGCTGGCCGCCATGCCGATGCGCTCTTGCAGGCTTTTGCGTTCGGCGTAGTGCAGGTGATAGAGCTCGGCGCCCTTGGCCCGTTCGGCCAGGTATTCATCGCTGGTCTTGAGCTCGTCCACCAGGCGTTTTTCCAGCGCGGCGACACCGAGCCAGACCTCACCGGTGGCCACTTCGTCGATCGCCAGTTGCGGGCGATAGTTGGACACGAAGTTCTTGAACAGCGCATGGGTAATGTCCAGTTCTTCCTGGAACTTCTCCCGGCCCTTCTCGGTGTTCTCGCCAAACACCGTCAGCGTTCGCTTGTACTCACCGGCCGTCAGGACTTCGAAATCGATGTCGTGCTTCTTCAGCAAGCGATTGACGTTGGGCAACTGGGCCACGACGCCGATGGAACCCAGGACGGCGAACGGAGCGCTGATGATTTTCTCGCCGATGCACGCCATCATGTAGCCGCCGCTGGCCGCCACCTTGTCGATGCACACCGTCAACGGCACGCCGGCCTGGCGGATCCGCGCCAGTTGCGACGAGGCCAGGCCGTAGCTGTGGACCATGCCGCCACCGCTTTCCAGGCGCAGGACCACTTCGTCCTTCGGGGTCGCCAGGGTCAGCAGCGCAGTGATTTCATGGCGCAGGCTTTCGGTGGCGGAGGCCTTGATGTCACCGTCGAAATCCAGCACGAACACCCGGGGCTTGGCCGCCGGCTTGTCTTTCTGTTTCTTCCCGGCTTTTTCAGCCTTGCCTTCGCGCTTGCGCAGGGCCTTGAGCTGGTCCTTGTCCAGCAATGTCTGCTCCAGGCGCTCGCGCAACCCTTTATAGAAATCGTTGAGCTTGCTGACCTGCAACTGCCCGGCCGACCTGCGCCGCCCCTTGCTGCGCAGCGCAGCAAAACTGGCCATGACCACCAGAATGGCGATCACCAGCGTCACCGTCTTGGCCAGGAAACCGGCGTACTCGACAAAAAACTCCACAGCGACTCCTTAAATGCAATGCGCCACTGAACGCAGGCGCGTAACGCTGCCAGCATACCCATGCGCTTGCCCCGCTGCCAGCCATGAAACCCGCCGTTACCGTAACGCGGCTGAGACAGGACGGCTGTAACGGTCATTTCAAACAAGCGTATGTTTTTTCATTGACAGGCCAACGCCATCCTCATAACCTCGCCAAACCTTCAACGTACCGGGATGACGCGGACGTGGGCAGCATTTATCTGATTCGACATGGCCAAGCCTCCTTCGGTGCGGACGACTACGATGTCCTTTCGCCCAATGGCATACGCCAGGCGCAAGTGCTCGGCAGCCACCTGGCGGAGCTGGGTGTCGTGTTCGATCGCTGCCTCTCGGGTGACCTGCGTCGCCAGCAGGACACCGCCACCGGCGCGCTGAGCCAGATGGCTGGCGCCGGCCTGCCGGTTCCCGAGCTGGAAATCGACGCTGCCTTCAACGAATTCGATGCTGACGCGGTGATCCGCGCCTTGCTGCCGGACATGCTGCCCCAGGAGCCCGAAGCCCTCGACATCTTGCGCAACGCTGCGCAGAACCGCGCCGAATTCCAACGCATCTTTGCGCTAATCGTCGAGCGCTGGCTCAGTGGCCGCTATGATCCGCCCGGGCTGGAAAGCTGGCTGGGCTTCGTCGAGCGGGTCCAGGCCGGCCTGCACCGGATCCTCGACAACGCCGACAAGTCCCACAAGATCGCCGTATTCACCTCCGGCGGAACCATCACCGCCCTGCTCCACCTGATTACCCAGATGCCCGCCAAACAGGCTTTCGAGCTGAACTGGCAGATCGTCAACACCTCGCTCAACCAGTTGAAATTCAGGGGCCGCGAGGTGGCCCTGGCTTCCTTCAACAGTCATGCCCACCTGCAACTGTTGAAGACCCCGGACCTCATCACCTTCCGCTGAGTCCGGATTACTGTAGACCCTTGCTGTACCACCCAAATAAGGATCGAAACCATGACCGCCGTAGCCGACGCCGTACAAGCCATGAAAGCCAAGTTCAACCCAGCCGCCGCTGCCGGCCTGGACCTGGTATTCGGTTTCCGTATCGATGAAACCAAAAATTTCTCGCTGATCGTCAAGGACAGCACCTGTGAACTGCAGGAAGGTGAAAACCCGGACGCCCAGGTGACCCTGGTGATGGACGGCGAAACCCTGCAAGGCATCGTCGACGGCAGCACCGACGGCATGCAAGCGTTCATGGGCGGCAAGCTGCGCGCTGAAGGCGACATGATGCTGGCCATGAAACTGTCCGAGCTGTTCCCGTCCTAAGATCGGGTCAGCCCTGGCTGTAACCCAATCCCGCCCTTGTGGCGGGATTTTTGTTTCTTCGCGAGCCGGCTCGCCCCCGGGAATCTGGATGGTATCGGATAGCTGGGCCAACTCTTACAATGCCCGCTCCACCCGCTTCGGCCTGAACATGGACATCGACCTCGCCCGCACCTTCCTGGAAATCGTCCGCCACGGCAGCCTCGCCGCTGCGGCGGAAAAGCTGCACGTCACCCAGACGGCGATCACCGCTCGGGTACAGAAGCTCGAAAGCCAGCTTGGCTGCGCACTGTTCGTGCGCAACCGGGCCGGCGCACGATTGACTGCCGATGGCGAAGCCTTCGTCGTCTACGCCAACCAGCTCGTGCAGACCTGGGAGGCCGCCCGCCGTGACTTGCCATTGCCCGAGGGCTATCGCAACGTCTTGCATCTCGGCGGCGAGGTCAGCTTGTGCAATCCCTTGATGCTCGCCTGGGCCGGCGAGCTGCGCCAGAAGATCCCCGGCCATGCCTTGCGCATGGACATCCGCGACGGTGAAAAACTGCTACAGCAATTGGAATTGGGGCTGCTGGATGCGGCCGTGGTGTATCAGCCCGAATATTGGCCGAGGCTGCAGGTCGAGCAGTTGCTGGAAGAAAAACTGATCCTGGTGCGCCTGGCCGCTTGCCCCGAACCCTACGTGTACATCGATTGGAGCGCCGACTTCCGCCGCCAGCACGACACGGCGCTGCCGGACAAGGCCAAGGCCGCCGTAACCTTCAATCTCGGGCCCCTGGCGCTGCAATACATCCTGGAGAACGGAGGCAGCGGCTATTTCCGCACGCGGGTCGTGCAGAGCTACCTGGACAGCGGCATTCTGGAGCGAGTGCCCAAGGCGCCGGAATTCAATTACCCGACCTACCTGGTGTATTCCAGGGACCGGGATTCGGCGGCGTTGCAGCAGGCGTTCGAGGTGTTGCGAGAGATCGTCAAGACCGGCAGCGATTGGTCCCAGCGCTGGGATCCGCTGGGTTGATGGATGGGGTGGGGCCGCTTCGCGGCCCAGCGGGAGCAAGCTCCCTCGCCACAAAAAGCGCTTAGCGGATTATCGTCATCGCTACTTTTGCATCAGCGCGGCGATCTGGTCCTTGATCTGCAGCCGCTCCTTCTTGAGCGTCTCCAGGGCCACGTCAGCAAGAACCACAGGTGGTTTCTCGGCCTTCACCACCTCGGCATCAAGCCTGGCGTATTGTTTGATCAGCGCGTCGAGACTCTCGTCCTCCCGGCGCCTTTTCAGGATGTCTTCTTCTGTGCACTTCAGATCCTGGCAAAGATCATGGGACACCGGCATGGAGCACCTCCTTCGTGAGTTCGGTGGCACGTGCTTTTCGGGGCACTGCCTGTCATCAGCATGGCCTTGCCGGTCGGGTTCTGTCGACCGCCAATCCGACCAGCGGTGACCGTTCGTCGTGCCACGACGCGCTTCGATCAAACCTTCCCCCGCGCTTTCCCCTCCATTGATCAGTACCCAGAGAAACACCTGTACAACCTGTGTGGAGACTTACCTATGGACAGATTTACCCTGCGTCAACTCGGCCTGGCTGTTGCCCTGAGTAGCAGCATGGGCATGGCATGGGCCGCGACCTCCAACGACTTCGTCGACAACGCGGCGGCCGGCGGTATTGCGGAAATCGAAACAGGCAAGCTGGCCCTGCAGAAAAGCCAATCGGCGGACATCAAGGAGTTCGCCAACAAGATGATTGCCGACCACACCAAGGCCAACGAAGAGCTGAAGGCGCTGGCGAAGAAACATGACATCGAGGTACCGGACGACACCACGTTGATGAAGAAAGCCAAGGCCAAGATTCTCGACGTGCGCGACGAGTCCTTCGATCCGGCCTATGCGAATAACCAGGTGATGGCTCACGAAGAAACCGTCGCCCTGTTCAAGAAAGAAGCCGAAACGGTTACTGACGACAAGAAACCTGGCAATACCGAGCTGAAAGCGTTTGCCCAGAAAATGCTGCCGGACTTGCAGCATCACCTGGAGATGGCCAAGAAGCTTCAAGCGGCCCACCCCAGTAAATAACGCCCTATCGAATAAGAAAGCCCGACTCTCGAGTCGGGCTTTTTGTTGATCAGCTGTCGGCAGTGTCGATATCGGCATCCGTCTTGTCACCCGGTCCAGGCCGATCCGGTTCCGGCTTGAAACCCGGGCTGTAGGTGTTGTCATTGTCCTGATGATGTTTCTTCTGATCGACCTCACGGGCAGCACTGTGAGCCTCGTGTGTCTCAGCCGAATTGGCAGGCTGGTTATTCGCCACTTGAGGATCGACAGCCGGATCGTTACGCGAGGACGGGGTTTGCGTCTGGCCTTGTTGCTGAGTATTTGCAGAGTCGCTCATTAGACACCTCGTTCATGACAAGGCCGAATAGTGATCGGCCCTGATTATTCGAAGGCCGGACGACGACTTGGGTTCCATTCTTTTGCCGCGTCGGGCTCATTCTTCCAGCACTGAGCTGACCATCCGCGCCAGCGCATCCGGGCTGTACGGTTTGCTCAACAGATGCGTATCGGGGCTCAACTGGTGGTTACGCGAAATGATGTCGCGAGTATGTCCCGACGTGAACAGGACCGGCACCGGCGGGGTCTGCACCTTGGCCCAGGCCGCCAGGTCAGAGCTCTTGATCAGGCCGGGCATGACCACATCGGTGAAGATCAGGTCCACCGAGACGCCGTCGAGCAACAACTTCATGGCCTCGTCGCCGTTGGCGGCGGTCAGGGTTCGATAACCGAACTGCTCCAGCAAATCCACCGACGCCGCGCGCACGTCATCGTTGTCCTCGACCACCAGGATCGTTTCCTCCAGGCCGGGCTGGAGCGTGCGAGGGTGCGCCTGTTCCGGGGATTCAGGCTTATGGCTGCGGGGGAAATACATATGCACTTGCGTGCCTTCCCCCGGGTGACTGGTAATCTCGATATGCCCGCCACTCTGCTTGACGAACCCGAACACCATGCTCAATCCGAGCCCGGTGCCCTGGCCATCGGTCTTGGTGGTAAAGAACGGTTCGAACACCTGGTTCAACACTTCAGGCGCCATGCCGGCGCCACGATCGATCACCGACAACCGTACGTAATCACCGGCCACGACACCCTTGCCGGCGCAGGACGATTCGTCCAGGGCAATATTTTCCCCGACCATGCTGATGACGCCTTCGCCGCCCATGGCATCGCGCGCATTGATCGCCAGATTCAGCAGGGCATTTTCCAACTGGTTGCGATCGACATGGATGCACCACGGCTCAGGGGGCAACGACACTTCGATCCGGATGGTTTCCCCCAGCGCCCGTTGCAGCAATTCGCCCAGGCCATCATAGATGCGTCGAGGGTTGTACACCGCCGGCGACAGCGGCTGGCGACGAGCGAAAGCCAGCAACTGCGATGACAGCTTGGCGCCCCGTTCCACGGCTTCGATGGACGCGCCGACCCGCCGTTGCACATTGGGATTGTCAGGCTCGTGGCGAGCCAGCAAATGCAGGTTGCCGGCAATCACTTGGAGCAGGTTGTTGAAGTCATGGGCGACGCCGCCAGTGAGCCCGCCGATGGCTTCGAGTTTCTGCGATTGGCGCAACTGTTCTTCAGCCGCCAAGCGCGCCTGGACCTCATTATCGACGCGCTGCTCCAGGTCGCGGGTGAACTTGAGCAGCGACGCTTCGGCGGTCTTGCGCTCGTTGATGTCGATCAGCACGCCGGGAAAACGCAGGGGCTTGCCCAATGCATCGAACTCGCATCGACCGCTGGCCAGCACCCAAAGGTAATCGCCCTCGCCACGACGCAAACGGTATTCAGCGGTGTAGGGAACGCCCGTGCGCAGGGTCAGGTCGACCCGTTGCTCGACGTCGTCGATGTCGTCGGGATGGATGCGCTGGCGAGCGATGTCGATGGGCAGTGCCTCCAGCGGGCACTCGGGCGGATAGCCAAAGGTACGGGCGAAACGCTCGTCGCCAGACAGCCGATCGGCCTCGATATCCCAGACAAACGACCCTAGCAACGGCCCCGCCGAAAGCGCCAACTGGATGCGCTCATTGACCGCGCGATAACTGCGCTCGGCCTCTTGCCGGGCCCGCTCGCTCAGCACCAGCTCGGTGGTTTCCACCACGATCGCCAACACGCCGGCCGGCGATTGGTCATCGTCGGGCACCGGGCTGTAGTAGAGGTCCATCCAGACGTCTTCGGGCTTGCCGTCGCGCAGCAGCACCAGTTCCTTGCTGCGGTAGGACAAGGTGCCGCCGGCGAGGCACACGTCCAATACATGGCGATTGAACTCGGCCACCTCCGGCCACCCCATCTCCACCGCACGCCCCAGCAGGTACGGATGGCGACCACCGGCAAATTCGGCGTAGGCGTCGTTGTAGATCATGAAGCCCTGGCGCCCCCACAACATGACCATTGGCAAGGGCGACGCCAGCATCACCTGGACCGCGCTGCGCAGGCTGGCGGACCAGTGGTCGATCGCACCCAGTTCGGTGCGACTCCAATCGTGCGCCCGGATGCGCCGAGCCATTTCTCCGTCCCAACCGGGACACCCGTTACTCTGGGATAAGAACTTCATGGGACGACTCTCACCTCAAACTACCAGCAGGGAATCGGCATACCACAAGTCCCTTGTGCTAGTGCTTCGAGCGCGAGGTTGGCAATTGGTTTCATGCAGACTGACGACGCCAACCCTTTGTGGCGAGGGGATTTATCCCCGCTGGGGTGCGAAGCGCCCCCAAACCAAGCACCGTAGAGGTGTCAGCTAGTTAGCTATACGTCTTAATGGGTCTGCTGCGCAGCCCAGCGGGGATAAATCCCCTCGCCACAGATTTCAACCACAGGTCTAGCGGAAATCCCGGCTGCGCACATGGATGCCCGCCAGCAACTCGCTCAAATCGCTCAGGCGCCCGGCGATGAGATGGCGGACTTCGCCGACACTCTCCCAGCGCCCATCCACCCTGAGCAATTGCGAGCCCACCAGGACCTTGCGCTGGCGTTCGGCCAAGTCGCGCCAGACCACCACGTTGAGGTTGCCGAATTCGTCTTCCAGGGTGACAAAGGTCACGCCGCTGGCCGTGCCCGGGCGCTGGCGGCCGGTGACCAGCCCGGCGACGCTGACGTTGCGGCCATGTTCGACAGCCTGCAATTCCCGCGAGCTGCGGCAGCGCCGGGCGCGCAATTCGGAGCGCAGCAACGCCAACGGATGAGGCCCCAAAGTGGTGCCCAGGGTGGCGTAGTCGGCAAACAGGTTTTCCCCCACCGTGGGTGTCGGCAAGGCTACGGTGGGCTCTTCCTGGCTGGGCAGGCCCGCGAACAAGCCCAGTTGTTTTTCCACTCCAGCGATTTCCCAGCGGGCGCGATGGCGATCGCCGGCCAGGCCGCGCAAGGCATCGGCGTCGGCCAATTGCTCCATGGCCCTGGCGTCGAGTCGCGCCCGCTCGCCCAGGTCGGCCACATCGCTGAAAGACCGCTGCCTGCGTGCCGCCTCGATACGCCGGGCATCGTCCTCGCGAAACCCCTTGATCAGGCGCAAGCCCATGCGAATCGCCGGTTGCCGGCCTTCCAGCGGTTCCAGGCTGCATTCCCAGTCGCTGGCCCGCACGTCCACCGGACGGATCTGCAACTGATGCCGGCGGGCGTCCTGGAGGATCTGGTCCGGGCTGTAGAAACCCATGGGCCAGCTGTTGATCAGGGCACAGGCGAACGCCGCCGGCTCGTGGCATTTGAGCCAACTGCTGGCGTAGGTCAGCAAGGCGAAACTGGCGGCGTGGGACTCAGGAAAGCCGTAATTGCCGAAGCCTTTGATCTGTTCGAAGATCTGCGCGGCGAATTCGGGCGTGTAACCGTTGTTCTTCATGCCTTCTGCCAGGCGCTCGCGATGTGGCTCAAGCCCGCCGTGACGTTTCCAGGCGGCCATGGAGCGACGCAATTGATCCGCTTCGCCAGGCGTGTAGTCCGCCGCGACAATGGCAATCTGCATCACCTGTTCCTGGAACAACGGAATCCCCAAAGTCCGGCCCAGCACTTCTTTCAATTCCGGCGATGGGTAAGTGATCTCCTCTTCCTCATTGCGCCGCCGCAGGTACGGATGCACCATCCCGCCCTGGATCGGGCCCGGCCGCACGATGGCCACTTCGATCACCAGGTCGTAGTAATCCTTGGGCTTGAGGCGGGGCAACATCGCCATCTGCGCACGGGATTCGATCTGGAACACGCCGATGGTGTCGGCGCGACTGATCATCTCGAATGTCGCGCGATCGTCCTTGGGCAACGACGCCAGGGTATGCCGCACGCCCCGGTAATGCGCGACCAGGTCGAAACAACGGCGGATCGCGCTGAGCATGCCCAGCGCCAGGATGTCCACCTTGAGCAGCCCGACCGCATCGAGGTCGTCCTTGTCCCACTGGATGATGGTGCGCTCGGCCATCGCGGCGTTTTCCACCGGCACCAGGGTGTCCAGGGGTTGCTGGGAAATCACGAAGCCGCCGGGGTGCTGGGACAGATGCCGGGGAAAACCGATCAGTTGCTGGGTCAGGCTCAACACCCGGCGCAGTACCGGGCTTTCGGGGTCGAAGCCGCCCTCGCGCAGACGCTCCAGCGGCGGTGCTTCATCGCTCCAGCGCCCGCAGCAATCGGCCAGTGCATTGACCTGGTCCGGCGGCAGGCCCAAGGCCTTGGCCACGTCACGCACCGCCCCGGCGCCGTGGTAGCTGCTGACCACCGCCGTCAATGCCGCGCGATGCCGGCCGTAGCGCTGGAACACGTACTGCAGGACTTCTTCGCGACGCTCGTGTTCGAAATCGACGTCGATGTCCGGCGGCTCATTGCGCTCGCGGGACAGGAAGCGTTCGAACAGCATGTCCGTCCGGGCCGGGTCGATTTCGGTGATGCCCAAGGCGTAGCACACCGCCGAATTGGCGGCCGAACCCCGGCCCTGGCAGAGAATGTGGCGGCCGCGGGCGAAGCTGACGATGTCTTGCACGGTGAGGAAATAACTGTCGTAGCCCAGCTCGGCAATCAGCGCCAACTCGCTTTCGATCTGCGCCCGCACCTTCTCCTTCACACCGCCCTTCCACCGCTCGCGCATGCCGCGCTCGGTCAGTTCCCGCAACCAGGACGTCGGATCATGACCCTCAGGCACCAGCTCGCGCGGGTATTCATAGCGCAGCTGGCCGAGGTCGAACGTGCAGCGCCGGGCGATTTCCACGGTTTCATCGAGCAAGGCTCGGGGATAGAGATCGGCCAGGGCCTCAAGGCTACGCAAATGGCGTTCGCCGTTGGGGTGCAGGCGCAGGCCGGCCTCGGCGACGGTGACGTGGTGGCGGATGGCGGTCATGGTGTCTTGCAAGGCGCGACGTCCCCGCACATGCATGTGCACATCCCCCGTGGCGACGGCCGGAAGGCCCAGGCGTTCGGCCAATGCGAGCAAGTCCGCCAGCCGCCGCCGATCGTCCTGCCCGCAATGCAACTGCACGGCCAGCCACAGGCGCGCGTTGAATACCTGTTGGAGCCAGCGCCCTTGCGCCTCGGGCTCCTTGCCATCGGGCACCCACAGCGCGAGTAGTCCTGGCAGCGGCTTGTCGAAGTCTTCCCGGACGATGCGATATCGGCCCTTCTCGCTACGGCGCCGGGCACGGGTGATCAGTCCGCACAAGGCTTGATAACCCTCAAGGTTTTCCACCAACAGCACCAGCTTCGGACCGTCCTCGACCTGGATTTCGCTGCCGACGATCAGTTGCAGCTCCAGCTCCCTGGCCGCCTGCCAGGCCCGGACGATGCCGGCCAGGGTGCATTCATCGGTGATCGCCAGGGCCCGATAGCCCTGCAGTTTGGCACGACGACAGAGTTCCAGGGCGCTGGAGGCACCGCGCTGGAAACTGAAGTTCGACAGGCAATGCAGCTCGGCGTATTCGATGTTCATGCGAACCAGCCTTGCAGCCACAACGGCCCGCCCTCGCCCACCGGTCGATAGGCCCAGCCGCGTTGGCCGGCGCGGGTTTCGATCAGGTAGTAGTCGCGGCGCACGTCGGCCCCATCCCACCAGCCGGACTCGATGCGCTCCGGGCCCATGAGGATTCGCGCCTGGCCTTCGGGCAAAACCTGGGGTTCGCCGAGCAGCCAGCCGGGACGCTGGATATCATCGCGCAGCGGACACATCTGTGGTTGCGGCTGGGGTTTCATCTGCCACGCGCATTCGGGTCGATGATCGTCGCCAAACCCCAACCCTTGCACGGCTTCGTCGCCGAGGCGCGCCCGCAACCGTTCGCGTAGCTGTTCCCAGGGCAAGGACTGCTGGGGACGTTCATCGAACAACTCCAGGCGCTGGGGCACGAAGCTCGGCAGGTCTTCGGCACACAAGCGAAAACCGCGCACGGGCGCCTCGACCTGCACCTGCTCGAGACGGCCACGGGCCAGCTCGAACAGCATCGAAGCATCCCGCTCGGCGCTGAGCAGGCCGACCTTGATGACCGTGTCTGGCAAGCCGGCGTGCTCCAGGTGCAAATCAAAACGCTGCACGCCGCTGTCACGCCCACACAAGTAAGCCGACAGATCACCGGTCAATCGGCGCAACGGAAACAGCAGTGCCTGGTGGGACTGCACGTCGTAATTGAGTTCGATGCGCACATCGAAACGGTCCGGCGGCAGGTAGAACGACAGCGCCAGGGTACGGCTGCCCACCAGCACGTCGAGGTGCTTGAGCATGTCGGCTTCGAAGCGCCGCGCCAAAGTGTGCCGGGGCAAGGCCTGGACTTGGCTGAGCTGGCGCAGGCCCATGCGCGACAAGGCCGTGGCAACCTCGGGCGCCAGGCCGACCCGGTCCACTGGCATGTGCCCCAGGTACGCTTGCAAGGTTTCGTTATCGGGTACCACCAGGGCGTCGTAGGCATTGGCCAGTGTCCGCGCCGCCACGGGGTTGGGGGCGGCGACGATGCGATGGCGAAAGCCCAGTTCAGTCAGTTCGGCCCGCAACCGCGCCTCGAACACTGGCCAGGGCCCGAACAGTCCCAGGCTCGATTCGATCTCGAACACCACCGTGCGCGGGTAATGCACGCTGACCTGGGAACTGAAGCGGTAGGCCCAGGCCGCGAGGAACTGTTGCCAATAGTTGATCTGCGTCGCGTCGTACTCGGTCGTGGCGAACCCTTTGCTCAAGGCCTGGGCGGCGGTCATGGTCTGGCCGGGGCGCAGGCCCAAGGCGCGGGCCGGTTCGTTGACCGCTTGCAGCACCCGCCGCTGGGCCGGGCCGGTCAGCAGCGCCAGGGGCTCGTCGGGATCGGGGCGCTGGCGCAGCGCGGCGTCCAGCGCCAATTGCGGGAATAAAATACAGACCCAGCGCATCGCAACCTCAATGCCCTGTGAGCGTGGGAAAAGCGATCGGCGCCGAACGGGCCAGTCCGCCGCGGGTCTTGAGCACCCGCAATTGCGCAGGCCGGGCATCGATGGCAATGCGCAAGGCAGCCGGGGACGGGTTGATGGCTTCCTGAATCGAGCGCCAGGCGAACGCCAGGGTCTGGCCGGTCTCCGCGGCGACCTGCAAACGGCGCAAGGCCCGGTCGTCCGCCTGGCGCGGCCAGCACAACACCGCGCCGCAACTGCCCGAACGCAGGCATTGCTCGGTGGCCCACAAGGCCTCCCGTGGATCGGCCTGGATGATCGACAACTGGCGCAAGTCCACCCCTGCATTTCGCCAGGCCTGGGGATAGGGCACGAACGGCGGCGCCACCAACACGATCCGCTCCCCCGCCGCGGACAACCGCGCCAGGGTCGGCCACACCAGTTGCAACTCACCCACGCCCGGCGCGCCGATGAGGATTTCCGTCAACGCCGCTTCCGGCCAACCGCCGCTGGGCAATGCCGCGTCCAGCATCGCATGGCCAGTAGGCTGCGGGCTGGCGGCCGGTGGCGCAGGCCGGCCCTTCCAGACCTGGCCGCCATTGAACAGCGTGTCCAACGCAACGACGGCGCCCATCAGCCTTGCCTCACCAGGCCACAGAACACACCTTCTATCGCCAGGTCCTGGTCGGCTTCGACGATGATTGGCTGATAGGCCGGGTTGCGGGGCAACAGGCGTACGCGCTCGCCGACTCGCTCGAAACGCTTGATGGTCACTTCACCGTCCAGGCGCGCCACGACGATCTGTCCGTTGGCGGCCTGGGGCGTGCGTTGTACGCCCACCAGATCGCCGTCGAGGATGCCGTCCTCGATCATCGAATCGCCTTGGACGCGCAGCAGGTAATCCGGCGCCTTGGTGAAAATCGCCGGGTCCAGCAACAGACGGCTGTGGACTTCGGCATCAGCCCCGATCGGCAGCCCGGCGGCCACCCGTCCCAGCACCGGCACGTCCAGCAACTCGGGACGCGGCGGCTGGTTCAACAGCCGAATGCCCCGGGCCTGGTGCGGATTGACCTCGATGAAGCCGGCTTCGGTCAACGCCAGCACATGCTTGCGCGCCACGCTGCGAGAGGCGAAACCAAACGCCTCGCTGATTTCAGCGAGGCTGGGAGACTGGCCCTGCTCGGCGATGCGTTCGCGGATGAAGGTCAGGATGGCGGTGCGGCGGGGAGTGAGAGTCGTCATGGAGTACATTTGTACTCTTCCATGGTTTTTCTGACAAGCGCCGCCAGTCAGTTCACGGGTTGACTGCGCAAAACCAAATTAACCGTGTTGAATGATTTTGGGGCTGCTGACGCAGCCCAGCGGGAGCAAGCTCCCTCGCCACGGGTTCACCGATTGCTCAAGTAACCAGCGTATCCCTGTGGGAGCGAGCTCGCGATGGCGGTGGGTCAGCTTGCAAAAAGGTTGAATGTACTGACGTCATCGCGAGCAAGCTCGCTCCCACAAGGGATGGGCACAAAGCTACAACCCCGCCAGGTATTCCCAGGGAAAAATCCCCCGCTCATGCCCATCACTGAAGACCAACTGCACCCCATAGCCCTGGCTATTGACCTCAACCACCCGAACCCGCGAATCCACCTGAACGGCCAATCCTTGCAGGCGAAACGCCCGACACCGCGAACAGGGGCATTGACGACGTAGTTCAGCATGCTCCAGCCGTTGCTCACGCCCATCAGGCCAACTCAGCCGCAACAGCCCCTTCTGTTGTGAATTACCAATCTCCAGCGGGCTCATTGCAATTGGCCCAAGGCAATCCGTACAGCCTTGCGTACCTCCGGATCGCCATCGTCCTGGGCGGCCTGCAACGCCGGGATGGCAGCAGGATCGTTCAACTCGCCCAACGCCAGGGCCGCCTCCTTGCGCAGGTTACTGATGCGATGAGCCAGGCTCTCGATCAAGGCCGCCAGTGCCGGGACGTAACGCATGCGACCCAAACTGCGGGTCGCCCGCAAACGCACTTGCCAATAATCATCTGCCAGGGCCTCGATCAGGGCCGGACCGGCATCGGCGTGGCCGACCTTGCCCAGCGTCGTGGCGGCTTCTTCGCGCACCGTCCAGGCCGGGTCCCGCAAGGCCTGGCGCAGCGCCGGCAAGACTTGAGCATCCGAGGCCAGGCCGAGGGCACCGGTGGCCGCACGGCGCACTTCGCTCTCCGGATCATCACTGGCCAGCCGCGCCAGGGCCGGCAAGGCGTCGAGGTGCTTGAGCCAGCCGAGCACGCCAACCGCCTCGCGACGCACGCCGGCATCGTGATCAGCCAGCGCGGCGACAGCGGCTGGCGCGGCATCACCCAGGCGCAACTCGCGCAACGCCCGGAACGCGGCGACGCGCACATCGGCATCAACATGAACCGTCCAAGGCAAGATCACCCGTCCTGCCGCCTCGCTCTTGAGCAGGCTCAGGCTTTGGGCCGCTGCGGCCTGCACGCTCGGGGATGGATCGGTCAGGGCCTCGCACAAGGCCGCGACCACCGGCGCGTCCTCCCAGGCTTCGAGCAATCGCGCGGCTTCGGCCCGCACCTCGGCGCTGGGGTCATGTGCCAAGCGATCCACCAGCCACAGCAGGCCTTCGGGCTCTTCGAGGTCGGCCAGTTCGATCAGCGCGATACGGCGCACGCCGGCGTCGTCGTCGGTCAGGCGCGGTTGCAGGGCAAGGATGTCGTCGTTGTCAGTGTTTTCAAATAGAGAGGTCATAGGGCAAATCGCGGCAAGGAGGTTTCAGGAGGCAGCCCAAGGGGATTGAGGCGTGGCAGTTGCTGGCCGTCTTCATGACGCAGCAGTTCGAGGCAGTGGCGTTTCAATCGGGCGAATTCAGGGTGGGTGACCAACTCGGTTGTTCGTGGGCGGGGGAAATCCAGGCGCAGGTCCTCGATGATTCGCCCCGGACGCGGGCTCATCACCAGCAAGCGATCGGCCAGGAACAGCGCCTCGTCGATATCGTGGGTGACGAACACCACGGTGGTGCGGATCCGCGTCCAGATGTCCAGCAGCAGTTCCTGCATGTTCAAGCGCGTCAGGGCGTCCAGCGCGCCGAAGGGCTCATCCATCAGCAACAGGCGCGGACGGTTGACCAGCACCCGGGCAATCTCCACCCGCTGCTGCATGCCGCCGGAGAGCTGATCGGGCCAGTGCCCGGCAAACCCCTCCAGGCCCACCAGGGCGAGGATTTCGTCGGCGGCCCGGTGTCGTTCGAGCTTGCCCAGGCCACGCATCTTCAGGCCGAAGGCGACGTTGTCGCGCACGCTGCGCCACGGAAACAAGGTGTGTTGCTGGAACACCATGCCGCGCTGGGGCGACGGGCCAACGACCGGCACCGCGTCCACCTTCAACGTGCCCGTGCTCGGTTGCAGGTGCCCGGCGAGGGCGCCGAGCAAGGTGGATTTGCCGCAACCGGACGGCCCCAGGATGCAGACGAACTGGCCCGCCTCGATCTGGCAATCGAGCCCCTGCACCGCTTCGAAGGCCTGGGCGCCCTGGCCCAGGACAATGGACAACTGGCGGATGTCGATCCGTCCTTCCAGCGTTTGCATCGCACTCATCAGGCTTTTCCTCGGGGTCGATGCCAAGGCGTGGACAGCCCGCCCAGGCGCTTGATCAACAAACTGCTACCCATGCCCAGCACGCCGATCAGCAACATGCCGACCACGATGTCCGGGTAGTTCTGCACGGTGTAGGACGCCCAGGTGTAGTAACCGATGCCGTACTGGCCAGCGATCATTTCCGCCGTCACCAGGCAAAACCAGGAGGTGCCCATGCCAATGGCGAGGCCGGTGATGATGCTCGGCGCGGCCCCCGGCAGAATCACTTCCAGCAGGATGGCCTGGCGTCCGGCGCCGAGGCTTTTCGCCGAGGCGATCAACCGCCGGTCCACCCCTTCGACGCCGTGCACGGTGTTGAGCAGGATCGGGAACAGCGCGCCGGTGAAGGTGATGAAGACCATCGACAACTCCGACGAGGGAAACATCAGGATCGCCAGCGGAATCCAGGCCACCGCCGGAATCGGCCGCAGCACTTCAAGCGGCGGCAGCAACAGATCTTCGGCCCAGCGTGACCGACCGATGGCCAGGCCCAGCGCCACGCCGATCAACAGCGCAGCGCCATACCCGGCGAAGACCCGGCCCAGGCTGCTGCCCAGATGCCGCACGAGATTGCCCGACTCGCCCAGGCCAAGTGCGGCCTGGACCACCGTCAGTGGGGTCGGGACGTTGGCGAAGGTCACCAGGCCAAGGTCCCAGTGGCCGGCGGCGGCGAGTTGCCAGAACAGCAGGCAGAGCAGCAAGGAAGCGGCTCGCAGGAGCCAGCGTTTGGATGATGGGTACACAAATCTTCCTCCGGAGTGGAATCCTTGTGGGAGCGAGCTTGCTCGCGATGGCGTCAGATCAGTTGAAGTTGATGTGACTGACACACCGCCATCGCGAGCAAGCTCGCTCCCACAGGTTATTTGCAAGTCAGCGGGCAGCAACCGACTGGGTCGTCGCCTCGGTGAAGTCCAGGACCTTGCCGCCCTGGGCCGTGGCAAACTGCTCGGCCTGCCCTTTCAACAGGAACGCGCTGAGCTGGCCCTTGCCATCACTGGCAAACCACGCCTGCTCGGCCAACAGCTTGATCCCGCTGTCGCTGGCCTGGGCGTAGACGGCGCGGATGCCCTTGCCTTCCTGCTTGAGGCTGGCCAGTGCGCTGAAGGCTGACTGCGCCGAGGCGTAATGACGCACTTTCGGCTCGTCGCGCACCCAGATCTCGACCACATGACGGGCATCGGTGATGGCCTGGCCGGTCAAGGCGTCGGGCGTGCCGAGGGGCGTCTGGGCGTAGTTGCCCAGTTGCGCGGTGTAATCGAGGTTCGATGCCTTGAAGGCGGCGCGGATGTACTGGTCATCGATGAATGTGTTGAGGTCCAGCCCCCGATCGGCCTTCTTCAGCAGCTTGAGGGTGTCGATGGCGGTGCCGACGGCCTGGCGGTATTCCGGTTTCCAGGTCAGGTCGCGGGTCTGCACGCCCAGCGGCCCGTGGAACAGATAATTGACCTCGGCATCCACGCCGGTGACCTTGGCGATCAACTCGCTGTACTTCTCCGGCTCGGCGGCCAGCAACTGATTGGCTTCGATGGTTGCACGCAGGTAGGCAACGACGATTTCCGGGTACTTCCTGGCATAGGCCTGGTCCACCAGCGCGCCATGGAATGTCGGCGTCTTGGCCTGGGCGCCGTCATAGATCTTGCGGGCGAAGCCACGGCTGGGGAACAGTTCGGCGAAGGGCACGAAGTCAGCATGGGCGTCGATCTTGCCGGCCTGCAACGCCGAGCCGGCGACCTCCGGTGGCTGGGCGATGATGTTCACATCCTGGAGCGGATCCCAGCCCTGGGCCGCGACGGCGCGCAGCAACATGCCATGGGCGGTGGAAGCGAATGGCACGGAAATCGTCTTGCCCTTGAGCTCGGCCAGGGACTGTACACCCGAGGCACTGGGCACGACGATGCCGTTGCCGCTGCCCTGGGTGCTGCCCGACAGCACGCTGATGAACAGGCTGTGCTTGCCGGCGGTCTCGAACGCCACGCCGTTGAACGCGCCGGGGAAATCGGCCATGGCGCCGAAGTCCAGTTTGCCGGCGACCATCTCGTTGGTCAGTGGCGCGCCGCTGGTGAAGTTTTTCCACTGGATGTCATAGTGGGCATCCTTGTACGCGCCATCGTGGGGCAAGTACTTGTCCAACAGCCCCAGCTCCCGGATCAGCAACCCGCCGGCGGCGCAGTTGATGGTGGTGTCCTGGGTGCCGATGGCGATGCGGATGGTGTCTGCCTGGGCAGGCAGGGTCAATGAAGCCAGTGCCAGACCGGCCAGTGCTGCACGCAATAACATGGGTATGTCCCCTCGAATCATTTATAGGTTTTTCGTCTCCGCCACGATCAGGGCGCGGTGGGAAACGAGGGGTGTGCTGGGATTAGCGTCCGGGGTGGCCGGATGGCTTTTGTGGTGCCGGTGGTGGCCTCATCGTCGGAACGCCGCCCGGAGCAGGCTCGCTCCCACAGGTTTTAACGGTGTACATAAGCACTGCGACTGGCTTCGATCCCCTGTGGGAGCGAGCCTGCTCGCGAAGGCGTCCTATCGGTCAACGCAACAGGTACGGAATTTCCACTCTCACCGCCCCCGTCGGACAGTCCTTTTCACAGGGCATGCAATACCAGCATTCATCGAACGCCATGTAGGCCTTCTGGGTTGCCGGGTTGATCGCCAGCAGGTCCATGGGGCATACGTCGACGCACACCGTGCAGCCCTTGTGGGCGATGCATTTGTCCTCGTCCACGGTGACGGGGGCATTGGAGCGAAAGAAGATTTCCTGGGGTTGATAGGCCATGGGCGTTCTCTTTGGGTGATGGGTTCACGCCGCGTCGGCGCCGACCCGCAGCCGGTCGTAGGCCTGCAGCTCGTCGGCATCGAGGGCGATGATGTAGGGCTCGACGGCTTTCTTGAACGAGGTCATCGTGCCGTCCTCGCCTTTCTTCAAATGGCAATGGCAGAACCAGTCGCTGTCGTTGCGCCGTGGGTGATCGACTCGATAGTGGTACAGCCCCCAACGGCTTTCCGCGCGAAACAACGAGGCCCGGGCGGCCATTTCGGCGCAGTCGCGGATCACGCTGACTTCCATGGCGCGCATCAATTCGTGGGCGTTATGGGCCTTGATCTGGTCCAGGTCGCGCTGGATATCGCTGAAGCGTTGCAGGCCGATCTGCATTTTTTTCGTGACCTTCGGCGGTTGCAGGTAATCGTTGACGAAGCGGCGCAGCTTGTATTCCACCTGGGCTGGCGGCAGGCCATGCTCGCGCTCAAGCGGCGCGTAGACACGCGCCCTCTCCCGCTCGATCTGCCCGGCATCCAGCGCCGAGAAATCCTTGCCTGCCACAAAATCGGCGGCGTTGTTGCCGGCAAACCAGCCATAGGTGAACGCACCGAGCATGTAGTTGTGCGGCACCGCCGCCATGTCGCCCGCCGAGTACAGGCCCTTGACCGAGGTTTCCGCCCGCTCGTTGACCCAAACGCCCGAGGCCGAATGACCGCTGCAAAAACCGATTTCGGAAATGTGCATCTCGACCATCTGCGTGCGGTAGTCGGTGCCACGGTTGGCGTGGAACTGCCCGCGGCTGGGTCGTTCGTTGCTGTGCAGGATCTCTTCGATGTTCTGGATGGTTTCCTCGGCCAGGTGATCGAGCTTGAGGAACACCGGACCGTTGCCACCTTCGAGTTCCTGGTGGAACTCCCACATCATTTGCCCGCTCCAGTAGTCGCACTCGATGAAACGCTCGCCCTTGTTGTTGGCGGTATAGCCGCCGAGGGGGCCGGTGACATAGGCGCACGCCGGGCCGTTGTAATCCTTGATCAGCGGGTTGATCTGGAAGCATTCCAGGTTCGCCAGCTCGGCGCCGGCGTGATACGCCATGGCGTAGCCATCGCCTGCATTGGTCGGGTTTTCATAGGTGCCCATCAGGTAGCCGGAGGCCGGCAGCCCCAAGCGTCCCGCCGCGCCGCAGCAGAGAATGACCGCCTTGGCCTTGATCACATGAAAGTCGGCGGTGCGGCAATCGAAGCCCATCACCCCGTTCACCGCGCCCTCTTCGTCGGTCAGCAACCGGGTGCAGACCAACCGATTGGTGATGCTCACCCGCGCCCGTTTCAACTGCCGGTACAAGACTTTCTTGATGTCGTGCCCTTCCGGCATCGGCAGCACGTAGGCGCCCATGTGGTGAACCTTTTTCACCGCGTAGTCGCCGGTTTCGTCCTTCTCGAACTTCACGCCCCAACGGTCCAATTGCTCGATCGTTTCGAAGCTGTGGGTCGCGTAGGCGTACACCGCGGCCTGGTTGACGATGCCGTCGTTGGCAATAGTGATTTCCTTGGTGTATTGCTCAGGCGTCGAGTGCCCCGGGATGATCGCGTTGTTGAGCCCGTCCATGCCCATGCTGATGGCGCCACTGCGCTTGACGTTGGCCTTGTCCACCAACAACACGCGCAAGTCGCGGTTGCGTTCCTTGGCCTTGATCGCGGCCATGGGCCCGGCGGTGCCGCCGCCGATGACGACGATGTCGTATTCCTGTTCGAGGATGCTTCTTGAGCTTTGGGTCATGCCTGCGTCCCTTTCTGCCGGTCGATCCGCAAGCGGTACTGGAAGGCATCGCCGCGGTAGTAGAGGTATTCGAAATCCAGCGGTTGCCCATCGGCGCCGTGGGTCAGGCGCTCGATGCGCATGACCGGCGATCCGGCCTCGATCTCCAGGGCCTGGCACAGGTCGCTGTCGGCCAACACCGCATCGATGGCCAGGTCCGCATGACCGAGGGCCAGGCCGCAATCGTTTTCCAGGATCAAGAAAATATCGCGGGTGACCAGGTCGGCTTTTTCAAGGCGCTCGCCGAGCGCCTTGGGCAGGTAGGTGATTTCCAGGGAAACCGGCTCGCGGTTGATCAACCGCACCCGCTTGATCTGCGCCACCACGTCCCCTTCCGCCAGTTTCAGGCGCTCGGCCACTGACTTGTCCGCCGCCATGAACTTGAAGCTGCGCAGGCGGTTGATCACCTCGAAACCGCGCCCGGTCATGGACTCGGCCAGACCCTGGAGGGTGCTGACGTTCTGGAAGGTCTTGGGCTTGGCGACGAAGGTGCCTTTGCCATGGATCTTGAAGATCAGCCCTTCCTTTTGCAGGTCGCCCAAGGCTTGGCGAACGGTGATGCGGCTGACGCGGAACAACGCGCCGAGCTCGCTTTCCGACGGCATCTGGCTGCCCTGGGGGTATTCACCGTCGAGGATGCGTGCACGCAGCACGTCGCGCAGTTGGGTGTGCAGCGGCACGCTGTCGAGGGAAAGAACGTTGTCGGGCATGGCTTCCTTCACTTGTCATAACGAGTTATGACGTGATCTTAGGGAAAGCCCGTAAGACTTGAGAAATACTGTTTGGACATAACCTTAGAGCCGAGCGTCGGCGCTCTCATTGCGAAACGCGCTCGGGCTCATGCCGGTCCAGCGTCGGAACGCCCGGCGGAAACTGCGCACATCGCTGTAGCCGACTTCCTCGGTGATGCGCTCAATGGACAGCTCGGGATTGGCCAGCAGGTTCAAGGTCCGGCCACGGCGAACTTGTTCGAGCAACGCTTCGAAGGTCAGGTTGTGCTCGGTCAGGCGCCGGCGCAAGGTACGGCTGCTCATGTTCAGGTCGCTGGCAATTTTATCGATATGGCTGCCACGGCCCAGGTCCCGGGCAATCGCCCGCTCCACGGCCTGGATCAGGTCGATTTTCTGGTGGACTTCGCTGGCCTCCTGCTCCAGCAAGGCCAGTGCCTGGCGCAGGGCCAGCGGATGATGGTTGGGCAGGCGCACCTCCAGCCAGCCAGCATCGATCAGCATGCGGTTCTGCCGGCAGCCAAAGCGCACGACCGACCCGAAGATCCGCTGGTACTCGCCCGCATAGGAAGGCGCGGCGTGCATGAATTCCACTGCCTGTGGCTTGAAGTCGGACGCCGCCAGCGCCCGGCCATAGACCAACACACTGGCGAAGAATTCTTCGACCGCAAACACCTGCACGTCGGCAAAGGGCAGTTGGCACGTCGCCTCGACCGTGATCCGGTCGCCGGCTTCTTCGGCGCTGATCTGCGCGATGCCGCCGGTAGTGCGCTGGTAGCGCACTCCCAGGGCGAAGACGTCGCGCAAGGTCTCGCACAGTGACAATACGTGTCCCAGCAAACCCAGGGTGCCCAGCACGTTGCGGTCGCCGACCCACAACCCCAGCCCCTGGTCGGGTAACAACTTGAGCGCCCGCTGGATCATGACCACGGCCTGGCGATGGGAAATGCGATGGGTCGGGTCTTGCAGGTCATCGAGGCCGAACCCCAGGCCTCGACACAGGATCGCCGCATCGAAGCCCTTGTCCGCCACCACATCGGCAAGGGTCTGCAGCAGAAACGGCGATACCAGCGCCAGCTCGAACGTGGGATCGATGACTTTCATCTGCATGGGCGGATTCCAAGGCGGACAGGAGAACACTGTGTAACAGTCTGTTTCTAGACGTTAGCATGACCCGGTGAATAGAGGGGGACCGGAATCTGGCCGCGCAAGTCCCCTGAATGGCCGCCAATACCCTGCCCTGGCGGCGGCGAACGGCTTATTTCTATGGCTCGGACCCTTGGTGCGTTTCCAACAATAATAACGAGCCCCTCCATGAACCCGATCCGCACGCGATTCACCCTGCAACTGACCTTGAGCCTGGCTTGCGCCAACGCCTTGCCGGCCCTGGCCACCGAGTCCGGCGTCGACAACATCGGCACCGGCACCGATGGCTTCTATGTACTGCCGCTGGAGGTCGATAGCCTTCCGGACCACATGGTTGCCTTCAACCTCTACTACAACCACTACAAGGCTCGAAAATTCAACATCAGCTCATTGGGCGGCGAAGTGCCGGATGTCGAAATCGAATCCACGGCGGTGATCCCGCGCATCGACTACCTGAGCCCGCTGCGAGTGGCCGGCGGGCGACTGGGCATCTACGTCGCGCAGCCCTGGCTCAAGCAGGAGGTCGCCGCATTCGGCCTGAGTGACACGCGCGAAAGCATGGGCGACACCACCATCTCGCCCATCATCCTCTGGGACATGGGCAAGCACCTGACACTGGCCGCCGCGGTGGAAATCACCGTGCCAACCGGTGAATACGATGCCGATCGACTGGCCAACACCAGCAATAATTTCTACACCTACAAACCACTGTTTTCCTTCACCTGGCTGCCCACGGACAACACCGAGCTGTCGATGAAAACCACCTACAGCTTCAACCGCGAAAACAAGGACACCGATTACCGCTCGGGGCAGATTTTCCACTTCGATTATTCCGCCAGCTACCGGCTGAACGATAACGTGACGGTGGGCCTCAACGGCTACTACCTGAAACAGACCACCGACGACAAACAGTACGGCCGCACCGTGCAATTCGCCGGGCAGGACGTGGACGATGGCGTGCGCGGCCAGGTGTTCGCCATCGGTCCGGCGCTGCACGTAACCTTCCTCAAATACGCCAGCGCCGAGATTCGCTGGGCCAAGGAATTCGACGTGGAGAACCGCCCCGAAGGCGAGATGCTCTGGGCGAAGATCAGTATTCCGTTTGCCTTCTAAAAGCTCCCATTGTGGCGAGGGGATTTATCCCCGCTGGGCTGCGCAGCAGCCCCCCCTAGAAGCAACTCAATCTGACTGACCTACCGGATTGTCGGCTTTTGGGGCCGCTTCGCGCCCCAGCGGGGATAAATCCCCTCGCCACAAAGACGCGCTCTCGACAAGCTGGATTCAGCTATAAACCGGCCAGCTCTCGACAATCCTCCCCGCCCGCACCGCCAGCAAATCACCAAACTGCAGCAACACCGATTCGGTCTGGGTCGGGCGCAGGAACACCTGGTCCTCCAGCCCCAGTCCGACCGCTGCGGAGCCGTTGACCATTTCCTGATTGGAGCTGCGTCCGTACAGGTCATTGATTTGCAAGCCAGGCGGTGCCTCGAGGTCGGCCATCCAGTTGCCGCCATAGATGAAAAAGGTCTCGCGCTGGTTCACGTCCCACCAGGAAAAAATCCGCGACGTGTCGTCCAGCGCCGGGATGTTCACTGCCCCGGTGCGTTTCAACACCGGGGTCGCGATATAGGCCGCCGGCACGTGTTCGCTCAACGAAGGTAAATCGTAGTGGCTGGGCTTGAGCATGGCCGTGCCCACCGACACCTCGGTGCTCAGGTTTTCCAGTTCGTGGATGCGGTAGCTGGGGCTGCCGGCGGTGTTGAGCGTCAGGCCGGGGCGCCAAAGATCGGGATAGCGCAGGCGCACGAAATCCACGCGCGCGCGGTAGATCGCCATGACCCGCGCCAGCAGTGTCTGCGGCGTTGCGACGATCTCCGGCACGCCCATGCCCACGAACGGGTCGTAACCCATGAACCCGGCAAACTCCAGTTGGGCCGGGTGGGCGCGGATCAATCTGAGCATCGCGTCCAGGCTCGCCTCGTCAACGATCCCGCCCCGGTGCAGGCCGACGTCCAGCTCCAGGTTGACCCGTATGCGAATGCCCAGCGCCTGGGCCAATGCCCGGTATTGCTCCAGTCGCTCAGGCGTGTCGAGCAGCCATTGCAACTGGCGCGCCGGGTCGAAAGGACCTTTGTGCTGCGTGTAGAACAGCTCGGCGGAACGCACCGGCAGGGGTTTGCCCAGCAGGATGTCGGCCTGGGGAAACTGCATTGCGTCATGGTTGAGAAACGGCTGATGGAACGACATCAAGCGCCGGGTCTCGGCACGCTGGGCGATGTAATTCAGCAGGCCGGGGGCTGGCAAGGACTTCTCCACCAGCCTCAACTGCTTGCCGGCGCGTTGCACGGAGGCCTTCACCACGTCGATGTTGTGGTCGAGTCGATCCAGGTCGATGAGCATCACCGGGCGCATCGGGCCATGGGCCTTGAGCTCACGGTTGAGCTGGCGAAAATATTCGCTGTACGGCGCACCTCGGTCCTGCGGTCGCAGCCAAGCACCGACACCCGCCAACAACACCCCGGCGCCCAGCGTTCCCGCCAGGAAGCGACGACGATTGAAACCCATCAGCTCACCCCCAGGATCGTCGAAAGATGCCCATTGAGAAACTTGCCGCCCGGGTCCAGGGCCTGGCGCACTCGGGCGAACTCCTCCCAGCGGGGATACAACGCTTGTAGCGTCCTGGCGTTGAGCGAGTGCAACTTGCCCCAATGCGGGCGCCCCTGGTATTTCCAGAAAATCGGTTCGATGGCCGCGAAGAAGTTGTGGTGATCCATCTGGTAATGCTGGTGCACGGAGATGGCGCAGCTGTCCCGACCTTCGAACATGCTCAAGGGAATGTCATCGGCCTTCACGTAGCGGTACTCGATGGGAAACCAGGTGCGCAGGTTCTTGTCGCGGATCAGCGCGAGGATTTCCCGCAGGCATGCTGGGCCCTGGTCAGCCGGCACCGAGTACTCCATTTCGTTGAAGCGCACGGTGCGGGCGTTGGCGTAGATGTCATGGGAGTCGCCGACCCGATCATCGAAATCGGCCACCCAGCGCAGGCTGTTGAGCAAGGCTCGGCGGGTCGCCGGGAAATCGCTGCCGTACTTGTCGAGGTTTTCAATCACGCTGACGAACTCGTTGCCGCCCTCCTCCTCGGGACTGATCGGCGGCGTGGCGGAGTCGGTGGTTTCGTTCAGAGTGATCGACAGCGCATAGTCGGAATGGGTGACGACCTGCATTTCCCAATGCTGGTTGTCCCGGGTGTTGGTGTCCACGTCCTCGAGCAACTCCTCGGTTTTCGCCACCCATTGGTGCTCGCGCAATCGATAGGCCGCGCGGTTTTGCAGGCGCACGCGGGTTATCAGTCCCAAGGCGCCCAGGGAGACCCGGCCGGCACTGAGCACTTCGGGATGCTGCCGGGCATCGCAATCGAGCACCTCGCCATTGGCCGTGACCAGTTGCAGGCCGACGACTTGGGACGAATAGGAACCGAACGCCTTGCCCGTGCCATGGGTCGAGGTGGCGATGGCACCGGCCAGCGTCTGGTAGTCGACATCGGCCATGTTCGGCAGCGCCTGGCCAATGGCTTGAAGCGCCGTGCCCATGCGCGACATCGGCGTGCCACCGCCGAATTCGGCCTGCAGGGTGGCCGCGTCGTGACTCAGCAAGCCGCTGAAAAAACTCAAGGAGAGCAAGGTCCCATCCGTGGGCACCAAGGCGCTGAAGGAATGGCCGGAACCCACCGGGCGGATCCGGCCTTCGGCGCGGCGCACCACCTGCACCAGTTCATCCATATCCTGAGGGGCGAGGCGCGCGGCAGGCAGGCAACTTTGCGCGCCCGACCAATTGCGCCATGGAATCAGTCGCGGGGCGCGCATCAGTTCGGCCAGGGCGCCCTGGCTGCCCAGCGCAGTGAGGGCCGCGACAACGCCGGCCTGTTGCAGCAATCGACGTCGCGAGTAATCCATGGTCATGCCGGAAAACCCCTTGTTGGATTATTGGAATCGTTGTCCGGACATGAAGGCAATCAGGGCCAGGAACTGCTCCTCGGAACAGTGCATGCACAGGCCCATCGGCGGCATGCCGTTGTAGCCGTTGATCGCATGATCGAGCAGAGTCTCGGCGCCCTGTGCCAGGCGCGGGGCCCAGGCATTGGTATCGCCGGTCAACGGCGCTCCGGCGGCGGGATTGGCGTGACAGAGCTTGCAACTGCTGTCGTAGATCCGAGCCAGCGACGCATCGCTGGGCATGGCCGTGATCGCGGTGGGCGTGGGTGGCGTGGGTGCGTCATCGCAACCTGCCAACAGGGTGAGTAACACGATGGAAATGGCAGGGTGCAGCGAAAACCTAGGTAACCGCATAGGGCCCTCTCGCGGCGCTTTCTTATTGTGGGTCTGACAGCTTCCACACTAAGGCACCCCAGCGTTTTGGCTTGAGGTCATTGCGGGCCATAAATCGGACTTGAGCGGACACCCTCGCCGCCGGGCAATGCTCAGGGCAACAGCAACCTCTGCTCGCGCTCGCACAACTGCACCACGTAATCCCACAGCACGCGCAACCGTACGGACTTGTGCAGTTCGCGGCGGGTGCTGATCCAGTAGCTGCGGCAGATGGTTTCGTCCGGCAACAGCGGCACCAGCGTCGGGTCGCCGCTGGCCATGTAGCACGGCAACACAGCAATCCCCAGGCCCGAGCGCGCAGCCTGTTGCTGGGCGATCACGCTGGTGCTGTGGAACACCACCCGAGGCTTGCGGCAAAAGCTGTTGAGAAACATCAGTTCCTGGCTGAACAACAGGTCGTCGACGTAGCCGATCCAGGCGTGTCGGGCCAGGTCCTCGCGGCTGCGCAAGGGCGGCGAGCGATCCAGGTAGGCCTGGCTCGCATAGAGCGCCAGGCTGTAGTCGGTGAGCTTGCGCGTCACCAACAGGTCGGCCGCCGGGCGTTCGAGGTGGATGCTGATTTCCGCCTCGCGGTTGAGGATGCTGACGAAGCGCGGCACCGCCACCAGTTCCACCTCCAGCCCCGGATAACGCTGGAACAACCCGTCCATGCGACTGGCCAGGAACATGATGCCAAGCCCTTCCGTCACCCCCAGGCGGATCTTGCCCAGCGGCGCGCTGGACTGGGTGATGTCCTCCTGGGCCAGCAACGCCACGTTCTCCATGGCTTCGGCATGCTTGAGCAACGTCTCGCCGGCCGGAGTCAGCTCGTAGCCCTGGGCATGCTGGACAAACAACGCGGTGCCGAGGCTTTTTTCGATGGCCTCGATGTGCCGGGCCACCGTGGCGTGAGTGGTATTCAGGCGCCGTGCAGCCGTCAACAAACGCCCGCTGCGTTGCAGCTCCAGGAAATAACGCAAGTCATTCCAGTCGAACATGGGGCGATCCTTGGATGGGCCTGAAGGCAGGACTGTTTATAAACGCACAGCGGCTGCGCAAAAACTAACATTCTTTTGACGAAAACTAACAACTAGGATGAATGCCACAAAAACAATAAACGAGGTCGCGAATGCAACCTGTCGTCGATGAATACGATTACGTGATCGTGGGTGCCGGCCCTGCCGGGTGCTTGCTGGCCAATCGGCTTTCGGCCAACCCGCAACACCGGGTGCTGTTGCTCGAAGCCGGCGGGCGCGATAACTATCCGTGGATTCACATTCCGGTCGGCTACCTGTTCTGCATCGGCAACCCACGCACCGACTGGTGCTTCAAGACCGAAGCCCAACCGGGCCTACAAGGACGCGCCCTGAGCTATCCGCGCGGTAAGGTCCTGGGCGGCTGTTCATCAATCAACGGCATGATCTACATGCGTGGCCAGGCCGGGGACTACGATGGCTGGGCTGCCGAAGGCAATCCTGGCTGGGCCTGGAAAGACGTGCTGCCATTGTTCAGGCAAAGCGAAAACCACTTCGCGGGCGATTCCGAATTCCACGGCGCGGCCGGCGAATGGCGAGTCGAACGCCAGCGCCTGTCATGGCCGATTCTCGACGCGTTCCGCACCGCCGCCGAACAGAGCGGCATCCGCAACGTTGAGGATTTCAATGGCGGTGACAACGAAGGGTGTGGCTACTTCCAGGTCAACCAGAAGGCCGGGGTGCGCTGGAATGCGGCCAAGGCCTTCCTCAAGCCGATTCGCAATCGCCCCAACCTGACGGTATTGACCGAGGTCGAAGTCGACCGCGTTTTGTTGCGCGATGACCGCGCCCAAGCCGTGAGCGCTCGTTGGCAAAGCAAGAACATGACCTTCAAGGCCCGCAAGGAAATCGTCCTGTGCGCCGGGGCGGTCGGTTCGCCGGGCATCTTGCAGCGCTCCGGGATCGGCCCGCGCAGCCTGCTGCAACGCCTGGGGATCGGCGTCGTGCACGAATTGCCTGGCGTGGGCGGCAACCTGCAGGATCACCTGCAACTGCGGCTGATCTATCAACTGGAAAACGCCCGCACCCTGAACCAGATCGCCGGCACGCTGTGGGGCAAGATGGGCATGGGCCTGCGTTACCTGTATGACCGCAGCGGCCCGCTGTCCATGGCCCCCAGCCAACTCGGCGCGTTCGCCCGCTCGGGGCCGGAACAGACCTCGGCCAACCTCGAATACCACGTGCAACCGTTGTCCCTGGAACGCTTCGGCGAACCGTTGCACAGCTTCCCGGCGTTCACCGCGTCGGTGTGTGATTTGCGCCCGATGAGTCGCGGGCGGGTGGACATTCGTTCGGCCGATCCGAGTGAAGCGCCGCTGATCCAACCCAATTACCTGGACCATCCCGAAGACCTGCGGGTCGCCGCCGACGCCATCCGCCTGACCCGACGGATCGTCGCCTCCCCGGCCCTCGGCGCCTTCAAGCCGGTGGAATACCTGCCGGGCGCGAGCCTGCAAACCGAAGAGGAACTGCACCAGGCCGCCGCCCGCATCGGCACGACGATTTTCCATCCGGTGGGCACGTGTCGCATGGGCCAGGACGGCGACGCAGTGGTGGATGCGCAACTGCGCGTGCACGGCATCAAGGGCCTGCGCATCGCCGACGCCTCGATCATGCCGCGAATCACCTCGGGCAACACCTGCTCGCCAACGTTGATGATTGCCGAGAAGGCGGCGCGGATGATGCTCGAACCGGTCACCGTAAGCATCACGAGCCAAAAGGAGCCGGCCACGGTCTGAAAACAGCAGTGCCCCCTGTGGGAGCGGGCTTGCTCGCGAAGGTGGTGTATCAGCCAACGATGATGTCGACTGGCACACCGCCTTCGCGAGCAAGCCCGCTCCCACAAGGAGAAATGCGTAAGCAAAAGGAACGTATCAAACCAGGAGACGCCCCACCCGGCGTCGCAGTGGAACAACAAAAACAATCACTGTGAGGGATACCGCTATGTCTGAACATGTTCAGCCCCTGGAAGCCACGCGCAGCGCCGGCACCAGCCAGGAAACCCAGAAAGTCATCTTCGCCTCGTCCCTCGGGACGGTGTTCGAGTGGTACGACTTTTTCCTCTACGGCGCCCTCGCGGCGGTGATCAGCAAACAGTTCTTTGCCGGGGTGAACGACACCACCGCGTTCATCTTCGCCCTGATGGCCTTCGCCGCCGGCTTCATCGTGCGGCCGTTCGGTGCGCTGGTGTTCGGGCGGCTGGGTGACATGATCGGCCGCAAGTACACCTTCCTCGCGACCATCGTGCTCATGGGCCTGGCCACCTTCTGCGTCGGCCTGCTGCCCAACTACGCCAGCATCGGTATCGCCGCGCCGATCATCCTAGTGGTGCTGCGCATGCTCCAGGGCCTGGCCCTGGGCGGCGAATACGGCGGCGCGGCAACCTACGTCGCCGAGCACGCACCCATCGGCAAGCGCGGTTTCCACACCAGTTGGATTCAGTCCACCGCGACCCTCGGGCTGTTGCTGTCGCTGCTGGTGGTCCTCGGTTGCCGCTACTTCACCGGCGATCAATTCGAGGTCTGGGGCTGGCGCATTCCGTTCCTGCTGTCGATCCTGCTGCTGGGCATTTCCACCTGGATTCGCCTGAGCCTGCATGAGTCGCCGGCCTTCCTGAAAATGAAAGAAGAAGGCAAGTGCTGCAAGGCACCGATCCGCGAATCGTTCGGCAAATGGGAAAACCTGAAGGTGGTGCTGATCGCCCTGTTCAGCATCAACGCCGGGCAAGCGGTGACGTTCTACGCCGCGCAGTTCTACGTGCTGTTCTTTCTCACCCAATTCCTCAAGATGGACCCGGCCCTGGCCAACAGCCTGCTGATTGTCAGCGTGGTGATCGGCGCACCGTTCTTCATTTTCTTCGGCTGGCTGTCGGATAAAGTGGGGCGCAAACCGGTATTGATGATCGGCCTGCTGCTGGCGACCGCCCTGTACTTCCCGATCTTCAAGACCCTCGCCCACTACGCCAACCCGGCCATCGACCAGGCCAGCCGCCAGGCGCCGATCAGCGTGATCGCCGACCCGGCCACCTGCACCTTCCAGTTCGATCCGGTGGGCAAGGCGCGTTTCGACAGCCCGTGCGACAAGGTCAAGACTTTCCTGGTCAAGCAAGGCCTGCCCTACAGCAGCGTCGCCGCACCGGCCGGCAGCCCGGTGCAAGTGAATGTCGGCGACGTGAAACTCGAAGGCTACGACGAGGCCGCCCTGCGCGGCGCAGTGACCTTGGCGGGCTATCCGCAAAAAGCCGATGCCCAGCAGATCAATCGGCCGATGATCGTCGCACTCATCGTCGCGCTGATCATCATCTCGGCCATGTGCTACGGCCCGCTGGCGGCGCTGATGGTCGAGCTGTTCCCGACCCGGATCCGCTACACCTCCATGTCCCTGCCCTACCACATCGGCAATGGCTGGTTCGGCGGTTTCCTGCCCACGGTATCGTTTGCCCTGGTGGTCTACACCGGGGATATCTTCTACGGGCTGTGGTACCCGGTGGTGATTACCGGCGTGAGCCTGGTGGTCGGGATGATCTGCCTGCGGGAAACGCGGAACGTGGATCTGGACACTAACTGAACCCGAGTGTGGCGAGGGAATGAACGTCCCTCGCCACAGGCTTCAAAAGCGTGCCTTTACCGTCGCGGTGAAGTTGCGGGGTTCACCGTAATAGTTACCGAAGCTCTCCGTCCCGATGGTGGTGTAGTAACGCTTGTCGAACAGGTTGTTGCCGTTGAGCGCCACTGACCAGGTGTCATCGATGCGGTAGCCAACGCGACCGTTCCACACGGCATAACCGGCCTGGGTGATCTTCTCGCCGCTGACCGGCGATACGCGGAAGTTATCGCTTTGGGCATTGACCCCGGCGCCGACACTGAACCGTTCCAATGCCCCGCCGAGGGCGTAGTCGCCCCACAGGCGTAGCACATGGCGCGGCACGTAGCTGTTGAACGAACCACCGTTGAGGCTGGCGTCAATATCGTCGAGCGTCTTGGTCTGGGTGTAGGTGTAGCCGGCCAGCAGTTGCAGGCGCTCGATAACCTCACCGCTGATCTCGGCTTCGAAACCCTGGGCGCGGACCTTGCCGGCGTTCTCGTAGCAGTAGCCATCCGACGACGCACAGCTTGAGTTGTAGTCGGTCTGGGCCTGGTCTTTCTGCACCGTGCGGAACAGGTTGAAAGCGGTGTTCAAGCGGCCCTCGAACCATTCGCCCTTGATCCCCAATTCATAACTCTCGCCCATCAACGGCTTGAGCGCCGAACCGCTTTGCGAACGGTAATTGCCTTGGGGCGTGAAGATGTCCGAGTAACTGGCGTACGCGGTCAGGTGTTCGTTGAGGTCCAGCAACACGCCGGCAAACGGCGTGACCTGGCCGGTCTCGGTGCTCCTGGCGTGTTCCGTACCGCCCGTGAGAAATACCGAGTCACTCTTGGAGCTGTACCAGCTCACCCGGCTTCCCACTACGAAGGTCAACGGGTCCGCCAACTTCAGGCGCAGCGTCGAATACACGCCGTGCTGCTCGGTGACTGTCTTGACCGGACCACCTCGCGTCGAGTTTTCGATGAAGTAGCTGTCGTCCGGCTCGGGAATGTGCCGGTCCGGATCGAACACATCCTGCTTCTGTGGCAACAAGGCGACCGAGTAGAAGTCGTCTTTGTCCGAACGACTGGCATTGACGCCGAAGATCAGCTCATGACGCTGGCCGAAGGCGTCGAACTTGCCGTCCAGGTAGGCGTCGAGACCGTAATCGACCTGATCATAGTCGTACATGCTGCCGAGCAGATTGGTGGTCGAGGAACCGGGTGCCACCGAGCCTGATGCAAACGCGTATTTGATGTCCTGGGTATTTTTCGTATAGACCCCCGCGACCTTCACGGCCCAGTCGTCGTTGAGCTGATGCCGCAGGTCGCCGAACACTGTGGTCCGCTGGCTGCGCCAGGCATTCCACGACGGGTCCAGGCACGTGGAACGACTGAGTTTCAAATCGCTGCCATCCCGGTAGCGTGGAAGCCCACCCCAGCACGGGCTCGCATCGACGTCCTCATAGGCCACGCCCAGGCCGAGCGTCGTGTCGGGCGTCAGGTCAACGTCCAGGGCGCCGTAGTAGACCTGATCCTTGCGCTGGGCATCGTCGTAGAAGTAATGCCGGCTCTGCTCGGCGATCACCGCCCTGCCCCGCACAGTGCCGGCGTCGTTCAGGGGGCCGCCTGTATCGACTTGCCCGCGGTAGTTGTCCCAAGTGCCACCCGAGAGGCTGAGTTCAGTCTGGGGCGTGGCCTGGCCGCGCTTGCGAACGAAATTGACGCCACCTGAAGTACCACCGGAACCCTTCATCATCCCGGCGGCGCCGCGCAGGACTTCGACCCGGTCGTAATAGGCCATGTCACTGCTGAAGCTGTCGGCCTGGACATAGCTGTTGCCCATGTCCAGCGGAACACCGTCGTACTGGTATTGGCCCGACATCCGGAACCCGCGGGAATAGAAATACTTGCCGCCCATGGTCGAATCGTAGACGGTGATGCCGGGCGTTTTTTCCATGACCTGATCGATGGTGTTCAGGTTCTGGTCGTCGAGCATCTTGCGGGTGATTACCGTGACCGATTGCGGCGTCTCGCGCAGCGTGTGTTCGCCTTTGCCGATGGTGACCGCTCCGGTGGTGTAGGAGCCGCTATCTTCGGTGGTCGCCGTGAGCAGTTGTCCGTCGATGGTGGTGGTGCCCAATTCCATGGCCGAACCGCGAGAAGGCGCAGCCCGAAGCCGATAGGTCCCGCTGGCCTGGGGCTCGGCTTGCAGGCCGCTATCGCCCAGGATGCGAGCGAAGCCGTCGGCCACGCCAAAGGAACCGTTCAAGCCTGGCGACTGTAAGCCCTGGAGTTGAGCGGCATCGAACGAGATTGCAACACCAGCCTGGCTGGCGAAGCGCGTCAACACATCCATGAGGGTGCCAGCGCCAATAGTGTAAGCCTGCACCGAGCGTTGCTGGCCCGAAGCTCCTGGAGTAGTGCTCGCCTGCACCATCCAGGCACTGGAGGACGTAACAGCCAACAATCCGATTTTCATTGCAATCGCCAGACGACCTGGCGCGTTCACGCGAGACATGCGTCCCCTCCCCACAGTCAAGAAATTCACTGAGGGATGAGCCGAACGATGCAGACAAAAAGTGCAAAACATTTTTTATTGAATGATGCGGGGGGATCGGGGCTATCCGCTATGTGACACCTGAACCCAGAACCGGCTGTATCGAGTCACCCGCAATGAGAAACCGCTTTCCAGCGCCGCAAGGGCAAGGTCGGTATTGTCGATGGGAAAAACGCCTGAAACTTTCGAATCGCCGATAGCCGGGTCGCAACGCAGTATCCCCACGCGATAGCGCGACAGCTCTGCCAACAAGGCATCCAATCGACGGTCGATGGCAATGATGCTGCCTTGTTGCCAGGCGCCGACCGACACGTCGTTGGCCCTTGGCCTGCCCAGCGCCTGGTCGCTGAAATCCAGCTGGTTGCCGGCATCGACCCGCATCGCGGGTCCGCCACTGCGCAAACTGACCTCGACGGCCTTTTCAAGCACTGCCACCTCGCCATGCTGGGCCTGGGCGCGGACGATAAAACGGGTTCCCAAGGCCAACACTTCGACTTGCTCTGTGACGACCTTGAAGGGGCGCTGCGAAGGATCGACTGCAGTCGTGACGATAATCTCGCCCCACAGCAGCCGTATAACGCGTTGTTTGCCATCGAAACGAACGTCGATCGACGTGTCGGTGTTGAGCAGTACGGTGCTGCCGTCCGCCAATTGGTACGCCCGCCGCTCGCCGATGCCGGTCCGGTAATCGCAACGCAAGTTCTGCGCGGTCTCGCTTCGCCAGCCCCACCACCCCAGGCAACCGGTGGTCGTGAGCAGCAAGGCGCTTCGCAACACTTGCCGTCGCGAACGGCCAAGAGGTTCGCTCAAGGTGGGAGCGGCCAATGCGCCCGGCACGCTGGCCATTTGTTCAGACACCGCCGCCATGCGTTGCCACGCCTGATCATGCAACGGATCCGCGGCCAACCAGGCCCGCCATCCGGCCCGATCCGCGTCCGCCGCGATACCGGAGTGCAGCCGGGCGTACCATTGCGCCGCGGCACGAATGGCTTGTAGTTGCTCGGGCGACAGGCTCATGCAAGCTGCAACTGGATCTGCATCAGGCAGCAGTGTTCCATGGCCTTGGCCATATGGTTATTGACCGTGCGCACGCTGACACCCAGGCGCTCGGCGATCTGCGGGTACGTCAGGCCGTTGAATTGCGACAGGATGAACACCTGCTTGACCCGCGGTCCCAGCCCTTGAAGCAGTCGATCGATTTCCATGAGGGCCTGGAACAGAATCGCCTGCTCCTCCAGCGACGGCTGCTGCCGTTCAGGCATGGCGGCCAGCGCATCCAGGTACGATTGCTCAAGGGAGCGGCGGCGAAAAAGATCAACCAGCAAGCCTTTGGCGATCATCGACAGATAGGGCCGCGGCTCGCGTATATCCAGGGCCGAGCGCGCCTTGATCACGCGAACGAACGTATCCTGGGCCAGATCAGCCGCATCGAACGTGTTACCAAGGCGCTTGCGCAACCAGCCTTGAAGCCAGCCGTGATGGTCGCAATACAAATCGTTGACGGCACTGCGTAAGAACAGATCGTTGGCGGACATGACAATGGAATAATTCGCGACTGATAATGAATCGCATTGTCATCGCAGCAACCGCCGCTTGGCAACCCAAACCTGCGCGGACGGTTCCTGCCCTGTCGCCCTGAGTCAGTGCACTGAATGGCTTTTCACCGTGCTCTCCACCAGATCCAGCATCTGCCCCAGCGCCCACGGCTTGGCGATGAACGAGGCGTGATGCTTGATCCCGGCGCTTTCCGGGGTCTCGTAGCCGGACATGATCAGCAGCGGAATCTGCGGCCAGCGATCCCCGGTCAGGTTCGCCAGGTCCGCTCCGTCCATTGCCCCGGGCATGGTGATGTCGGTGAGTAGCAGGTCCACGTAGTCGGCGCTTTCCTCAAGAAAGGTCAACGCCGAATCGGCGCTTTCCCGAGGCTCGACGACAAAACCTTCGTCCTCCAGGATTTCACAGAGAAACTCCAGGATGGTCGGGTCATCCTCAACAACGAGAATCAAACGTGTGGTCGCCTGTCCGTTGCCCTTCGGCATCGAATTCATGAAGTGACTCTCCCTGATTCCATTAACTTGCCTTGCGGTTTCACCCGCTCTGCAAGTTATGAGCGATGCCCTGGCGATAAATTCATTCTGCTTGCCCATGCAGGCGCCGGGCTGCCTCGCCAAGCGGGGGCTGCAACGCAGCGCAACGTTTTATCTGTATATCCATACAGATAAAGCTTGCCCCGGCGCTGATCCCTGACCATGCTAGCGCCCCATGAAACCTGCTCAGGAAGAGGCGTTATGCGGTTGTACCTGTGTGAAAAACCGTCCCAGGCCAAGGACATCGCCGCCGTGCTGGGCGCCACCCGGCGCGGCGATGGCTGCTGGCTGGGCGCGAACGTCACGGTCACCTGGTGCATCGGCCATCTGCTGGAAACCGCCCCGCCCGACGCCTACGACGCCCGCTACAAGCGCTGGGTGCTGGCCGACCTGCCCATCGTGCCGGTCCAATGGAAGATGACAGTCAAGCCGAAGACCGCCAGCCAGTACAAAGCGGTCAAGCGCCTGTTGGGTGAAGCCAAGGAACTGGTGATCGCCACGGATGCCGACCGCGAGGGCGAAATGATCGCCCGGGAGCTGGTGGAGCATTGCCGCTATCGCGGGCCCATCCAACGATTGTGGCTGTCGGCCCTGGACGAAGCGTCGATCCGCAAGGCCCTCGCCGCCCTCAAGCCGGGAGCGGAAACCTTCAACCTGTACCATTCGGCCCTCGGTCGCTCCCGGGCCGACTGGCTGATCGGCATGAACATGAGTCGCCTGTTCACATTGCTGGGACGCCAGTCCGGCTATCAGGGCGTCCTGCCGGTGGGCCGTGTGCAGACACCGACCCTGCGGCTGGTGGTGGATCGCGACCGCAGCATCGCCGATTTCGTACCGGTCGCCTACTGGGCCATCGACGTCCAGCTGAGCCACGCCGGCACGGCGTTCATCGCCCAGTGGCGCGCCGACCCGGATGCCTGCGACGACCAGGAACGCTGCCTGAACCAGGCCCTGGCCCGAGAGGCCGCCCAGGCCATGACCAACGCCGCCACCGCCCGGGTGGTCAAGGTGCGCACCGAACGCCTGCGCGAGGCGGCACCGTTGCCGTTCGACCTGGGCACCCTGCAGGAAGTCTGTTCGAAGAAGCTCGGCCTTGGCGCCCAGGAGACCTTGGACATCGCCCAATCGCTCTACGAAACCTACAAGCTCATCACCTATCCGCGCAGTGACTGCGGTTTCCTGCCCTTGAGCCAGCACAGCGAGGCGCCCGCCATCCTGGCCGCCCTCGCCCAGGCCGACCCGGGGCTCGCCCCGCTGCGTGATCACCTGCAGCCGCAGCGCAAGTCCCGGGCCTGGAACGACGCCAAGGTCAGTGCGCACCACGGCATCATTCCCACGGCGGCGGCGAAGAACCTCGACAAGCTCGTTGGCAAGCAACGTGCCGTCTACACGCTGATTCGCGCGCGTTACCTGGCGCAGTTCCTGCCCAACCATGAATACGACCGGACCCAGGCCGATTTCGATTGCGCCGGCCAAGACCTGCGGGCCGTGGGCAAGCAGATCATCGAACCCGGCTGGAAACGCGCCCTGCCCGAAGCCCTGGCGCCCGCACGAGGTCGCGAAGCACCGGCACCGCAAACCCTGCCCGCACTGGCCGAAGGTCAAGATTGCGCGGTGGACGAGGTGAAACCCAAGGACCTCTGGACCCAACCGCCCAAGCCATTCACCGAAGGCGACCTGATCAAGGCGATGAAAAACGTCGCCAAGCTGGTGGAGGATCCGCTGCTCAAGCAGAAACTCAAGGACACCACCGGCATCGGCACCGAAGCGACCCGGGCCTCGATCATCCAGGGCTTGCTCGACCGTGGCTACCTGGTGAAAAACGGCAAGGCCCTGTCCGCCACCCCGGCGGCCTTCAGCCTGATCGATGCGGTGCCGCGGGCGATCGCCGATCCCGGCACCACCGCCATCTGGGAACAGGCCCTGGACATGGTGCAAAGCGGCGAGATGAGCCTGGAAGAATTCGTCACGCGGCAAGCCGCCTGGATGAGCAAGCATGTGGCCCGCTGCCAAGGCATGAGCCTGACCATCAATGGCCCCGCCAGCCCCGCCGGGCGCGGGGCGGCGCCATGGAAGAAAAAACGCAAGCCGGCCAAGCGCAAGGCTGGCGGTGCACCGCGCAAGGCCAAGGCCAAGGCCACCTGAGCTGGAGAGTTCCTCTGTGGCGAGGGGATTTATCCCCGCTGGGTCGCGAAGCGGCCCCCTGCACTTCAACGCACGCATTGTGGTGGCAGTAATTTTTGGGGGCGCTTCGCACCCCAGCGGGGATAAATCCCCTCGCCACAAAGAGATCCCTCATTGAAGGAATAGGCCACCCAACCACAGCCACTTTTTCATACCCAAACCATTTTGTCCGACAATATGTAGTGACCAAAAATAATCACTACAAAACCGTTGACGCCTCCGATTTCGCCTTGCATGATGCAGACGTCTCCCCGATCGGGAGTACAGGCAAATGTTTGAGCAAGCTCGTCTGACCGCCGAGCTGTTTTTTTCGATAAGGGACTGCCCACAAGGCAGATTGAAGGTGCTGACCTGGCATGACCGTCCGGTGACAAGGACGAGAAACGCTGGCGATCAATCCTCATGACGCATGGGCTCGACTCCTCTAAAGTCGACACTGGCCTGAAGATTCTTCGCTGTTTCTCCTCGTTGTAGCGCATTTGCGTAGCAGCCCTTCGATTAACACTACACAACCGATGCACGAACCCGCTGAAGTCCAGCGGACGAACGCTGACGGCCTGATTTCGGTATCAGGCAGGCACTTACCGAACAGCGAAGTTTTGCGAACCACCAGACAGATCAACCAAATGGTCAAGGGGCTTACACATGAATCTGAACAATCAACCATCTATTGATGAACTGGCTCGCATGTTCGCAGCACACAAGGACAGCCTGGATAGCCATATCCTGTGGATTAGCAAGACCGGCCAGGTCCATATGGACTGCCTCTCGCCTTTCACCCAGGAAGACGAATTCGAAAAGCACCAGCAAGACTTGTGTGCCCGGCTGAAGATGTACCGTCGTGGCCAAGGCTACGTCGGCAAGAAAGCCGCCGCCGACAAAGACTTCATGGGCCGCGTGCTGCAAACGCTGACCCAGGCCTGGCAATCGGTTCAGCACTCGTCTGAGGTCCGGGTCATCGACCGCCTCTGCTGATACCCCACAAACAAAAAGGGCCCGTTCCTGAGTCAGGAGCGGGCCCTTTTTTTGTGCTACGGGAAACTAGAACACCGACCAGCCGATCCGCTGGCTGAGCAATTCCAGCGCGGCCATGCCGGCTAGGGAGTTGCCTGCCGCGTTGAGCTCCGGCGACCAGACGCAGACCGTGAACTGCCCAGGCACCACGGCGACGATCCCGCCGCCCACACCGCTCTTGCCCGGCAGGCCGACACGGTAGGCGAAGTTGCCCGCCTCGTCGTACAGCCCGCTGGTGGCCATGATGGAGTTGACTTGCTGGGTCTGACGAGCGCTGAGGATCTGCTCGCCGCTGTGCTTGCAGAAACCGTCATTGGCGAGGAAACAGAACGCCCGGGCCAGGTCGATGCAGTTCATTCGCAGCGCGCAATGGCTGAAGTAACTGCGCAGCACCGCTTCCACATCGTTATGGAAGTTGCCGAAGGACTGCATCAGGTAGGCCATCGCCGCATTGCGGGCCCGGTGTTGGTATTCCGACTCGGCGACCTTGCCGTCGACCATCACCTGGGGATTGCCCGACAGCCGTCGGACGAAATCGCGCATCGACAATGCCGGAGCGGCGAAGCGCGATTGGTTGATGTCACAGATCACCAGCGCGCCAGCGTTGATGAACGGATTACGCGGCCGACCGCGCTCGAATTCCAGTTGCACCAGGGAGTTGAAGGGCTGGCCGGACGGCTCATGGCCCAGGCGTTCCCAGATGGCCTCGCCGGAATGCTCGATCGCCTGCACCAGGCTGAACACCTTGGAAATACTCTGCACCGAGAACGGCGTTGCGGCGTCGCCCGCGCAATACATCTCGCCGTCATTGCTGTACACGGCAATGCCCAACTGATTGGCCGCCACGGTGCCGAGGGCGGGAATGTAGTTGGCCACCTTGCCCTGACCGATCAGGGGGCGAACCGCATCGAGGATCTCGTTCAACAGTGCTTGCATGCGCAGGGGTCCCGTCATTCCCCGTTCGAGTGCGGGGATACAGACGCTAGACGCTGGTCAGGCGAATCAGAGCACACTGCTTCATGAAATCGCCTAAATACATCTGTGGCGAGGGGATTTATCCCCGCTGGGTCGCGAAGCGGCCCAAACCAGCAACCTCGGTGTATCGGGCAAGACTCTGGACAGCGGGGGCCGCTTCGCAGCCCAACGGGGATAAATCCCCTCGCCACAAAAGCAGCGTCCGGCCCCATTAGGAAGTGATGCGGGCGCTAGTCGCGAAATCCGGCGGTCTATAGTCAATGATCAACCGGCAGGAGGTACACGATGCGCCAGATCATGCAAAAAGAACCCTGGTGGGCCGCGCCGCCCCAGCCCGGGCAGGATGAAAGCGAATTGGAATGGGGGTGGCTGGTGATCTACAGCGAAGGCGAACCGCGCTTCGAATTCATCAAGGAACGCCCTTCGGACGAACAGATCCGCCAGCGCAAGGGCTGCCGCGTCACGCTGGGGTCTGACTAGGCTCTGTACGAAATGTATCCGCACTCACCCATACTGCGTTGAAACGGCGCTCGGAATGCTCATGTACTCCAGTACACTCCGCTTCCTCGCCGCGTTTCGCCTTGTCTGGCTTTCGCGCGAACACATTTCATACAGACCCTAGGAACATCAAGGCGCAATGACAGGCAGCTCCGCCGGCCGATTGTCGAGGTCCGCTTCCACCAGGTTGCTGTCGATTTCCCCTGCCAGGTAATACACCGCGGCCATCACCCCGCTGAGGGGATGCTTGAGGGATTTGAACCAGGCTTCGTCAAACGCCGTGCTCAGGCTCTTGCGGATTTGCGCTTCCATTTCCGGCCGTTCGCCCTCATGGATCATTGCGCGAATGCCCGCCACGCCCACCGAAATCAGCGCCCCAGCCGCTTTCCCGGCCACCGCCGCCGCCGCGCCGGTAGCCCCTCGCGTGGCAAATTGCGCTTCGATTTTTTCACTGGTGCGTTGCGCCACCGTGGCGATCACCGCGTCCGACGGACCTGAACCGGTGTCGGCGGCCTTGTCGACATGGTCGATCAGCGCCGCATAGGCCGGCAATGTATCGAGCGGTTCGGTGTGGACCATTTCGTACAACGACGCATTGCGCGCCGCTGGCGGGCCGAGGTTGATGGCCCGGATGCCATGCAAGCGTCGGTTCATCAATTGCGCCGGGATGCGATGGCGCTGGGCAATCACCTGGACCTGTTGATTGAGCAGTTGCAGGTAATAACGTGTGGCGTTTGCCCTGATCGCTTCCGGATCGATTTCCAGCGCCACCGGCTCCAGCACTTGCTCGCGATACTGTTCCTGCAGGTACACCGCCAGGCGCCTGGCCGGGGAATCCGTCTCGCCCTTGGCGCTGGCTGAATACCAACTGACCTTCACGGCCATCCATTCCTGGGTCCAGTAGCTGCTGAACCACGGAATGAATGCAGCCTCGGTGCGCTCATACACCAGCACCCGCCAATGCTCCATCGAGCCGCGGGCATAAACCTGGGCCTGTTCGGTAGCGCTTTTCGACGCGGCGAGGATAAGTTGGTCGACCTGCCGCCAGGTATCCTGGGAAATCGCTGCCATGGCGACTTGCTGGCCGCGCTGTGACGTGGCGCACCCCGCCAGAACGAGCATCACGGCCAGCATCAGCGAACGCAGCACGATTGCGCCACCCGGGCACCAAGGGATTCATGGATTTGAGTATAGGCGCTGGAATCGAGTCGGTGCCCGGTGGCGAGGGTCGCAGCAGTTAGAACCGCGTGAAATGCGCGAATTGCCAGTCCTCCGCCGCGCCCTCCACCGTAGGCTTGGGGCTGGCGCCACTGGGTGTCCAGTCGGTGCGCTGGCCCACCAGCGTGCCCAGGTATGGCCGGGCGATTTCCAGCACGCGCTCATGGTCCATCTGTTCGGGCTCGACGATGCCGCGATCCGGATGCTCGATCGCCCAGACGATCCCCGACAGCACCCCCGCCGCCACTTGCAGGCTGGTGGCGTTGTTGAAGGGCACCAAGGCGCGGGCTTCGTCGATGCTCAACAGCGAGCCGAACCAGTAGGCATTCAAGTCATGCCCCATGAACAACACGCCCAGGGCATCGATCCCACCGCTGTCGATCTCACCGTTGAGGATGCGCTGCCGGGTTTGCGTCTGCCAGCCTCGACCGATGAGTTCGTGGACCGACAGCAACGCGTCATTGCAAGGGTGATAGGCGTAATGCAGGGTCGGCCGATAGACCAATTTGCGCTGCTCCTTGACGGTCAGCAAATCGGCCGTCGAAGCGGTTTCATGGTGGGTGATCATCAGGCCCACGCATGGGCCGCCCAGGGGTGTCCAGGTTTTTACCAGCACGCCGGCACTCGGCCGCTCCAGATAGATCGCGTTGCGGCTGCCAAAACGATGACGTCGGGCGGACGCCGGCCACGTACGTTCATGGCTGCCCCACCCTAGCTCCGCCGGCTGGCTGCCTTCGCTGATGAAACCTTCCACCGACCAGGTGTTGACGAACTCATCGTCCTCCTTGGGACGGTGGGATCGCTGGGTGTCACGCTCGGCAAAATGAATCACCTTGATCCCCAGTTCCATGCACAACCCGGCCCAGTCGACACCATCACGGGTCTCGGGTAACGGATGGCCCAGCTGCAAGGCCAGTTCCATCAGGCCGGCCTTGAGCAAATGCGTGATCAGGCCAGGGTTGGCGCCGTGGGCGACCACCGCTGTCGGCCCTCTGCCTAATTTCTTGCGCAACCCCAGCACCTGGTAGCGCAATGCGTAATTGGTGCGATGGGACGAGTCCAACCGTGGGTCGTTGTAGCCGCCGGCCCACGGCTCGACGCAGGTGTCCAGGTACAAGGCACCTTTGTCGAACGCATAGGCGATGACAGCCAGGGAACTGACTTCCACCGACAAGTTGACGATGAAATCACCGGGCTTGACGAAGCGGTCGAGGATTTGCACGAAGGTGTGCTCGGTCAGCGCCTTGCGAACAAAACGGATGCCCCGTTCCTTGAACCAGATGTTTTGCTCGATCACCGGGGCGATCACCGTGATCTGCTCGACCTTGATGTGATCCTGTCCCAGTAGCAGGGGCAACGTGGCCCGGGCGATGGAGCCGAAGCCGATGAAGACCAGATGACCGGTGAACGGGACCTGACGTTTCATGTGCCGCCTCCTTGGGAACGGTGTACCGCGCATGAAATAACCGAACGACGATCGATGCTACTTGCCAATACTGACAGGCGCGACGCAAGGTCCATCCCGCGCCGCGCCCTGCCCGTCTACGAAGTACCCAGCCCGCCGGACAAGTCTGCACCGGAGTGCGCCCGTTCGTGGGCCGGCGTGACGGTTGGCTCGTCTCGATGCTCGGTGGTCTTGCTCACCGTGTCGCGCACCGTTTCATAGCCCTCGCGAGCCTTTTGCCTGGCCTTGTCGGTCAACCCGGCGCTGGTCTTGCCCATCACGCGTTGCTCGGTGGAGGTGCTCGGCAAGGCCGCGCCCAGCATCGCCCCAAGGGCGATGCCCGCTGCCGCCATCATCAACGGTTGTTCCTTGAGCAAGCGGCTGAACTGATCGCCCAGGTCATGGGAACCCTGGGTCATGCGGTCTCCCGTTTCATGCGCACGGCTGCGGGCATGGCGAGCACCAGCGCTCAAATCATCGGCCAGGTGCGAGGCCTTGTCCTTGAGGTGATGGAAGCCTTCGCGCAAGGAGTCGGTGGTGTCGTGCAGATGATTCCTGGCACTGCCCAAGCCACTCGCAAGCCCCTCGCTCCATCCGCTGCCGTCCTGGTCTGGGCCGACGCGATAACCGACCCGGGGCGGGTGGTTCTGGCCGAGCATCAACCAACACAGGCCAACCGTCGTAAGCACAGTCGGCACCGGGTTGTTGCGCACCGTCGTGCCCAGGTTGCCGAAGAATTCCGCGCCATTGCCCTTCACCAGGCCCAGCGCCTGGTCGAGCATCTGCCCCGGTGTGAATTTGCTGCCCAGGGCATCGACGATGTCGCTGATATGGGCGCGCTGCTCATCGATCTCGCGCTCGATGGTCTCCGGGCTCTTTTGCGATTCGGTTTTGAATTCATCCTTCATGAGGCTTTCCTCCGCAGGGCTTCCTGATCTTTGTTCAAGGCGTCGAGCGTTCGGTCAGGCTTGAAATGGGACGGTTCGAATTGTTTCTTGCCGGATTGCACCATGACAAAACCGATGATCATCACCACGACGCCGACGATCAGCGCGGCCAGCCACGGCGCCATCATCGTGCTCAGGCCGTACACCACCGCCATCAGCAGGATGATGAAACCGGCCATCAGCACCATCGCGCCACCAGCGACCCCGGCGATGCCCGCTTTCAACGTGTTGAGGCTGGCCTGGAACTCCGCCTTGGCCAGTGCCAGTTCCTTGGTAAACAGCGAGGGGACTTCGTGGGTCAGTTGCCGAAGCAGCCCCACGACCGAAGCATCGTTTTCGGGCGCCGAGGTCCCGGTGGAACGCTGGATATCTGGGTCTGGTCGGTTCATCACAATTCTCCTCTGGTATTGGCCGAGTCCGGCAACGAACCGGTGGCGAAATCACTGGGATGGTCCTGGACGCTGGGTGAAGTCGGGGTGACGCCAGTGGCCAGCCCGCTGCTCGTGGCGGCGCCAGGACCGATCGGGTCAGGCACCGGGTCGAACGACTGGGCGCCGAACCCGCCGGCGGGGGGCGTCGAATGCCCGGCGGCGGGGTCGTCGACTTCGGTGGCAACCGGCGAGGTGCCGGCCTTGAGAAACCGCGACAGTCCGAACCCCACCGCGATGCTGCCGGCGAGGAACAAGCCAGGATTTTCCCGCGCCAGGCGAGACCCGTCGTGCAGCAACTGTTCGGCACTCTTGTTGCGCAGCTTGCTGGCCAGGCCGCTCATGCTATCGGCCATGTCCGCCAGGTAATGGGACACGCCAAGCGTGTCGTTGGCTTCGAGTTCCGACATGGCGGACTTGGCGCCGCGCGCCAGCGCATCGATCTGGTCCGCCGCGGTATCGCGGTATTGGCCGAAATGCGCATCGGCCCGTTCGCGGGCGCTGCCGATGGCTTCGTTCACGTCATCCTTGATGTTATGCAACGACTCTTCTGGTCGCCCATGGCCTGAAGTGTCGCTTTGTCGCTCGGGGTTATTGTCCGGGATAGTCATGTCTGTCCATCGCCTCCGTGATGAAAAACTCAACAACAGGCAATCGCTGTGCGATGCCCGATCAAGTGCCTCTCAGAACAAATGACGGGACGCGCGGGAGCTGAGTTCAAACGAGTTTGAAAGCTGGACGCTGGGTGGTCGTTGGGAGTGGTTTGAAGAATTTTTCTACACCGAACCCGTGGCGAGGGAGCTTGCTCCCGCTGGGGTGCGCAGCAGCCCCTATGATCGCGCCAGGTCCGAAAACCTAAGGCCTGCTGCGCAGTCCAACGGGAGCAAGCTCCCTCGCCACAAAAGCGGTTATGTCGCCATCAGGATTCCATCGTCGCCGCCTGGTTGCCACCCTGCTCGGCAATCTTCGACAGCTTCTCGTCAGTGGCTTTTTCTTCCTTGAGGGTCGCTAGCAGGAGTCCAACAACCTCATCGCCCAGGTTCAAATGCTTGGCCATGGCGATCAGCGTGCCGTAGCTGGCGATTTCATAATGCTCGACTTTTTGCGCCGCGCCGATCAGCCCCGCATCGAGCACCGCGCCTTTGTCTATTTCCTCGATCAACTCCTTGGACTCTTCCACCAGCCCTTCCATGGCGATGCACTTCATGCGCTTGAGCTTGATGCCTGCCACTTCCACCAGGGTGTCGATGCGTTCGATCTGTCCTTGGGTTTCTTCAAGGTGATCATTGAAGGCCTGCGCCAATAACGGGTTGGTGGTGGCCCGGGCCATGCGCGGCAAGGCGCGGGTGATCTGTTTTTCAGCGCTGTAGACATCGGACAGTTCGTGAATGAACAGGTCCGTCACGGTTTTTCTGGCCATCTGGATATCCTCCGATCAATGAACGGTGAAGCCGCGCTTCACCTGTTCAATCACTGACTCGGAGGGTTTTGCGGATGTTCAAGAAATCTGCGAACGCCTGGACAGAGGGCAGGCCGAGTGATTCAACCCAGCGCCGTGTCCAGGAACATCATCACCGCGAACCCCATCATCAACCCCAGGGTCGCCGGCGTTTCGTGGCCGTTGCGGTGGGTTTCCGGAATCACCTCGTGGGACACCACGAAAATCATCGCCCCCGCCGCCAGCCCCAGGCTGATGGGGTAAGCCACGGCCACGCCAGAGGACATGCCCAGGCCGATCACCGCGCCCAGGGGCTCCATCAATCCCGAGCCGACCGCAATCAACGCAGCGCGCAAGGTACTGATGCCGGTGACGCGCAACGCCATGGCAATGGCGAGGCCTTCGGGGATGTCCTGGATGGCGATGGCGGTGGTCAGGGGCAGGCCGACCTTGAAGTCGCCATTGGCGAAACTGACGCCGATGGCCATGCCTTCCGGCAGGTTGTGTAGCGTGATCGCCAGGACAAACAACCAGACCCGGTTGATACGCTTGGCCTCGGGACCGCGTCGGCCACTCAGCTCATGCTCATGGGGCACGAAACGGTCGAGACCGATCATCAGCAGGACGCCCAGCCCCAAACCGATGACCACGACAAGGGCGGCGAGCAACTGGTTACCGCAGATGACCTGCGCGGCATCGATGCCCGGCAGGATCAACGAGAACGAACTGGCCGCCAGCATCATCCCGGCAGCGAACCCCAACATGATGTCCTGGGTGCGCGACGAGATATCGCGCAACACCACCGCCATCACCGCGCCCAATGCCGTAGCGGCGAAACCGGAGGTACCGCCGAGCACCGCATAACCCAGGTTCTGGCGGTTGGCCCCCACCAGCGCGTTGTAGCCGCTGTAGAGCAGCAGCGCGGCGACCAGCGCCAATCCGAGCCAGAAGGTCAGCCCCAGCAGCAGGTTGTTTTGCACGGGATCGAGCCAGGTACGCCAGGGCGATCGGATCCGGGAGGTGGGCTGGTCCATCGAATGTCCTTGTTGATTTAACCGCACGGTGCCTGATCGTCACCCGCAACCAAAGGAACGATCAAGCAATATGTTCGGGCGAGGGAGCCAGGCCCCCTCGCCAGTGCCTCACAGCTTCTCGTTCTGCATCCCCGCGCCCAGGTCCGCGCCCGTCGTGGGGTTGCTTTCCGGGTTGGACATCGTCCGCGCCTTCATGTCCATCAGCAACGCTTCGTCCTTTTCGCTCAACTGCACACTGGCCAGGCCATCGCCGCCATCGACCGCCGGCGTCGGGTTCTCGACAAACTCCCAATCATCGCCCTGGTTCCAGGGACCGCGCACCGAAGGCTCGCCCTGGGACATGTTGAAGTACACGTTGGTGAACTCCGGCATGCCAGGCAATTTGCCTTGGGGGAAGTTGGGCTGGATAGCGTGCAGGGCTTTCTCGAACGACAACTGGTGCGCGATTTCGCGCGTCATCAAGAAGCCCAGGGCTTCTTTCACACCGGGGTCGTCGGTGACGTTCATCAACCGCTCATAGACGATTTTCGCCCGGGCCTCCGCAGCGATGTTCGAACGCATGTCTGCGGTCGGTTCGCCAATCGTGTCGATGTAGGCCGCGGTCCACGGCACGCCCGCCGAGTTGGTCAGCGGCGAACCGGCCCCATACAGCACGCTGGTGATATGGGAGTCGTTGCCCGCACCATTGATCTCGCGATACAGCTGGCCTTCCTGCTCGACGCCTTCGGCCATCTTGCCCTTGGCGCCCTTGTTCAGCATGACGATGATCGAGCCGATCACCTCCAAGTGACTGAGCTCCTCGGTGGCGATGTCCATCAGCAGATCCTTGCGGCCCGGATCATCTTCGGACAGGGCCTGGGTGAAATAACGCGATGCGGCCGCCAATTCACCCTGGGCGCCACCAAACTGTTCCAGCAACAGGTTTGCAAGGCCTGGATTGGGCTCGGCGACACGCACGGTATATTGCAATCGCTTATTGTGAATAAACATGATTGAACTCCTCGGTCAGGACACAGTTCATGGGAACCCTGCCGACGACAGGCCCATGACAGTCAGAAGAAGTTAATGAAATAAAATTTATTTTTTATTCACGGCGCAAGACGAATGGTCGTTGCATCGCTGCATAACCAACACACGCCTTAGTTGTGAATAGTCAAGCGAAGCCGGGCATGACATGCCCGACTTTATATACACTTACATGCATTCGACGTTACAGGCCCCATGTCAATGACATGGGGCCTGCGGACCACGGGACATTACGAATTACGACCGCCGCCGTGGCTGTTTTCCCCGCCTTTCTTACCGGCTTCGGAAGCCTTTTCCCGGTCATTGGCAAAGTTGCCACCGGAGGCCTGGCCACCTTTGCGGCCCGCTTCCGAGGCCCGTTCAGGGTCATTGGCAAAATTGCCACCCGAGGCTTGCCCGCCCTTGCGCCCGGCCTCTGCGGCACGTTCCGGATCGTTGGCAAAATTGCCACCGGACATGTGGCCACCCTTACGGCCAGCCTCGGCTGCGCGTTCCGGATCATTGGCGAAGTTGCCGCCCGATGCCTGGCCGCCTTTCTTGCCGGCTTCAGATGCTTTCTCACGATCGTTAGCGAAATTGCCAGGGTTGTTATTACCTGTATTTGCCATTTCATTCACCTCGTTAGTTGCTATTTGCGAACCCTGTTGGCTCGTATTTATTCGGAAAACATGACGCATTCAAGGTTTGAAGAAAGTTCTTCAAACGGCGACGAACGGTAGCGACCTCTATTTATATACCGCTGCGCTCGCGATGAATTGAAATTAACTATCACCCAAGCGGCGGTTAATATGTGGGAGCGAGCCTGCTCGCGAAGGCAAGTTACCAGTCAGTAGGATATTGATAACTTCCAACTGCTTTCGCGAGCAGGCTCGCTCCCACACTTGTCTCTTACATACAGTGAAAAACAGTGCGTGTCTTTCCACGCTGTCCGCCAAGGGCCGAGTGGCGCCGGCACCCCACTGCACCGGTCTCGTCACCCCGGCCTCGCGCCGTTCCAGGAAGCCAAAACTCGCGGGCTGCCGGTGTTGTCTTGCACCACCGCACTGACCGGCTTGCGGTGTCCGGACACCCTGTCGCCGATGCCCGGATAAAGCGATGTTCACGGTGAAATCGGGTCGCTGGCCGGGAACGTTTCCTCCAGCGCTTCATCCAGCTGGTTGTTAGTGATGTCCCTTTCGCCGACCTTGCCACTGTGCTCGCAATGGCAATCCGGCGCCGGGCACGGTTCTCCATTGGGGTGTTGCTCGGCGCAGGCCTGACTGCAATAAGCCTCGCCGTCATGGTTGAACACCCTATCGGGATCGACATCGCAGTGGCAGCCGGGGCAGCCACACTTCAATTCGCTCATGATCCTTCTCCTGCATTGCAACTATCAGGATCCCACCAGCAGTTGGACCTCAAGGTTCGCTGCCGCAACGCCATGCTTCGCCACATACACCTCGTCGGTCCAACCTTTGGTCAGGTTGCGATACGTCTGGGTGCCGAGGGCCGCGCCGCTGTCCCACTCCATGACATCGCCGATGTCCACGTCGTTGGCGGGGCCCAGCTCGAGTACTGTGTGGCCGTCTTCTTCGGCCACGTAGACACCCACTCTCGCACTCTGTCGATTGATGGCTCTTACCTCACCGGTGCTCTGCTTCATGCCTGTCCTCTTTGCGTTTGACGGCAGGTTTGGCGCGGCCGCGATGCCCGCGGCCGCGCTTTTGCATCAGCGCTTGGCTTCGGTATGCGGGTTGGCCGAACGCTCGAGAAACGCCTGGGTAATTTCCGGCAGATGATCGCGCAGCCAATCGGCCATGGCGATTTCCTGGGGCAGGATCTGCTCGCAGGCCTTCTGGGTATCGACATCGCCGGCCGCTTTCGCCGCCGCGATCAGCACGGTGTAGGAAGCGATCTCCAGGTTCTCGAAGACGTAGCCACTCATGGCGCCCTTGACCACTTCGTCACTCATCGCCATGCCGCCCATGGCCTGACCGAACGCCATCAGCTTGCCGGCCATGTCCTTGAGCATCGACGGGCTGCCGCCCAGCCGCTGGATGCACCCTTCGACCAGCTTCTGCTGCCCGAGCGTCTCTTCGATGTGCTGTTCGATCCGAGCCTTGAGCACCGGATAATGCTCGAGGCGCTCGGCCTGGGCCTTGAGCATTTTCTCCGCTTGCTGTTCCATGGCGTGAGCGTCGTTGAGCCAATCCAGCAGGTTCTCTTTAGGGGTTGCCATTGCGTTCTCCTTATCCGTGTTCATTAGCGCAGCGCGGCGCAAGAGCGCTGAAGTACCGCACATAAGGTGGATTTCACCGGCGCTGGGAAAGTTTGAACAAACACCACGCGAGGGCGACGAAAGGCGTGGGACGGCCCCGGTGCTACCCTCAACGACTCAAGGCCAGCGGAGAACCCCAATGCCCGACGATCTACACCGTGATCCGATCGACCAATTGCAGGCCTATATGACCGGGCGCCGCTTCCTGGTGCTGACGGGTGCGGGCATCAGCACCCCATCGGGCATTCCCGACTACCGGGACAACGACGGCGTGCGACGGGGCCGGCAGCCGATGATGTACCAGGAGTTCCTCGCCCAGCCCGAAGCCCGACGGCGCTATTGGGCGCGGGCGATGCTGGGCTGGCCACGCATGCGCCAGGCCCGCCCGAACCAGGCCCACCAGGCCCTGGCCGCGTTGCAGGACCAGGACCGCATCAGTGGCCTGATCACGCAGAACGTCGACGCCTTGCATGACCAGGCCGGCAGCCGGCATGTCGTCGAACTGCACGGCAGCCTGCACCGCGTGCTGTGCCTCGATTGCGGCCAGCGCAGCGAGCGGCAGCAGATCCAGTCATTGATGGAAACCGACAACCCCTACCTGAGCGGTGTCGATGCCGTGCAGGCGCCCGATGGCGACACGCTGCTGGATCCGGCGTTCGAGGCGCGCTTCAAGGTGCCGCGTTGCCCGCATTGCGCGGGCGAACGCCTGAAGCCGGATGTGGTTTTTTTCGGTGAAAACGTCGCGGCACCCACCGCGGCGTGCGCCATGCACGCCGTCGAGCAAGCGGATGGTTTGCTGGTGGTGGGCTCGTCATTGATGGCCTATTCGGCGTTTCGCCTGTGCCGCGCGATCAAGCACCAGGGCAAGCCGCTGCTGGCGATCAACCAGGGCAAGACCCGGGCTGATGAATTGTTGGATCTGAAGATCGGAATACCGTGCGAAGAACTGTTGCCGCTGATGATCTGAAGCGCACCCCACTCCACTGTGGGAGCGAGCTTGCTCGCGATAGCAATGGGTCAGTTACATAGACGCTGACTGATACACCGCTATCGAACAAGCTCGCTCCCACAGGGGACAACTCATGGCACCTGAACTCATGGCGACCGCACACCAAGGTCCTGATCCTTCAACGTATCGAACAACGCCTGGGCCGCCGCCGACAGTTCGTAGCCCGGCTTGGTCAGCACGCCGATGGCCCGTTCTATCACTGGATCGCTGAGGGTGATGCAGCGAGCGCCCAGCTCATGCATCTGGCCAACGCACAGGGCCGGCACCGCGCTCACGCCGAGGCCGCTGGCAACCATCCGCCCGACGGTCGCCAACTGGTGGCTCTCGAACTCCACCGGCAGCTTCCAGCCTCGGGCCTGCAGATGTTCTTCCAGCATGACCCGCACGGTAGAGGGCCGTTGCAAGGTGATGAACGGTTGCTCCAGCAAGGTCTCCCACTGAATGGCGTCGCGCTGGGCCAGCGGTGAATCCAAAGGCACCACCGCAACGAAACGATCGCGGTACAACGGCGTGAATGCCAGCGACGAGCCCTGCATCGGCTCGAACGCCACGCCCAGCTCCACATGACGATCGCGGACCATTTCCAGCACCTGCTCGTTGATCACGTCGTTGACGGTGACATTGACATTCGGAAACCGTGCGCGGAAGGTCTTGAGGATCGGTGGCAGCAGGTTGCCGGCGAACGACGGCATCGCCGCCAACGTCACGCGACCGCGCTGCAAGGTGAAGCGCTGGCGCATTTCGTCTTCGGCGTTTTCCCAATCGGCGACCAGTCGACGGGCCAGCGGCAGCAGGGACTCGCCTTCCGGTGTCAGCGCGACATTGCGTGTGTTACGGCTGAACAGGCGGCCTCCCAGCCCCTCCTCCAGCGCCTTGATCGTCAAGCTCAGGGCCGACTGGGACAGGTGCAGCCGCTCGCAGGCCACGGCGAAGCTCAGGCTTTGGGCCACGGCCAGAAACGCGCGGATTTGCTTGAGGGTCATGTCGTGGCTCCTACAGGTAAGACATTGTTGAGTTTTATCAATCAATCCAATGCAAAAATCAACTTAACAAATATATGGCTTGGCGCAACACTGCATCTCATTGCGACTCCACTCAAGAATAAAAGAGGTGTCTATGGCAGGTTTCGACAAACGCGTGAGTTCCTACGAAGAAGCGCTGGAAGGCTTGAAGGACGGCATGACCGTCATCGCCGGCGGCTTTGGCTTGTGCGGTATCCCGGAAAACCTGATCGCCGAGATCAAGCGCAAGGGCATCCGCGATCTCACCGTGGTCTCCAACAACTGTGGCGTTGACGGTTTCGGCCTCGGCGTACTGTTGGAGGACCGGCAGATTCGCAAAGTGGTCGCCTCCTACGTCGGCGAAAACGCCCTCTTCGAGAAGCAATTGCTGAGCGGCGAAATCGAAGTCGTACTCACCCCCCAAGGCACCCTCGCGGAAAAAATGCGTGCAGGCGGCGCGGGCATTCCGGCGTTCTTCACCGCCACCGGCGTCGGCACGCCCGTGGCCGAAGGCAAGGAAGTGCGTGAGTTCCATGGCCGCCAGTACCTGATGGAAGAATCCATCACCGGCGACTTCGCCATCGTCAAAGGCTGGAAAGCCGACCATTTCGGCAACGTCGTCTATCGTCACACCGCCCAGAACTTCAATCCCCTGGCCGCCACGGCGGGCAAGATCACCGTGGTGGAAGTCGAAGAAATCGTCGAGCCCGGCGAGTTGGACCCGACGCAGATCCACACCCCCGGCATCTACGTCGACCGGGTCATTTGCGGCACGTTCGAAAAGCGCATCGAACAGCGCACCGTCCGTAAGTGATCCCCTGCCCCCGGCCCGAATGAAGGAATGACACCATGGCACTTTCCCGCGAACAAATGGCTCAGCGCGTCGCCCGCGAAATGCAAGACGGCTACTACGTGAACCTCGGCATCGGCATCCCGACCCTGGTCGCCAACTACATTCCCGAAGGCATGGAAGTCATGCTGCAATCGGAAAACGGCCTGCTCGGCATGGGCGCGTTTCCCACCGAAGCCGAAGTCGACGCCGACATGATCAACGCCGGCAAGCAGACCGTCACCGCGCGCATCGGCGCGTCGATTTTTTCCTCGGCCGAATCGTTCGCGATGATCCGCGGCGGCCATATCGACCTGACCGTGCTCGGTGCGTTCGAGGTGGACGTCGAAGGCAACATTGCCTCGTGGATGATTCCCGGCAAGCTCGTCAAGGGCATGGGCGGCGCGATGGACCTGGTGGCCGGCGCCGAGAACATCATCGTCACCATGACCCACGCGTCCAAGGACGGCGAGTCGAAACTGCTGCCCCGTTGCAGCCTGCCGCTGACCGGCGCCGGTTGCATCAAGCGCGTGCTGACCGACCTGGCCTACCTGGAAATCCAGGACGGCGCCTTTATTCTCAAGGAACGCGCCCCGGGCGTCAGCGTCGAGGAAATCGTCGCCAAGACCGCCGGCAAACTGATCGTGCCGGACCACGTCCCTGAAATGCAGTTCGCTGCCCAGTGAGGAGAGATTCGATGCAAGAAGTCGTGATTGTCGCCGCCACCCGCACCGCCATCGGCAGTTTCCAGGGTTCGCTGGCGTCCATTCCCGCGCCGGAACTCGGTGCCGCAGTGATTCGTCGCCTGCTGGAACAGACCGGCCTGGCCGGCGAGCAAGTCGATGAAGTGATCCTTGGCCAAGTGCTGACCGCAGGCTCCGGGCAGAACCCGGCGCGCCAGGCGTCGATCCTCGCCGGCCTGCCCCACGCGGTGCCGGCACTGACCTTGAACAAGGTCTGCGGCTCGGGCCTCAAGGCGTTGCACCTGGGCGCCCAGGCGATTCGCTGTGGCGACGCCGACGTGATCATCGCCGGCGGCATGGAGAACATGAGCCTCGCCCCGTATGTGTTGCCAGCCGCTCGTACCGGCCTGCGCATGGGCCACGCGAAGATCATCGACAGCATGATCACCGACGGCTTGTGGGATGCGTTCAACGATTACCACATGGGCATCACCGCCGAAAACCTGGTGGACAAGTACGGCATCAGCCGCGAGGCGCAGGATGCCTTTGCCGCCGCGTCCCAGCAAAAAGCCGTTGCCGCGATCGAGGGCGGTCGGTTTGCCGATGAGATCACGCCGATCCTGATTCCCCAGCGCAAGGGCGACCCCGTGGCCTTCGCCACCGACGAACAACCGCGCGCCGGTACCACCGCCGAATCCCTGGGCAAGCTGAAGCCGGCGTTCAAGAAAGACGGCAGCGTCACCGCGGGCAATGCCTCGTCGCTCAATGATGGCGCCGCCGCCGTGATCCTGATGAGTGCGGAAAAAGCCAAGGCATTGGGTTTGCCAGTGCTGGCAAAAATCAGTGCCTACGCCAATGCGGGTGTCGACCCGGCGATCATGGGCATCGGCCCGGTATCGGCCACTCGCCGCTGCCTGGACAAGGCCGGTTGGTCATTGGATCAACTGGACCTGATCGAAGCCAACGAGGCTTTTGCCGCCCAGTCCCTGGCCGTCGCCAAGGAGCTGGAATGGGACATGGACAAGGTCAACGTCAATGGTGGCGCCATCGCCTTGGGCCACCCGATCGGGGCTTCGGGCTGCCGGGTGCTGGTGACGCTGCTGCATGAAATGATCAAGCGCGACGCCAAGAAAGGCCTCGCGACACTCTGCATCGGTGGCGGCCAGGGCGTGGCCCTCGCGCTGGAACGCGCGTAACCGACAACAGGCACAACGGTGGTCGCGTGGACCCACGACATCCGCGCGACCACTGGCACCACCACCGGCGCGACCTTGGTTGCGCCGGTTTTTTTATGCCTTGAGTTTGCTCGCGACAGCGTCAGCCTTGAACAGCCAGGCCCCGTGGCGAGGGGATTTATCCCCGCTGGGCTGCGTAGCAGTCCTAAAGTAATGCGTTCGATCGTCCTGGCATACCGAGTTGCCAGTTTGGGGGCCGCTTCGCAGCCCAGCGGGGATAAATCCCCTCGCCACAAGTTTTTGTAATGGCATGGCGTTGTGTAATTCTTCAGACCCCCGCGCCAAACCGATCGCGGCTGTTGGTCAGGTGCAGCCACATGGCTGCGCGGGCGGCGTCGGGGTCCTGGCGCTTGATGGCGTTGAAGATCGCTTCGTGTTCCAGGTTGGCAAACTGCGCCAGCCTGCCCAGGTCCGCCTGGCCGCGCTCGGCCATGTTCACCCTCGTGCGAGGAATCATGGCGTTGCCCAGGTGCTGCATGATCTCGACAAAACAGCTGTTGGACGTGGCTTCGGCAATCAGCAGGTGGAAACGCCGGTCAGCCTCGACGCAGCTGTCGTTGTTGCTGAGCAGGCGCTGGTAGTCATCCAGCGCCTGGCGCATCTGCTGCAGTTGCTGTTCGCTGCGGCGCTGGGCCGCCAATGCGGCCGCCTGGGTCTCCAGGCCCAGGCGCAGTTCCAGAATGCCCCGGACGCCCGCCGCGGTATCGACATTGAGCCGCAACCCCTGCTCGCCATTCGGCTCCAGCACAAAGGTGCCGATGCCGTGGCGAGTCTCCACCAGCCCCGACGCCTGCAACTTGGAAATCGCCTCGCGCACCACCGTGCGGCTGACCCCATGCTCGCGCACGATGGCGCCTTCGGACGGCAGCTTTTCCCCCGGCTTCAACTGCCCGAGCAGAATGCTCTGGCTCAACTTCGCCACCAGGTCATGGGCCAGGTTGTGGGTGCGCTTGCGCAGGGGCGCTTCAATGTCTTGCTGCATGTGCCGGGGTTCCTTGAAAACAGGCTCGTCGATCCTATCACTGGCGGCGCTGAAAGTGCTCCTCGATACCCCACCATCTTGTATGACAACACGCAACAAAGATCGCAATCCACCGACTGAAGCGGGGCAAATAAGACATTTTCGTCAAACGGCGAAACCTTGTAAAACCTTCTCAGTGACGGCTCAAGCCCCCATTAATACGGCATAAAAAGCCTCAATACCCAATCCAATCGTGCTCAAAAACTGCTTGTCAGACAAAAAAATCAACTTGTATGATGTCTATCAACATCAGCGCCTGCGCGATGCCCCGTATAAAAACAATAACTCAAGGATTCCCATACACGATGACTACGCCAGACACCCACAAAGCCCCGATCATCACCAGCATGCAGGTCGTGCCCGTGGCCGGCCACGATGGCATGCTGCTGAACCTCAGCGGCGCCCATGGCCCGTTCTTCACCCGCAACATCGTCATCCTCAAGGACAACGCCGGGCACACCGGCGTGGGCGAGGTGCCCGGCGGCGAGCGCATTCGCCAGACGCTGGAAGACGCCCGTTCGCTGGTGGTCGGCAGCCCCATCGGCACCTATCAGAAGATTCTCAACAGCGTGCGCCAGGCCTTCGCCGACCGCGATGCCGGTGGCCGTGGATTGCAGACCTTCGATCTGCGCATCACTATTCACGCTGTCACCGGCCTGGAAGCGGCGCTGCTGGACCTGCTCGGCCAGCACCTGGATGTCCCGGTCGCCGCCCTGCTCGGCGAAGGCCAGCAACGCGACGAAGTGAAGATGCTCGGCTATCTGTTTTATGTCGGTGATCGCCAGCAGACCGACCTGCCCTACCGCAGCGAACCGGACGCCGATAACGACTGGTTCCGCGTGCGCCACGAAAAAGCCCTGGATGCCGACGCAGTGGTGCGCCTGGCCGAAGCGGCCCACGCGCACTACGGTTTTCAGGATTTCAAGCTCAAGGGCGGCGTGCTCAAGGGCGACGAGGAAATCGAAGCCGTGACGGCATTGGCCGAACGCTTTCCCCAGGCGCGTATCACCCTGGACCCGAACGGAGCCTGGTCACTCAAGGAAGCGATTCGCTTGTGCCGCGACCAACACAAGGTGCTGGCGTATGCCGAGGACCCTTGCGGGGCTGAGAATGGCTATTCGGGCCGCGAGGTCATGGCCGAGTTCCGGCGCGCCACGGGCCTCAAGACCGCTACCAACATGATTGCCACCGATTGGCGCGAAATGGGTCATGCGATCACGCTGCAATCCGTGGACATTCCCCTGGCCGACCCGCACTTCTGGACGATGCAGGGTTCGGTGCGCGTGGCGCAGATGTGCAACGAATGGGGCCTGACCTGGGGCTCGCACTCCAACAACCACTTCGACATCTCCCTGGCGATGTTCACCCACGTCGCGGCCGCCGCACCGGGCGACATCACCGCCATCGACACCCACTGGATCTGGCAGGACGGCCAACGGTTGACCAAGGCGCCATTGCAGATCAAGGGCGGTTGCGTGCAAGTGCCGAAGAAACCTGGGCTGGGGATCGAGCTGGACATGGACCAGTTGGCCAAGGCTCATGAATTGTACAAAGGCATGGGGCTCGGGGCGCGGGACGACTCGGTGGCGATGCAGTACCTGATCCCGGGCTGGAAGTTCAATAACAAGCAGCCGTGCCTGGTTCGCTGACCACCAAAACTTTGACCCTGTGGGAGTGAGCTTGCTCGCGATAGCGGAGTGTCTGTCAGCACTTTTGTGACCGACTGACCGCCATCGCGAGCAAGCTCGCTCCCACATTGGATCTGAGTCTGGGCCTACCCTTCCGGCCGCAGGATCAGCACCGCCAACGGCGGCAGGTTCAGTTCCAGCGACAACGCCTGGCCATGGCTCGGGATCGCCTCAGTGGAAGCGCCACCGCCATTGCCATAATTCGAGCCGGCGTAAGTGTCGGCATCGCTGTTGAGCAATTCCACCCAACGCCCGCCAAACGGCACGCCGACCCGATACGCCTCGCGCGGCACCGGCGTGAAGTTGGCGACCACCAGCACTGGTCGACCGTCCTTGCTCCAACGCAGCCATGCATAGACGCTGTTAAGCGCATCGTCGCCAATCAGCCATTGGAAGCCTTGGGGCGCGTCATCCTGATCGTGCAGCGCCGGCTCTTCGCGATACAAACGATTGAGATCGCTCACCAGTTTCTGCACACCCCGGTGCTCGGGATATTGCAGCAGGTACCAATCCAGTTGCTGGTCATGGTTCCACTCGCGCCATTGGCCGAACTCACAGCCCATGAACAGCAGCTTCTTGCCCGGATGGCCCCACATGAAACTCAGATAGGCCCGCAGGTTGGCAAATTTCTGCCAGCGGTCACCGGGCATCTTATCGATCAGCGAGCGCTTGCCATGGACCACTTCGTCATGGGAAATCGGTAGGACAAACCGCTCGGACCAGGCGTACACCAGGCCAAAGCTCAACTCGTTATGGTGATGGGCGCGGTACACCGGATCCTGCTGGATGTAATGCAGCGAATCGTGCATCCAGCCCATGTTCCACTTGTAGGCGAAACCCAGGCCGCCCTGCTGCGTGCTCTGGCTGACGCCGGGCCAGGCGGTGGATTCCTCGGCGATGACCAGCGCGCCCGGGGTTTCCAGCGCGACCACATCGTTGAGATGCCGCAGGAAATCGATCGCCTCCAGGTTCTCCCGTCCGCCGTGGCGGTTAGGCACCCATTCGCCGGCCTTGCGCGAATAGTCGCGATACAGCATCGAGGCCACGGCATCCACCCGCAGGCCGTCAACGTGGAAATGCTTGAGCCAGTGCAACGCCGACGCCAGCATGAAACCGTGGACTTCGGTGCGCCCCAGGTTATAGATCAGCGTGTCCCAATCCTGGTGGAAACCTTCCAGCGGGTTACCGTATTCGTACAACGCGGTGCCGTCGAACTGGGCCAGGCCATGGGTATCAGTCGGAAAGTGCGCGGGCACCCAGTCCAGGATCACGCCAATGTCAGCCTTATGACAGGCGTTGACGAACGCGGCGAAATCATCGGGTGAACCGAAACGCGCAGTCGGAGCGAATTGCGACAGCGGTTGATAGCCCCATGAGCCACCGAACGGGTGCTCCATGATGGGCATCAGCTCGATGTGCGTGAAGCCCAGGTCCTTGACGTAGGGGATCAGCCGATCAGCCAGTTCATGCCAGTTGTATTGCCGGGAGACCTCGCCCGCCTCGTCGATCTCGCATTGCCAGGAACCGGCGTGCAGTTCGTAGATCGACAGCGGCGCGCCCGGTAGCTGGCGTTCGCGACGGCTTTGCATCCACTCGTCATCGTGCCATTCGATCTTCAGTGGCGAGGCGACCTTGGACGCCGTATCCGGCGGCATCTGCGTGGCCAGGGCCACCGGGTCGGCCTTCAGCGGCAAGATGCCGTGGGCGCCGAGGATTTCATATTTATACCCCTCGCCCGGCCCGAGCCTCGGAATGAATATTTCCCACACGCCGGACGGATAACGGATGCGCATCGGATGCCGGCGCCCGTCCCAGACGTTGAAATCCCCGACCACCGAAACCCGGCGCGCATTCGGCGCCCAGACCGCAAAACGCACGCCCTCGACGCCATCCACCGTCTTCAATTGCGCACCGAGGCAGGCGCTGAGGTCGCGATGGTTACCTTCCGCAAACAGGTAGAGATCCATTTCCCCGAGCAGCGGACCGAAGCTGTAGGGATCTTCGGCAACTTGTTCGCCGCCGGCCCACCGCGTGCGCAACAGGTAGGGCTGGGCGCGGTCGAAATGGCCGACAAACAGTCCCGGAGTTTCGGTGATCTGCAACTCGCCAAGCTCTTCGCCGCTGTCACGGGCGAGCACATGCACGCTCAACGCGCCGGGCAGGTAGGCCCGGATGAATTGTCCGCCCGCCCCGTCTCCATGGGGGCCGAGGATCGAAAACGGATCGTGGTGTTCGGCGCGCACCAGCGCGTCGATGTCGTGGGGGGCTGGCAGCAACGACTCTTTGGCCTGCCCCTGTGATTCCTTGTTCGAGACGCTCATGATTCTCTCCACTAAATCGGTCCGGCTAAATCGGAAAAGGGTTGCAGCCCACTCAATAGCCCGTACAGCCCGTGCAACGGCACGGGCAGCCAGGCAGGGCGATTCTCGGCTTCATAAGCCACTTCATAGGCCGCCTTCTCCAGGCCGAACAACGCCAGCGCGGCGTCTTCGCCTTCAGCATCCTTCCACTCATGGGCAAGACTAGCTGCCGCCAGCCGATACGCCTGGACAAATGCCTGGCGCGCCTCCATCAGATAGCGGTCGGCGACCCGTTTGCGCGCCGCATCGGCATCCGCCGTGCTGTCGACGGTGTGCAACTGGACGGCCATCGCCGCCGCGTAGTCGAAGGAGCGCAGCACACCGCTGACGTCCTTGTACGGGCTGTGCTTGCCACGTCGCTCATGCAGCGGCCGCGCGGGCTCGCCTTCAAAATCGATCAGGTAGGCGTCGCCCTTGATCACCAACACCTGCCCCAAGTGCAAGTCGCCATGAACCCGGATACGCAAGCCACCCACTGCCTTGCCGGCCAGTTCCTGGACGTGGGCCAGCACGGTTTTCCTGTGTTCCAACAAGCGTGCGACCATCGCCTGGTCCGCAGGGTTCAATTGGTCCTGGTTCTGCTTGAGCAGGCGCAAGGCATTTTCCACCTGGGCGGCGACATCCTTGCCGATGGCCTGGGCTTCCTTGGCACTGGTGAGCTGCGGCGCGAAGTCCGGATTGTCGGTGGGCTGGGCAAGCACTTGGTGCATTTCCCCGAGGCGCTGGCCGAGCATGCCGGCAAAATCCTTCAGTTCGCCCAGGGCGTTGTAGTGCTGCTCCTGCTCGGACATGGCGTCCGCCAGCTCGTCGCGCAAGGCCCGTTCGAGGTTGTTCTGGGTCCACTCCCAGGCGTCGCCCTGATTGCTCAGGTAACCCTGGGCGATCATCAGCAAGGCATCTTCGCCCTGGGCGTCGCGGCGGATCACCGAACCCAGCAGCGGCGAGATATTGCTGAAGCCTGCCGCGGTCAGGTAAGCGCTCATCTCCAGTTCCGGGTGCACGCCAGACGCAACCTTGCGGATCAACTTGAGCACCAGGCTGCCGCCCACCACCACCGAACTGTTGGACTGCTCGGCGGACAGGTAGCGCACCTCGGGCTCGGCCCCCAGGTTCAGCGCCGCCAGGCCCTCGGTGGGTTCGAAGCGCAACTCGCCATCGGCGCACGGCAGCACCGTGTTGGCCTGGATGCCTTGGAGCACGGCCCGAATGAAATTTTCCAGGGTGAACGCATCGGTGATCAAGCCGACCTGGCGACCCCGGCGGACCCGCGACAAGGCCAATTGCTGGGGCAGCGCGGCGCCGACCTGATCCTCGGCAAGCAGGCCGAACGGCAGTTGATAGCGCAGGGTCTGGCCAGCGCTGGTCACGTCTATCTCGCTCAGCAACACGGGGTGTTGCGGATCGCCGAAGCGCACGCCGTAGACGATGTCGACTTTCTCGATGGCGCTGTCCTTGCCGGCAAACCAGCGGCGGTTCTGCAGCCAGTTCGGCAGGATGCCCTGTTCCAATGTGGTGCGCGATGGCGCCTCGAGGAGTTCTTCCAAGCGCTTTTTCAAGACCAGCGTGGTGAAATCCGGCAGGCTCTGCGCCGGCTCCACATGCCAGCTCGGCATCTGGTTTTCCGCCGCCAGGGCGAACCAGTAGAAACCGTACGGCGCCAGCGTCAGGAGGAAATTCAACTGGCCGATGGGCGGGAACGCATTGCCGCCAAGCATTTCCACCGGGACCATGCCGGCGTAGGCCGACAAGTCCAGCTCGGCAGCCTGGGCACTGCGCGACACGTTGGCCACGCACAGGATGATTTCATGCTTGCCGTCCGGGCCGGTGTATTCGCGGGTGTAGGCCAGGATCCGCCGGTTGCTCGGCGACAGCATCTTCAACGTGCCCCGGCCAAAAGCCTTGGATTGCTTGCGCACGGCGAGCATGCGGCGGGTCCAGTTGAGCAGCGAATGAGGATCGCCGGATTGGGTCTCGACGTTGACCGACAGGTAGCCGTACAGCGGGTCCATGATCGGTGGCAACACCAGGCTGGCCGGGTCGGCGCGGGAGAACCCGCCGTTGCGGTCGATGGACCACTGCATCGGCGTGCGCACGCCATCGCGATCGCCCAGATAGATGTTGTCGCCCATGCCGATCTCATCGCCGTAATACAAGGTCGGCGTGCCGGGCATCGACAGCAACAGGCTGTTGAGCAACTCCACACGGCGGCGGTCGCGCTCCATCAGCGGCGCCAGGCGTCGACGAATGCCGAGGTTGATCCGCGCCCGACGGTCGGCGGCGTAGTAATTCCACAGGTAGTCGCGCTCTTTGTCGGTGACCATTTCCAGGGTCAACTCATCGTGGTTGCGCAGGAAAATCGCCCATTGGCAATTGGCCGGGATCTCCGGGGTCTGGCGCAGGATATCGGTGATGGGAAAACGGTCTTCCTGGGCCAGCGCCATGTACATGCGCGGCATCAACGGGAAGTGGAACGCCATGTGGCACTCGTCGCCATTGAGGCCCTGCGCATCGACGTCGCCAAAATAGAGCTGGGTATCCTCCGGCCACTGGTTGGCCTCGGCCAGCAGCATGCGGTCGGGGTAATTGGCGTCGATCTCGGCGCGGATCAGCTTGAGGACGTCGTGGGTCTCGGGCAGGTTCTCGTTGTTGGTGCCGTCGCGCTCGATCAAGTACGGGATCGCATCCAGGCGCAGGCCATCGATGCCCATGTCGAGCCAGTAGCGCATCACCGAGAGCACGGCCTTGATCACCTGCGGATTGTCAAAATTAAGGTCCGGCTGGTGGGAATAGAAACGGTGCCAGAAGTACTGGCCGGCCACTGGGTCCCAGGTCCAGTTGGATTTCTCGGTGTCGAGGAAGATGATCCGGGTGCCGTCATATTTGTGGTCGTCATCGGACCAGACGTAGAAATCCCGCGCACTGGAGCCTTTCTTGGCCTTGCGCGCGCGCTGGAACCAGGGGTGCTGGTCGGAGGTGTGGTTGATGACCAGCTCAGTGATCACCCGCAGGTTGCGCTTGTGGGCTTCGGCGATGAAACGCCGCGCGTCGGCCATGGTGCCGTAGTCGGGGCTGACGCCCCGGTATTCGGCGATGTCGTAGCCGTCATCGCGCCGCGGTGAAGGATAGAACGGCAGCAGCCAGATGGTGTTGACGCCTAGGTCGGCGATGTAGTCGAGCTTCTCGATCAAGCCAGGGAAATCGCCGATTCCGTCGTTGTTGGAGTCGAAATAGGATTTGACGTGGACCTGATAGATCACCGCGTCCTTGTACCAGAGCGGGTCCTTGATGAACGTGGCAGACCGGGGTTTCTTGGCCATTTGCAACTCCTGCTGATTCTATAAAGCCGTTGAGCTGGCTGGCGAGACGTACGTGGCGAGGGAGCTTGCTCCCGCTTGAGTGCGAAGCGCTCATCGCTTTTAGAGGGCCGCTGCGCGACCCAGCGGGAGCAAGCTCCCTCGCCACAAAAGCATTTCATCCACTCGCTTTTGTTTTACGCGACGCTGATCCGCCAGATCCCGAACGGCTGGTACGCCGGGTCGATGCGCATGAACTGATACTTGCCATACCAGGTCCAGCGGTGACCGTTCATCAAATCCTCGCCCTGGGTCTGGGCGTCGTCCGGCAGGCCCATCTCCCACAGCGGCAATTCGAAATTGGCTTCCTGGACGTTATGCGGATCGAGGCTCACGGCCACCAGGATGAAGTTGCTGCCGTCCGGCGTGCGCTTGCCGAAATACAGGATGTTGTCGTTCCAGGCGTTGTAGATCTTCAGGCCCAGGTGCGTATGCAGCGCCGGGTTCTGCCGGCGAATGCGATTGAGCTGGGCGATCTCGGCGATGATGTTGCCCGGCGCGGTGAAATCCCGCGGGCGGATTTCGTATTTCTCCGAATCGAGGTACTCCTCCTTGCCCGGCACCGGCGCCGATTCGCATAGTTCAAAACCGGAATACATGCCCCACAGCCCCGAGCCCATGGTCGCGAGCGCCGCACGGATCAGGAAACCCGCGCGCCCCGACGCATGGAGGAACGCCGGGTTGATGTCCGGCGTATTGACGAAGAAATTCGGCCGATAGCATTCACGCCAGGGCGATTCGTTGAGCTCGGTGAAGTACGTCGCCAGCTCGGCCTTGGTGTTGCGCCAGGTGAAATAGGTGTAGCTCTGGGAATAACCGACCTTGCCCAGCCGCGCCATCATCGCCGGCGTGGTGAACGCCTCCGCGAGGAAGATGACGTCCGGGTGTTGCGCGCGAACGTCGGCGATCAGCCACTGCCAGAACGGCAACGGCTTGGTGTGAGGATTATCGACACGGAATATCTTCACCCCTTCGTTGACCCAACCGACGACGATGTCCCGCAGCTCCATCCACAGACTGGGGATGGCATCGGCGGCGTAGAAATCGACGTTGACGATGTCCTGGTATTTTTTCGGCGGGTTCTCCGCGTATTTGATCGTGCCGTCCGGCCGCCAGCTAAACCAGCCCGGATGCTGCTTGAGCCAAGGGTGGTCCTGGGAACACTGGATGGCGAAGTCGAGGGCGATCTCCAGGCCGTGGTCGGCGGCTGCAGCTACCAGGCGACGAAAATCTTCGCGAGTGCCCAACTGTGGATGGATCGCCTCGTGTCCGCCCTCCTCGCTACCAATGGCATAAGGGCTGCCCGGATCGTCCGGACCGGCGGTCAGGGAATTGTTCGGACCTTTGCGGAAACTGCGGCCGATCGGATGGATCGGCGGGAAATACAGCACGTCGAAGCCCATGTCCTGGATCACCGACAAACGCGAGTGCACGTCGTTGAAGGTGCCATGGCGCTTGGGATCATCGGTGATCGAACGGGGAAACAGCTCGTACCAACTGGCGAACTCGGCACGTTCGCGCTCCACGTCCAACGGATATTCCGGGCTGATGCTCAGGTAGGGCCGATGATCGGCCAGGGACATCAGGTCGGCGCTGCGCGGCGCGAGGAACAAGGTCACCTGTTCCTGCGGCAGCAGGCTTGAAAGCTCATGGTGCAACGCAGCCAGCTGTTCACTCAATTCGCCGTCGCTGCGCTCGGCGGCCTGTTGCACATGATTGCGGCCTTCCTGCAGTTCCAGGCTGATGGGCACCCCGGCAGCGTATTTCTTTTCCAGCTCATAGCGGAAGCTGGCGAACTGGTCGAACCACGCCTCGATGCAGAACACATAGCGTCCCACGGCCGGCACAGTGAACTGGCCGCGCCAGCCGTTGTTGCCCAGCTCGGTCATGACCTCGCTGTTCCAGATGTCGTCTTCCAGCGCACGCCAGCGGATTCGCACGGCCAACTTGTCGTGGCCATCGGCGAACACTTTGCTGGTCACCGTCACGTCCCGCCCGGCCAGGGCCTTTGCGGCGAACTGCCCACCGTCGATCACCGGCATGGTGTTTTCAATCGCAATACGCGGCAACAACAAAGCCTGGGACAACGGCAGATGCGGGTTGTATTCCAAGTCGGTCGGGTGTTCGGCAGTCATCGAGCATCGCTCCTTTTACGCCCCATGGACGCGCTTGTGGCGGTAAAGGCCCAACGGGTCCCTGATTAAACTCACTTAAGCTCCGAACCGGACCGGCGACCAAAAGTTCAGCACGATTTGCTGGCCGGCGCCGGGGAATCAAACCCGTCAAGCGGTGGTCAACCAGACAAGCACGACTCAAGCCACTTGCGTCCAGGAGGCCCGACCCGATGAACATCCCTATCCCGGCCGAAACACCCGATCCGAACATCGACGACCCCAACCTGCCGCCACCCAGCCCCGATCCAGAGCCGATTCCGGAAAAAGACCCGCCACTGGATCCTCAGCCGCCCCATGGCGATCCACCGAGCGAGGCGCCGCCGGAGCGGGTTTGAAAGAGCCTAGCCGCCAATGACCAGGAACAACACTGGACTTGTGGGAGCGAGCTTGCTCGCGAAGGCGCCATGCCAGGCGATACTTGCTTCACAGGCATACCGCCTTCGCGAGCAAGCCCGCTCCCACAGGATTCGTGCCCTGCCCGGTGGACGGGCTACCGCTTCTCATCCCTCTCCAACGCCCGGACAATCACCGGCATCACACTGAAAATCGCCAGCGCCAGCACCGTACTGAGCACCGCCGTCGCCTCCCGACCGAGCCCGGCGGCGACGCCGATGGCGGCGGTCATCCACAGGCCGGCGGCGGTAGTCAGTCCCTTCACATGGCTCATATCGCCATCGGTATTTTTCAAGATGGTGCCGGCGCCAAGGAAACCGATCCCGGCCACCACGCCCTGTATCACCCGGCTCATGGCGTCAGCCTGGGACCCGGACATCTGCGGTACCAGCACGAACAGCGCGGCGCCCAGCGCCACCAGCATATGGGTGCGCACACCGGCGGCCTTGCCCTTGTGCTCACGCTCGAACCCCAGGATGCCCCCCAACAGTGCAGCCATCACCAGGCGCACCGTCACCCGGGTCATTTGCTGGGCATCGGTGATGTCGGCGAACTCCGCTTGCAGGGTTACCCAGACTTCATCCCACCACGATTCCATGGACCTTCCTCTCTTCGCTCGATAAACGATGGACCGCAAGCGATGCGAGACGTGCGACCGCTGATCAGCCACGAAGAACCCTGCGGATCGAGTGGCGACTAACGTTCAGGCATACAGGAAGGAGCAGTACCATGACTGTACGTATCGACGACAACCGGACCTGTCATTTCGACACGCCCAACGGTTCGGAACAGCGCCCGGCCAGCGAGCTGACCATCATCACCGACCCGGACAAGGCCATGTCGGCCGTGGAGCTCAATGGCGGGCGGGTTTATCTGACTGAAGCGGAGGTCGATGCCCTGACCGTGGCTGGGGCGGTTGATGGGCGGCAGAATCTTAAGGCTACGGATGGGGGGTCGGTTATCTGACCTGGATATGTGTTCTGTGTGAACATCCGTTTCTTCGGTCACGGCGGCTTATGGTTCCGCTCTTACAGCGGGTCACTTTTGACAGCCCGGAAGCCGGCCCAGTCAAAAGTAACCAAAACGCTTTTGCCCCACCACTCGGTGCCTCGCCTAGGCTCGGCATGCCTTCACTCCGGCCTTAGGGCCGACCTGGATTCTGGTGGATCGCGTTTTTCCTGTGGGAGCGAGCCTGCTCGCGAAGGCGGTGTGTCAGTTTGCGGTGATGTTGGGTGTACCGGCCTCTTCGCGAGCAGGCTCGCTCCCACAGGGTTTTGCGGCGTATGTACATTGGAGGGCTGGCGAAAATCCAATGTGGGAGCGAGCTTGCTCGCGAAAGCGGTGGTTCAGCCAAATAAATCCTGGCTGATGCCCCGCTCTTGCTCTTGCTTTGGATCTTGATCTTGCTTTGGACCTTGCTCTTGATCCTGATCTTAGAGCCCCGTTAACCACGCTGGCCGAACGCAGGCATTGCGCAGTGGGCATCCCGGCATGGATGCCGGGATAGCCGCGCAGGGCCCAGAGTGTGTAAAAACCGATATAAACATCGTCGGCACGTAGTGCCGACAGGTGTTGGCCAACTGATAAAAACCTAAAGCGCTCCTGTACCTCCAAACGGCCCCTACAAGCGCTAGCAAGGCT
>NZ_JAUTYU010000018.1:0-95898 GCF_052112105.1 Pseudomonas sp. BP11-1-1
GACACGCCAGCTTCAGGTGCTGGTGACCGCAAGGTCGTGGAAGTTCGAGTCTTCTTCTGGGCACCAATTCAAGCTTCAAGGTTATACGCCTTGAACCTCACAAAAACCCGCGAAAGCGGGTTTTTGCATTTCTGCCCCCTGCAAATGCGTTTCAGCAATTACTAAAACAAAAACAGGGGTTTACAGATCAAAGCGCGCTCCGTATAGTGCGCCCCATCAACAGCGGCAACGCTGAAGATGCTGCCCAGATGGTGAAATTGGTAGACACGCCAGCTTCAGGTGCTGGTGACCGCAAGGTCGTGGAAGTTCGAGTCTTCTTCTGGGCACCAATTCAAGCTTCAAGGTTATACGCCTTGAACCTCACAAAAACCCGCGAAAGCGGGTTTTTGCGTTTCCGGGTTTAATACTCCCTCCGTGGCGAGGGAGCTTGCTCCCGCTGGAGGGCGAAGCCCTCCCCGGCCATCTGCCAGACAAGCCCAACTCCCCACTTATCGTCAAGACGCACATGAGAAACAATATCGTTTATCATTGTTACAAGTTTTTGCTACACGACAGTGAGGAACCCCGCGAATGATGTTTCGATCCACCCTGCGCCGCGCCCTGACCTTCACCCTGCTCGGCCTGACCCTCGCAACGCCCCTCACCCAAGCCGCCGACAAAGTGGAACTGACACTCTATAACGGCCAACACAAAGAAGTCGGCGACGAACTCGCCAAGGCCTTCGAGGCCAAGACCGGCATTCACGTCAACGTGCGCAAGGGCAGCAGCAACCAGCTCGCCAGCCAAGTCGTCGAAGAAGGCGACCGCTCCCCCGCCGATGTGATCTACACCGAAGAGTCGCCGCCGCTGAACAAGCTCGGCGAACAAGGCCTGCTGGCGAAGATCGATGATGCGACCCTCAATGTGCTTCCCAAAGACTATGTCGCCAACAACGGCACCTGGATGGGTGTGACCGCTCGCGTTCGCGTGGTCGCCTACAACCCCAAGCTGGTCGATGAAAAGGACCTGCCGAAAACCGTCCTCGATTTCGCCCAGCCACAATGGCAAGGGAAGGTCGGCTTCGTACCGACCAGCGGCGCGTTCCAGGAGCAAGCGGTAGCGATCATCAAATTGCACGGCAAGGAAGCCGCCGAAGAATGGCTCACCGGGCTACGCGCCTTCGGCAAGGTCTACAGCAACAACATGGTCGCCCTCAAAGCCGTGGAGAACGGCGAAGTGGCGACGGTCCTGGTGAACAATTACTACTGGTTCGCCCTGCAGCGGGAAAAGGGACAGCTCGATTCCAAACTGCATTACTTCACCGGCGGCGATGCCGGTGGCCTGGTCACCGTCTCCAGCGCCGCCGCACTGAAATCCAGCAAACACCCCAAGGAAGCCCAACAGTTGCTGGCCTACATGGCCAGCGAAGAAGGCCAGCGGGTGATTACCCAGACGTCCGCCGAATACCCGCTGCACAAGGGCATGACATCGGATCGCGGCCTCAAGCCGTTCAATGAGCTGGAGCCACCGAACGTCACCCCGGCCGACCTCGGCAATGCCGAAGAAGCCTTGGAACTGGAACGTGAAGTCGGCCTGAACTGATGACGCCGTCGCCAAGTGCCTCTCCCGCAGCCGGGGCTTACGCTCCCCGGCGCAAGCGCCCTTCGATCGGGTTGCTGCTGCCAGTGCTGCTGCTCGTCCTGCTGAGCCTGCTGCCATTGGCCTACGTGGTTACAAAGGCATGGCAGGCAGGCTGGGCAGAGGCATTGCATTTGTTGTGGCGGCCTTATGTATTCGGCTTGCTGCGCAACACGCTGATGCTGATGACCGGCGTCACGTTGGCCTGCGGCATCATCGGTCTGTCCCTGGCCTGGCTGCTGGAGCGCAGCAACCTGCCGGGGCGGCGCGTCTGGGGCGTTATCCTGTGCCTGCCGTTCGCGGTGCCGGCGTTTATCAGCAGCTTCACCTGGGTTTCCCTGAGCGCTCAGTTCGAAGGGCTGGGCGGGGCAATCCTGGTGATGACACTGTCCAAATATCCGTTGATCTTTCTTCCCGTGGCGGCAACGCTGCGCAACCTCGACCCGTCCCTTGAAGAGTCCGCCCGCACCCTGGGCCACAACCGCTGGGGCGTGTTTTTTCGCGTCACCCTGCCCTTGCTCTGGCCTTCGCTGCTGGCCGGCTCCCTGCTGATTGCCCTGCACATGCTGGTGGAGTTCGGTGCGCTGTCGATCATCGGCCTGCAGACGTTTACCACTGCCATTTATCAACAGTTCGAACTGGAATTCAGCAACGCCAATGCCGCCATGCTGTCAGCGGTGTTGCTGGTGCTGTGCATGGCGCTGTTGTGGCTGGAACTTCGAGTACGCGGCAAGGGCCGCCATGTGCGCACCGGCCAAGGCGCGGCGCGCCAGGCCGGACAGGTACGGCTCGGCCCATGGGCGCTTCTTGGGCAACTGTATTGCCTGGCCCTTGCGGTCATCGGCAGCGGAATTCCGCTGGGGATGTTGGCGTATTGGCTCGCAGTGGGCACGTCCGCCGCGTTTCCTGCGAGCGAAATTGGCGAAGCGTTACTGTCGTCCCTGGCACTTTCGCTGGGCGGCGCCGCGCTCTGCCTTGTGCTGGCCGTGCCGGTCGGCCTGCTGGTAGTGCGCCACAAGGGGCGGCTGGCGATATGGGCCGAACGCCTGCCTTACCTGCTGCATGCGCTGCCCGGATTGGTGATCGCCCTGAGCCTGGTGTATTTCGCCCTGCACTACGTGCCGGCGCTGTACCAGACTTCAGGCCTGCTGTTGATTGCCTATGCGCTGCTGTTCCTGCCACTGGCCCAGGCCCCGGTGCGTACCGCGCTGAACAAGGCCGCGCCGCAGCTGGAAGAAGCGGCGCGCACGCTGGGAGCGTCGTCGTTCAGCGCGTTTTGCCGCGTGACCCTGCCGATCATCTTCCCGGCGCTGGGCGCGGCGTTCGCGTTGGTGTTCCTGGATGCGATGAAGGAATTGACCGCCACGCTGTTGCTGAGCCCGACCGGGCTCAATACGTTGGCGACAGCGGTGTGGGCACATACGTCGAATGTGGAATTCGCGGCGGCAGCGCCGTATGCGGCGCTGTTGATAGTGGTGTCGGGGTTGCCGGTGTATTTACTGACGACGCGAATGTATCTGAGCCGCTGAGAGAGCTTTCGCGAGCAGGCTCGCGAAGAGACAGCCATTGAATCTCGAATCAGGCCCTGAACTGCCCCAGGCTAGCCTTCAACTGCGCCGCCAGATTATCCAACACCTTGCCACTGGCCGTCGTCTCAACCACCGCCTGGGCAGCTTTCTCGGCTTGGGCATGAATGGTCTCGACCCGACCACGCACCGCTTGCGCACCCTGGGCCTGATGCGCCGCTGCCTGGGTCGCCAGACCGATGGCCGCATGCACCTGCTCGACCGACGCCTGCACCGACTGCTGCAGCCGCGCACTGTCACGCAATACCGACAGCCCCTCACTGGCCTGGCGCCCGGCCTGGCCAATCGCAGCCACTGCCTCCCGAGCCCCCTGCTGCAAGGCTACGATATGGGCCTGAATGTCGCCGGTTGAACTCTGGGTCTTGCTCGCCAGCGCCCTCACCTCATCCGCCACTACCGCAAACCCGCGCCCGGTCTCCCCGGCACGCGCTGCCTCGATGGCCGCATTCAAGGCCAGCAGGTTGGTTTGCTCGGCGATGCCGTGGATCACCGTCAGCACCACTTCGATCTGCTCGCTCTGCTGGGCCAGTCGCTCGATGACCTTCGCCCCCGTGTCCACCTGCCCGGCCAGCGCCTCGATCAAACTGCCGACCTTGGCCGACGTTCGAGTGGTTTCATCAGTGGCCTGACGGATCTCCACGACCTGCTGCAAGGCCGCCTGCATCGCCTGGCTTTCCGACTGCGCCTCATCGGCCATCTGCGACAGGGCACGCAGGCTCTCGGCCACTTCATCGCGCTGCATGCCGGCCGCCGCGTCGGCACCGGAGTTGCGCAAGGTCATCGCGCCAATTTCCTGACCAGTACGCTGGGCCACGTCCCCCGCCTCGCGCACGATGGGTTGCAACTTATCCACAAAGCGATTGACCGCCGAGGCCATGTCGCCGATTTCGTCCTTGCTGTTGATCTGCACGCGCTTGGTCAAATCGCCCTCGCCCGCCGCCAGGTCGTTCATCGCAGCGATCAACAGCTTCAAGCGATTGACCACCCGACGCCCCAGCACCACGGCCAGCAACACCAACACGCCCAACCCCACCAGCGCCAGGCCCAGGCCGATGCGCCAGCGCAACGTCCCCGCAGCCTCCTGCACGGTCGCAGCGGTATTGGTCTGCATTTCGGTGGCGGTGGCCTGCGCCGAGCCCAGCCGGCCGCGCATCGCGGCGGCGCTGTCGGCAGCCGCGCCCTTCAGGCTGTCGCCCACCAGTTGATCGCTGCTGGCAATCAACGCGGAGAAACGCTGGTCCAGCGCCTTCAGGTCGGTTTCCACCGAAGCAGTGGAAACGCCCATCAGCACCTTGCCGATTTCCACCCCATTGGGGTTGATCGAGGCTTCGAGGTAAAAAACCGATGGATCGTTCTTCGCCGCGTCCAGCACTTTGTCCAGTGCCCGTTCGCCCTTGCCCTTTTCCAACAGGGCCTTGTTGATCGGATTTTCCCGGTTCAGATAACGGGTCAGGTGTTCGCCAGCGGCGTCGTCGTAGATGACAAACAGCACATTGGGATTACGCTGGGCCCGACGGGCGAATTCGGACAAGGTCGGCACGTCACTGTCCCACATGGCGCGAGGCGCGACCGAGGCCAGAAGCTGCGCCATATCATTGGCGGAATCACGCAAGTCTTTTTCCAGGGTCGCCCGCAGTTGGGCCTGCTCTTCCTTCAGACGCGAGGACAACCCTGCGGTCAAGCGCTGGCGTGTACTGGCAGACAAGCTATCCAGGCTCGAGGTGACTTCACGCCCAGCCTGCTCCAATTCACCGGCCAGCTTCTGGCTGTCGGCGCCCAGGCGCGCGCCCAGATCGGACTCCAACGCCGTGACCGTGCTTCGGGTCAGCGCAACCGCAACCAGTACTTGCACCAAAAGGGCGATACCGAGCGTAACGAACACAGGCCGCAACAAACGGCTTTGTAACAGTGAGAGAACGGCCGACACTTGAAATCCCTCTACCAAACGCCATTAATTTGATGGCACTCGTGAAAGCGGTGCCTTAATGGTGAGGCATAGCAAGTGTCGTGCCGTCGGCCAGACAGAAACGACAAAGGGCTCCCTAAGGAGCCCTTTGTTTTTTACATCAACGACTTATCAGCCAAACGGATGACGCAGGACGATGGTTTCGTTGCGGTCCGGACCCGTCGAAATAATGTCGATCGGCGCACCGACCAGCTCTTCGACGCGCTTGATGTAGTTGCGCGCGGCCAACGGCAGCTCTTCCAGGGTCTTGGCGCCCACGGTCGACTCGGTCCAGCCTGGCATCTGCTCGTACACCGGCTCCAGGCCGATGTAGCTGTCGGCGTCGGTCGGTGCGTCGATGACGGCGCCGTCCTGGTTCTTGTAGCCCACGCAGATATTGATGGTTTCCAGGCCGTCCAGCACGTCCAGCTTGGTCAGGCACAGGCCCGAGATGCTGTTGACGTCGATGGCGCGACGCAGGATCACGGCATCGAACCAGCCGCAACGACGAGCACGACCGGTGGTAGCACCGAACTCGTGGCCGCGCTTGGCTAGGAAGGCACCGACGTCGTCGAACAGCTCAGTCGGGAACGGACCCGAGCCGACGCGGGTGGTGTAGGCCTTGGTGATACCCAGGATGTAGTCCAGGTACATCGGGCCAAAGCCCGAACCGGTGGCGATACCGCCCGCAGTGGTGTTGGAGCTGGTGACGTACGGGTAGGTGCCGTGGTCGATGTCCAGCAGCGAACCCTGGGCGCCTTCGAACATGATGTCCTTGCCGGCGCGGCGCAGCTCGTGCAGCTCGGCAGTGACGTCGAGCATCATCGGCTTGAGCAGCTCGGCGTATTCCATGCACTCATCCAGGGTCTTCTGGAAGTCGATGGCCGGCTCTTTGTAGTAATTGACCAGGACAAAGTTGTGGTAGTCCAGCAACTCCCCCAGCTTGGCGGCGAAACGCTCACGGTGGAACAGGTCACCGATACGCAGGCCGCGACGGGCCACCTTGTCTTCGTAGGCCGGGCCGATGCCGCGACCGGTGGTGCCGATCTTCAGCTCGCCGCGGGCCTTTTCACGGGCCTGGTCCAGCGCCACGTGATAGGACAGGATCAGCGGGCAGGACGGGCTGATACGCAGGCGCTCGCGCACCGGTACGCCTTTCTCTTCCAGCTTGATGATTTCCCGCAGCAGGGCGTCGGGCGCCACCACCACACCGTTGCCGATCAGGCATTGCACGCCTTCGCGCAGCACGCCAGATGGAATCAGGTGCAGGACGGTTTTTTCACCGTCGATCACCAGGGTGTGACCGGCGTTGTGGCCACCTTGGTAGCGCACTACGGCGGCAGCATGTTCGGTCAGCAGATCGACGATCTTGCCTTTGCCCTCATCACCCCATTGGGTGCCCAGGACTACGACATTCTTACCCATAACACTTGTCCTCATTCGCGCAAACTTGGTGCCGGCTCCAGGCCGGCAGGAAAACTCAAGAAGCCAGCGGCAATACTTGCCAAAGCCCGTTCTGCTGAATCAATTGCCGGTCGCAGTCCGCTTCACGGGCGGCGGCCAAAGGTTGTCCAGGCAAGGCCTGGACGACACGCTGACCCTCACTGCGCAACTGGCAGACCGCCTGCCAGAGTGCCGCATCCGTACTGTCAGGCATCCAGATACCGCCAGACGGTAGCTCGACTTCAGCACGCCCCAGGGTCACCAGGGTTTTCAAATCGGTGGAAAAACCGGTCGCCGGACGAGCGCGACCGAAGTCAGCGCCGATGTCGTCGTAGCGACCGCCCTGGGCGATGGACTGGCCAACACCCGGGACGAACACCGCGAACACCACGCCGGTGTGGTAGTGATAACCGCGCAGCTCGCCCAGGTCGAAATACAGCGGCAATTCCGGGAAACGCACCGACAGGCGCTCGGCAATCGCCAACAGATCGTCCAGCGCCGCCAACACCGGGGCCGGCGCGCCGGCCAGGCGCTCGCGGGCAGCGTCCAGCACTTCACGGCCACCACAGAGATCCACCAACGCCCGCAACATGCCAGACAGATCGCTCGGCAGGCCTTCGGTCAGGCTGATGACTTCATCGATGGCCTTGCGCTGCAAGGCGTCGAACAACCGTTGCTCCACTTCACCGGACAAACCGGCCGCACGGGCGAGGCCACGGTAGATACCGACATGGCCAAGGTCCATGTGGACATCCGGCACATCAGCCAGTTGCAGCATGGCCAGCATCAGGCTGATGACTTCAACGTCGCTGCTTGGGCTGGCATCGCCGTACAGTTCGGCACCCAGCTGAATCGGGCTGCGCGAGGATGACAAGGCGCGCGGCTGGGCATGCAGGACGCTGCCGGCGTAGCACAGGCGGCTCGGGCCTTCGCGACGCAGGGTGTGGGCGTCGATGCGCGCCACTTGAGGCGTGATGTCAGCCCGAAAGCCCATCTGCCGCCCCGATTGCGGGTCGATGACCTTGAAGGTGCGCAGATCCAGGTCCTGGCCCGCACCGGTCAGCAGGGATTCCAGGTACTCGATATGCGGGGTCACGACGAACTCGTAACCCCAGCTCTGGAACAGATCCAACACCTGCCGACGCGCTACTTCGATACGCGCGGCTTCCGGTGGCAGTACTTCTTCGATGCCATCTGGCAGCAGCCAGCGGTCTACCGTTGCCATTACGCCATTCCCCTATGGTCCGGGCGGCCAGCTTTCGGGCTGGCCTTGAGTGAAGCAGAAAATGCCCGCGTCATGCGAAAAACCGCAAACAACGCGCAAGGGCGACGTGACGAATGGCCCTGGATCGGCCTCGCCAAGCACTTTCCTCGAAAAACCTGTCGGGTCGTTCAACCCGACGCCTGCACCGCATAAACCACAATCGAACGCGCAGACGCAAAAAAGCCGGGAATTTCCCGGCTGCCGCATCATACACACGTTTTCCCAAAGGATCACCCCGCCCGACGTTTTAGCCGCCGGGCGGAGTGCTTCAGGTCAACGTCGTATCAAGGCTTGGCCTTTTCCAGGTAGTGGAAAAAGTCGCTGCTTGGGTCCAGGACCATGACGTCGGATTTGTTCGCAAAGCTTTCACGGTAGGCGCGCAGGCTACGGTAGAACCCGTAGAACTCCTGATCCTGGCCGTACGCCTTGGCGTAGATCGCCGCGGCCTGGGCATCACCATCACCGCGGACCTCTTCCGATTCACGGTAGGCTTCGGCCAGCAGCACGCGGCGTTGACGGTCGGCGTCGGCACGGATGCCTTCGGCCAGCTCGTTACCCTTGGCGCGGTGCTCGCGGGCTTCACGCTCGCGCTCGGTGCTCATGCGTTCGAACACGCTGCGGTTCACTTCCTTCGGCAGGTCGATGGCCTTGACCCGGACATCGACCACTTCGATACCCAGCTCTTTTTCCGCCATTGCGTTCAGCGAACGGGTGATGTCGGCCATGAGCGCATCACGCTCGCCGGACACCACTTCATGCAAGGTACGCTTACCGAACTGGTCACGCAGGCCCGACTCCAGGCGACGGGACAGGCGTTCGTCGGCGATCTGCTTGAGGCCGGAAGTCGCGGTGTAGAAGCGCTCGGCATCCTTCACGCGCCACTTGGCGTAGGCATCGACCATCACGGCTTTCTTTTCCAGCGTCAGGAAGCGTTGCGTCGGTGCATCGAGGGTCATCAGGCGGCCGTCGAACTTGCGCACCTTGTTGACGTACGGCACCTTCACATGCAGCCCTGGCTGGACATCAGCCTGGACCACGCGACCGAATTGCAGCAACACCGCACGCTCGGTCTGAGCCACGATGTAGAAGCAGTTCCAGGCAGCGATCGCCACGACGACACCGACAATAAGGGCGATCAGCGATTTATTGCTCATCAGCGACTCTCCCTGGTACGTGCTTGCTGTTGCTGCAGATCCGCCGCCGCACGGGCATTGGCTTCATTGCTCGCGGCTGCCGCGCTGGTGGGTGGCGTACCGGTATTGCGGCTGCCCTCGACCATCTTGTCCAGCGGCAGGTACAGCAGATTGCTCTGGCCGTTCTTGTTGCCGGTCACGAGGACCTTGCTGGTGTTGCTGAAGACTTCCTGCATGGTGTCCAGGTACAGACGCTGACGGGTCACTTCAGGGGCCTTGCGATACTCGGCCACCAGCTTGGTGAAGCGATCAGCCTCACCCTTCGCACGGGAAACCACTTCGTCGCGATAACCGTTGGCATCCTCGATGATGCGCTGGGCCTGGCCACGGGCTTCCGGCACGACGCCGTTGGCATAGGTTTCGGCCTGGTTGCGCGAACGCTGTTCGTCTTCACGGGCGCGGATCACGTCGTCGAAGGCTTCCTGTACTTCGCGCGGTGCCGCTGCGCTCTGGACGTTGACCTGGGTGACGGTGATACCGGTGCGATAGGTATCGAGGAAGCGCTGCAGGCGTTCCTTGATTTCGCTGGCCATCAGCTCACGGCCTTCGGTCAGCACCTGGTCCATGGCAGTGGAGCCCACCACATGGCGCAAGGCACTTTCAGTCGCGTGTTGCAGGCTGATTTCCGGCTGGTCGACGTTCAGCACGAAGTCCTGCAGGTTGGTGATCTTGTACTGCACGGTCAGCGGCACTTCGACGATGTTCTCGTCTTCGGTCAGCATCTGGCCCTGCTTGGTGTAGGCACGCTCACGCGTGACGTTCTCCATGTACTTCTGGTCGATCGGCGGGAAATAGATGTTCAGGCCCGGGCCGACGGTTTCGTAGTATTTGCCGAAGCGCAGCACAACGGCCTGCTCCTGCTCGTCCACGACATAAACCGCACTGTACAGCCAGACAGCCGCGAGCACGACAAGACCGATGCCGAGCAGGCCGAAACCGCCGCCCTTGCCCGGACGGCTGCCGCCATCGTCACCGCGTTTCTTACCACCACCGAACAAACCGTTCAGGCTTTCCTGCAGCTTGCGGAAGGCCTCGTCGAGATCCGGTGGTCCCTTGCGGTCGCCGTTGTTACGACGCTTGCCGCCCCAGGGATCCTGGTTATTCGAGTTGCCACCCGGCTCATTCCAAGCCATAGCGCTCTCCATCTGATAAAGCAAAGACGCACCCACGGCGCGCCGGCCAATGCTACAGAATGCCTGACACAGCTTTCTCAGGCTTTTATTGCAAAGTGTGTTGCTCGATGAATTCCATCGGTTGCAGCCCTTCACGACTGACCAGTCGGTTCAGTTCCGACCGTGGCAGGCGAACGGCAAGCAGGCAAGCGCCTTCTTCGTCGTGTTCTTCTTTCTGTACCGCACCCAGCTCGAAAAACTGCGCACGCAGCCGGGCAAAACGCTGCGGCAGCTTCAGGGTGCCAACAAACAGGTCATCGCCCAGCAGCTCCGCCACGGCCTGCTTGAGCAGGTCCAGGCCGCTGCCATCGCGGGCCGAGAGCCAGACCCGTTGCGGCTTGCCATCGGCATCGCGCTGGATCTGCGGCTCGACCCCTTCGAGCAAATCGAGTTTGTTGTATACCTCGAGGATCGGCAAGTCCTGGGCCCCGATCTCGCCCAGCACCACCATGACCTGCTCGATCTGCAGCATCCGATCCGGTTCGGCGGCATCGATCACATGCAACAGCAGGTCGGAGTTGCTCGACTCTTCGAGCGTAGCTCGGAAAGCCTCGACCAGCTTGTGTGGCAAATGCCGGATGAAACCCACGGTATCGGCCAGCACGATCGGCCCGAGGTCGTTCAGCTCGAGCCGGCGCAGGGTCGGGTCGAGGGTGGCGAACAATTGGTCGGCGGCGTACACGTCGGATTGGGTGACGTTGTTGAACAGGGTCGATTTGCCGGCGTTGGTATAACCCACCAGTGAAACCGTCGGGATGTCGGCGCGCTTGCGGCCGCGTCGCGACTGCTCGCGCTGGCTGCGGACCTTCTCCAAGCGCCCCTTGATCTGGCGCAGGCGAACCCGCAGCAGACGCCGGTCGGTTTCCAGCTGGGTTTCACCCGGGCCGCGCAGGCCGATACCGCCCTTCTGCCGCTCAAGGTGAGTCCAGCCGCGAACCAGCCGCGTGCTCATGTGTTCAAGCTGGGCCAATTCGACCTGTAGCTTGCCTTCATGGGTACGGGCACGTTGGGCGAAGATATCGAGAATCAGCCCGGTGCGGTCGATCACGCGACACTCGAAGACGCGCTCGAGGTTACGTTCCTGGCTGGGCGTAAGGATGTGGTTGAAGATCACCAGATCGATATGCTCGGCCTTGACCAGGTCGCGCAACTCCTCGACCTTGCCGCTGCCGATCAGGAATTTGGCGGTTGGCCGATGACGCGGCACGTTGAAAAACGCGACGGTCTCGGCGCCGGCCGAAATTGCCAGTTCCTGAAACTCCTGCGGATCTTCGCGCGCCTCAGGGTCCTGTCCTTCCAAGTGAACGAGAATAGTCCGCTCACCACCACTGTGGCGCTCAAAGAACAAAGGAGGCTCCTATCAGGCGTTACCCGGTTCAGCGTCACCGCCTTCGGATTCGGTTGCGCTAGGCAGACGAATCGGACGAACCGGCACCACTGTCGAGATAGCGTGCTTGTAGACCATTTGGCTGACGGTATTTTTCAGCAGGATGACGAATTGGTCGAAAGACTCGATCGTGCCTTGCAGTTTGATCCCGTTGACCAGATAGATGGACACCCCAACTTTCTCTTTACGTAAAGTGTTCAAGTAAGGGTCTTGTAGCGAATGCCCTTTTGACATGTGCCGCACTCCTTTAAGGATCAATTATAAAATTCGGAATCAGATGGCTTGGGCCGTCACACCCCCAAGGATAGACGGCAATTGCAAGGACTCAGCTCAATATGGAGATGGTCCCGAGGTATTTCAAGGCGCGTGGCAGATTGTCGCAATCAAGACTGTCGAGCCAATGCAGGTCAGTCCAGCTGCGCAGCCAGGTGAACTGGCGCTTCGCCAATTGACGCGTGGCGATAATCCCCCGCTCGCGCATCTCGGCTGACGTCAGCTTGCCGTCCAGGTAGTCCCAGACTTGTCGATAACCCACCGCACGTATAGACGGCAACCCGGCATGCAGGTCACTTCGCTCACGCAGGGCTACGACCTCGTCTATGAATCCCTGTTCCAACATTAATGTGAATCTTTGTTCAATTCGCCGATGCAGCACTTGCCGGTCCGCCGGAGCGATGGCCAGATTCGCGACAGTATAGGGCAATTGTTGCAGTCCCGAAGCGGCTGCTTCAGTACTTTGCGCAGATTGCCGTTGCCGCAACGCCGTCATGCTCTGGCCGCTGACCCGATAAACCTCCAGGGCCCGGCTGAGTCGTTGCGGGTCGTTGGGGTGAATGCGCGCTGCGGACTCCGGGTCGATGGCCGCCAATTGCTCGTGAAGCGCTTGCCAGCCAAGGCGCGCGGCCTCTTCTTCGATCTGCGCGCGCACCTCGGGATCGGCCGCCGGCATGTCCGCCAATCCATCGACCAGTGCCTTGTAATACAGCATCGTGCCGCCCACCAGCAGCGGAATCTTGCCCCGTGCGGTGATTTCGGCCATGGCCTTCAGCGCATCACGCCGAAAATCAGCCGCCGAATAGGCTTCGGCCGGGTCGAGGATATCGATCAGCCGATGAGGGAACTCAGCCAGCAGTTCTTTCGATGGTTTGGCGGTGCCGATGTCCATGCCCCGGTAGACCAGCGCCGAATCGACGCTGATCAACTCGCAAGGCAGGACCTTGGTCAACTCGATGGCCAGGTCGGTCTTGCCGGCGGCGGTCGGGCCCATCAGGAAAATCGCGGGTGGCAACGGGTTCATCAACGACCGCGCAGGAACAGTTTGTCCAGGTCGTCCAGGCCCAATTGGGTCCAGGTCGGCCGGCCATGGTTGCATTGACCGCTGCGCTCGGTGTTTTCCATATCCCGCAGCAGGCCGTTCATTTCCGGCAAGGCCAAGCGCCGATTCGCGCGGATCGCGCCGTGGCAGGCCATGGTGCCGAGCAATTCATTCAAGTGCGCCTGGATCCGGTCGCTGGTGCCGTACTCCATCAGGTCCGCCAGCACGTCGCTGACCAAGCGATTGGCCTCGGCCTGTTTCAACAAGGCCGGGATCTGCCGGATCGCCAGGGTTTCCGGGCCCAGGCGCTGCAATTCAAAGCCCAGGCGCTGGAACCAGCTCACGTGTTCTTCGGCGCAATCGGCTTCACGCTGGCTGACGGCCAGGGACTCGGGGACGAGCAGCGGCTGGCCGCTCAAGCCTTCGCTGGCCATGGCGACCTTCAATCGCTCGTACATGATCCGCTCGTGGGCGGCGTGCATGTCCACCAGGACCAGGCCTTGGGCGTTCTCGGAAAGGATGTAGATGCCCTTGAGCTGCGCCAGGGCATAACCCAGCGGCGGGATATCGCCCTGGCCGTCGGGCAACGCCGTCGCCGCGGTTTCAGGCAAAGGCTTGAAGAATTCGCGATACGCCGCCTGGGCCTCGGCCGCCGGCACATTCGACTGGGGACGCGGGGTGTATTGATATTGATAACCGCTGCCGGCGCCGCTTCCGGCCGTATTGAAGCTCGGTTGAGGCTGAGGTTGTTCCAGCAGTGCATGGGCGGCCAGGCGCATTTCACCCTGGGGGCCGAATTCGCCAGCCTCCAGCCCGGTTGGGCGGACCATGCCGGCCACCGCCGCCGGGGCCGCCAACTGGTCCTCGGGGCGCACATCGCCCAAGGCACGGTGCAAGGTGCCATAGAGGAAATCGTGGACCATGCGCCCATCACGGAAACGTACTTCATGCTTGGTCGGGTGCACGTTGACGTCCACCACCGAAGGATCGACCTCGAAAAACAGCACGAAGGTCGGGTGCCGACCGTTGAACAGCACATCGCGATAAGCCTGGCGCACCGCGTGGGCCACCAGTTTGTCGCGCACCGCCCGGCCATTCACGTAGAAATATTGCAAGTCCGCCTGGCTGCGGGAGAACGTCGGCAAGCCGACCCAACCCCACAGGTGCAGGCCATTGCGCTCCACCTCGATGGGCAACGCCTGCTCCAGGAACCCCGCGCCGCACACCGCCCCCACGCGCCGGGCGCGGGCCGCATCGTCGCGGGCTTCGTGCAGGCTGAGGATGGTCTTGCCGTTGTGGCGCAGATGGAAGGCCACATCAAAACGCGCCAGGGCCAGGCGTTTGATGACTTCTTGCAGGTGATCGAATTCGGTTTTCTCGGCCTTGAGAAATTTACGCCGGGCCGGAGTGTTGAAGAACAGGTCGCGCACTTCCACCGAAGTCCCCACCGGATGGGCAGCGGGCTGTACGCGCGAGGCCATGTCGCGGCCTTCGGTCTCGACCTGCCAGGCCTGGTCGGCGTCGCGGGTGCGGGACGTGAGTGTCAGGCGCGACACCGAGCTGATCGATGCAAGCGCCTCGCCACGAAACCCCAGGCTCATGACCCGTTCGAGGTCTTCCAGGTCACGGATCTTGCTGGTGGCGTGACGCGCCAGGGCCAAGGGCAGGTCGTCAGCCGGAATGCCGCGACCGTCGTCGCGCACCCGCAACAGCTTGACTCCGCCCTGCTCGACATCCACGTCGATGCGCTTGGCCCCGGAGTCGAGGCTGTTTTCCAGCAACTCCTTGATCACCGACGCCGGACGTTCGACCACCTCGCCGGCGGCGATCTGGTTTGCCAGCCGGGGGCTGAGCAGCTCGATACGGGCGTTGCTGCCGTTCGCTTCGTCGCTCATTGCTTGACCGCCACTTCATTACCCGGAATGGTCAGGGTCTGGCCAATCTTGAGCTCATCGCTCTTGAGATTGTTGGCGCTGCGCAAGGTGGCGGGCGACACCTGGTAGCGCACGGCGATCATCGCCAGGGTTTCGCCCGGACTGACCCGGTGGTCCCGCGGCCCCTGGGCGATCTTGCCGGAATCGCGCAGCCAGGCAATGTAGGTGCCCGGCGGTGGATTCTGCTGGAAGAACTGCCGCACGCCGCTGCTGATGGAGCGGGCCAAGGCCTGTTGGTGGCTCGAAGAGGACAGCTTCGAGGCTTCGTTGGCGTTGGAGATGAACCCGGTTTCCACCAGGATCGATGGGATGTCCGGCGACTTCAGTACCATGAACCCGGCCTGCTCCACGCGTTGCTTGTGCAACGGTGTGACGCGGCCGATGTTGCTCAGTACTTTCTGGCCGACGTTCAGGCTGGACGTCAACGAGGCCGTCATCGACAGGTCGAGCAGGACACCGGCGAGCATCCGGTCCTTGTCGTCGAGGCTGACGTTGCCGGCACCGCCGATCAGGTCGGAACGGTTTTCGCTGTCGGCCAGCCAACGGGCAGTCTCGGAAGTCGCGCCACGGTCGGACAGGGCAAACACCGAGGCGCCGAACGCGGCGGCGGAAGGCGCGGCGTCGGCGTGAATGGAAACGAACAGGTCGGCGCCTTTCTTGCGGGCGATTTCGGTACGGCCGCGCAACGGGATGAAATAGTCCCCCGTGCGGGTCAATTCGGCGCGGAAGCCTTTCATGCCGTTGACCTGGCGCTGCAACTCACGGGCGATGGACAGCACCACGTCTTTTTCGCGCTGCCCACGCGAGCCCGAGGCGCCCGGGTCTTCGCCACCGTGGCCGGCGTCGATCACGACAATGATGTCGCGCTTGCCGGCCGGAGCCGGTGGCAGCTTGATCGCAGGTTCGGTCGACGTCACCGGAACCGCAGGCACCGTGGCGACATTGGTCGGCGGCGGTGGCGGCGGTGCGGCGTCGGCCGGGTTGTCGAACAGATCGACCACCAGCCGGTTGCCGTACTGGGCGTTCGGGGCCAGGGTGAAGCTTTTGGGCGTCACGGCTTTTTTCAGGTCGATGACCACCCGCAGGTCGGTCGGCGTACGCTGGGCCGAGCGCATTGCGGTAATCGGCGTGTTGGCGGTGGGCACGTTCAGCGGTGCGCCCAGGGACGCACCGTTGATGTCGATCACCAGGCGATCCGGGGCGCTCAGGGTGAATACGCTGTGCTGGACCGGGCCTGTCAGGTCGAACACCAGCCGGGTATTGTCCGGCGCCCGCCACAGGCGAACGCTGTTGACCTTTGTCTCAGCCACAGCATCGACGGCCAGTGCCGTAAGCAACAGTCCTACGACAGCAACCACCGCGCGAAAGCGCATACCAAACCCCATCATCTAATTAGTTTTCCAAAGCCAAGGCGGCACACCACGACTCGCCACGCGAGCCTTGCGGTGTCAGTTTCAATGAACGCCCGCCGTTCTGCGCGCCAATGGTAATGGTCAGGTCGGGCTTTGGCAAAAAGCCTGCACCCTTCTGGGGCCATTCGATCAGGCACAAGGCGTCGTCCTCGAAATAGTCGCGGATGCCGAGGAACTCCAGCTCTTCGGGATCCACCAGTCGGTACAGGTCGAAATGGAAGGCCCGGACGTCGCCAATCTCGTAGGGCTCGACCAAGGTGAACGTAGGACTCTTGACCGAACCGACGTGTCCGAGGCCGCGAATGACGCCGCGGGACAGGGTGGTCTTCCCCGCGCCCAGGTCGCCTTCGAGGAAGATCAGGCCACGGCCTGCGGTGATCTGCGCGATGCGGGCGCCAAATTGTGTCATGGCTTGTTCGTCCGCCACGTACAGGATTACTTCAGACACGGTGATTGCTCCTCCAACAACTGACGAATGGCCGGGATCAGATCGGTCGCCGCCAATCCTCGGCCCGCGCGACCGACCTGGACGCCGGCATTGGCATGCAGCCAGACCGCCAGGCAGGCGGCTTCGAATCCTTCCATTCCCTGGGCCAGCAAGGCGCCGACCATCCCGGCGAGCACATCCCCCAGGCCGGCAGTGGCCATGGCCGGATGCCCCTCGCCGCAGACCGCCAGGCGGCCGTCCGGGCTGGCGATGAGGCTGCCGGCGCCCTTGAGGATCACGGTGGCTGCGTATTTTTTGCTCAATGCATGGGCCGCCGCCGGGCGATCGGCCTGCACTTGGGCGGTGGATATTCCCAGCAACCGCGCGGCTTCGCCCGGATGCGGGGTGATGACGCATTGCTCGGGCAGGCTGACCGCGCCGCCGCTCAGCAAGTTCAGCGCGTCGGCATCCCACACCTGGGGCAGCGACGCATTGGCCGCCGCCGACAACAGGCTACGCCCCCAAGCGGCCTGACCCAGGCCCGGGCCGACCACCAACACGCTGGCCTGCTTGAGCAAGCCCATCAATTGGTTCGCCGAATGGGTGCCTTGCACCATCACTTCCGGCAGACGCACCAGCGCCGAGGCGACGTGCTCGCTGCGCGTTGCCATCGAAACCATGCCCGCGCCACAGCGCAGGGCGCTTTCAGCGCTCATCTGGATCGCGCCGCCGAAACCTCGGTCGCCGCCAATCAACAGCACATGACCGAACTTGCCTTTGTGGGATGTGGGGACTCGAGGCGCCAGCCGCGGCAGATTATGCGGCAAGAGTAATCGAGCACTGGCAGGCGCCGACTCGACGAGGTCAGGGTCCGCGTGCAGGTCGTTGAACACCCACTCACCCACTCGATCCGCTGCATCCCCGGTGAACAGGCCAAGCTTGAGGCCAATGAACGTCACGGTCAGGTCAGCCGCTACCGCAGTTCCCAGCACGCGACCGGTGTCGGCACACAAGCCAGAGGGGATATCCACCGCCGCCACCGGCAAGCCGCTGACATTGATCGTATCGATCGCGCGGACATAAGGTTCGCGCACTTCGCCAGTCGTCCCGGTGCCAAGCAACGCGTCGAGCAACACACCACGCAATTCGGAATCGTCCGCCCAGGGCTCCACCGGCACACCAACCGCCACCGCCTCGGCATGGGCATTGGCGGCGTCTCCCAGCAAGCGCCGGGGCTCGCCCACCGCCAGCACCCGCACCGACCAGCCGGCGCGGCGGGCCAAGGCGGCCACCAGATAACCATCACCGGCATTGTTGCCGTGGCCGGCCAACACGGTCAGTTCGGTCGCTTCGGGCCAGCGCCGGACGATCGCTCGCCAGGTGGCGCGAGCGGCACGCTGCATCAATTCAAAGCCGCTGGTACCTGCCGCGACCAGTTGTGCATCGAGGGCCCGGACCTGCGCGGCGCTGTACAGCGCGTCGGGAAAATCATCTTTAGTGTGCGGCATGCGTCTTCGGGCTCCGATGTCTGGCAGAATTATACGCATCTCAGCTCCGGTTTCTCTCGCCTCATGCCTGCCATTCCCACAGACCTTGCCACCCTCGCCCAATCCATCAAGGACTGGGGCCGCGAACTGGGTTTCCAGCAGGTCGGCATCAGCGGCCTGGACCTCGCCGAGCACGAGCAACATCTGCAACGCTGGCTCGAGGCCGGCTACCACGGCGAAATGGATTACATGGGCGCCCACGGCAGCAAGCGGTCGCACCCTGAGGAACTGGTGCCCGGCACATTGCGCGTGGTGTCCCTGCGCATGGATTACCTGCCGGGCGACACCCAAATGGCCCAACTGCTCGCCGAACCGGAAAAAGCCTACGTCTCGCGTTATGCGTTGGGCCGCGATTACCACAAATTGATCCGTAAACGCGTGCAACAACTGGCGGAAAAAATCCAGGCGGTCATCGGCCCTTTCGGCTACCGCGCCTTCGTCGACAGCGCACCGGTACTGGAAAAAGCCATTGCCGAGCAAGCCGGACTGGGCTGGATCGGCAAAAACACCCTGGTGTTGAACCGCAAGGCCGGCAGTTATTTTTTCTTGAGCGAGCTGTTTGTCGACCTGCCGCTGCCGGTGGATCCGCCCCACGGCACCGAGCATTGCGGAAAATGCACCGCCTGCCTGAACATCTGCCCTACCAATGCTTTCGTCGGCCCTTACGTATTGGACGCCCGGCGGTGCATTTCCTACCTCACCATCGAATTGAAGAATGCCATCCCGGAAGAGCTGCGGCCGTTGATCGGCAACCGGGTGTTCGGCTGCGATGACTGCCAGATCGTCTGCCCCTGGAACCGCTTCGCCCGGCCGTCCGGCGAGAGCGACTTCAAGCCGCGCCATAACCTGGACAATGCCGGACTCGCCGAGCTGTTCCTGTGGGACGAGGAAAAATTCCTCAGCAGCACCGAAGGCTCGCCCCTGCGTCGCGCCGGTTACGAACGCTGGTTGCGCAACCTGGCGGTGGGCCTGGGCAATGCGCCGTCAACGATTCCCGTGCTGCAAGCACTGGAGGCGCGGCGCGACTATCCATCGGAACTGGTGCGCGAGCATGTGGAATGGGCGTTGCGCCAGCACGCCGAGCGTCAGACTTCGTCGTTGTAGACGAACTTCGGCATTTCCCAGTGGAAGCGGATTGCCAGGAGCCGCAGCAGGAAACCGCCGAACAAGGTGATGAGGATCGCCTGTTCGTTCGGCAGTTGCAGGAAGACACACAATAGATAACACCACGCCGCGGCGAACGAGACGCTGGCGTAGAGTTCGCGGCGGAAGATCAAGGGAATGTCGTTGCAGAAGATATCCCGCAAGATGCCGCCGAACACCCCGGTAATGACCCCGCTGACCGAGGCCACCAACATGCCATGGCCCATTTCCAGGGCCGTCATGCAGCCGATCAGGGTAAATGCCACCAGGCCCACGGCATCGAGCACCAGGAACAACGAGCGCAGATGGCGCATCCAGCGCGCCAGGAACACCGTCAGCATCGCCGCTGCGGTGGTCAGCACCAGGTATTCCGGATGCTTGACCCACGTCAGCGGGTAGTGACCGAGCAGCACGTCGCGAACCGAGCCACCACCCAGCGCCGTGACACAGGCGATCAGCACCACGCCGAACCAATCCATGCCCCGCCGCCCGGCGGATAGCGCGCCGGTCATGGCTTCGGCGGTAATGGCGATCAGATACAGCATCAGCAACATGATGGCGGTCCTTACAAGAAGGCGCGCAGTCTAGCCAGTTTGGGCCGGCACCAAAAGAGGGCAAGGTCCCGCCTCCTGCCTGAGCGTGGCGAGGGGATTTATCCCCGCTGGGCTGCAAAGCAGCCCCAAATACAATCAACACCGACCGGCCTGACACAACCAAACATCAGATCGAGGGGCTGCTCCGCAGCCCAACGGGGATAAATCCCCTCGCCACAAAAGCTTGCCCGCCAGTCGCTTGGGGTTAGCTCAGAACTTGATGAAGTGCTTGCGGTAATGCTGCAGCTCGGCGATGGATTCACGGATGTCGTCCAGGGCCAGGTGCGTGCTGCCTTTCTGGAAACTGTCGCGAACCTCAGGGGCCCAGCGGGCAGCCAACTCCTTCAGGGTCGAGACGTCGAGGTTGCGGTAATGGAAATAGCTTTCCAGGGATTTCATGTGGGTATACAGAAAGCGACGGTCCTGGCAGATGCTGTTGCCACAGATCGGCGACTTGCCTCTTGGCACCCACTGCTCCAGGAAGGCGATGGTCTGGGCTTCGGCTTCGGCCATGCTGATCTTGCTCTCGCGAACGCGCTGGGTCAGGCCCGAGCCGCCGTGCTGGCGCGTGTTCCACTCGTCCATGCCGGCGAGGATTTCGTCGCTGTGATGAATCGCGATCACCGGCCCTTCGGCCAGGGTGTTGAGGTCGCTGTCAGTGACGATGGTGGCCATCTCGATGATGACATCGGTGTCAGGGTTCAGACCGGTCATTTCCAGGTCGATCCAGATCAGGTTCTGCGGGTTTTGCATGGGGGAGCTCCTCGGCTTAGCTGCGCAGTTTAGCCTAGGCAGCGTCTCGGGCGTGCTAAACTCGCGGCCGTTTTACCCTATTCGCTGCATTTCTTCATACGGAACACCCATGGCCAAACGCCAACTCAATCGTCGTCAGAACTGGCGCATCGAAAAGATCCAGGGCGAGCGCGCCGCCCGTGCCGCCAAACGCGAATCCAGTGCGGTCGAAGCCCTGGAGGGTGGCGACCTGGGTCCTGAACAGACCGGCCTGGTGATCGCTCACTTTGGTGTGCAAGTCGAAGTCGAGGCCCAGGAAGGCGAACTGGCCGGCCAGGTATTCCGTTGCCACTTGCGTGCCAACCTGCCGGCGCTGGTGACCGGCGACCAAGTGGTCTGGCGTGCCGGCAACCAGGGCATCGGCGTGATCGTCGCGCAATTGCCGCGTCACACCGAGCTGTGCCGTCCGGACAGCCGGGGCCAGCTCAAGCCGGTGGCGGCCAACGTCGACATGATCGTCATCGTGTTCGCCCCGTTGCCCGAGCCTCACGCCAACCTGATCGACCGCTACCTGGTGGCGGCCGAACACGCCGGCATCCGCCCGCTGCTGCTGCTCAACAAATTCGACCTGATCGACGAGCACAACGCCCCGGCGCTGAACGCCTTGCTGTCGGTCTATCGGGACCTCGGTTATCCGGTGCTGGAGGTCTCGGCCCATCACGGCAACGGCATGGAGCAATTGCAACGGCAGCTGGACGGGCGCATCAGCGTGTTCGTCGGCCAGTCCGGGGTCGGCAAGTCTTCCCTGGTCAACAGCCTGCTGCCGGAGGTCGAGACCCGCGTCGGGCCGTTGTCCGAACTGTCCGGCCAGGGCACCCACACCACCACCACCGCGCGGTTGTTCCACTTCCCTGGCGGCGGTGAATTGATCGACTCACCCGGTATCCGCGAATTCGGCCTGGGCCATGTCAGCCGGGCCGATGTCGAAGCCGGGTTCATCGAGTTCAACGAGCTGATCGGCACCTGCCGCTTCCGCGACTGCAAGCACGACCGCGAGCCCGGTTGCGCCTTGCTCAAGGCCTTGGAAGAAGGCCGTGTGCACCAGCAACGGATGAACAGCTACCGCTCGATCATCGCCAGCTTGCCGGAGAGCAGTTACTGAGTTGGCTGGACGCCTTTGTGGCGAGGGAGCTTGCTCCCGCTTGAGTGCGAAGCACTCACCTTGGATGGGGCTGCTTCACAACCCAGCGGGAGCAAGCTCCCTCGCCACAAAGGCAAGCAAGTCTCAAGCAAACCGATACCCACAAAAAAGCCGACATCGATGTCGGCTTTTTTGTGGGTCACTGCGCTGGCGGCTCCGCCGGCTTTGGCGCGGCGTCATCGAACAGGTTCAGGCGTTCGCGCAATTCATGGGCCGGCACGGGCTGTTGGTCCGCCGGCAGTGCGTTCGGATCCGCCGCCGCGCCGGGTGTTGTCGCCGGCGCCTCGCCTGGAGCGCCTTGGCCCTGGGCAGGGTCTGGCGCTGGATCGTCGGTCTGCGAGCCTTCGATGGCTTTCTGCGCCTTCTTGGTCAACACCACGATATCGATACGCCGGTTGACCGGGTTGAACGGGTCTTTGCGATCGAACAGCGCCGAAGATGCATAACCGACCACCCGAGCCACTTGCTCATCCGGATAGCTGCCCGCCACCAAGGCACGTCGTGCCGCGTTGGCGCGGTTGGCCGACAACTCCCAGTTACCGAAATCACCTTTGCCCACGTAAGGCTTGGCATCGGTGTGACCGCTGATACTGATCTTGTTCGGCACCGCCTTGATGGTGTCGGCCATGGCCAGCAGGATGTCTTCGAAATACGGTTTGAGCCGCGCGCTGCCAGAGTCGAACATCGGACGGTTGTCGGCGTCCATGATCTGGATACGCAGGCCGTTCGGCGTGATCTCGAACAGGATCTGGTCCTTGAACTTCTGCAGCTCGGGATTCTCTTCGACCTTGTTCTGCAACTCTTGCAGGAGCAATTCCAGGCGCTCGCGCTCGACCTGCTCGGCCATGCCCTCGGCCTCATTGGCGTCGACGGTCGCCTTGTCGGGCTGGGGCTGGGACTTGACCTCGGGGTTGAGGGTATTTTCCGGCGCCAGGACGGGCGAACCGCCCAGATCAATGATGTACGGCGTACCGCTCTCGGAAAAACCGACCGGGTCCTTGAAGTAACCGGCGATGGCGATCTTCTGTTCCGGCGTCGCAGTGGACAGCAGCCACAACACCAGGAAGAACGCCATCATCGCCGTGGCGAAGTCGGCGAAGGCGATTTTCCAGGCGCCGCCATGGTGCCCGCCGGCAATGCGCTTGACGCGCTTGACGATGATCGGCTGGTTATTTTCCATAACGAGTGCTCTGCTTCACAAATACTGTTCCATTTTGACGGTGCCTGTTGCTGCCATACTGCGTTGCCGCTCCTCGCCATAGCGGGCTATGACTCGTCGCGGCGCCTTGTCTGGCAGCAACAGTCACTCGCCAAAAAAGGAACGTATTTGTAAAGCAAAGCACTAGCGACCGCGAACCGCTTGTTCCAGCTCGGCAAAGCTTGGACGGTGCGCCGGGTAGAGGACCTTGCGACCGAACTCCACCGCCAGGGATGGCGGCATGCCCGAGGCCGAGGCCACGAGCGAGGCCTTGATGGCCTCATACACATTGAGCTCTTCCTTGGCGTCATGGGCCAGGGAATGGGCCAGCGGACCGAAGAAACCGTACGCCGCCAAGATACCGAAGAAGGTACCCACCAGTGCGGCACCCACGTGCAGGCCGATGGAGGCCTGGTCGCCCTCGCCCAGGGACGCCATGGTCACCACGATACCCAATACCGCCGCAACGATACCGAAGCCGGGCATGCCGTCGGCGATGCCGTTGACCGCGTGGGATGGGTGCTCCAAGTCTTCCTTGAGGCTGTACAGCTCCATGTCGAACAAGCCTTCCAGTTCGTGGGGCGCCATATTGCCGGACGACATGATGCGCAGGTAATCGCAGATGAACGCCGTCATGCGCTCGTCCTTCAGCACCGAAGGGTACTTGGCGAAGATCGGGCTGGCAGCGGCGTCTTCGATATCGCCCTCGATCGCCATCATGCCTTCGCGACGACTCTTGTTGAGGATCTCGTAGACCAGCCCCAGCACCTCCAGATAGAAGGTGTGGCTGAAGCGCGAGCCAAACATGCTCAAGGATTTCTTGAGGACATGCATGGTCATGTAGCCAGGGTTCGCCTGGAGGAATGCGCCAAGGGCGGCGCCGCCGATGATCATCACCTCGAAAGGTTGGATCAGGGCTGCGATCTTGCCATGGGAAAGCACGTATCCGCCGAGCACGCTCGCGAACACGACAATGATGCCGATAATTTTAGCCATAGATAGAAAGTACTTATTTAAGTCGGGTTCAAGGTCATATTCGGAAGCTGAAAAATCTCTTCTTCTACTTATCGGCAAAACTGCGCCAGACTATAGCCAGTTCCGGCGAAAAGCCAATTTTGCCCCGCTCCGGGCGCAGATACCCATGCGATGATCACGTCCAACCATGGCTAACGAAACGAACGTTCCGACACCAAGACCGACCACGCTCGAAGGCTGGCTGAAACTGCTCCAGGGCGTTCATCTGCCGGTGCCCCAGGCCAGTCACGACCTCGTCTGCAAGGCGATCGCAGACAGTCGTCGCTCATTGCGCGACATCGCCGAACTGATGCAGGACAGCCCCGCCCTGGCCCTGAGCGTCATCCGCGAAGCCAATCATCACACCCATGGCACCCTGGCGGAGCCGGCGGAAAATCTCGAAGTGGCGATCAACCGCCTCGGCCTCAAGCGCACCGAGGAGCTGCTGGCGCGCCTGCCCTCGCTGCCGGAACACGAGATACCGGTTGCCCTGCGCCAGGTGCAACTGATCAGCCAGCACGCTAGCCAACAGGCCAATGGTTTTTTTGCCAGCCGCCTGGCGCGTCTGTGGCAGGACATCCATTGGGGCAGCCTGTTGTTTCTCTCGCCGCTCTGGCCGTTGGCGCTGACTCATCCGCGACTGCTGGGGGAGTGGGAACTGCGGGTGATCCACAAAGGCGAGCCCGCACGCAAGGTCGAGCGCGAACTGTTCGGCGTCAGCCTGCTGAAAATCTGCCTCGCGCTGGTGGAGGCATGGCGCCTGCCCATCTGGGTGGTGCAAGGCTATCGCCTGTTGCTGAATGAACGCCGCGAGCTGATTAAAGTGTTGCGCATTGCCCGCGACAGCGAACATCCGCTGCGCCAACAAAATCGACTGGATGACGACCCAACGCTGCGGCGCTGGCTCAACCAACCCGCCAACACGGTGCTGCTGGCCAACGGCCTGGCACTGTCGGCGCAACAGGCCTGGAACAGTCCGCACAGCGCTCGCTGGCAATACCTCACGAGCCTGTATCTGCAAATGCCGATGGATGAGCTTCAACAGCAACTGCACCAACAAGCCGCCAACAGTGCCCGCCAGCACGCCATGCCAGACCTGTGGCACCCCGCCGTAGCATTGATCTGGCCCTCGGGCAGCCGCCGCGTGCACCCCGGCTTGTTGCCCGCCGCCCCGCCCAGTGCCCAGGACCTGTCCCAATGGCGCAAGCAATGCGCCGAGCTGCTGCTGGAGCCGAGCCCGTTCAGCAACGCCATGCACCTGACCACCTCGGCCCGAAATGCGTTGGTGGCGTGCGGCATGCGCCGGGTGATGATTTTGATGGCCGACCGCAGCCAGACCAGCGTACGCGTGCATCAGACCGCCGGCCTGCCCAAGGAAGCAGCGGCGATGAGCTTTTCCATCAGCCAAAGCAAAGTCTTGCAGCGCTTGTTGGCCCAGCAAGCCCAGGTTCGCTTGAACCCCGAGAACAACGCTCAATTTTCCGCCTTGCTGCCTCCGGGCCTGCGCGCCTTGTTCCGGGGCGAGCACCTGCTGTTGCGCTCACTGACCTGCAATGGGCGGGTGATCATGTTGGTGGTCGTGGACCAGGGCGGCGGGCCGTTCTCGGACGTGACCGTGCAGGCCTTCGGCAAAACCGTGCAATGCATCGAAAGGGCCCTGCACACCTTTACCAACCGCGGCCGCTGAACTTGCTACAATCCTTTCCCTTTGCGCCCCCAGGAGACCTCACATGCCTGACTTCTCTGGCTTGCCGCTGGTAATCGAGCCGAGCGAGCTCTTGCCGCGCCTCGATACGCCCAATCTGATTCTGGTGGACCTGACCAGCGCCGCGCGCTACAGCAATGGCCATATTCCCGGCGCACGATTCGTCGATCCGAAACGCACGCAACTGGGCCAGCCCCCGGCGCCGGGCCTGTTGCCGGCAAAGGCCGACCTGGAAGCGCTGTTCGGCGAACTCGGGCATGACCCCGGCGCGGTCTACGTGGTGTATGACGACGAAGGCGGTGGCTGGGCCGGGCGTTTTATCTGGTTGCTCGATGTGATCGGGCATTCGAATTATCACTATCTCGACGGTGGCCTGCTGTCCTGGCTGGACCTCGGCCTGCCAGTGTCGACCGAGGTCCCGGCGCCGGTCGGGGGTCCAGTCAGCCTGGTGCTGCATGAAGAGCCCACCGCCACTCGCGAGTACCTGCAAAGCCGTCTCGGCGCCAGCGACCTGGCGATCTGGGACGCCCGTGGCCCGTTGGAATATTCTGGCGAGAAGGTCGTCGCTGCCCGGGGCGGACACATCCCCGGCGCGGTCAATTTCGAATGGACGGCCGGCATGGACCCGGCGCGCAGCCTGCGCATCCGCAAAGACATGCCGCAGATCCTCGAACAGCTGGGCATCACGCCCGACAAAGAAGTCATCACACACTGCCAGACCCACCACCGTTCTGGCTTCACCTACCTGGTGGCCAAGGCGCTCGGTTATCCACGGGTCAAAGGCTATGCCGGTTCCTGGGGTGAATGGGGCAACCACCCCGACACCCCCATCGAGCTTTGAAGATTTAAGGACAGTTAATGAAAAACCGCTTGTTCATCCTTTCCCAGTACCTGCTGCCGCACCACCTGCTGTCGCGGCTGGCCGGCTGCATCGCCGAATGCCGCGTGCGCTGGTTCAAGAACGCCTTCACGGCCTGGTTCGCCAAGCGCTACCAAGTGGACATGTCCCAGGCGCTGGTGGAAGACCTCACCGCCTACGAGCACTTCAACGCGTTTTTCACCCGTGCACTGAAAGACGGTGCGCGACCTCTGGATCAGACCCCCGGCGCAATCCTCAGCCCCGCCGACGGCGCCGTCAGCCAGCTCGGCCCGATCGAGCACGGCCGGGTGTTCCAGGCCAAGGGCCACAGCTTCAGCGTGCTGGAACTGCTGGGCGGTGATGCGGCCAATGCCGCGCCGTTCATGGGCGGCGATTTCGCCACCATTTACCTGTCACCCAAGGATTACCACCGCGTGCACATGCCGCTGGCCGGCACCCTGCGGGAAATGGTCTACATCCCGGGCCGGATTTTCTCGGTCAACCAGACCACCGCCGAAAACGTCCCGGAGCTGTTTGCCCGCAACGAACGCGTCGCGTGCATTTTCGACACCGAGCGCGGGCCGATGGCCGTGGTGCTGGTGGGTGCGATGATCGTCGCGTCCATCGAGACCGTCTGGGCCGGGCTGGTGACGCCGCCCAAGCGCGAGCTGAAGACCTTCCGCTACGACGAAGCCGCTCGTGCGCCGATCCACTTGGAAAAAGGCGCCGAGCTGGGCCGTTTCAAGTTGGGTTCGACGGCCATCGTGCTGTTTGGTCCAGAGCAGGTGAAATGGGCCGAAGACCTGGTGGCCGGCTCGCCAGTCCAGATGGGCCAGGCCCTGGCACTGCCGAACGCCTGAGTCATCCAGAATAGTCATTCCTGCCCTTGGGCAGGAATGACCATTCTCAAACTACATACCCCGCCTACAGCTGCTAGAGTTGGAAACATCCCTTTCATTTCCCGCCGGAGCCCGTCCACGGCATGAATGAGACCAGCCCTCTCCAGCTACTGCGCATATCGACACCGACCCAGTCGCGCCTGTCCTTTTGCGATGCCACGCCACGCGACCTCAAGCGTTGGATCGCCAACCTGCCCAAGGCCAACATCGGCGAAACCGCCCGCCTGCTATACCAGGCGCTCGGCGAGCTGAACCAACTGCTCACGCCCAGCGATAACCGCCTGCAATTGCTGGAGCTGCTGCGGCCTGAGGTTTATTACGTCTGCAAGCATCTTGAGCGACACTTCCTGCAACAAGCCATCGTACTGGATGACCGCTCACGCAAGATCGTCAACCTGTGCCAGGCCCTGCAAGCCCACCTGGCAATGGGCTACAAGCAAATCGTCGGGCGAATCTCGGCAAAATTCTCCAAGGACCGGGCGCGCCTGCTGGCCACGGCATTGCAGCGGGCCACGCACGCCCTTGATGGAACCCTGTTGCGCGCCAGCCAGCTCTACAGCCCGGTGCCGGAGGGGCTCTGGCTCGATTTGCACCAACTGTACCGGATCGCTTGCCAACACAAATTGCAGCACCTGAGCGTCAGCGACGAACTGGCCAGCCAGATTCACGAATTGAATATCGAGCAGACCTACGTGGTTGCCCTGCTGTTGGGCGCTTCGCGCAGCAACCAATTGCGCCAGAGCCAGATCGCGCGGCTGGCCGAGGTCCTGGAACCGTGGAGCCATTGGGTCAAGCTGGACCCAGCCGTCACCGCCGCCAGCCTGTTCGCCGTCGCACCGGCACTGGACGTCGGGCCGCGTTATCGGTCGAAATTCCGCGCCGAACAGCAACCCACCCTGCTGGGTTTCGACCCCCAGCCGTTGGTGCGCGCCATCACCGCCCACCTGGCACAACCTGTCGAGTCGACCCTGACGGTCCCCGCCGGCATGAGCGCCGATACGCTGCATCACTTGCAAGCCGCCTGGGGCGAGGCCGCCGAACGCAGCTTCCAACGCACCGAGGGCAACGGTACGTTGACGCTGTGCGTGGGCATGAGCGCGCTGCACTATTATCTTGGGGGAGAGCGCTCGTTCAACGAGATACTCAAGACGCCCGGCCCACGCAAGGCGCACTTCGAAGCCTCGCCGACAAAGAAAAATGACACCTGGGACCAGGCCTTCGACGCCGCGCCCACCGGTGACAGCGAGCTTTTGCCCTACGAAGAAATCGAGTATCCGGTCAACCCGGCCGACGACGATGGCGCCAGCTCCGACAACCGGCATCATTTCCCTACTTACGATCTGCCGATCATCAACCACAGCCCCGGCGGCTATTGCCTTGGCTGGCCGAAAGAGGTGCCGGAACAATTGCAGGCCGGCGAAATGGTCGGCATCCGGGACACCAATGATCAGAGCTGGAGCATCGCCGTGGTGCGCTGGATCCGCCAGGTGCGCAATGGCGCCATGCAGATGGGCATTGAGCTGGTCGCACCGCATGCCCAGCCTTGCGGCCTGCAATTGCTTCGCGAGCAGAACGAACAAGGGCACTATCTGCGTGGGCTGCTGCTTCCCGAGATAAGCGCCATCGACCTGCCACCCACCGTGATCGCACCGCGCCTGCCCTTCCAGGAAGGCCAGAAGGTGTTGATCAACACCAACGGCCAGGAACGCCGCGCCGGCCTGGATCGCCGGGTGACCAGCACCCACAGTTTCAACCAGTTTGCTTATCGGCAGGAGGATTCAGGCACCAGCGGGGAGGACGGTACGCAGGACGGGGATTTCGATTCGTTGTGGAAGTCGCTTTAAAATACGGCAGGATCACGTGGCGAGGGAGCTTGCTCCCGCTGGGCCGCGAAGCGGCCCTGAAATCTGACACACAGGTGTTTCAGGTTGGCCGCATTAGGCCTGCTGCGCAGGCCAACGGGAGCAAGCTCCCTCGCCACGAGTATGCGAAACTCACAGATCGGCGTTTGCTCAAACCTGCCCGTCGCGATCGCGGAAACCCAGCAAGTACAACACCCCATCCAACCCCAAGGTCGAAATCGCCTGCCGGGCCGACTGCTTGACCAATGGCTTGGCCCGGAACGCCACGCCCAGGCCGGCGATGGCCAGCATCGGCAGGTCGTTGGCGCCGTCACCCACGGCAATGGTCTGCTCCAGGCGAAGACCTTCCTTCTCGGCCAATTCGCGCAACAAGTCTGCCTTGCGCTGGGCATCGACGATCGGCTCGACGGCAACCCCGGTGACCTTGCCGTCCACCACTTCCAGTTCGTTGGCGAACACATAGTCGATACCGAGCTTGGCCTGCAGTTGCTTGGCGAAATAAGTGAAGCCGCCGGACAGGATGGCGGTCTTGTAGCCCAGGCGCTTGAGTTCGGCAAACAGGGTTTCGGCGCCCTCGGTCAGGCGCAGGGAGGCGCCGATGGAATCGAGCACGCCGACGTCCAGCCCCTTGAGCAATGCGAGGCGTTCCTTGAAGCTGGCGCGAAAATCCAGCTCCCCGGCCATGGCCCGCTCGGTGATAGCCGAAACCTTGTCGCCCACGCCCGCCGCCTTGGCCAGCTCGTCGATGACTTCGGCTTCGATCAGCGTCGAATCCATATCGAACACCGCCAGGCGGCGATTACGACGGAACAGAGAGTCTTCCTGGAAAGCGATGTCGACGTTCAGTTCCTGAGCGACGCTGAGGAATTCGGCACGCAGCGCCTGGGGATCGGCCGGTTCGCCGCGCACGGAAAATTCGATGCAGCCCTTGCCCTTGTCGGCCGGAGTGTCCAACGGCATGCGCCCGGACAGCCGGTCGATGTGGTCGATATTCAGCCCGTATTGGGCGGTGATCGAGCTGACGCGCTGCAACTGCTCGGCAGTCACCTTGCGGGTCAGCAGCGTCACGATATGGCGCTTCTTGCCCTGGCCGGCCACCCAATGCTGGTAATCGGCTTCGGACACCGGCGTGAAACGCACCTGCTGGTCGAGCTTGTAGGCCGTGAACAGGATGTCCTTGAGCACTGACTTGCTCTGTTCGGCGTCCGGGATTTCAACCAGGATGCCGAACGACAGCGTGTCATGGATTACCGCCTGACCGATGTCGAGAATGTTCACACCACCCTGGGCCAGAACGCCGGTAATGGCCGCAGTCAGACCCGGACGGTCGCTGCCAGTGATGTTTATCAGGACGATTTCGCGCAAGGCGCACCCCCGCAGGTGGAAAAAAACCGCATTCTACCCACATTCAGTGACCATCGGGCACCGCCAGTGCTTTGCCGGTCATGGGCCTGTCGCTATACTGCGCGTCAATTTCACGGACAAAGAGCCGAGCTCAGTGAACCGGCCCACGCCAGTCAAAACCGACAATTTCTTCCTGCTGATCTTCCGTGCATTGCGCCATCGTCGCGTGCCGATTGCATTGCGCATCGCCAGCCATAACGTGATCCTGGTCGCCCTGGCCCTGGTCATCTATGCCTGCGTGATGGGCCTGCAATTCAAGCAGGCCATGCATGAGCAGGCGGATGCCTTGGGCGAAAGCCTGACCACCCAGACCGCCACGTCTGCCACCGAGCTGCTGGTGTCCAACGACATCCTCAGCCTCAACGTGCTGCTCAACAACCTGACCAAGAACAAACTGGTCGCCCACGCTGCCATCTACAGCGTGGACAACCGCATCCTCGCCGAGGCCGGCCAACGTCCCAAGCCTGGCCTGCTGGGCGAGACCGGTGGCATGTACCAGAGCAAGATCACTTTCCAGGACGTGACTGCCGGGCAACTGCGCATCAGCCTGGACATGGACCAGTTCCAGCAACCGATGACCATCAGCCTGCAGAGCATGGGCATCCTCAGCGCAATCTTGCTGGCGCTGGCGCTGGCCTTGAGCCTGCGCCTGGGACGGCACATCTCCACGCCGCTACTGCAACTGCGCGTCTGGCTGCGGGACATCGACGAACACACGCCGGCCACCCAGCGCCAGGACGAAATCGGCGACCTGGCCCGGCAGCTTCACGCCAGCTTCGCACCGGAACCGGAGCCTGTGCCGGAACCTGAAGACATCGATTACGTCGACGAAGACGATGCCGAGCCAGGCTTCGAGGTCCGCAACTTGCGTGACCCGGGCTTCGACGAAAGCACGCCGATGCCTGCCTCCCGCCCTGCGCCGCGCCATGTGGTGCGTGCTGTCGAAGATGAGGAAGACGACGACGCCTTTGCCGACTTGCGAGACGACTCGGTGGCCGGCGCCCCTCAACCGGCGGTCCGCCCTGTCGCCTCGAACCTGCCCCAGCACAGCGCCGTGCTGGCCGTGCAACTGGGCGCCCAGGATCAACTGCGCCGCCTGCCCCAGGCGCGCCTGAAGGAGCTGCTCGAACGCTATCGCGATTGCCTCGATCAGGCCGCATCGCTTTATCAAGGCGAACTGCACACCTTGAATGATGGCAGCACGCTGATGCTGTTCCACACCGAGGACAGCGGCGACGACTACCTGACCAATGCCATTTGCTGCGGTGAACTGCTGCGGGCGCTGGGTCACCAGTTGCAAATCGAAGTCGCCGACAGTGGCATTACCCTGCAATTGCAACTGGGCCTGACCTTGGGCGATGGGCTGTACGGCTTGAGCCAGATCGACCTGCTGCTGACCGAAACCGCCCAGGACGCATTGGCGCTCTCCCAGCACAGCCGCAATCTGCTGCTGGTGGAGCGCAAGATCAATGATGACGCGCTGATCCGCCAACGCGCGCGCATCCGCCCCATCGCCAGCCCCGAAGGCGCTTGCTGCGTGGAACGGTTGATGGAGCCTTATCCGTCGATGCTGGAGCGGCAGCTGGCGCGGATGCACGAGCGTCAGGCCTGAGGCCCGGGCCCTGAAATAATCAAGCCCGCAGATGAGTGATCATCTGCGGGCTTTTTATTGCCTTCACTGGCCTTATCGCGAGCAAGCTCGCTCCCACAGGGATCTTCATGCGACTGTAGATCCCCTGTGGGAGCGAGCTTGCTCGCGATAGGGCCAGGACAGGCACTGAAATCCTTGGAGCCAGAAACAACAAAGCCCGCATCAACGCGGGCTTTGTTTTATATCCGTTCCAGTCATCAGAACCGGAACACTTCCATGTCGGTACGAATCGGCAGGGCCATCGGGATCTTGTCCTTTTCCTTTTCCACCGGCTTGGCCGGGGCCGGAGCTGCCTTGCGCGGCACTTCCGCGATAGGTGGCTGGTTGGCCAAAGGCTTGAGGGACACGGACAATTGCTCGGCCAGGCGCTGCAAGAGCACGCCTTGTGCCTGGACCTGTGCAGCGGTCGTACCTGCATGTTGTTCTTGCAGGTGAACGATGCGGTTCTCGCGAACCGTGCCGCGACGGTCGATCAGGCGCCATTGGGCATCGAGCACCGCGGGTTGGGATTTCCCTGAATCCAGCCGGGTGATCGACAACAGCACTTGCACATCCGGGGTGAACCCCTGGTTGGCCGGGGCCAGCACCACGCGCTGGCTGTCCAGGTGTCCGGCCACCTGGCGCAACAGCAATTGATCGATATCGGAAGACAGGCTACCAGCCCAACGACCATCAGTGGCGGCTTGCAGGCTGCCGTCGGGTTGGCGTTGCAACAGGGTTTCACGCTGCAGGTAGTCAGCGATCAGAACCGGGCCAAGCAATACGGCCATGCCTGTGCTTTGCGCAGGCTGGGCCGGGGTACCGCTGTCCAGCTGGTACAGCGACACCGGCTGGTTCATGCTGCAGCCCGCCAGGCCAAGCAGGCCGGCGAGCCACAAAATAGGAAGGCGCAGAGCAGTCATCGTCTCGTCCAGGTGGCGGCCACAAGGCTTACCACAGTGAAAAATACTCGGTCATTATGAAGAACGCTCGGCCACGCCGGCGCTTGAAAGGGCCTATCATCCGTGAATATGCGTCCCGACTCCAGCGCCAAAACTCCGATCTGCGGCATTTAATCGCAGACCGAGCCCTCTAGCACGCTCAATTGAGGTTTTCGACGAGCAGCGCATCCACCCGCTGAAAACCCCTTGGAAGCTTGTTGCCCCGCCGACCGCGTTCACCTTTGTAATGCTCAAGATCGTCCGCTTTCAGTGAAAGCGTACGCTTTCCAGCCTGCAGCACAAGCGTGGCACCCTCCGGTATCACTGCAATATCCGTGACATATTCCTCGCGACTCGCCACCCGTTCGCCGGAAATCCCGATGATCTTGTTGCCTTTCCCTTTGCCGAGCTGTGGCAGGTCACTGATCTTGAACACCAGCAACCGCCCTTCTGTCGTCACCGACGCCAACCAATTGTTCTCGCGATCGATGACCGGACGCGGTGCGATGACCTTGGCGTTGTTCGGCAGACTCAACAGCGCCTTGCCCGCCTTGTTCTTGGCTTGCAGGTCCTCACCCTTGACGACGAACCCGTAACCGGCGTCCGACGCAATTACGTACAGCCCGTCATCATCAGGCATCAGCACGCACTCAAAAGTTGCACCCGGCGGTGGCGTCAGACGACCGGTGAGCGGTTCGCCCTGGCCACGGGCCGATGGCAAGGTGTGGGCCGGCACCGAATAACTGCGCCCGGTGGAGTCGATGAACACCGCGAACTGGTTCGAGCGCCCAGGCGCCAAGGCCTTGAAACCATCCCCGGCCTTATAGGAAAGCCCGGCGGCGTCAATATCGTGACCTTTGGCGGAGCGTACCCAGCCTTTTTCCGAGAGCACGACGGTGACTTTCTCGTTCGGCAGCAGGTCGTGTTCGCTCAACGCCTTGGCTTCGGCGCGCTCGACAATCGGCGAGCGACGGTCGTCGCCGTAGGTTTCGGCATCCTTCAGCAGCTCGGTGCGCACCAGTTTCTTGAGCTTGGCTTCGCTGCCCAACAAGGCTTGCAGCTTGGCCTGCTCCTTGAGCAACTCGTCCTGCTCGGCGCGCAGCTTCATCTCTTCCAGGCGTGCCAACTGGCGCAGGCGGGTATCGAGGATGTAGTCGGCCTGGATTTCGCTCAGGGCAAAACGCTCGATCAGCTTGGCCTTGGGGTGCTCCTCGGTGCGGATGATGTGAATCACTTCATCCAGGTTGAGGTAGGCGATCAACAAGCCGTCCAACAGGTGCAGGCGGCGCTCGACCTTGTCCAGACGGAATTGCAGGCGTCGGCGTACGGTCTTGACCCGGAATTCCAGCCACTCCACCAACAACGCCCGCAGGTTTTTCAGTTGTGGCTTGCCGTCCAGGCCGATGATGTTGATGTTCACCCGATAGCTCGACTCCAGGTCGGTGCTGGCGAACAGGTGCTGCATCAGCGCGTCGTGATCGACCCGGCTGTTGACCGGGATGATCACGATGCGGCAGGGGTTCTCGTGGTCGGACTCGTCGCGCAAGTCGGCCACTTGCGGCGCTTTCGACGGCTTTGCCTGCATCATCGCCGCAATCTGCTCCAGGACCTTGGCCCCGGAAACCTGATGCGGCAGCGCCGTGACAATGATGTCGCCGTCTTCGACGTGGTACACAGCGCGCATGCGCACCGAACCACGACCGGTCTCGTAGATTTTCAGCAGATCGGCGCGCGGCGTGATGATCTCGGCTTCGGTCGGATAGTCCGGGCCCTGGATATGCTCGCAGAGCTGCTCCACCGTGGCTTTCGGCTCGTCCAGCAAACGCACGCACGCCGTCGCCACTTCCCGCAGGTTGTGCGGCGGCACGTCGGTGGCCATGCCCACGGCGATACCGGTGGTGCCATTGAGAAGGATATTCGGCAAACGTGCTGGCAAAACCAGGGGTTCGTCGAGGGTGCCGTCGAAATTCGGCCCCCAGTCCGCGGTGCCCTGGCCCAGTTCGCTGAGCAGCACCTCGGAATAGCGCGACAACCGCGCCTCGGTGTAGCGCATGGCCGCGAAGGACTTGGGATCATCCGGCGCACCCCAGTTGCCCTGGCCGTCCACCAGCGTGTAGCGATAGCTGAACGGCTGGGCCATCAGCACCATGGCTTCGTAGCAGGCCGAGTCGCCGTGGGGATGGAACTTGCCGAGCACGTCGCCGACGGTACGCGCCGATTTCTTGTGCTTGGAATCGGCATCCAGCCCCAACTCGCTCATGGCGTAGACGATCCGCCGCTGGACCGGCTTCAAGCCATCGCCGATGTGCGGCAAGGCGCGGTCCATGATCACGTACATGGAGTAATTGAGGTAGGCATTTTCGGTGAAGTCAGCCAGCGATCGGCGCTCTACGCCGTCCAAGCTGTCTGCAAGAATGTCGCTCATGCGGGCCTCATCAAGTTCGTTGTCTGGCGCAACGGCGTGGTGCCATCGCGCTGGGTAAATTCAAATTCTTCCGGGGCATTCGTGCCCAGCGGTAGCCCACTCATGGCGAGGCGCCCCAGCCACCGTCCGGCGCGGCGAAGCGCCAGATGATGGGCCGCCGCTCGCCATCGGCACGGGCACCGTCGTTGTTGTCCAGGCCAATCCAGGCACCTTGGGCGTCCACCACCAGCGCTTCGGCCAGGCCATAGGCTTGCGAGTAACGACGATTATCCTGCAGCGCCTCGGCAGCGAACGACCAGCAGCGCTCGACTTGAGCGGTCTGCGGGTCGCGCCGGCAGATCTGATAGGCATTTCGCTCCAGGGTGAACAGCTTGCCCTCAAACAATGACAGGTCGGCAAAATCCCGCGATACGGCCTTGGCCTTGGGAAACTGCGGCGGCTGCATCTCCTGCCCCGCTTCGCTGAGCAGTACGCAATTGCCGTCGCAGTCCCATACCGTTTGCTGGCGCTTGATCAACAGCAAGCCACGACGCTCACGCTCGGCCGCCAGCCAGAGCTGGTCGCCGGCCGGGTTGACCGCAAGCCCTTCGAACAAGGCGTTGAAGTGCAACAACATGCCGCTGCCACGCGCCTGGCGGATCATCGTCGGAGCGATTTTCAACCACGATGCAGCGCCTGTCGTCGGTATTTGCAGCACGGCGGCATTGGACTCGCTGACCACATAGCGATTACCGGCGCTGTCGCAACTGATGCCTTCGAAATCCAGCTCGCCCCCGCGCAGGAACGACGCCGCCCAGGTGCGCGACCTCAGGCCCCACGGCAAATCGTTATCCGGCACGGTCGGCACCTGGATGTCGACTGTTTCAGCCTGCCAGACCGCTACATCGTTGGGTTTGAGGCGATAGATCCGGTCGTCGTCGCGGTCGGACACCGTCCACATCTCGTTGCCGCACAACGCCAAGCCGGAGAGGTTGCCGCCACGCATGCCATCGACGGCATGCTCGGCCAACAGCTTCAATTCCGGCGCGGGTCCTGCGACTGCTACCCCCGCCCACAGCAACAACGCCAGGGCGAAACCCTTGCGCATCAGGCCAGGACCTCGGCCAAGTCACCCTTGGATTCAAGCCAGGACTTGCGGTCGCCCGCGCGTTTCTTCGCCAGCAGCATGTCCATCATTTCCGTCGTCGCGGCGAAATCATCCAGGGTCAGCTGCACCAGGCGACGGGTGTTCGGGTCCATGGTGGTTTCGCGCAACTGCGGCGGGTTCATCTCGCCCAGGCCTTTGAATCGGGTGACCTGCGGTTTGCCGCGCTTCTTCTCGGCCACCAGGCGATCGAGAATGCCGTCGCGCTCGGCTTCGTCCAGGGCGTAGTAGATTTCCTTGCCCAGGTCGATGCGGTACAGCGGCGGCATCGCCACGTAGACGTGGCCGGCGTCCACCAGCGGACGGAAATGCTGGACGAACAGCGCGCAGAGCAAGGTGGCGATGTGCAGGCCGTCGGAGTCGGCGTCGGCGAGGATGCAGATCTTGCCGTAGCGCAACTGGGTCATGTCCTCGGCGCCCGGATCGACGCCGATGGCCACCGCGATGTTATGCACTTCCTGGCTGGCCAGCACTTCGCTGCCGTCCACTTCCCAGGTGTTGAGGATCTTGCCCCGCAGCGGCAGGATGGCCTGGAACTCCTTGTCCCGCGCCTGCTTGGCCGAACCACCGGCGGAGTCACCTTCCACCAGGAACAACTCGGAACGCATCGGGTCCTGCCCGGCGCAATCGGCGAGCTTGCCCGGCAATGCCGGCCCTTGGGTGATGCGCTTGCGCTCGACTTTCTTGCTGGCCTTGAGACGACGGCCGGCGTTGTTGATTGCCAGCTCCGCCAGGGCCAGGCCGGTTTCCGGGTTGGCATTGAGCCAGAGGCTGAAGGCGTCCTTGACCACGCCGGAGACGAACGCCGCCGCCTCGCGAGACGACAGGCGCTCCTTGGTCTGGCCGGAGAATTGCGGTTCCTGCATCTTCATCGACAGGACGAAGGCGATGCGCTCCCAGACGTCTTCCGGCGCCAGCTTCACGCCACGGGGCAGCAGGTTGCGGAACTCGCAGAACTCGCGCATGGCGTCGAGCAGGCCTTGGCGCAAGCCGTTGACGTGCGTACCGCCCTGGGCCGTGGGGATCAGGTTGACGTAGCTTTCCTGGACGCTTTCGCCGCCTTCGGGCAGCCACAACAGCGCCCAGTCCACCGCTTCCTTGTTACCGGCCAGGCTGCCACAGAACGGCTCGTCGGGCAGGCGTTCGAAACCGCTGACCGCGTCCACCAGATAGGAGCGCAGGCCGTCTTCGTAATGCCATTCGACTTTCTCGCCGGTGGCCTTGTCTTCGAAACTGACCAGCAGCCCCGGGCACAACACAGCCTTGGCCTTGAGCACGTGCTTGAGGCGGCTGACCGAAAACTTCGGTGAATCGAAATACTTCGGGTCCGGGGCGAAATACACGCTGGTTCCGGTGTTGCGCTTGCCGACGGTACCTACCACTTCCAGCTCGGTGGCCTTGTAGCCATCGGCGAAGGTCATCTGGTACTCATTGCCGTCACGCTTGACCCGTACTCGCACCTGGGTCGACAAAGCGTTGACCACGGAAATACCCACCCCGTGCAGACCGCCGGAAAACTGGTAGTTCTTGTTGGAAAACTTGCCGCCGGCGTGGAGCTTGGTGAGGATCAGCTCGACGCCCGACACGCCCTCTTCCGGGTGAATGTCCACCGGCATGCCGCGACCGTCATCGCTGACTTCCAGCGAATGATCGGCGTGCAGGATGACCTGCACCGACTTCGCATGCCCGGCCAAGGCTTCGTCGACACTGTTGTCGATGACTTCCTGGGCGAGGTGGTTCGGCCGACTGGTGTCGGTGTACATACCGGGGCGCTTGCGCACCGGGTCGAGGCCCGAGAGGACTTCGATGGCGTCTGCGTTATAAGAGCTAGCGCTGGGAGTGGCCATGGGGTCTCGTCGTCAGTGTTCAAATGAAAAAGGGGCGATGGCTCACAGCGACGTGAAGTCGATCGCCTGGTACAAATCGGCGCCAATGCCGGCAAAACTCAACAATGCCGGTAACTGCTGGGCAAACCCTTGGAAACTGTGGTCGCCGCCGGCCTGGATGCGCAAGGCACAGGCGCGGTAATACTGTTGGGCGTGGCGATAATCCAGCGTTTCGTCACCGGTTTGCAACCATACCTGAAACCGCTGCGGATCCCGGGGCGCCGGCACTTCCAGCTCGGCCAGGGCCGTCACGTGGTCGTGGGTCAATTCCCAGGTTTCGTCGGTGTATAAATTCTTCTGCGTGCCCAGGTAGCCGTCGAACATCCGATGCGGGCTGACGGCCGGGTTGATCAACAGGGCCTTGAGGCCGTGGCGCTCGGCCAAGTGAGTCGCATAGTAGCCGCCGAGCGAGCTGCCGACCAGCAGTGGCCGGCCCAGTTCTGTAATCGCCTGTTCCAGCTGACCGATGGCCTGGCGGGGGTGGTGATGCAAAGCGGGCACTTGGAGCTGGTCGCTGAGGCCAAGGCGTGCCATCACTTCAACCAATTGGCAGGCTTTGGTCGATGCTGGGGCACTGTTGAAGCCATGGATATAAAGGATCGAACCCGACATTGCCGACTCCCTGGGTGTTGGGCAAAGGCCGGAGTTTACAGGGAGTTTGTGGGGATTGGCGGATGATCTGATGGTTATTAGGACAAACACAAAACCTGTGGCGAGGGGATTTATCCCCGCTGGGGCGCGAAGCGCGCCCAAAAAGCCGAATGCAGGACAGTCTGACGCCCCGAGGTGATTGGCCTTAGGGCTGCTTCGCACCCCAGCGGGGATAAATCCCCTCGCCACGAAAACCTACTCAGCCCTAGCGTGGATCGACGATGTCCAACGCCCGATTCGCCAGCAATTCACCGAGTTCGATCATCTGCTGCACTCCCAAGGCGAAATGCCGGCACGAGCCCTCCAGATCGAAAGCCAGGTCGCCGAGCATGGCGCTGGCCGAGGCCAGGGTTTCGCTGAGGTTGGCCAGGAGGGTTTCGGTGTCTGCGCTCTTTGCGACAGTGAACAATTGACCTGAGGGCTTTTTCTTTTTGGCTTGAGGTTTGGGGTCGAGATAAGATCGATGGCACGCTTGGCGGCTTCATCAAGCATTGGAGGAATCTGGCTGGCTTCGGGAGAAATGGAATCTTTTTTTGTTGGCCCAGAGTTATCTTCAGACATGTTGGCGCTCCACTAGGATTGAAATAACGCCCTTCTACTTTCGGGTTTCCAGGCCCGGCCGCTGAATTTGCAGCGACGGGAAAAGACTAGCGACAGCCCTTCCCACCCGGCAACCGCCAGAGCTCGTCGGAAAAATCTGCTGCAGCCCGGAGGGTTGTCCGACCATTCCCACAATCCAGGTCGGCTGTCAGGCAGTCATCGCGAGCAAGCTCGCTCCCACACAGGTTTTGGGTCGTTTATAAGATCAGTGTCCACCGCCGATCCCCTGTGGGAGCGAGCCTGCTCGCGAAAGCGGTGGGTCAGCTTGCATCAGTATTGAATGTGCCGTCGTCTTCGCGAGCAGGCTCGCTCCCACAGGGGAAACGCGGTCCCACCGAGAGCCAGGTCGGCCCTAAGGCCGCCTCGGCTTGGCTTTTGATCTTGAGGCCCCGTTAACCACGATGGCCGAACGCAGGCATTGTGGAGTGGGCATCCCGGCATGGATGCCGGGATAGCCGCGCTGGACCATGGATGGTCCTTCGCGGCGGGCCCACGGAGCAATGCCGGAGTGAGGGCATGCCGAGCCTTGGCGAGGCACCGAGTGGTGGGGCAAGCCTTTTTTGCTTACTTTTTTTGGCGTCTGAAAAAAAGTGAGCCGCCGTAAGGGCGGAACCCTAAGTCGCCGTTACCGCAGAAATGGATATGTACTCCGTCAAGCCGCCATCGCGAGCAAGCTCCCACAATTGGATCGGCGTACAGCAGTGAGAAATAGGCAAGCTGCCAGGCCGCGTCGTCCTCAATACCCGTTGGAACCATAGTCAGGGGTAAACGCAAACCCAACCACCCGCTCAACCCCCGTTTCCAACCGCCCATCCGGCAACAACCGCAACCACCGATACCCCGGCGCCTGCGAGCCCACCGCAAAATCCTCACTCCCCGGCTCAAACTGAATACAGGTCGAAGGCGAAGCCAACAAACGAACCCCCTCGCGTACCTGGTCTATCTCCTGATGCACATGCCCCCACAAAACCGCCCTAACCTGGGGAAACCGATCCAGCACCGCAAACAGCGCCTCAGGATTACGCAACCCGATCGGCTCCATCCACGTACACCCAATCGACACCGGATGATGATGCAGACACACCAGATGATGCCGCTCCGGCGCCTCGCTCAAGGCATTGGCCAACAGAATCAACTGCTCCTCGGCCAAAAAACCCGGCACCGAACCTGGCACGGCGGAATCGAGCATCGTCACCCGCCAATTGCCGATGTCCACCACCGGATCGAGCAACGTACTCTTGACCGCCGCCCCGAGCATCACCTGCGGCTCATCGTGGTTACCCGGAATCCACCGCGCCGGCGCATCGATTCGCGCGGTCAGTTGTCGAAACGCTTCGTAGGATTCCAGCGTGCCGTCCTGGGACAGATCGCCCGTGGCGAGCATCAGGTCAATATTCGGTTGTTGCTGGAGCACCAGGTCAACGACCGCCCGCAAGCTGTCACGCGTATTCATGCCCAGCAACGAGGCATCGGCCTCGGCGAACAGATGGCTGTCGGACAGTTGGACCAACAGCGCCGCATCGGCCGTGGTCAAGCTGGATACGCTCGGCAAATCGCTCTCTCCCAGGCGCAGTCACGCCGTTGCATGAAGCGGCAATTATGCTGGGGAAGATCGAAAGGGGAAACCCGCGAACCGGAACCGGTTCACAACCAGCGTTCACGACTACCGAACGACTTCGAACTCGTGGCCCAGCGCCAGGCAATGACTCAGCCACTCGCCCAGGAACAGGTTCAACTGGGCTTTTTCATCCGGCTGGTGCATTGACGCATTGGGGTAAGGATAGATGCCACGAAAGCGTCGTGCATGTTCGGCGCTGACAACCTCGGCCATGCGCGCATCGTGATAGACCTGAACTTCCAGCTGCGGCACCGGCAGCCATGGCAGGCTGTGTTCCTGGCGGACCTGCAAAGTCGTGGTGTACGGGCAAGTCTGCAGCACTTCGAGGGCCAGCACGCCGAGCATCTGGTCACCGTGGGTCACGGCGATGCGACGCGGCAATGGGTCGTTGCGCATGTCCGGCAACAAGCGCATCAAGCGGGCGTAGTTGGCCTCGCAGGCAGCCTGCAACCCCACCAGATCGACGCGATAACGATCGCGCAGCTTGTTCAGGACCATAGCCCCCTCACTTCATCACGGTTCAAGGCCAGCCATTGCAAGGCAATGATGCTGGCCGCGTTGCAGATACGCCCGTCGCGCACTGCTTGCAGCGCGTCTTCGAAAGCCCAGACCTTCACGCGAATATCTTCAGCTTCTTCCAGCAGGCCATGCAGGCCGCCCGCCCCCGTGCTGTCGCAACGCCCCAGGAAAAGATGCACGAATTCGTCACTGCCGCCCGGCGATGGAAAATATTTGGTCATCGGCCAGAGCGCGGCGAAGACAAGCCCAGCTTCCTCCTGCGCTTCACGATGAGCAACTTCTTCCGGCTGCTCGTCCTTGTCGATCAGGCCGGCCACCAGTTCCACCAGCCAGGGATTAGCGCTTTTACCCATGGCACCGACGCGAAACTGCTCGATGAGCACCACTTCATCGCGCTGCGGGTCGTAGGGCAACACGCACACCGCGTCATGGCGGACGAACAGCTCACGGCTGATTTCACGGCTCATGCCACCGGCGAACAGTTCGTGGCGCAGGCGCACGCGATCAAGTTTGTAGAAGCCCTTGTAGCAGCTCTCGCGCTCGACGATTTCCACGGTGCTCGGTGTGGCGTTGGCGAAATCAGTCATGACAATCCTCGTGTGCAATGGATCAATACGAGGTTCCAACCTCGACTTCGCGCCATCCTAACGCGCCCGTACCGTTTGATGCAGCCCCTTTCCGGTGATCGGGATGGACGGCTGCCCTTAAAATTACTCTAATGAGCTTAGTGGCGAACTGATTGCCCTGCTGACAGTCGAAGCGGGTAACTTTTCGCCTTTCCCTGTTCCACGAAGGACGCCCATGTCGCTTTACAAAATTGCTTCCCTGGCCGCCATTGCCCTGACCCTGGGTGCGTGCCAAAGCCTGTTCCAACCCAATTATCGAGCGCCGCTGGAGACCACTCGCGATGCCTCGGAGCAATTGCAACCCGGCTGCGCCAGTGCCGACTGCCCACTGGTGAACATCGACACCCTGCACTTTCCCACCGAGCCCGTGCTGGACGGCATCGTCGAGAAACGCTTGCTACAACTGACCCGCACCCCGGGCGCTCCGGTGGCGCCGACGCTGGCGGCCTACCGCGAGCAGTTCCTGCGCAACGCCGCGCCGCGCAACAGCAGCTATTTGCAAGCCAAGGTACGCGAGCAGCATGACGGCTTGGTGATCATCGAGTTGTCCAGCTACCTGGACACCGGCGGTGCCCACGGCACGCCGGGTCGCGGCTTCATCAATTATTCGCGCCAGCAACACAAGGTGCTTGAGCTGTCGGACATGCTGCTGCCGGGCCAGGAAGAAGCGTTCTGGAAAGCCGCCCAGGTCGCCCACAACAGTTGGCTGATCAGCACGAAGCTGGATCAGGAACCGGACTTCCTGAAACAGTGGTCCTTCCAGAAAACCCCGCACATCGCGCTGACCTACGGCGGGGTGATCCTCAAGTACGAAGTGAGCACCATCGCGCCGTACGCCCTGGGCCACATCGAACTGAAGATCGCCTATCCACGCCTCAACGGCATCCTCAAGCCCGAGCTGTTTCCCGGCCGTAGCTGAAGGCCCGGCCCAGCAGCAGTTGCAGCAACCCTGCCAGGATCAGCGACGGCAGGGTTGCGCCGATGTCCGGGTAGAAATTGGCCAGCAGGTGATAAGTGCTTACCCCGCCCAACCAGGCCAACAGGGCCGGCCAGCGCAACGCGGCCGACTGCACTTGGCCGCTGCGTTTGCGCAGGATGAAGTGGTCCACCAGCACCACGCCGAACAACGGCGCGAACACCGAACCGATCAGCAACAGGAAGTTCTGGTATTGCGCCAACGGTGCAAAGCAGGCGATCAATGTGCAGATGACACCAATCGCCAAGGCCAGGTGCTCAACCTTAAATCCTGAAAGCATGCCGCTGGACACCGCTGCCGAGTGGATGTCGGCGAAGGCGTTTTCCGACTCGTCGAGCAGGATCAGCAGCAGCGGGATACCCAACCCGGCACCGGCCAGGGCCAGCAGCAACGCGTTGACTTCGCCACTCGGTGCGAACGCCAGGGTGTAGGCCACGCCCAGGCTCATCAGCCAGAAATTACCAATGAAGAAGCCCACGGCAGTGCCGCCGAAGACATTCTTGGCGCGCTTGCCGAAACGCGAGTAGTCGGCGATCAGCGGCAGCCAGGACAACGGCATCGCAATGGCGATATCAAAACCCACCGCCAGCGGCATCGAGCCATCGCCGGCCTGCGCCCACAGTGCGGCCAGGTCAGACTTGGCGAACAGGTTCCAGGTCAACCAGATGCAAGCCGCCAGCAGCAACCAGATGCCCCATTTGCGCAGGACCTTGCGCACGAAGGTCAACGGCCCACTCACAGCGAGCAAGGTCGCCAACGCGCCGAAGAACAATGTCCACAGCAAAGGGTTCGTGCCCAAGCTGCCTTCACTGAAAGCCCGGGCGCCAAGCAGGCTGGCGGCGTCGCGCATGACGATGATTTCGAACGAACCCCAGCCAATCAACTGCAGCAGGTTCAACACCGCCGGCACGCTCGCGCCCTTGCTGCCGAGGCTGAGCTTGAGGGCAGCCATGGCCGACAGGCCGGTGTCGCTGCCGATCACCCCGACCGCCGCCAGCAGCAGGACGCCCACCAGCGTGCCAAGGAAAATCGCCAGCAACGAACCGCTCAGGCCCAGGCCCGGCGCGAGCAAGGCGCCGACTTGCAGGACCATCAGGCCGATGCCGAGGGAGAACCACAGGGAAAACAGATCGCGGGCGCCGAAGACGCGTTTGTCGGTGGGGACCGCGATGTCGGGGGAGTAGCTATTCAAGAGAAGGATCTCGGTGGGAAAAGGGTTGCAAGCTTCGAGCTGCAAGCCTCAAGAAAAAGCGGATCGCGCTTTTGCCTCTAACTTGCAGCTTGCCGCTTAAAAAGGTTGCGAGCTGCAAGTTTCAAGAAAAAGCAGGTCGCGCTTTTGCTTCTAACTTGCAGCTTGCCGCTTGAAGCTTGCCGCTTAAACTTTCCTATAAAGCTGACTACCTTCCTTCTTGAACCGCTCAGCCTGCTCCGCCAAGCCCTGGGCGACATCGACATCCACCGCTTCAATGCGCTGGTTCGCCGCGTACTCGCGCACTTCCTGGGTGATTTTCATCGAGCAGAATTTCGGCCCGCACATCGAGCAGAAATGCGCCACCTTGGCCGAGTCCTTCGGCAGGGTTTCGTCGTGGTACGAGCGGGCGGTGTCCGGGTCGAGGCCGAGGTTGAACTGGTCTTCCCAACGGAACTCGAAACGCGCCTTGCTCAAGGCGTTGTCGCGGATCTGCGCGCCCGGGTGCCCTTTGGCCAGATCGGCAGCATGCGCGGCGATCTTGTAGGTGATGATCCCGGTCTTCACGTCATCCTTGTTCGGCAAGCCGAGGTGCTCCTTCGGCGTGACGTAGCAGAGCATGGCGCAACCGAACCAGCCGATCATCGCCGCACCGATGCCGGAGGTGATGTGGTCGTAGCCCGGCGCAATGTCGGTGGTCAGTGGACCGAGGGTGTAGAACGGCGCCTCGTCGCAGCACTCGAGCTGCTTGTCCATGTTCTCTTTGATCAGTTGCATCGGCACGTGGCCGGGGCCTTCGATCATGCATTGCACGTCGTGCTTCCAGGCGATCTTGGTCAGCTCGCCGAGGGTTTCCAGCTCACCGAACTGCGCTTCGTCGTTGGCGTCGGCAATCGAGCCCGGACGCAGGCCATCGCCCAGCGAGAAGCTGACGTCGTAGGCCTTCATGATTTCGCAGATGTCTTCGAAGTGGGTGTAGAGGAAGTTCTCTTTGTGGTGCGCCAGGCACCACTTGGCCATGATCGAACCGCCACGGCTGACGATACCGGTGACGCGCTTGGCGGTCATCGGCACATAGCGCAGCAACACGCCGGCGTGGATGGTGAAGTAGTCGACGCCCTGCTCGGCCTGTTCGATCAGCGTGTCGCGAAACAGCTCCCAGGTCAGGTCTTCAGCCACGCCGCCGACTTTTTCCAGGGCCTGGTAGATCGGCACGGTGCCGATCGGTACCGGCGAGTTGCGGATGATCCACTCGCGGGTTTCATGGATGTGCTTGCCGGTGGACAGGTCCATGACCGTGTCCGAACCCCAGCGAATGCCCCAAGTCAACTTCGCCACTTCTTCTTCGATGGACGAACCCAGCGCACTGTTGCCGATGTTGCCGTTGATCTTCACCAGGAAGTTACGGCCGATGATCATCGGTTCCAGTTCGGTGTGGTTGATGTTGGCCGGGATGATCGCGCGACCACGGGCGATTTCATCACGCACGAATTCCGGGGTGATGACTTTCGGCACGCTGGCGCCGAAGCTGTGGCCGGCGTGTTGCTGGTCCAGCAGGCCAGCGGCGCGGGCGACTTCCAGCTTCATGTTTTCGCGGATGGCGACGTATTCCATCTCGGCGGTGATGATGCCTTTGCGCGCGTAGTGCATCTGGCTGACGTTGGCGCCCGGCTTGGCGCGACGCGGGTTGTTCACGTGGGCGAAGCGCAGCTGGGTCAGCTCGGGATCAGCCAGGCGCTCCTGGCCGAAGTTGGAGCTCAGGCCCGCCAGGCGCTCGGTGTCGCCACGGGCTTCGATCCACGGCGAGCGCACATCGGCCAAGCCTTTGCGCACGTCAATGATCACGTTCGGGTCGGTGTACGGGCCCGAGGTGTCATAGACCATTACCGGCGCGTTGATCTCGCCGCCGAAGTCGGTGGGGGTCACGTCGAGGCTGATTTCGCGCATGGGCACGCGGATATCCGGACGGCTGCCCTGGACATAGATTTTTTGCGAGCGGGTAAAGGGCTGGACCGATTGTTGATCGACCTGGGCCGATTCACTGAGGTTGGTCGCGTTTTTTGATTTTGTCGTCATCACGGGCTCTCCAGACACACATCCAGGCAGTGGATTTTTGTCGGAGCGAACCTGTAACGAATGGACGCGTCCCTGCACGAAAGTGCGGACGCTGTGCTTGCTGCTCGAGTGCGTTCAATGATCGAACGACATCCCGGACGAAGCACAAGAGGACTCGCCGGGTGACGAGAAATCTTGTTCCCTACGCAGGCGCTAACCTGATCAGGTTCAACGGGATCCGAAATTATTCGATCTCAGCCTCATAGCAAGGCACCCCGACAAGAACCCGGCCAGTCTAGACACAACCGGCGCAGAACGCCATCGCCCGGGCAAAAGCCGTGATGAATGGCACAAATACAGGATTGTTGCCGTGCGTAGGCGCAACTACACTCGCTACGCCGCGCGCCTGTTATGCGCATTCAATTTGAACGTAGGGATCGCCTCATGCTGCGCAAACTCTCACTGGCCCTTGCCGTGTCTTGTGCGTCCAATGGAATGGCCTGGGCCGCCGAAGCACCGTTATCCAACAAGACCGACCTGGTCAGCGTGTACCAGGAAGCGGTGGACAACAACGCTGACCTGGCCGCCGCCCGCGCCCAATATGGCGCCCAGAAGGAAGTGGTGCCCCAGGCCCGCGCCGGGCTGCTGCCCAACCTGTCGGCCGGCGCCGACCTGAACAACACCCGCACCGAGCTCGACCAACCGGCGATGACCGCCACGCGCAGCTCCACGGTCTACCAGGCCACGCTGTCCCAGCCGATCTTCCGCGCCGACCGCTGGTTCCAGCTGCAGGCGGCCAAATCAGTCAACGAACAAGCGTCGCTGCAACTGTCCGCCACCGAACAGAACCTGATCCTGCAAAGCGCCGAAGCCTATTTCAACGTGCTGCGCAGCCAGGACAACCTGGCCTCGACCAAGGCCGAGGAAGCCGCGTTCAAGCGCCAGCTCGACCAGTCCAACGAACGTTTCGACGTGGGCCTGTCGGACAAGACCGACGTGCTGCAATCCCAGGCCAGCTACGACACCGCGCGGGCCAACCGGATCATCGCCCAGCGCCAGGTCGAAGATGCCTTCGAAGCGCTGATCACCCTGACCAACCGCCAGTACAATTCGATCCAGGGCGTCGTCCACACCCTGCCGATCCTGCCGCCGGCGCCGAACGACGCCAAGGCCTGGGTCGACACCGCCGCCAAGCAGAACCTCAATCTGCTGGCGAGCAACTATGCCGTCGATGCTGCCGAAGACACCTTGCGCCAGCGCAAGGCCGGCCACGCGCCGACCCTCGACGCAATCGCCCAATACAGGAAAGGTGACAACGACGGCCTCGGTTTCACCAACCCGAGCCCCACCGGCCAGCGCTACGGTGGCGATGCCGAGCAACGCACCATCGGCCTGCAATTGAGCATCCCGATCTACAGCGGCGGACTGACCAGCTCCCAGGTGCGCGAGTCCTATTCGCAACTCACCCAGACCGAGCAGCAACGCGAAGGCCTGCGCCGCCAGGTGGTGGAAAACACCCGCAACCTGCACCGCGCGGTGAACACCGATGTGGAACAAGTCCAGGCCCGGCGCCAGTCGATCATCTCCAACCAGAGCGCGGTGGATGCCACGGAGATCGGCTATCAGGTGGGCACTCGCAACATCGTCGATGTGCTCGACGCCCAGCGCCAGCTGTACACCTCGGTGCGCGACTACAACAACGCCCGCTATGACTACATCCTGGATAACCTGCGCCTCAAGCAAGCCGCCGGGACGTTGAGCCCGGAAGATCTGCAAGCCCTGTCCCGTTACCTCAAGCCCGATTACAACCCGGACAAGGACTTCCTGCCGCCGGACCTGGCACAGGCTGCGGCAGAGCAGTTGCGTTCGCGGCCGACGCAATAATCTACCGCCACCCGCTAACGACAGCTCACCTTTTGTGGCGAGGGGATTTATCCCCGCTGGGGTGCGAAGCACCCCCCATTCAAACGGCCTGACACAAATGTGCCGTCAGGTTTTGGGGCTGCTGCGCAGCCCAGCGGGGATAAATCCCCTCGCCACAGATAAATCCCTGCCATAGATGCAGGACTCGCGCTCAGTCGAGCAACCGCCCCAACCCATCCAGCAATCGCTGCAACGCACCCTGGTTGCGGCGCATCACCACCAATCCCGCCTCGGCCATGCGCTGGGCGTCCCGAGGCAACTCGAACAGGCGCTGAACCGCCAGGGCCAGGCTTTCAGCATCTTCCACCTCCGCCAGAGCCCCGGCCACACGCAGTTGCGCGGCGATTTCGAGAAAGTTGAACAAGTGCGGCCCGCTGAGCACCGGTTTTGCCAGTGCCGCCGGTTCGAGCAGGTTGTGCCCGCCGTTGGGCACCAGGCTGCCGCCGACAAATGCGCTGTCGGCCAACGCATAGAGAAACAGCAGCTCGCCCATGGTATCGCCCAGCAATACCGAGGTCTGCGGGCCGACCGGCTGAGCACTGGAACGCCGGACCGTGGCAAAACCCTCGCGCTCGCACAATTGCGCCACTGAATCGAATCGCTCCGGATGACGCGGCACCAGGATCAGCAGCGCATCGGGATAGCTGTCGAGCAATCGCCGGTGGGCGGTCAATACCACTTCGTCCTCGCCCTCATGGGTGCTGGCGGCGATCCACACCGGGCGCTCCACCGCTTGCCATTGACGGCGCAAGGCGCTGGCGCTTTCGAGCAGTTGCGGGTCGATGGTCAGGTCGAACTTGATGGAGCCCGTGACTTCGACGGTTTCCGCCCTGGCACCGAGCTGGCGAAAGCGCTCGGCCTCGGCTTCGGTCTGCACCGAGAACAGGTTCATCTCGGCGAGCATCGGCCGGGTCAACTTGGGAAAACGCGCATAACCGCGCGCCGAACGCTCCGACAACCGCGCGTTCGCCAACGCCACGGGAATGCCGCGCCGGGCGCATTGATGGATGTGATTGGGCCACAGTTCGGTTTCCATGATCACCGCCAGTTTCGGCCGGGCCCGGTCGAGGAAACGCTTGGCCGCGCACGGCAAGTCATAAGGCAGATAGCAATGCTGGACGCGCGGTTCATTGGCGAACAACGCCTTGATCCGCTCCGAACCGGTGGGCGTCATGCACGTCACGGTGATCGGGAGCTGTGGATAACGCTGCAACAACGCGCGAATCATCGGCGCGGCGGCGATGCTTTCGCCCACCGACACCGCGTGGACCCAGATGCCGCCCGGCGCCATCGTCGGCAAGCCCCACGAGAACCGCTCGCCGATACGCCGCGCATACGCCGGCGCCTTGCGAGCCCGCAGCCACAGTCGAATCGCTACCAGTGGCAGCCCCAAGTAAAACAACGCGCTATAGAGAGTTCTGTTCATGGCGGCGGAGTTTATCGGTTTTTCAGCCGATCGCCTGCAACTGCACGGCAAAACGTTCCGCCAGCCACCGGGCGGCGGGGCCAAGGGGTTCATCGCGGCGCCAGACCAGCTCCACCACCAGGGCCGGCGGGGTCCATTCGCTGTTGAGTTCGACCATATCCCCCAGGTACGCCGGGTATTGCACGACATGCCGCGGCAACCAGGCCCAGCCCAGGCCACTCCTCAACCACTCGGCCAGCACGTAGAAGCTGTCAGCGCGCCAGACTTGCGGGCTGGCCTGTTCGCTGCCGGGATAGACGCTGGATTGGGTCGCCATCAGCAACTGGCGATGCCGGGCCATTTCCAGGCATGACACATATTCATGGTGCGCCAGCGGATGATTCCGGCCGCACACCGTGACCATCTCCACGCTGCCCAGTACCCGGCGCTCCAACGCCTCGGGGATCTGGTCGTGATAGAACAACAACCCAAGGTCGGCGCGACGTTCCACCAGCTTGCGCGCCACATCGCCTTGGGCGGCGCTGGCCAGCTGTACTTCAAGCGTGGGGAATCGTTCGGCCAGCGCCGCCAGGCTGTCGATGACGGGCTGATAAGGCATGGCTTCGTCCTGGGCCAGGCGCAGCGACGCCTCCTGCCCACGCATCAGGGCCAAGGCCCGGCCGTTGAGGCGCTCGCATTGGCGCAACACTTCCCGGGCCTCCTCAAGCAGCGCCACGCCCGCGTCGGTGAGCTTGGGCTGACGACCGCTGCTGCGTTCGAACAGGCTCACCCCCAAGTCTTCTTCCAACATCGCAATCGCGCTGCTGATGGCTGACTGGGCCTTGCGCTGATCCCGGGCCACGGCGGAGAACGAACGCTTCTCGGCGACGCCGACGAACAGCCGCAGTTGTTCCAGATTCCATTGAGTATTCATGGCGCAACCTATCTCCATTGCAGATAGGTAATGACTTTACCGCATCTGCCCAATCCCTAGAATGGGGCCATCGAACGACGCAACAGTCACAGAGGATTCGCCCATGAACGCCTACTACTACCTCGCCATTGCCATCTGCGCCGAAGTCATCGCCACCGTGTCGATGAAAGCGATCAAGGGCCTCAGCGCGCCACTGCCCTTGCTGCTGGTCATCGTCGGCTACGGCACTGCATTCTGGATGCTGACGCTGGTGGTGCGCACTGTTCCGGTGGGCGTGGCCTATGCGGTCTGGGCCGGCCTGGGGATCGTCATGGTCAGCGTCGCGGCGCTGTTCATCTACGGGCAGAAACTGGACGCGCCGGCGATGCTGGGGATGGCGTTGATCGTGTTGGGGGTGGTGGTGATCCAGCTTTTTTCCAAAACCGCCGGGCACTGAAACCACACGGTTCTTCAAACTCAAACGCATTATTATTGAGTTGGAATGCACTTGTGGCGAGGGGATTTATCCCCGCTGGGCTGCGCAGCCGCCCCAAAAGCAACGAGCTCAATCTGACTGGCACACCGAGTTGTCTGGTTTGGGGGGCTGCTGCGCAGCCCAACGGGGATAAATCCCCTCGCCACAATAGCGTTGCTCGCAAGGTTCCGACATTGATCGCCAACAAATGCCCTCTTCGTCGAGTCTGTATACTGCGCCCTCGTCTTGAATTCTGAGGTCGCTGCATGCCATCCGTTATTTCCACCGACATCCTGATTGTCGGCGCCGGAGTCGCCGGCCTCTGGCTGAATGCGCGCTTGCGCCGCCAGGGGTTTTCAACCGTGCTGGTGGAAAGCGCCAGCCTCGGCGGCGGGCAGAGTGTCAAATCCCAGGGCATCATCCACGGCGGCGCCAAGTACGCCTTGCATGGCGCCCTGACCGGCGCCTCGGAAGCCATTGCCGACATGCCACGCCGCTGGCGCGAGGCCTTGAAGGGTGATGGCGAGCTGGACCTGGCGGGCGTACGCATGCTGTCCGATGCCCATTACCTCTGGTCCCCCGGAACCCTGGCAGGCAACCTCACCAGCTTCTTCGCCAGCAAGGCTGTGCGCGGACGCGTTGACCAGGTCAAGGGCGAGCAACTGCCGCCCGCCCTGCAAGACAAGCGTTTCAAGGGCAAGGTCTATCGCCTGTCCGAATTGGTCGTGGACGTCCCCAGCCTGATCGCCCGCCTGGCGGAACTGGCCGGTGACAGCCTGCTGGCCGGCCAGCATATCGAGCCGCTGCATGAAGAAGGCAAACTGATCGGACTGAAGGTCGACGGTCGTGAAATCCGCGCCCAGCGTATTGTCCTCAGTGCCGGCGGTGGCACCGCTGACCTCCTCAAGGCCCTGGGCCTGGACCAGCCGGCCATGCAGACCCGACCGCTGCACATGGTCCTGGCCAAGGGACCAGGCCTCAAGCCGCTGTATGCCCATTGCCTGGGCGGCGGACCGAAGCCGCGCGTCACCGTGACCACCCATCCCGCCGCTGACGGCCAATGGGTCTGGTACATGGGCGGCGACCTCGCCGAAGGCGACGCCGTCGCCCGTGAACCGGCCGCGCAGATTGCCGTCGCCCAGAAGGAACTCGGCCAACTGCTGCCGTGGATCGACCTCAGCACCGCGCAATGGGCCACGTTGCGAGTCGCTCGCGCCGAACCGCTGCAATCGGGCCTGACCCGCCCCGACAATGCTTTCGTCGCCGAACAGGATCGCCTCTTGGTGGGCTGGCCAACCAAGTTGGCACTGGCTCCGGACTTTTCCGATCGAGTGATCGCAGCACTGCAACGCGACGGCATCCAGCCAAGCCACGCCGCCCCGCTGCCGGACCTGCCCAAACCGCCCATGGGCATACCAGCCTGGGAGCAACTGTTGCCATGAGCCAACCGACCCTGCATGACTTGCATCGCCCGCTGGGCCACAACGGCCCGAAGGTGTCGCCCCTGGGCCTGGGCACGGTCAAGCTCGGCCGCGACCAGGGCGTCAAATACCCCAACGGTTTTCGCATTCCCGATGACGACGAAGCACGCATGTTGCTCAAGTTGGCGCGCGACCTGGGCATCAACCTGATCGACACCGCGCCGGCCTATGGCCGCAGCGAAGAGCGCCTCGGCCCGCTGCTGCGCGGCCAGCGTCAGGACTGGGTGATTGTCAGCAAGGTCGGCGAGGAGTTCAGCGACGGCCAGTCGCGCCATGACTTCAGCGCCAGCCATACGCGGTTCTCGGTGGAACGCAGCCTCAAGCGCCTGGAAACGGACTACATCGACCTGGTGCTGGTGCATTCGGACGGCAATGATCTGTCGATCCTCAACGACAGCGATGTCTATCCGACCCTGGCGGCACTCAAGCGCGAGGGCAAGATCGGTGGTTTCGGTTTTTCCGGCAAGACCGTCGACGGCGGCTTGAAAGCCCTGGAGCAAGGCGACTGCGCGATGGTCACCTACAATCTGAACGAACGAAGCGAAAAGGCTGTCATTGACTACGCAAGCGAGCACGGCAAGGCGATCCTGGTGAAAAAAGCCCTGGCCAGCGGTCACGTCTGCCTGAGCCCCGGAGAGGACCCGGTCCGTGCCAGCTTCGAACTGTTGTTCGAGCATCCAGGGGTTGCCAGTGCTATTGTCGGCACCATTGATCCGCTGCACCTCGCCCATAACGTTGCGACCGTAGCCAACGTCCTACGTCAAAACTGAAGCCGCCCTGCGCGGCATCAAGCAGGAGCTGACATGCCGCGTACGCTCATCAGGAAAAATCCAAGCAACTTCAAGACCCTGCCCCTGTTCGTCGAAGCGACACCCGAAGGCCTGACCTACCAGAGCATCGGAATGCCGTTGAATTTCGCCCAGACCTTACAGCGTCGCCGCCCTGTAGCGGTGGCCGATGCGGAACGTTTTTCCCTCGAACTGGCGAACCTGGGCGTCTCGGTGCGCCTGACCTTGCATTGGCAGAACCGCGAATATTGGGTACTGGTGCGCCAGCGTCGCCAAGATCGCGGCGACGTGGTACTCAAGCTGATCTCCGGTTACGTCCCCGCCCATGAGTTGAACCTGCCGCTGCTCACCGCCATCAACGAAATAGCCGAAGAATGCCTGCTGGAAACACCGGAAGGTTGGCTCGGCGGACGCTTCAACGACACCTGGCTGCCCGCGCCTTATTCGAGTGCGCTGCATTATCGCGAAGCCTTGCCGTTTCGCCTGGCTCCGCTATCCGGCTCGGCCCGCCCGGTGCGCTGCGCCAACCTGCAACTGATCGAACGCCCACGGGCCTATGTGCATTTGCCGACGGCATCGCTGCAACTGATTTATGACTTGCGCCTGGACGTGCCCAAGGAAGCCAAGTCCCTGAGCCTGTTTCATGTCGATGAACGATTGGAAGGCGATCAACTGGTGGCGCGCCTGGACCGCAAGCGCCCCGATCTGTACCTGATGCCACTTGAAAACGGCAAGCCGATCGGTGAGCTCTACACCCTTAAACGTGATCGTCTGGTTGCGGCAAGCACCCGGGGCCTGCACTTGGCCGAAAGCTTCGCCAGCCAGGAGGGTTGGGTGGTACGCGACGAACGCATCCGCTGGAAGGATTGGCTCGTGAAACAGGGCTTGGAAGTACACACGCCTCGTCGCCAAGGCCTGACCAACTTGCACAAGAAGGCCATGGGCCTGATGCGCATGGTTCGCGGGACGCTGCATAAATAACGTCAAGCGGAGCGTCGTTTATCCCAATACGTCCGCCACTGCGCAAACAGGTGGAAATAACGGTTCTCTCGCTTCCCCATGCCGCGCTTGGGCGAGAATGATTCTTCGGCGAAGGTCCCATCGATTCGTACCCGTGATGCCGTGGTCGCCAGTGTGCAGACTTTCACCTGTGCTTGTTGCAACGCGTATTTGAGCAGCCGTTCGGAATGCAGTTTCCTGCCCGTAGCCTTGCAAAAATCGAAAATGCGTTCGATCCGCTTGCCATAGGCCCGGTAGGCATCGCGCCCACACACAGCAAAGCGGTCATTCAAGCCTCCCCACCATTGCCAATCCGGTATGTAGGCATTCAATCGGCGCGCGTCGGGGTGGGCAAAAATATAAGCGGGCAGCGCTGTATGGTAGAAGTTGTCGGGACGCACAAACACGACGAAATCCGGATCGAACGGCTCCATCATGGCAGTCACGGTATTCAAGGAATTGAGCTGGTAGATCAGATTCCTGAGCGACGCATGCTCATCTCCCCAGGTATCGCCCAAGGCCTTGACCCGCTCGAAGTCCCAACGCTCCAGGACACCTTCGGTGGACTCCAGGCGACCGGTCATGGTGGTGAACGGTGCGTAGTTGTCCGCTTTCAGTTCACCTTGCTCCCCCGAGCGCGGATTGCGGACTTCATCAATTTTGTACAGGTGATAAAAACACCGCACTTCGCTCCCGGCAGGAATCTGTGCCAGGGCGTTTTCTTGAATGGAGGGGAAACAGATTTCCGAGTTTCTCGGAATACCAAAAAAAGCCAGCGCAACTTTCAACACGCGTCCTGCCCTTGTCGTTAAAAAGAATTGCCCGGCGGCATCGCATCAAGCGACTCGTCATGCCAATGCGACTCAAGGCCGACGAAACCACCTTTGCCACCAACGGCAGCGTTGCAACGGCACAACGGTTACATCGGCCCCGAGCAGCCACTGTCGCTCGTACTCCCAAGCGTGCCCGCTCCAGAACTTTCCCGCTTCGTTGGAGAAACCCAAGGTGAAGATTTGATAGTTATAACCCGCATGGCCGCGCAACCAATCGAACAGCACCAGCGCGTTGAAGCCCGTCGAAGGGCCTACATAGCGCTTGCCACCCTCCCGGTCGACCGGGTAGTTCCACAAAGGGGGTAATGGCATGCGCTCCCAATACAAGGTCACGCCCGGTAGTGGCGACATATTCCCGGTGCACCCCACCAACATTGTGAAACAACGTGCGTCGGGCAAGCCGAACAATCGCTGCACCTCGGCGTTGTAGGGCAGGCCGAAGAAATAAGCGTCGGGGGCATTGAAGCCATGGACGAACACATTAACGCTGTGCGGACGGAGCAGTGCCGACTTCACGCAGGTATTGAACGTCACGACCACGTCGTCACTGCCGATGTCGAGTGCCTGGAAGTCAGCCGCGGTGATGGCTGGGTTATTCGCCACCAGCACCACCCGCGCGGCCCTTTCCAAGCAATTCTTCAACGCCTGGGGCAAGGCCCCCATCAGTGATTGATGACCGCCAGGCAATTTGTCGAGCGCCATTTCGTCATTGATTCGAGGAACCCGATCCGCCATGTCGCTTACCCCGGCACCTTCATGCCATAGCGCAGCTTGACCCATCCGCGAGTGAGCGCCGATGGGGCTTGCCAGGGACGCATATCACGCTGGATTTCCTCGGCCAAGGCCTGCCCGACGCGCGCAAACGAATAGCGACGCTCGGCGAAGGCTTGGCCATTGCGGGCGATTCGCGCGGCCAGTTCCGGATCACGCTGCAGCATTTCGAGTTTCTCCACCGCCTCAGCTTCGGAGCGATAGAAGACGGTGTTTTCCATGTCCTCGAAGCCCAGCAATCTGTCTTCCTCGCCCTGGCTCCAAGCCAACAGCACGCAACCACAGGCCATGGCCTCGAAGTTCTTGATCATGAACTCCCCCATGCCCAGGTCGGCGCTGACAAAAATCTTGATGCGATTGAGTGTCTCCAGATACTCGCGGCCTGACTGAGTACGCGTCACCAGCATACCGGTGCGTTGAGCCAAGGCTTCAAGCAACGCTCGGCGTCGCGCATATTCAGTGCTTTTGAGGCTGCCGAGAAAACCAATGGGAATATCCCGTACGCTGCCGGTGTTGTGCAGCATCTGTTCGTCATAACCTTTGGAAACGAACACAGCATCGATGTTCTCGGCTTGCATCCGTCGCGCCACCAGCGCCCCTGACACCAAGGCACGGCAACTGGGCAAGCGGCGGTATAGGCGCGAATAAACGCCGTAGTATTTACTTTCGCGCATGTAGTTCTGATAAGCGTCGTGTTCGAGGAAGATCAGTCCCGGAATGCACTTCAATACGCTAAGTTGCGGGGCGAGGCGTTTGACCCGCGAAAAGATCACCACCCGGTCGAAATCCTGATAATTGGCCGAGACAAGGAATCGGCCAAGCTTCTTTTGCTGCTGCTTGGTCAAGCGATAGAGGGAGCAGTCGTTGCAGTTTTCCTGCACGACCTGATACAGGCGGTCGAGAATCACACGCTGTTCAGCCATCACCAGAAGCATGACTTTCATAAGTTAATAAGCCAAAGACTGAAACAACCAGAGCCGGGGGGGCAAGCTCGACCCCAATGGTCGAAACTTGCCATGTAGGACCTCCCGGAAGGCAAGAAGATTCAGTGGCTGCGAATCTTCTCGACAATAGCCGTTGTCGAACTGTTTTCCACCAGTCCCAATACCTTCACGGTGCCACCGTAGGCCGTGACGATGTTCGCACCCACGACCTGATCAATCCCATAGTCACCGCCCTTGACCAGCACATCCGGCTTGACCTGGGACAGCAGGTTTTCCGGCGTGCCTTCGCTGAAGCTGATCACCCAGTCCACCGCGCCAAGGCCGGCCAGGACCGCCATGCGTCGGTCGACGCTGTTGATTGGGCGCCCCGGTCCCTTCAGGCGACTCACGGATGCATCGTCATTGACCGCGACGATCAAGCGATCGCCCTGTGCCCTGGCTTGTTCGAGATAGGTCACGTGGCCTGCATGGAGAATATCGAAGCAACCGTTGGTGAACACGATTCTTTCGTTGTGGGCACGGGCGTCGTCAACCGCCAGCAGCAGTTGCTCAAGACCCAACACACCCCGCTCGGACCCTTCTTCACGTTGAATGGCGCGACGCAGCTCAGGCGCGCTGATAGCAGCCGTACCGAGTTTACCGACAACGATACCGGCGGCCAGGTTCGCCAGGGCTACTGCATGGGGCAGTTCTTCGCCGGCAGCGATGGCGGCCGCGAGCGTGGAAATCACGGTGTCGCCGGCGCCCGTCACGTCAAACACTTCACGGGCTCGGGCCGGCAAGTGCAGAGCCGGGTGATCAGGCCGTAGCAGCGTCATGCCATGCTCGCCTCGGGTGACCAGCAACGCCCCCAGTTCGAGGTCGTGCATCAACTGCGCGCCCTTGCTCACCAACTCGTGTTCATCAGCGCAACCGCCGACGATGGCCTCGAACTCGCTGAGGTTCGGCGTGATCAGGCTGGCGCCACGATAAATGGAAAAGTCCTTGCCCTTGGGATCGGCCAACACCGGAATGCCACGGGCACGAGCAGCCTGGATCAGCACCTGATGGTTCTTCAACGCACCTTTGCCGTAGTCCGACAACACCAGGACCTTGATCCCTTCGAGCAGGCTATCGACCTCGGCACCGAGGGACAGCGGATCGGTGGCGAACGGTTCTTCGAAATCGATGCGCAGCAATTGCTGGTGACGACTGATGACTCGGAGCTTGACGATGGTTGGCTGATGCGCAATGCGCTGGAAAATCGCCCGAACACCCGCGCCCTTGAGGCTGTTGGCCAGGCTCTCGGCAGCCTCGTCATCACCGGTCACGCCCACCAACGACGCCGGCGCACCGAGTGCGGCGATGTTCAGGGCAACGTTGGCGGCACCGCCGGGGCGATCCTCGATGTGCTCGACCCTGACCACCGGTACCGGGGCCTCGGGGGAAATCCGTGATGTACCGCCATGCCAGTAGCGGTCGAGCATGACATCGCCGACCACCAATACAGGGGCTTGATCGAATCGCGGCATGGACAACTTCATGGAGCATTCCACATACAAAATGAACAGGGCGGGGATATTAGCACAGGGCTGGAGAAGGCTCGTCCATGGCTGTAGCCGGATGTGACAGATTGTTGGGTCAGGGCTGTACCGATGCCCATAACCGCTCGCAAGCCTCGCTCAGTTCCAGGTCGCCGGTGTCGATATCGCAATCAGGTGCCACCGGAGCTTCATATGGGCTGTCGAGGCCAGTGAAATTTTTCAGCCGTCCGGCACGCGCCTCTCGATAGAGGCCCTTGGGGTCACGCCGAGCACACACCTCGAAGGGGGTGCTGACATAGACTTCAAAGAAGGATCCCTCAGGAAACAAATGTCGCGCGGCCTCACGATCGGCTCGATAGGGCGAAATGGCCGCGACAATAACAACCAGCCCGGCGTCCACCATCAGCCGCGCGACTTCGGCGATGCGTCGGATATTTTCCTTGCGCGCTTCAGGCGTCATGCCGAGGTCGCTGCACAACCCCTGGCGCAGGTTGTCACCGTCAAGCAGGCAGGTGTGAAAGCCCTGCTCGTGCAACCGCACATCCAATGCATTGGCCAGGGTCGACTTCCCTGCCCCGGAAAGGCCAGTCAACCAGATGCATCGCGGTTGTTGGAATTTGATCGCGGCCCGAGCCTGCGGGGAGATCGTCAACGCGTGAGCCGGATTCTGTTTTTGAATGGACGCCGTTTTTGACATTCGTTCCATGAATCAAGCACCTCCCGTACTTACCGATTGCTCAGAAGTAAAGCACAGGCTGATTCAGCCAGCTCAACGAATCAAGGGCGGCGGGTCTGGCCGTCGTCCTGCGGTGACATACCCAAACGCCGAACCCAGAAGAGTTCGTGCCGGCGAACCGACTTTCGAAAGAACTCGTCCTCTCCGGTACGAGGCCAGTGGCGCCCGGCTAGCAACCGCTGGATGGTGCGGCGCAAGCGGCGCTTGAACGGAGGACGGCCCTGCAGGTCATGTTGCATCCCCAGTGCCATAGCCTTGTCCATGCGCACGGAAGCATCCAGCAAAGGGCTCCACAACCCATCGGCCGGCAAAGGCTCGATGGCGGGTGGCAGCGCGATGCCATAACCCGCCGGGCCCATTGGCCAACGGTCGTTGTCGTGCAGGTGGTTGGCATAGAGCAGTAATGTCTGCGGCCGCCAGGCGCTGAGTTCGATCGCCTCCATCAACGCCCGCGTGCCCGCGATGTGGTCGCTGTGGGGGTCCAGCTCTGGATGCGGCGTGAGTACCACCTCGGGTCGATGATGTTCGAGCAGGTGAGTCAGGTCGGCCACCAGGTTACGCCATGTGGGCATGCCATCAACGTCACCCGGCAGGCTCAGGGCATTGAATCGACGGACTTCGCGGATATCGTTCTCGCCCGACTCCAGCGAACCGAAGCTCTGGGCCGGTGCCTTCGCCATGGCATCCAATTGCAGGCAGTAGTAGCCCAACTGAACACATTGCTGTTGTGCCACCCCGCCCCATAAAGGCACCGCCAGGCTGTCCCAACTGCGCAAGCGCCCCTTGAGACGAGCGGCTTGCGCAGGGTCCAGGCCCATATCGCGATAACGCTCAGCCTCGATCTCTCCTTGGGTGAGTGTAACGATAGCGACCTCTGGCGCGCGGCTGTATAGCCCGAAGGCCGCCAGTTCGGCATCGTCGGCATGTGGTGCGACGATCAGCAAACGCTGCTGGGCGAAATCCGGGTTGCTCAGGACATGCAACGTAGCCTGTGGCGCAACTTTGCAAAAACGACCGCGTAGCGCCAGGGTTCCGGACGCCAGTGCCTGCCCTTGCCCGGTCAGGTTGAGAAAGCGCTCTGCGCCAACCCCCCTCTCCAAGTCCTGACGGTCATCACCGATCAGAACCTGGGGATCAAGAAAATGCCCCAACCAGCTGCTTTTTACCCGTACCTGCAAGACCAGTGTCTGATGAGTATCGAACGCCCCCGCGACTTGCAGGCAACCTTCCCTCAGCGTGACAGGAAATTGCGGAGTGCCCGCCGGAAACTCATAGCGATAGTCATCACCGGGGGCATAGAACAGATGGTCGGAGAGCCAGGCCTCGTGCGCAACCCAGCCCACCGCAAGAAACACCACGAGCGACCACCACGACACCGTATAGCCAAGCAGCAACGCTGCCAACAATACGCCAACCAGCAGCAGGCGCTTGCGTTGACGATGACGTTTTAGCAATTGCTGCTTGCGTGCGCTCACGGTTTGTCTCTCTCGCTCATGGGTTGTGTCTTTGGTCAAACCTGATAGACCGGAACCCGCTTGCACCATCGGTCCTTGTATTCACGATCGGCACGGCCGAACGAGTAACGCAACGGCTTCCCAAGCGCCCGGGCATGCTCCCACTCGGCCTGGGTATTGACGTAACTGAGTACGCTGCCAGGGCTGAACTCGCGACTCTGCGGGTCAACCCCGCCGTTGATATATTCAAGGCTGACCCACTTGGGCGCCTCGACCCTATAGAGAATCTGGATGGCCACCGGCTCGTCATTCAGGTAGATCAGCGATCCGGTCATGAACTCACGCATCAGGCTAAACACCTCGGCCAGATGCGTCTTGCCAGGCGCCTCGAAATTCCATCGACGCTGGAACAAGTCGGCATAAACGGCGGCCTGTTCACTGGCGGACAACTCCAGTATCGACCGGATAATGCCACCGGCATCCTCAAGCAAGCGCTGCTCACGACGCTGGTTATAACGGAACTTCTTGCTGTACTCCTCAGGCTCCCGCGCCAGTGCCAGGCCTTCGGACTGCTCAGCGAGGCCGAGAACCAGTGGGGCATTGAGTTCCGATACATAGCGCATGCGGTGCCGCAGGCGAATCTGGGCGTCTTCACGGATGGGCAGGATGACCTCGGCATTGCCAAGATCGAGCATGCCCCGCTTGCCTTCACGCTTGAGCACATCCTTTGATAGCGCAACATGACGGCCCCACGTTGGCATGGCGGCACACAGTTGGCCGTTGGCAAACCATCCAAGGTAACGCACCGCGATACCCACCAACCCGGCCAGGCGTTCGACCACATCAGGGTGTGTCGCCACGCTGCCGCCGAACTCATGCCAGGCTCGGGCGTAAGCCGCAGCGTCTATGGGTGTCCAACCGCTTTCTCGCCAGGTCCGCCAATGACTCAGGATCAAACGAAGGACTCCTTCGCCGCCTCGTCAGTTTCCTCGACAAAATCCTTTTCGTGCAGGCGTGCGTAAAAGCCGTTCAATGCCAACAGCTCGGCATGTGTGCCTCGCTCGACAATACGGCCTTTATCCATCAGGAGAATAAGATCGGCCTTTTCAATGGTGGACAACCGGTGGGCAATTACCAGGGTGGTACGGCCCTTCATCACCTGGTCCAGGGCTGCCTGGATATGGCGCTCGGACTCAGTGTCCAGGGCCGACGTCGCCTCATCAAGAATCAGCAGCGGAGCATTCTTGAGCAAAGCCCGGGCAATCGCCAGACGTTGGCGCTGGCCACCCGAAAGCAAGACTCCGTTCTCACCCACCAAAGTGTCATACCCCTGAGGCATCTGCACGATGAACTCGGCCGCATAAGCGTCTTCAGCTGCCTTGCATACGTCTTCAAACGGTGCGCCGGCCAGGTCGCCATAGGCGATATTATTGGTAACAGTGTCGTTGAACAGCGTCACCTGTTGATTTACCAGGGCGATATGGCGGCGCAGGTTGGTCAGTCTGTATTGCTCGACATCCACTCCGTCCAGCAGTATCTGGCCCTTGTCATGGTGGTAGAAGCGCGGGATCAGATTGGCAAGTGTCGATTTGCCGCTGCCCGAGCGCCCAACCAATGCGACCATCTGGCCCTCTTCGGCAGTAAAGGAAACATCGTCGAGCACAAGCTTTTCCGTGCCAGGGTATTGGAAGCTCAGGTTGCGTACTTCCAAGCGGCCATTGATCCTGGCTATTTCCTGGGTACCCGTATCGACTTCCGGTTCTTCGTCGAGTTGCTCGAAAATGCTCTCCGCCGCCGCCAGCCCTTTTTGAATCGTGGCGCTGACCTCCGATAATTGACGGATAGGCTTAGGCAGCAACCCGGCGGCAGTTATGTAGGCAACCAGTTCTCCCGCCGAGGCATCGCCACGCAGGTAAAGCACCAGGTACATCAATACCGCCATGCCGATGTAGATCACCAACTGCAACATCGGCGTGTAGATCGATTGAGTACGGGTCATGCCCAGGCTGCGGTTCATGTTATCCGCGCTGGCCTTATGAAACCGTTCGATTTCGTAGTGTTCGCCGCCGAAGCTGCGTACCACCCGATAGCCTTGAATGGTTTCCGAAGCCACGTGTGTCACATCGCCCATCGCCACCTGGATTTTCTTGCTTTGCTTGCGGAATTTTTTGCTGGCACTGCTCACCAGGACGGCAATGACCGGCAATATCGCCAACAACACCAAAGTCATTTTCCAGTTGCTGTAGAGCAGGTAGCCGAACAGAAACACCACGGTCAGGCCTTCTCGGATGACTACCTTGATGGCATCGGTAGCGGCACCGGTGACCATGGTCACGTTGTAGGTAATGCGGGAAATCAGATGGCCAGAGTTATGGTTGTCAAAATAACGATTGGGCAAAGTCAGCAGGTTGTCGAACAACGCACAACGCAAGTCATGGACCACGCCCCGGGCGACCTTGGCGAGGTAGTAATTGCCAAGAAATGAACCGACGCCCTGGTAGACCGCAATCAGCACTATCAATAGCGGAACACCCAGTACTAGCGAGACCCCCATGAACTGGGTGTCATTTGGCTTTTGTAGCGCATCGAGAAAATGCTTGAGCATGTCCGCCAGCATCGGCTGGCTGGATGCGAACAACACGAAGCCAACGATACTGACAGCGAAAGCGCCCCAATACGGGAGTACGTATTTCAGCAATCGCAGGTAGATCTTCATGCTCGATTGCTGGTCGGAATTGGCCATTCGGTGCGCCTCGCACGTTTGAAAAGACAGACAGGCTGCGGATTGTAACAGCGAACCAACGACTAAATCGGCCCGCACAGGACGAAGGGCAGAACATGCGGAGGGACTTCTTCACCGCGCCGCCCCGTCAGCCAGCAGCAGGAATGCTCCGGGTGGAACTGCTGATTTCGGGAGTACCACGAGCAGCCAATACAATGCTCAACGCAATTGGCAGCCACGTGATGAACCAATCCGCGTTAGGTTTGAGCCATAGGCCAATGCCATCTGTCAGCAATGACGTGCCGGAGAAAACCCAGAGTATCAGCAACACTTGACCCAGCGGCTGCGCGCGTGAAACCCAACCACGCCAGCCAGCAGCCAGCCAGAGCGAACAAAACAATATCAGCCCAGGAACACCGAGACGTACACCGGTATCCAGAAAAAGGTTGTGGGGATGCTTGAATGACTGCGAGATTTCAGGAATTGGAATTAAATATTCATGGAAGCCCAACCCTGTCGCCCAATGCTCCACTATCAATCGAACACCAGCGCCCCACAGTTGTGGCCGATAGGAAATTCCGCGTTGCAATAGAATCTCGGGTTTGAATACAGCGATGAATGCGACCCCGGCAATGCCTAGAAAGATCAACGCTCCGGTCAGCCTCGACGGCCTGGCCACGCCTGTTACCAACAAACCGGCGGCCAAGCCTACCCATACACCGCGTGTCTGATTGAAGCCCAAAAACATCGCATATCCCAGGAAAGGAATGACCAACAGCATCATTGCCAAAGGACTGAAACGTTTGGTCTGCATCGTAAAAATGCCAATGATTGCGAGCGCCCCCACCGCATGCGCGGCCGGAATGGCGGTGTTCCATACGCCAATGGCAAGCACTCGTGCGCTAAAAGGCTGAGCGGCAAACTCATAGAAATAGATCCAGGAGGCCAAAGCAAAAAAACCGCCCAGGATCGACGCATACAACAACATCGATTCGAGCCGCCATTTACTGTTCTGTGCCGCCAGCAAAATGCCGAACAGCGTCAGCGTCACGTAGAGCGTAACTTTCGCCTTGCCGAAACCGCTGTCACCGCCCTCAACCAACAAGACCAATAACGTCCAAGCCATGAATAATGCAAAAAGCGCCCACTCCGGCTGCTTGAACAGCAGCCTGAAATCCCGATGGAACAACGCCAGCAAGGCGGGCAGCCACAGCAGGACAATCAACATCTGGTGATACATTTTATTGCTCGGCAGGACCCACGCCCCACAGAGCAGAACCAGAAAACCAATGGATGCCCATGCCACCAAGACATCCTTATCGATCAATCTTTTCATATTCCTCAGCATCCAACTTTACTCAATATCCGATCCGTAACTCGTTGAAGCTGGGCTCTATCCGCATTCTTCCAACCACCCTTGATACAGTAGTGCTCGGAAAGGTAGTGGAGAAAGTTGCGCCGCAAACGCTCATCGAGCGGCCACTTGGGAAATGCACGAGACAGTTCCAACACCCGCTCAGCGTTGTCGGCATGCATCACCAGGCCCTCGATGTTGAAAAAAGCCTGGCCCAGCGTGAGCACGGGCTTGCCCAACAACAAGCTTTCCAGCCCCACGGTCGAATTGATGGTAATCACGAACTGGCAGGCTTCGATCAGTTGCTGTGTGGCATTGCCATTGGCGAAGAGCAGGCGCTCATGACAGCGCTCGTGCAGCTCGGGATACGTCTCGCGGCTGGACGGATGCTCCTTGAAAACTACCGTCAGGCCAGTCTCTTTGACCAGGCGCTCGCCCAGCGCAAACATCTCGCGCATATTCCTGATCCACGGAGAGAACAGTCGAACCTGGCTGTCTCGATCATCCTGGAAGGGAATGAATATAAACTGCCCAGGTAGCGCAATCGGTGCCGGGCCGGTAGTACGAGGCGCACGGGGAATCAGCACCGCTGGCGCCTGGTCCTCTGGTACCGAATGCGGGTAATTGAGGTAGAAATCGGCTTCGCGCGGAACCGCATTCAGATAGTTCACGCCACGCGGGTCCACCGTCGTTGTATCGGGCAACAAACCATTCTCGAAAAAAAACGTCCTGCAGCCCGTCGGCGCGAGCGCCACCAACAATCGGCAATAACGATGAGAACCGTTCCAGAACGCCAATACATCAGGACGTTCCTGATCAAGCAAAGCCTGGGCGCGCAGTGCCATCCAAAAAAGTTCGAGGCGTAACAGCAAGCGATACAGAAGGCCGTCGTACTTGTTCTTGACTCGACGCTCCTCGCATTTTTCCTGGATCAAGCTCGACCAATCGATGCGCGAAACGACCCTGGAGATCAGCAGAGACCTTGGCCAAGGCATTTGTTGGGGAGTGACGACTTTACCCTGTAATTCGGTTTCGCTGAGCAAGCGATTGAAATAGAGGCCTTGATGCTTGGCCAAGGAAATGAACAGCGTTTTTGTCATGGAATTTCCAGAAAGACGGCGCCATGCAGGCCCTTACACAGAGCGAGCATCTTGGAAAATTGGCGCGACTATACCACAGCGGTTTTTGCAGCCCGCACACTGCGTTAACATATGCGGCTGCCCATCCCCTCGGGCCAAGCCCCGGAGCCTTGATGCAAACGCTCGACCATACTGTTTACCTCAGCCTGCGTGAAGGTGCCGATGTCCTCGAAGCTGACCGCCAGGGGGATAAAGTGCTGCGCTTGGCTGATGGTTCGATGTTCAAGCTGTTTCGCCGCAAGCGGCTGCTGACCTCCGCACTGTGGTCGCCCTACGCCAAGCGCTTCGCCGACAACTGCCAGATTTTGCAGGGGCGCGGCATCGAATGTCCGCAAATTCGCCACGTCTATCGCATTCCCTCAATTGAGCGTGACGCAGTCCATTACGACCCTCTGCCCGGCAGCACGCTTCGTCAGTTGCTGGGCAGCGACGACCTTGGCAATCTTCGCGCACAACTTGGTGAGTTCATGGCACGCCTGCATCAGAGCGGTATCTATTTTCGCTCGGCGCACCTGGGGAACGTCGTGCTGACGCCGGAAAACTCTTTGGGTTTGATTGATATAGCTGACCTGCGCAGCTATGGCAGACCATTGCGCAAAGGCCTGCGCCTACGCAATTTCAAGCATATGCTGCGCTATCGCCAAGACCGCGAATGGCTACTGCGCGACGACCAGTTTCTGCAGCACTACCTTAGTCACCAACAGACGTGCAGTGAACTGGAGCTTAGAACGGCGCTCAACATCTGATTTGCCGAAAATCGATGTCAACCGGCAGCGGGCAATCTGAAGGTTTCGAACTTTCGCTCGGGATTCACGCCTTGCAGCAAGCCTTCGATCAGCTCGACGGTTTTTGCCAGCCCTTGGGAGCCGTAGACCAAATGGTAATCGGCGAAACCTCGGGCCTTTTCCACGGACTCTGGATAATTGCGCTCGAGCGCTTGCAACTGATGAGAGAAAGCCCCCTCGTCACGCACCTGCGGTCCGAAAAACAAGGCGTGAGCAAAAATATCCTCATCACTGCCCGCATTTACGTAGATGACCGGCCGACCAGCCAAACCGGCTTCTATGCCGGCATTGGACATGATATTGACCACAACGCTAGCCCGCGCCAGAGCCTGGGCCAATGATTGATTGATATCCAGTAGCTCGATATTGGAGAAACGTGTAGCTGCATCGCTCCAGAATTGAGCCTTGCTGCGCGGATGGCGCTTGAACAGCACACGGTAGTGAGGATTGCGCCCAGCCCACTCACGCAGTAGCCGATAGGTTTCTTGATAACCGGACTCCTTCTCGCGGTCCGGCCCGACCCCCAGGATCAATAACGTCTTGATCGCTGGATCCGCAACAGGCAAATCATAAGTTTCATCGGCAAGGTACGAACCGAGCAGCACCACCGTCGACTCGCCAAACCGCAACGTCCGCTCTTGCAACGCCACCAATGAACTACGGCCAAAGACCCCGTAGTAATCGTAGTCATTCATTCCCAGGCGACGAGAGGATTCCAGCGTCGTCGCGTGGGCCAGATGCAGCAACCGGGCGCCACGCGCAGCCAATGCAAGACGCAGGAACGGCGCATGGAGACTGCCATTGCGCTCGTTGATCAGCACTTTTGGTTGATACGTCGTCACCAGCCACTGGGCGTGGGCGGCATAGACCAGATAACGTAGCGGCACGGACTGTGGCGGAGCCAAAAGCATGCGTTCGCTACAAGCATGCGAGGGCGATCGAAGCGCAGCCTCCATCAACCGACATCCTCGCTTGCGCAGTGCATCGATCAGGATATTCTTGCGCTGCAACGCCATGGATTTTGGCGCCGAATGCAGCAGCAGCACTTCACAGGGCGTGGCGTCTACCGAATCTCTCAAGCATGCCTTCGCACGCAGTCCGACCACCGTGTCGACCATCACATCACGAGACAGCCGCAACAAACTGCCAAGGCGACCATGACGCTGACGCAACAATTTCCAGCGATAGAGGTCCAGCTCACGAGCCTTTCGAGCCCAGCTGTCGTCGGCCTGGAAGGCAGCGTGATCAGGACTCGAAGCGCTCACTTGAACAACAACCGGACGGCCTTACGCGTGTAGGACCAGCGCATGATCGAAAAAAAGTTGGTACGTACGGCCCGGGCATAAAAAGCCTTTGCGCGAACGTAGTCCCCAGCGCTATAGCAGTCGCGGAACAAGGACAGGCAGCGCTGGGCGGTAAAGGCCTGACGCAGGTCCTGCAACTCCGCCGGCATCCGCGCAGGAGCAAACACCTCGTCCACCATCTCCACCCCCGCAGCCAGGCTTTGCTTGAGGTCATGTCGCATGCTGTCATCATGCTTGTGGATCAGCGCGAGCGGCTGATCCAATGTGGAACATGGAAAGCGCGCCAGCACTTGGGCAAATACAGGTATATCTTCGACGTTACGCAGGTGCAAAGGGTAATTGCCTGGCCCGAACACCTCGCGGTGCATGACGCAGGCTCCGTTGGACAGCGACACCGTCTTTTCCAGCAGATAGCCACGAACACGTTCACGCGGCGTCACCGGCAAGGGCGTGGCGCTGTGCTGGACGCGACGACCGTCGGAGAACACCGACCAGTGGCCGCCAATAATCAAACGACTCTCGGGATTATCGGCGACATGCCGGGCCACAGCCGCCAGCGCGCCCGGCGCCATCTCATCATCCGCATCAAGGAAGATCAGGTACTGGCCCCGGGCTTCCTCGATCCCACGGTTCCGCACCGACGACAGACCACCGTTGGGTTTGCGCAGGGCTCGAAAGGCCCCGGCATGCTCGACCAGCAACTGCTCTACAACTTGAGGCGTCGCATCAGTGGAGCCATCGTCGATCACCAGCAGCTCTGCCTGGGCTTCGCCCAACTGCGCAATGACAGAATTCACCGCTCGCGGCAATGTCTCGGCGTAGTTGTAAGCTGGAATGATGACACTGACCAACATCTCAGTCATAAACATCCACGCCGTCTTTGACCACCAGAATGTCTTCCATGATCAGGTACTGCAGGTCCGAACCGAAGAACATGTTCAGCGCGTCGGTCGGCGAGCAGATCATCGGTTCGCCGCGACGGTTGAGCGAGGTGTTCAGCGACACGCCGTTGCCGGTCAGGACTTCCAGGGCCTTCATCATGTCGTAGTAGCGCGGGTTGTATTCGCGCTTGAGCACCTGGGCCCGGGAGGTGCCGTCTTCGTGGACGACTTCCGGCACGCGGGTCTTCCATTCTTCGGCGACTTCGAAGGTGAAGGTCATGAACGGTGCCGGGTGATCGACCTTGATCATCTGCGGTGCAACGGTGTCGAGCATCGACGGGCAGAAAGGCCTCCAGCGCTCGCGGAACTTGATCTGCTCGTTGATACGATCGGCCACGCCGCTGGCGCTCGGGCAACCGATGATCGAACGACCGCCCAAGGCACGCGGGCCAAACTCCATGCGGCCCTGGAACCAGGCCACCGGGTTACCGTCGACCATGATCTTGGCGATGCGCTCGGGGGTGTTGTCGATCTTGCGCCACTCAGGCTTGCTCGGATGGCGGGCGCACGCCGCGATCACGTCTTCGTTGCTGTAGGCCGGGCCGAGGTAGACGTGTTCCATCTTCTCCACCGGCACGCCACGGGCATGGGACACATAAGCCGCCGCGCCTACCGCCGTACCGGCGTCGCCGGAAGCCGGTTGCACGAACAGCTCCTTGACGTCATCACGGGCGATGATTTTCTGGTTCAGCTTGACGTTCAACGCACAGCCACCGGCGAAGGCCAGCTTGCCGGTTTCCTTGAGCACGTCGCCCAGGTAGTGGTCGATCATCTGCAATGCGAGCTTCTCGAACAGCGCCTGCATGCTCGCCGCGTAGTGAATGTACGGCTCGTCGGCGATGTCGCCTTCACGTTTCGGGCCGAGCCATTCGATCAGCTTCGGCGAGAAGTAGAAGCCCTTGCCTTTCTCTTTATAGCGGCGCAGGCCGATCACGTTGGCGTAGTCGGTGTTGATCACCAATTCGCCGTTTTCGAACGAAGCCAGGCGCGAGAAATCGTACTTGCTGGCGTCGCCATAAGGCGCCATGCCCATGACCTTGAATTCGCCGTCGAGCATTTCAAAACCGAGGAACTCAGTGATCGCGCCGTACAGGCCACCCAGGGAGTCCGGATCGAAGAATTCCTTGATCTTGTGGATCTTGCCGTTTTCACCGTAGCCAAAGAAGGTCGTGGCGTATTCGCCCTTGCCATCGATGCCCAGGATCGCGGTTTTTTCCTGGAAGCCCGAGCAATGATAGGCACTGGAGGCGTGGGCCAGGTGGTGCTCGACCGGCTCGATCTTGATCTTTTTCGGATCGAAGCCCAGTTGCTCCAGGCACCAGACGATCTTGCGGCGATAGCGCTTGTAGCGACGGTTGCCCATCAGGATCGCATCGAGGGCGCGGTCCGGTGCGTACCAGTAACGCTTGGCGTAGTGCCAGCGAGCTTCGCCGAACAGACTGATCGGGGCAAACGGGATCGCCACCACATCGACATCGGAAGGCTTGATGCCGGCCTGTTCCAGACAGAACTTCGCCGACTCGTAGGGCATGCGGTTCTTTGCATGTTTATCGCGTACGAAGCGCTCTTCCTCGGCCGCCGCGATCAGCTTGCCGTCAATGTACAGCGCTGCGGAAGGATCATGGCTAAGGGCGCCGGACAGGCCAAGAATCGTCAATGCCACAGGGTCTAGCCTCTTATGTCTGCATACGGGCGACAAGCGCCGCGAAAATGAATGTGCCGCGCACCTAGGGGTGCGGGGCAGCTAAAGGGCGGGATTATAGCGTAAATGCGGCCTTAAGCCTCTAGCGATGAGTCGTAGGGTTTACACGGTCCGTGGCGAGGGAGCTTGCTCCCGCTCGGCTCTGTAGGAGCTGGCGAAGGCTCGGGCCGCGTTCGGACGATCTTTTGATCTTTCGCTTGAGACTCAAGTGCCTGGGGAAAGATCGCAGCCTAGCTTCGCTCGACAGCTCCTACAGGCGCAGCCCAGCGGGAGCAAGCTCCCTCGCCACAGTGATCGGTTACACGATAGCCGACGTGTTATCGACTGCCTTGGGCAAGCGCTCATCGATCACGCGATACAACGCACTGTCCTGCGGCCAATTGCGCATAAACCGCGCCCGATCCCGGGCATAGGCCTGGGCGAAGCTGGACTGGCTGCGGTGTTGGCACATCGAGTCGAGGTCGATCAACGCCCAACGATCGTCTTGCCAGAACAGGTTGTGCCCCTTGAAGTCGCCGTGACTGATGCGCTCGCGGATCAGATCAGCGAACAAGCGATCCAGCGCCAGCAGCTCAGTCTCGGGAGCCTCGCCGCTCTCGACGTAAGGGGCGAAGCGTTCGATGATGTCCGGGCCCGACAGGTGCTCGGTCACCAGGTAAGCCCCTCGGCGCAGCCAGAGGAAACGCTTTTCCAGCAGCGCCAGCGGCTTGGGCGTGGCGATGCCGAGGAATGCCAGTCGATGCCCCTCGCGCCAGGAATGCCAGGCGCGACTTGGACGCCAGAAGCGCTTGAGCCAATGGGCGAAGTTCTTGATGTTGTAGCGCTTGATCACCAGGGTGCGACCATTCGACTCGACCTTGCCGACACTGGCCGCGCCGCCCGTCTTGTACAGATGGCCCTGATCGAGCAGTGCATCGGCCTGTTCCAGCACCGGGACCATCGCGGCCTCTTCATCACGACGGATCGCTCGCAGCCCGAACGGTCCGCGCTGTACGCTGAACAGGCTGCACTCGCGCCCGACCTTTTCGAGAAAATCTTTCAGCCGCCATGTGTGCACTTTATCGATCTGTTTTTGCAGCGCCTCCATGGGCAAGGCGTGTTCGGCGTTGCCCAACAGGTAATACACCAGCAGTTCTTCATTGAACGGCTCGATGGATTTGGGAAGCTGGGCGAAGAACACCCCGAGGTTCTCCAATACCTTCTGCCGCGACAACGGCTGCCCCGGGGTTTCGGCGCGAATACCGGCGCCATCGATCAGATAGAGCTTGCCGCCGTGGCGCAGCAGGTTGTCCAGATGCAAGTCTTCTTGCCACAGGCCCTTGCCGTGGAGTTGCGCAATCGCACCCAGGGCCTCGGCCAACACTGCCGTTTGCTCGTCCGCCAACATTGGCAGGTGCTCGACCTGTTTCCAGGCGTCACCGAGGCTTTCGGCGTCCTCCAGCAGCTCGAACAGCAGCCAGCCACCCTCGCCCTCCTTCAAGCCATCGGCCAGCAGCAGCGGCGTCGTCAGTCCCTGCTCCGCCAGGAGGCGAACGCCTTGCAGTTCACGCTGGAAGTGCCGGGGCGCCTTGCTGCCCACCAGCAACTTGGCCAGCACCGGCCGACCACGCCAGATACCGGCACCGACGTAACGTTGGCCCGGCAACACTCGCAACAGTGAAAGCAATTGCAAACGCGCCGGACCGGCGGCATCGGCCAGCTCCACGCTCAGGGGCAGGCTAGGGCTGCGACCGGCGCTTTTCAATTCCGACAAATGCATCAGCGGGCCTCCTTATGGGTGCGTCGAGCCCTCAACCGGGTCATCCATTGATCCACCAGCGCACCGCCAAGGGGCTGGTCCAGATACGTAGACAGCAACTGGCGGACATCTTCTTCGCTCCAGATCCTGGCCCGGCGCAGCAAAGGCTCCAGGTCCTTGACTCGATCACGCTGGCCAAACAGCAGCGGCCGAGTCTTTTCGAGGTCGATCAATTGCGCCTGATAACCGTCGGCAGTGGCTTGCAGGAAGATGTGCTTGGGATAGAAGCAGCCATGCACCTGATGCATGCCGTGTAGGCGCCGCGCCAACTGCCCGCAAGCGTTGAGGACTGTGGAGCGCTGCTCTGCCGTCAGGCTTGGCCAGCGTTGCAACAGCGAGTCCAGGTCGTCCCAGCCATCCAGGGCACGGGTCAGCAAGACCGCTCGCACTTCGCCATGTACCTTGCGCTGGCCATAGAACACCGCTTGCAGGGCCGGAATCCCCAACTGGCGATACCGGCTGATGTTGCGAAACTCCCTGGAAAAACTGGGCTCGCCAAAAGGGTGCGAAAAGGTCCGGGTCAGGTAATTGCTCTGGCGCTTGAGGTAATAGCCCTGCCCTTCGAGCTCCAGCCGGAACACACTGCTCCAGCCGCCGCCTGCGGTATTGGGCTCATCGACGGCGTCCAGTTCTCGCGACCAAAGGGCCTCGAAGCTGTCCAGGCCATGACGTGCAAGCAACGCCCGGTCTTCAGCGGCCAGGAAATCAGTCATTCACGTCCCTCAAAAAATCTCACTACATGGCGGATGCGTTTTTTGTCACACGCATCGAGCCGGTCACGCTGGCGGTACTGCAGGTAGAAGCGCAGGCGCTGGGTGCTCGACAGGTGGCGCTTGGCAACCTTGTCAAGGCAGGCCAGGTCTTTGGTAATCCGGTACTTGAGCCAGAAGCCGCGCCAGAAATCGCCGTTCGGGCAATCGATCAGGAACAGCCGCGACTGGTCGTCTATCAGCAGATTGCGCCACTTCAGGTCGTTATGGGTGAAGCGGTGATCGTGCATGATCCGGGTATAACCGGCCAGTTGACGGCTGACACCATCGACCCAGGCGCGGTCGCCCAGGCGCGGATCGCGCCGATTAGCCAGCGCTGAAAGATCTTCGGTTCGAGGCAGCTCACGGGTGATCATTGCCCCGCGATCGTACGCCGCGCCACGTCGCTCCAGGCCCCAGGCAACAATCTCGGCCGTGGGAATCCCCCACTTGGCGAATCGCTTGAGGTTCTGCCACTCGGACTTGACCCGGGGCTTGCCCAAGTAGCGCCGCAAGCCTTTGCCGGCACCAACGTAGCGCTTGACGTAATAGTTCACGCCGTTGCGCTGTATGCGGATCACCTCCGACAGTGGATCGCGGGTCAGACGCTCTCCCTGCAGGGCAAATACCGCATCGAGGCTGCCGAAATCCTGCGCCAGTTCAGCGTAGGCCGGCTCCAGGTTCCAACCCGACATCAGAGCGCATCCCCGTACCGCTGCTTGCGGTCATACAGCTTGTTGGCCTTGCCTTCGAGCCACGCCAGCAACGAAGCCTCTTCAGCCAGGACCTGGCGCAGCGGCTGCTGAAAGTAACCCTTGAGGAAGCGCAGCTTGTCACGACGGGTCAGGCCGATGTCCAACGCCGAGAAATACAGGGCCGCCAGGTCCTTGTTACGCCAGCGGGTGGTAATGGCCGGGCGGGTCTGGGCGCGGTGCAAGTCGATCACCGAGAGCTTGAAATCCTCGGGCGTCACCGGCTTGTCGGTGTGGAGCAGGAAGTGGCAGATATAGCAGTCACGGTGGTTAACGCCGGCGCGGTGCATCATGCCGGTCATGCGCGCCACTTCGGCGATCAGGGCGCGCTTGAGCTTGGGCGGCGGCGCTTGCTTGACCCACTCGATGCTGAAATCTTCAAGGCTGATGGTCGGCGCCAGCTCTTCGGTGATGATAAATGAATGCTGGTCCGCCGGATTGCTGCCCTTCTCGCCGTAGGCGACGGCCGTCATGGTCGGCACGCCGACTTCTTGCAGGCGCTGGATGGCCTTCCATTCCTGGCCCGCACCGAGCACCGGCAGCTTGGCGGTCAGCAAGTTCTTGAAGATCTCGCCCCAGCCAATGCCACGGTGGATCTTCACGAAAAAGCCGCGACCGTCCACCTCCGTGCGCAGGGTGCGCCGGGCTTCGAGCTCACGGTAGACCTCGCCCTGGAGCGCTTCGACTTCGGCGAACGCATCGCGTCCGGCCCAAAGGCTCTTGAACGGTTCGGCCAGCATCAATTTCATCAAGCGTGCTCCGCCAATATCACATCGGCCGCGTGCTGCGGCATGCTGTAGAGGTCGGCCGTCTCGGCGAAGGCCAGACCGTTGCGACTCCAGGTTGCCCGGGCATCGGCATCACTCAACATCCGCCCCAGGTACTCGGTGAGCTGCGCTTGTTCGAACGGCTCGTCCAGCACCAGGCCACTGTCGGCCTCGGCGATGTAGTGGGCGTACCCACACACCGCGCTGACCAGCACCGGCAATCCGGCCACCAGCGCTTCAAGCAAGACAGTGCCGGTGTTTTCGTTGTACGCCGGATGGATCAACAGGTCGGCGCCCAGCAGGAAACGCGGGATGTCACTGCGCCCCTTGAGGAACCGCACGTTGTCACCCAGACCCAGCGCGGCGCTCTGCAGTTGGAATACTTTGGGGTCGTCCTGGCCAATTACAAACAGTCGGGTGCGTTTTCTCAATTGCGCGGGCAACGCGGCCAGGGCCTTGAGGCTGCGATCCACGCCCTTGGTCTTGAACCCGGAACCGATCTGCACCAGCAACAGATCGTCGTCGGCCAGCTCGAATTCGGCCCGGAACGCGGCACGGATTTCGTCAGCGTCGGCAGGCCGGCGGCGGTCCTGGGCGATGCCCGGCGGCAGCAGGTGAAAACGTTCCAGTGGCGTGCCGTAGTGCTTGATGAACAGCGGTTGCTGGACTTCGGAGATCATCAGCACGTCGGTCTTGGCGTCCTTGGCGAACACCGCCCGCTCGTACTCGGCGAAATGCCGGTAGCGGCCCCAGCGCCGGTACAGCGAATTGCGCAGGTTTTGCGCCTTGTCTTCGAAGCAGCCATCGGCGGCGTAGTACACGTCCAGGCCGGGCATCTTGTTGAAGCCGATCAAGCGGTCCACCGGGCGCTTGGCCAGGTCCGCTTCCATCCACGCGCTGAGTTTCTCGTTGCGGCGATGATTGAACAACGCCTTGACCGGCGCCACCAGCACTTCGAAGCCGGGCGGCACGTCGCCTTCCCAGATCAGCGTGTAGACGCGGATCTGGTGACCGCGCCGCTGGCACTCCAGGGCGATGCGCATGAAGTCACGCTGCAGGCCGCCGAAAGGGAAATATTTGTAAAGGACAAAAGCCAATTGCATCAGCGCGGCTCCTCAGCCAATAACGTGCTCAGGTGGCTGGCGACACGCTCGGGATTCAGACGCGTGAAGCACAGGGGCTGCTCGCGTTTCAGGTCGAACCGCCGGGCATCCTCGGCGGTGGGTGGATAAGTGCATTGCTTCTGCATGCAGGGCGCGCAAGGGAAATCACTGGCGAGGTGAATCTGGCCCTTGCCATAGGCGCCGGTGAGCACCGGATTGGTCGGGCCAAGCAGAGAAATGGTCGGCACGTCGAGGGCCGCGGCCAGATGGCCAAGACCGGTGTCCACCGCCACGCAAGCCTGGGCGCCGGCGAGCACCTTGCCCATGCCGCCGAGGTTCAACTTCGGCAATACCAGGGCATTGCGCAGCCCATTTGCAATGCGCTCGGCCCGGGCCTTCTCGGCCGGGCTGCCCCAGGGCAGTTTCACCACGACGCCGAACTGGCCCATGCGCTCGGTGAGCTGGCGCCAGTAAAGCTCGGGCCAGTGCTTGGACTCCCACGTCGTGCCGTGCAGGAATACCACGTAGGGATAGGGCCGTGGCAATTCCACCAGGCGGTCGATGTCGAGGCCATAGTTACCCTGGGTTTGCGGCAAGTCATAGCCCAGCGCCAGGGCGAATAACTGACGCACGCGCTCGACCGCATGCTGACCGCGAGCCACTGCCAGGCGCCGCGAATAGAAACGCGCCGCCAAGGGTTCGCGAGCCGAGTCTTTATCCAGGCCGGCGACCGGCGCCTTGACGTAGCGAGTCAGCCAGGCGCTTTTCAACAGGCCCTGGGCATCGATCACCAGGTCGTATTTGTCGGCGCGCATGCTCTGCTTGAAACGCCGCCATTCGCCACTCTTGATGGTTTGCCAGAGGTTCTTGCGCCAGCGCCGTATCGCCACTGGAATGACCTTGCCCACGGCCGGGTGCCAGGTGGGAATTTCGGCGAAGCCTTCTTCCACCACCCAATCGAACTTGATGCCCGGAATAGCCCGCGCCGCATCGCTCAGCGCTGGCAACGTATGGACCACGTCCCCCAACGAAGAAGTCTTGATCAGCAATACCCGCAAGTTACCGGACCTCCACGGGTGTGCCCTGCAAACGCTCCAGGGCTTCATTCACCGATGGCGGCATGAGCTGGCGCAGGCAGTTGTAGTGACCGAAGCGGCAGGTGCGATCGAAGCATGGACTGCATTCGATGCCCAGGCGCACGACTTCGACCTTGTCCGCCAACGGCGGGGTGAAGCCTGGGGAAGTGGAGCCGTAGACCGCCACCAACGGACGGTTCAGCGCGGCGGCCACGTGCATCAGGCCGGAGTCGTTGGACACCACCGAATCAGCGCAGGACAGCAGGTCGATGGCCTCGGCCAGGGAAGTGTCACCGCTGAGATTGACCGACTCTTCCCGCAGGCCGGGGATCAGCCGCGAGCGGATGTCTTCGCCCACCGAGTGGTCGTTTTTCGAACCGAACAGCCAGACTTGCCAGCCTTCGCGAATCTTCGCCTCGGCGACTTGGGCGTAATGCTCCGCCGGCCAACGCTTCGACTCGCCGAACTCGGCGCCAGGGCACAGGGCCAATACCGGGCGATCCAGGGTCAGGCCGAACTTGGCCAGGGCCGCTTCACGCGTCACCGGGTCGATCTGCAGACTCGGCCGAGGATACGGCTTGGGCAACTCGGCGCCCGGCTCGTAGGCCAGGGCCATGAAGCGCTCGATCATCAGCGGGTAGCGGTCTTTGTCCAGGGCGCGCACGTCATTGAGCAGGCCGTAGCGAAATTCGCCACGCCAGCCGGTGCGCTTGGGAATATCGGCAAAAAACGGCACCAGCGCCGATTTCAACGAATTGGGCAGCAGGATCGCCTGGTCGTACTGGCCGACCAGGGATTTGCCGATACGCCGGCGGGTCGCCAGCTCCAGCACGCCATGGCCGAGCGGGAAGCTCAAGGCCTTGCGCACCTCGGGCATGCGCTCAAGGATCGGCCGGCTCCACTCCGGGGCCAGGACGTCGATTTCGCACTGCGGGTGACGCTGCTTGAGGCACTGGAACAGTGTCTGCGCCATCACCATGTCACCGACCCAACTGGGCCCAACGATCAGAATATTCATGTGGCTTCCAAAAACGATACGGGGAGGCCTACGCCTCCCCGCCTCGAGAATCACTGTGGCTTAGGTCGTTGCCTGTGGCCCTAATCTACAACACACCGCCAATCAACTGTGGGGGGCGACTTACTTGCGACGGAGCCAGCCCATTCAACACCTATGTCGCCTGACCCACCGCTATCGCGGGCAAGCTCGCTCCCACAAGGGACCTGCATCTGTCCTCAGCACGGTGCAACACCGCCAATCCACTGTGGGAGCGAGCTTGCTCGCGATGAGGCCTGTACATCCAACATCAATGTTGCCTGACGCTCCGCTATCGCGAGCAAGCCCGCTCCCACATTTATTCAATACTCAGCTCAGTCCCAGCTCCCGCCAGATCCGCATCACCTGCCGGCGCTCGTCCACGAACTGGTCGCCTGCGATCACCCCGGCGTCTTTCTGCAAGGCCTGGCGATGGGCGGCGGAGCGGTAGGCCTTGTAGGCCTCGCGCAACAGCGTGGCATCTTCGGCAGGCATCAACCCGACCTCCTGCAGCCCGTCCAGGATGCGGATGTTATCGGTGTAGCGCACCAGCGAAGGATGCTCCTCGGACCACGCCAGAGCCGCGTATTGCACCATAAATTCAATATCGACGATACCTCCGGCATCTTGCTTGAGGTCGAAGGGTGCCGTGGCTTCGAAGGCATTCGGCGCGGTCCCGGCGGCGGTGGCCTTGCTGCCAAGGTTGTCGCGCATCTTGGCGCGCATTTCGCTCACCTCCTGGCGCAGCGTCGGCAGGTCCCGCTTGCGTCCCAACACCTGGACGCGAACTTTCTCGAAGGCCTGGCCCACATCCTGGCTACCCACCAGCACCCGCGCGCGCACCAACGCCTGATGCTCCCAAGTCCAGGCTTCGTTCTCCTGGTAGCGGGCAAACGCCCCCAAGGAGCTGACCAGCAAACCCGATGCGCCGGATGGTCGCAAACGCATGTCCACTTCATATAGCTGCCCGGAGTTGGTCTGGGCCGTCAGCAGGTGGATGATCCGCTGGCCGAGCCGGGTAAAGAACTGGGCACCGTCGATGGGTTTCGGGCCATCGGTTTCCGCCTGCGGATCGCCATCGTGGATAAACACCAGGTCCAGGTCGGAACCATGCCCCAACTCCAAACCGCCGACCTTCCCATAACCGACAATAATGAACCCCGGATCGCACAAGCTGCCGTCGGTACGCAACGGCACGCCATGCTTGGCCGCGGTCTGGCGCCAGGCGAGCGCCAGCACTTGTTCGAGAATCGCCTCGGCCAGCCAGGTCAGGTAATCGCTGACTTTCATCAAAGGCAGGCTGCCGGCGATTTCCGAAGCCGCCACCCGCAGACGGTGGGCCAGCTTGAAGTGCCGCAACGCCTCCATCTGTTGCTCCAGATCATCCTCGGGAATACGCGTCAGGCGTTCACGAAGCTCCGCCGCCAACTCTGGCGCCAAGGGCGGCTTGAACAAGCGACCTTCGTTGAGCAATTCATCGAGCAGCAAGGGGAAACGGGTGATTTGTTCAGCGATCCACGGACTCGCCGCGCACAGCGTCAGCAAGCGACGCAGTGCACCGGGGTTTTCTGTCAGCAACACCAGATAAGCCGAGCGACGAGCCACGGCCTCCACCAACGGCAATACCCGCTCCAGCACCAGGTCCGGATCAGCATGTTCCACCGCCTGGGCCAGCAGGCGCGGAATGAAGGCGTCCAGGCGCTCACGTCCCAGGCGCTGCATGGCGCGTAACTGCGGACTCGAGCGCAGCGCCGCAAGGGCCTTCAGTGCCTTGGACGCATCGGCGAAACCGCCTTCTTCCAACTGGCGACACGCCGCTTCCTCATCCTGGCTGTCTTCCCACAGCGGCAACCATTCGCCCCCCACCGCCACTTCGCCTTCGCTGCCCTCTTCTTCATCGGGATCGGCGATGACCTGGCCAAAATGCCAGGCCACGCGCCCGCGCCAGTACATCAGTTGTTCGTGAAACGCACTCCAATCAGCAAAGCCCAGCATGAACGCAATGCGCGCCTGATCCTGGGCACTGTCCGGCAGCATCTGGGTCTGGCGGTCGGCGATGGCCTGGATCGCATGTTCGGTATAACGCAGGAACTCATAACCTTGGCGCAGCTCATCAATCACCTTGGCCGGCAAGTACCCCTGCCCCTCCAGCGTGCTTAACACTTTGAGCAGCGGCCGCTGCTGCAAGCTCAAGTCGCGACCGCCGTGGATCAACTGGAACGCCTGGGCAATGAACTCCACCTCGCGAATGCCGCCCGAACCCAGCTTGATGTTGTCGGCCATGCCCTTGCGCCGCACTTCTTGCTGGATCAACTGCTTCATGGTGCGCAGCGCTTCGATGGCGGAAAAATCCAGGTAACGGCGATAGACGAACGGGCGCAGCATGTCGAGCAGTTGCGCGCCGGCCACCTGGTCGCCCGCCACCACCCGCGCCTTGATCATGGCGTAGCGTTCCCAGTCGCGCCCCTGGTCCTGGTAATACTGCTCCAGCGCGTTGAAGCTCAGCACCAGCGCACCGGCCGAGCCGTAGGGACGCAGGCGCATGTCGACGCGGAACACAAAGCCATCGACGGTCATCGGGTCGAGGGCCTTGATCAGGCGCTGGCCGACGCGGATGAAAAACTCCTGGTTATCCAGCGGCCGCTTGGCGCCGACGGTTTCGCCGCCCTCGGGGTAGGCGAAGATCAGGTCGATGTCCGACGACAGGTTCAGCTCCACCGCGCCGAGCTTGCCCATGCCCAGGATGACCATCTGCTGCGGCTCGCCACTGCGTCGACCGGTGGGTGTGCCGAACTGTTGGCTGAGACGCTGATACAACCATTGATAGGCTTGGTCGATGCAGGTGTCGGCCATGTCCGAGAGGTCCCGGCAGGTCTGGACCAGATCGGCCTGGCGGGTCAGGTCACGCCAGATGATCCGCACCTGCTGGCGGGTACGCTGGCGACGGAGGACGCGGCCCAGTTCGTCTTCGGTTTCGGCGGCCTGTACGGCGGCACCAATCTGCGCGCACATTTCACCGGGCGCCAGGCTGCGGTCCAGTTCGCCGCTGCGCACCAGTGCCAACAGCATCAAAGGATCTCGTACACTTTGCTCGATGACGAAGTCACTGGCGGCGGTAACGCGGTTGAACTCGGCCCAACGCTGCGGCGTCCAGGTCGACAATCCATGATCGTCGTCAAGGAGCGCGACCGCCGCGCGGAACGACTGCTCGGCGCGACTGACCAATGACTGGAGAATTGCCGGCATTTCGGCAAGCGAGGGCAGGCTCATGGTCTATCCTTGATCGGCGCGGGAAAGGCTGGATGTAGTGTTTTTACAGAAGACACTACCTGATCGACTGTCGAACAAAGATGATAAATAGCTGATTTTCTGATTTTATTGGCAGCCGGCATCAAGTTTTTACCTGTTCGAGTTGGCAAATGACCAACAGTAACGATTATTCTCACAACGAAACGAGGGGCCATCAGCCGCTCATGTGTAGTTTTACTACTCGTCTATACATTCGAAAGGCTGAAACGGCCGACGATTTGTAGTAAAACTACACGCCGCCGAAACAACCTTCGGCAATCCAAGAATTTATATCGTCTGCCCACAAGGCCAGTCGCAAACTCAGGCAACCGATTCTGGTAGCCTTTCCGCCCTGGAGCAAGCCATGCAAGACCTCGATCCCGTCGAAACCCAGGAATGGCTGGACGCCCTGGAATCGGTTCTCGACAAAGAAGGCGAAGACCGTGCTCATTATCTGATGACCCGTATGGGTGAACTCGCAACCCGCAGCGGTTCGCAACTGCCCTACGCCATCACCACGCCGTACCGCAACACGATCCCCGTTACCCACGAAGCACGCATGCCTGGCGACCTGTTCATGGAACGCCGCATTCGCTCGCTGGTGCGCTGGAACGCGTTGGCCATGGTCATGCGTACCAACCTGAAAGATTCTGACCTGGGCGGTCACATCTCCAGCTTCGCCTCCAGCGCGACGCTGTATGACATCGGCTTCAACTATTTCTTCCAGGCCCCGACCGACGAGCACGGCGGCGACCTGATCTACTTCCAGGGTCACGCATCGCCAGGCGTCTACGCCCGTGCGTTCATGGAAGGCCGCATCACCGAAGACCAGATGAACAACTTCCGCCAGGAAGTGGACGGCAACGGCCTGTCCTCGTACCCGCACCCTTGGCTGATGCCTGATTTCTGGCAGTTCCCGACCGTTTCCATGGGCCTGGGCCCGATCCAGGCGATCTACCAGGCGCGCTTCATGAAGTACCTGGAAGCCCGTGGCTTCATCCAGCCAGGCAAGCAGAAAGTCTGGTGCTTCATGGGCGACGGCGAGTGCGACGAGCCGGAATCCCTGGGCGCGATCTCCCTGGCCGGCCGCGAGAAGCTGGACAACCTGATCTTCGTCATCAACTGCAACCTGCAGCGCCTCGACGGCCCGGTTCGCGGCAACGCCAAGATCATCCAGGAACTCGAAGGCGTGTTCCGTGGTGCCCAGTGGAACGTCAACAAAGTCATCTGGGGCCGTTTCTGGGACCCACTGTTGGCCAAGGACGTCGACGGCATCCTGCAACGCCGCATGGACGAAGTCATCGACGGCGAATACCAGAACTACAAGGCCAAGGACGGCGCGTTCGTCCGTGAGCACTTCTTCAACTCGCCTGAACTCAAGGCCATGGTTGCGGACCTGTCCGACGACGAGATCTGGAAGCTCAACCGTGGTGGCCACGACCCGTACAAGGTCTACGCGGCGTACCACCAGGCGGTCAACCACAAAGAACAACCGACTGTCATCCTGGCCAAGACCATCAAGGGTTATGGCACCGGTGCCGGCGAAGCGAAGAACACCGCGCATAACACCAAGAAGGTCGATGTCGAGAGCCTGAAGCTGTTCCGCGACCGCTTCGACATTCCGGTCAAGGACAGCGAGCTGGAAAACCTGCCGTTCTTCAAGCCCGAAGAAGGCAGCGCCGAAGCCCGCTACCTGGCCGAGCGCCGCGCAGCCCTGGGCGGTTTCGTGCCACAGCGCCGCGCCAAGAGCTTCAGCATCCCGACCCCGCCACTGGAAACCCTCAAGGCGATCCTGGACGGCTCGGGCGACCGTGAAATCTCCACCACCATGGCCTTCGTGCGGATCCTCGCGCAACTGGTCAAGGACAAGGAAATCGGCCAGCGCATCGTCCCGATCATCCCGGACGAAGCCCGTACCTTCGGTATGGAAGGCATGTTTCGCCAGTTGGGCATCTACTCGTCCGTCGGCCAGCTCTACGAGCCAGTCGATAAAGACCAGGTGATGTTCTACAAGGAAGACAAGAAGGGCCAGATCCTCGAGGAAGGCATCAACGAAGCGGGCGCCATGAGCTCCTTCATTGCGGCCGGTACTTCGTACTCCAGCCACAACCAGCCGATGCTGCCGTTCTACATCTTCTACTCGATGTTCGGCTTCCAGCGCATCGGCGACCTGGCCTGGGCCGCTGGCGACAGCCGTACCCGTGGCTTCCTCATCGGCGGCACTGCCGGCCGCACCACCCTCAACGGTGAAGGCCTGCAGCACGAAGACGGCCACAGCCACATGCTGGCCGGGACCATCCCGAACTGCCGCACCTATGATCCGACCTACGGCTACGAGCTGGCGGTGATCATCCAGGACGGCATGAAGAAGATGACCGAAGAGCAGCAGGACGTCTTCTACTACATCACCGTGATGAACGAGTCCTACCAGCAGCCAGCCATGCCGGCCGGCGTGGAAGCAGGCATCGTCAAGGGCATGTACCTGCTCGAGGAAGACACCCGCGAAGCGGCGCACCACGTCCAGCTGATGGGCTCCGGCACCATCCTGCGCGAAGTGCGTGAAGCAGCGAAGATCCTGCGTGAAGAGTTCAACGTTGGCGCCGACGTCTGGAGCGTCACCAGCTTCAACGAGCTGCGTCGCGACGGCTTGGCCGTAGAGCGCAGCAACCGCCTGCACCCTGGCCAGAAGCCAAAGCTGAGCTACGTCGAAGAGTGCCTGAACGGCCGCAAAGGTCCGGTCATCGCCTCCACCGACTACATGAAGCTGTTCGCCGAGCAGATCCGCCAGTGGGTTCCTTCCAAGGAATTCAAAGTGCTGGGCACCGACGGTTTCGGCCGTAGCGACAGCCGCAAGAAGCTGCGTCACTTCTTCGAAGTCGACCGTAAGTTCGTTGTGTTGGCAGCCCTGGAAGCCCTGGCTGACCGTGGCGATATCGAACCTAAAGTGGTGGCCGAAGCCATCGCCAAGTTCGGCATCGATCCAGAAAAACGCAACCCACTGGACTGCTGAGGAGAATTTTCGTGAGCGAACTCATTCGCGTACCTGACATCGGCAGCGGTGAAGGTGAAGTAATTGAACTGTTTGTGAAGGTCGGCGACCGTATCGAAGCCGACCAGAGCATCCTGACGCTTGAGTCGGACAAGGCCAGCATGGAAGTGCCTGCGCCGAAGGCCGGTGTGATCAAGAGCCTGAAAGTGAAGCTGGGCGATCGCCTGAAAGAAGGCGACGAACTGCTGGAGCTGGAAGTCGAGGGCGCCGCTGCGGCGCCTGAAGCGGCCGCCCCTGCGGCTGCCCCGGCCGCGGCTGAAAAACCTGCCGCCGCACCGGCTGCCGAAGCGGCTCCCGCTCCGGCCGCCGCGCCTGCCGCTGCCACGGTCCAGGACATTCATGTCCCGGACATCGGCTCGTCGGGCAAGGCCAAGATCATCGAAGTCCTGGTCAAGGCCGGCGACACCGTCGAAGCCGACCAGTCGCTGATCACCCTGGAATCCGACAAGGCCAGCATGGAAATCCCTTCGCCAGCCGCCGGCGTGGTGGAAAGCGTCGAGGTCAAGCTGGAAGACGAAGTCGGCACTGGCGACCTGATCCTGAAGCTGAAAGTAGCGGGTGCCTCGGCACCTGCCGCACCAGCCCAGGCCGCTGCGCCGGCCGCCAAGGCTGAAGCAGCACCAGCGCCAGCCGCCGCGCCTGCGGCCAAGGCCGAAGCAGCGCCTGCGCCTGCCCCTGTCGCCGCCGCGCCTGCGCCTAGCGGTGCCAAGGTGCACGCCGGCCCTGCGGTGCGTCAGCTGGCCCGTGAATTCGGTGTCGAGTTGTCGGCCGTCGGCCCAAGCGGTCCTCACGGTCGCGTGCTGAAGGAAGACGTGCAGGCCTACGTCAAGGCCATGATGCAGAAGGCCAAGAACGCTCCAGCCGAAGGCGCCACCGGCGGCGCGGGCATCCCGCCGATCCCGGCGGTGGACTTCAGCCGCTTCGGCGAAACCGAAGAAGTGGCCATGACTCGCCTGATGCAGATCGGCGCGTCGAGCCTGCATCGCAGCTGGCTGAACATCCCGCACGTGACTCAGTTCGACCAGGCTGACATCACCGAGCTGGAAGCTTTCCGCGTCGCGCAGAAAGCCGTGGCGGAAAAGGCCGGCGTCAAGCTGACCGTACTGCCGCTGCTGCTCAAGGCCTGTGCGCACCTGCTCAAGGAACTGCCGGACTTCAACGCCTCCCTGGCCCCAAGCGGCAAGGCGGTGATCCGCAAGAAATACGTGCACATCGGCTTTGCCGTCGACACCCCGGAAGGCCTGCTGGTACCGGTCATCCGCAACGTCGACCAGAAGAGCCTGCTGCAACTGGCTGCCGAAGCCGCTGCCCTGGCCGAAAAAGCCCGGAGCAAGAAGCTCACCGCCGACGACATGCAGGGCGCCTGCTTCACCATCTCCAGCCTCGGCCACATTGGCGGCACCGGCTTCACGCCGATCGTCAACGCGCCGGAAGTGGCGATCCTGGGCGTTTCCAAGGCAACTATCCAGCCAGTCTGGGACGGCAAGGCCTTCCAGCCGAAGCTGATGCTGCCACTGTCGCTGTCCTACGATCACCGTGTGATCAACGGCGCCGCCGCCGCGCGCTTCACCAAGCGCTTGAGCGACTTGCTGGGCGATATCCGTACCATCCTGCTGTAACACCGAAAGGCCCTCTTCGCGGAGGGCCGTTCGGCAGTCGTTTTCCGAGCGCCACGCTCGTACCTCAACCCCGCCCATTTGGCGGGGCTTTTTTTGGGTTGGATAAAACTGTCTTATCCAACCACGACTTTTCCTACTCCGTTACGCAACAAGACCTACTTCTTCTATTAGCCATTGCCCACAACAGACGCCCCCTCCCCTCTAACTCTTTATCGCGCGCAACGCTTTAGCATAGTTCCGACCGCCTACTAACAGCCCTCAACCACCAAACACTTCTTATAACTTCGAATGGATTCGAACATGTTAAAGCCTACTGTCGGCCCTCTTCTTGGCCATACAACAACCGATCACGCGCGTGTATTTCTACGAGGCGATAAAGACAATAACAATCCCGTCTTCGCCGGCATTCGCTACAGGCGAAAAGGCGACATCGCCTGGTCAAGAGGAAAGTTTGTCCGACTGTTTTCCTACCGCGACTTTTCCGCCGTCATCGTATTGAAAGGTCTCCAGTCCAATACCGCTTATGAATACCAGGCCGGCTGGAAATCCACCTTGAGCCCGGCCCATACCGTCGAAACCATCCTGGAATTACCATTGCAATGGCCCAAGGACGTTTATCAACTGCGCACACCACCCGACAAGAGCGACGCAGCGCGCAGCTATATCGTCGGCTCTTGCCGATACCTTCGGATCACCGCTGGCGTCCCATCGCGACCAGCGCTGGGGGACCGCACGTTCGCCGGCATCAACCGAATCGTCGAACAGGCCGATCCGCCAATCAGCGCCGTGCTGATGACCGGAGACCAGGTTTATCTCGACGACTTGAACATCATTGCCCCGGACCGCAGCCACAAGGACATGTTATTCAAATACCGCACGGCGTTTTCCCAACCCCACATAAAGAAGTTGATGTCCAGCGTTCCCACTTACATGATGCTCGACGATCATGAAATAGAAGACAACTGGCCGACCAACAGAAACAAGAACGATGAATCACTTTATGCAAATGCCCTGGACGCCTATGAGACTTATCAAGCCAGCCATAGCCCGGCCCATGAACTTTTAAGCGACGGCACGCTAAGCCAAGCCCTGCCCCGTTATTGGTATTTATTTGCCCACGGCGATATCGAATGGTTCGTGACCGACAGTCGGACTCGCCGCAACCTGTCGATGGAAGACCGGCGCATCCTGGATGCCGAACAGGAACAATCGCTGCTCGACTGGCTGATCAACAGCACCGCCCGCGTCAAGTTCGTCGTCACCAGCGTCATGTTCTACCCCGACCGTCGACTCAATGGCGGGGACGCCTGGCAGACCTTTCCGGCGCAGCGCCTGCGACTGCTGGAGGCCATCCGCAGCCATCGAATCAAGAACGTGATTTTCGTGTCTGGTGACGTGCATGGCTCCCTGACGAGCCTGTTGGCGCATAGCCAGGATCCTGACTTCCAGGTTCATACCATCGTTTCGTCGCCGTTTTGCAACAGCAAGCTGCTGCCCTACGCCAAGGCCTCGACTTTTATTTTTGGTAAACCCATGGCCCGGGCTCCAAGCGGTGAGTACCAATATGAACTGACCAGCAAGGTGATCAGCCAGGACAACTTCGCTCAGCTGAAAGTCACGGCCCAGAGCGTTCAGGTAACGTTTCATGACCGTGACGGCGCTCCGTTGGAGGTCGTCGATATACCGCTGCGCTGATTGGCGGCAGGCCAATGAATACCTCTGATCGGTTGGCAACTGGAGAAATCCCTTTGTCGGCCGATAAAAGGTTTATAGCACTTGGCCTTCATGTCTCTTGTCAGCCAGGGCCGCAATGATGCAACCTTGCGGCAATCCGTAATGACGAGGGCGTCAGCCCGGCGCGATCAGCATTTTCGAAGCGAGTTTCCCCATGAAAAGCCAACCCGATGCCGCCAGCCGTATGGCGGCCGAGGTAGTGACGCAGTTACCGGTGCCCTCGCGGCTCGGTATGCTGCGTTTCGAACGGCTGAATGAAGCAAGCTGGGCGCTGCTGTTCCTCGACCCCAACTGCGAACGCTACTTCGGCCTGCCGGCCGTGGAACTGTGCTCACTGGTCAGTTCGCCATACGCCAGCCTGATGGAGCCGGAAGCGCGCTATCAGTTGCATGACGCAATCCAGCAGCAACTGGCCCAGGCGTCCCACTACCTGATCCGCTATACGCTGCACACCGCCAAGGGGCCGATGAACCTGCTGGAGACCGGTGAGGCCTACAGGCAGCACAATCGTCACCTGCTGCGCGGTTATCTGTTGGTCGTCGACGACCTGCTGCAAGACGAGCCGTCCTTGCCGGCCGTCGATCTGGAAACCCAGAACTCACGACTGCAGATTGCCCTGGAACTGAACCAGCGCGCCCAGCAGGAACAGCTCCAGCACCTGGACCGGGTCCGCGCCCAACAAGACTTGATCCTGCTGCTGACCCGCCAGCGCTACAGCGCCAACAACTCGCTGCAAGAGGCCGCCGAGCTGATTACCCGCAGCGCCTGCGATATCTACCAGATCGACTGCGCAAGCATCTGGAACCTGGAAGACGGCAAACTGGTGCCGATCTCGGCCTATAACCGCGCCTCCCAGGACTACTTCCTTCCGGATGTCATCAACGCCAACGACTTTCCAAATTACATGGAGGCACTGCAGACCTGCCGAGCCATCGATGCGCACAATGCGATGCGCGACCCGCGCACCCGGGAAATGGCCGAGAACCTGCGGGCCCGCGACGTCAACGCCATTCTCGACGCCAGCATCCGGATCGATGGCCAGGTGGTCGGCGTCCTATGCCTGGAACAAGTGGGCGTCACCCGCGCCTGGCAGTCGGACGAAATCGCCTTCGCCGGCGAACTGGCAGACCAATTCGCCCAGGTCATCAACAACCACAACCGCCGCACCGCCACCAGCGCCCTGCATCTGTTCCAGCGCGCCGTGGAACAGAGCGCCAATGCGTTCCTGCTGGTCAACTGCGACGGCGTGGTGGAATACGTCAACCCGAGCTTCACCGCCATCACCCAGTACACCACCGAGGAGGTCCACGGCCAACGGCTGTCCGAGCTGCCAGCCTTGGAGAATCTCAGCGAGCTGCTGTTCGATGCGCCCTCAGCCCTGGCCCAGAGCAATAGCTGGCAGGGCGAATTCAAGAGTCGGCGCAAGAACCTCGAACCCTACTGGGGCCAGCTGTCGATTTCCAAGGTCTATGGCGACAACCGCGAACTGACGCACTACATCGGCATCTACGAAGACATCACCCAGACCAAACTGGCCCAGCAGCGCATCGAGCGCCTGGCCTATACCGACAACCTGACCAACCTGGGCAACCGACCGGCGTTCATTCGCAACCTCGATGAACGCTTCGCCCGGGACAGCGACTCGCCCATCAGCCTGCTGCTGGTGGACATCGACAACTTCAAGCGCATCAACGACAGCCTCGGCCACCAGACCGGCGACAAACTGCTGATCAGCCTGGCCCGGCGCCTGCGCAACAGCCTGAGCCCCAGCGGCAGCCTGGCGCGCTTCGCCAGTAACGAATTCGCGGTACTGCTGGACGACACCGACCTCGAGGCCGGGCAACAGATCGCCAGCCAGTTGCTGATGACACTCGATAAGCCGATGTTCGTCGATAACCAATTGATCAGCGTGACCGGCTCCGTGGGCCTGGCCTGCGCGCCGCTGCACGGTCGCGACCCGCAGACGCTGATGCGCAACGCCGGCCTCGCCCTGCACAAGGCCAAGGCCAACGGCAAGCATCAGGTCCAGGTGTTCACCGAGGCCCTGAACGCCGAGGCCAGTTACAAGCTGTTCGTGGAAAACAACCTGCGCCGGGCCCTGACTCAGAATGAACTGGATGTCTTCTACCAGCCCAAGCTCTGCCTGCGCAGCGGTCGCCTGCTGGGCATGGAGGCGCTGCTGCGCTGGAACCACCCAGAGAAGGGCATGATCCGCCCGGACCAGTTCATCAGCGTGGCCGAAGAAACCGGCCTGATCATCCCCATCGGCAAATGGATCGCCCGCCAGGCCTGCCGTATGAGCAAACAGCTGACCGCCGCCGGCCTGGGCAACCTGCAAGTGGCGATCAACTTGTCACCCAAGCAGTTTTCCGATCCGGACCTGGTGGCCTCGATTGCCAGCATCCTCAAGGAAGAACAATTGCCCGCGCGGTTGCTGGAGCTGGAACTGACCGAAGGCCTGCTGCTCGAAGCGACCGAAGACACCCACCTGCAGCTCGACCAGCTCAAGCGCCTGGGCCTGACCCTGGCGATGGATGACTTCGGCACCGGTTATTCGTCCTTGAGCTATCTGAAGAAATTCCCGATCGACATCATCAAGATCGATCGCAGCTTCATCCATGAGATCCCGGACAACCAGGACGACATGGAAATCACCTCCGCGGTGATCGCCATGGCCCACAACCTGAAACTCAAGGTCGTGGCCGAAGGCATCGAAACCGCCCAGCAGCTCGCCTTCCTGCGCCGCCATCGCTGCGACGTCGGCCAAGGCTACCTCTTCGACCGGCCGATCCCCGGCACAGAGCTTATCGAGAAGCTCAAGCGCTACCCGCGCGGCCCGCTGGTCTGACAGTCGCTTATAGCTTGCGGCGGCTTTTCTGAGGCACACTGACGGTCTATTTCGCTCAACTCAATCTGACTGAGAGGACTGATGATGGTCTTGCGCTCGGAAATCCTGGTGAACAAAAACGTGCTCCCTACTCCCGATCAAGCTCTTCCCGGCCGTGAAACCCCGATGGCCGTGCCGGAAAAACACTTCGTCCACGACGCGCCGCTGCTGGGCCCGTTTGCCATGGACGTGGATTTCGCCATCTTCGGCCTCGGCTGCTTCTGGGGCGCGGAGCGCAAGTTCTGGCAACGTGAAGGCGTGGTCAGTACCGCAGTGGGTTATGCGGGCGGCTTTACGCCGAACCCGACGTATGAGGAGGTCTGCTCGGGCCTGACCGGCCACAGCGAAGTGGTGCTGGTGGTCTACGAGCCGGCGAAGGTCAGCTACGAGCAGCTTCTGAAAATGTTCTGGGAACTGCACAACCCGACCCAGGGCATGCGCCAGGGAAATGACATTGGCACCCAGTATCGCTCGGTGATCTATTGCACCACGCCCGAGCAACTGGAAGCGGCGAAGAACAGCAAAGACGTGTTCCAGGCTGAGCTGAACAAGGCCGGTAAAGGCGAAATCACTACCGAAATCGACGAAGCGCCGACGTTCTACTTTGCCGAGGCGTATCACCAGCAATACCTGGCCAAGAACCCTGAGGGGTATTGCGGGATTGGCGGCACGGGCGTGACTTGCCCGATCTGACGTTCTGGTCCTGAAAAGCTTCGCGAGCAAGCCCGCTCCCACAGGTCCGGTGGCGTACACAACTCTTGCGTACGCCTCAGATCCCCATGTGGGAGCGAGCTTGCTCGCGATAGCGGTGGATCTGGGGCGGTGATGTTGGATGTGCCGCCGCCATCGCGAGCAAGCTCGCTCCCACAGGGGCCCGGGGCGGACACAGATGTTGCGTACACCTCGACACCCCATGTGGGAGCGGGCTTGCTCGCGAAGGCGTCCTGCCTGACGACCTGAATGCATCGGCTCAGCGATCAGCTTTCAGCGATCAACCAATCCATCTGCCAGCCACCCTGGGTCTGCCCAAGCTTCTTCGACAACCACGGCAGCAACTCACGCAACTCTTCCTCAAGCCCCCATGGCGGGTTGGCGATGGCCAGGCCGGAGCCGTTCAGGCTGTTGGGCGTGGCCAACGGATGCACGAGCAACTCCACCCGCAACAACTTCGGCGCGCCTGTGCCCGCCAGGTCCTGATAGAAACGACGCAACATGCGTTGGTCTTTCACGGGATACCAGATCGCCGCCACCGTCTGGCGCATCCGGCCGACGGCCTCCTTGAGCGAGGCGGCGCAGCGCTGCATCTCATCCAGCTGTTCAAACGGCGGATCGATCAACATCAGCGCGCGCTTCTCTGCCACCGGCAGCAACGCACGAGGAACGTGCCAGCCTTCGCCCAGATGCACCGCCACGCGACGATCACCCTTCATGTTGTCCTTGAGCAGCACGCCGTCCTCCGGATGCTTCTCGTTGAGCAACACCCGATCCTGCGACCGGGTCAGGCGCCGCGCCAGCTCCGGTGAGCCCGGGTAATAGCGCAACTGGCCGTCCGGGTTCATCTCGTGCAGCACCTTCATGTAATCGGCGGTCAGGGGCGGCAGATCGTCCTGATCCCATAACCGCGCGATGCCTTCCAGGTATTCACCGGTGCGATTGGCCTGGTCGCCCTGCAAATCGTAAAGCCCGATGCCCGCGTGAGTATCGAGATAGGCGAAGGGCTGTTCCTTGCGCGACATCAAGGCGATGAGGCGAGTCAAGGTCAGGTGTTTGAACACATCGGCGTGATTGCCGGCGTGGAAGGCGTGGCGATAATTCATGGCGGCTCCTGCGAAGGGCGACGAGTTTACCTTGAAGCGCGTCGAACGTCAGGGGTTCGCGGCCGAGCGGCAGAACCGCCCGCCGTGGCGAGGGAGCTTGCTCCCGCTGGGCTGCGCAGCAGCCCCTTTTCCATCCGGCCGCCCGCTACCGATCCGAACCTACGCCGTCCTACACTCATCCCCTATCGGAACTACAACGGAAGGCTACAGTGCCTTGCGCCGTTGCCTACAACTAAGCCAGAATCCGCCGGCTTGTGCGCCTTGGAGGCCACCGGTACTTTGATTCCGTCACTGCCCATCAGTGATCGGGTTTAGTAGCTCGGTATTCCAAGGTGCTCACCGCTCCATTCAGCTGGGTGTTTTTTACCTGTGCTCAATGGTGGCTGTGCGCAGGGCGCCCTCGGGCGCGCCGGTTCCTTGGATCCCCGGTCTACTAACCTGCGTACAGCTGCCGCCCATCTCGTTTAGTAGCGGATTGGCAGTGGCTCCAACTTAAGGATCCAAGACTATGTCCAAGCCAACGCCGAATCCCCCGAAAGACCACATTTCCCGCACTCAATCGACCAACGCCAAGAAACTCGACGAAGCCGCCACCCGCGCCCTGGACTATTACCTGAAGCCAAAAGCTGAGAAAAAAATGTCCAACACCCCTGATACCCTTTTCGTCATCGCCCCTGACATCGACGCCGAATGCCTGCTCGCCAACCTCAGCGAAACCCTGGCCTCGGCCAACGCCATGGTCAGCGACCTGGCCTTCGACCTGGACGGTTCCCGACGACATATCGCGCTGGGGGTGCAACAGATGATCGAGTTGAGCCAGTTGCTGGCGAACCGGGCATTGGATGTGGTTGACCCGAGATAGGGTCTGCGGTCCTGGGTTTGCTCGATAACAAATGGACAAACCCAGGCAGCTATATGGCGCGAGTGGGATTCAGTGAATCGACACGTACCCGGACAGGAGCAACAAAAACCCAGCCCGCGCGTGATATAGAAATCGGATCGACACGGCAGCAAGCCCCCTCCCACCGAACCGAACTATCACCGAACCCAACCTACCCATTTGCCTAATCCGGTCATGGAAAACAGGAAAAAACCATTAACCAGCCCAACTAAATAAATAAACTGTATCTTTCGTCTCAATCGCGCTGAAAACTCCTTGCAATCCTCGCAATCCAACTCACCACTCTTCAAAGCGCGCGATGAGAACAGAAGAGTAGCACCCACGCTGATCATCAAAAAAAACCGGGAGCAAGGATCTCTACCATTAAATATCCTTCGCGACAAAAAGAACCTGCTCCGGCTAAAACCAGAAACGATCTCATCCATTCGAAAATATGAAAAATACAATAACAGGACGACGACTATAAGCTCTACCAACATAATTATTCCGACGCTCAGGAAATACAGTAATTCAATATCGCTTCTCACCAGTAAGTACCTCCCTGGGATCTGCCTGCTTCATCATCGAGCCCCTTCCTCACCCTGAGATACCAGTCACACCGGCTGGCCCAATGTCGTTATTCCATTACTCGCGCTTGGCATCGGATTATTTCAGCCAACCTGCCACTACCCCAACCACACCTACACCCAATAAAAATACGGCTCCCACCAACCCCACTGAGTAAAGAAACCTAACCACCCTGAGCAGGCTTTTTGGAAAATATATAAAATCCTCTCGACTCAACTCGCCTTGTTTGATCGCTCGCTCAGGAAACAGCAAGAAAGCACCGACACTTAACATCGTAAAGTAGTCACCAAGCACTCCTTCACCCACCGCCGTCCGCCTCCGCCTTAGACCGCTTGAGCTGTGCAGCGCCCCAAACACCTCATCCTTTCGAAAGAAAACCAAATATATTTGCCCAACGAAAAATACCGCACCCAGCAAAAAATCCCTCCTCCCGCGACAAGCAAAAAATTAGTTTCCTGCTCACTTCTCATTTGGTTATTCCATCGTAAATAATCTCTCCGGCGCCTTCTCCGACATCGGCCATCCACTTGATCTTTTGAATATACAAACTACGACTTAAATTCCTTAGCAACTCATTCATTCGAAAAAATATCAGATACAAGCCACAGAACACAACGACTAAAGTTGAAGCCAAAACAAACACCCAGAACAATGCATAAATTTCTTTTTGCGCACTCATCCAGCCTCCACCCGCTACGTCTCCAAGTTTTTTCCAGCTTCCATAACTGAACAGCGGACGTTTATGGCTTTAATATCCAACCCATATTTTTCCCGACCTCAACTAATAGATACATCAATCCCAACAGGAAAATTGCACCCAACGTACCCCCCCTAAACAGCCAAACAATTTTTCTGGGCAACTCATTGAAATCTTGTTGGTCTAACAGTCCCTTTTTTATCTGTCCGCTCGGAAACGTCACCATTGCAGACATAATAGCCAGTATTAAAAAGCCCCCCCAGAACGTCCCCAAAAGCCAGCGCATGGAACTAATCGCTTTAGACCGCTTAAAAAAACACATAAAAACAGCCAGTCGAAATGCAGCCAAATAAAAATAGACACCTGCAACAAACAGAATAATAAAACCCACCAAAACGAGTGCAACCTTATAAGCATCAACCCAAAGAGCCATTACTTATTAGCCTCGTATATTATTTCGCCAATTCCTTCTCCTGCCATCGCCCCTATTTCTCCGCCCACTAATGTTGACGATCCAACAACGATGGCACAAATAACTCCTCCCCATCCAAGCGAGCCGGCCCCAATAGCAACACAAACGCCGGCTCCACCTAGAGTGCCTACAGCGCCACCCCCAAGCGCACCACTAAACTTCCCAGCCTCAGTAAACTTAACCCGCTCACATTCCTCCGCACTGCCCACCCGACACGTCTCCTTCACCTTCAACCCCCAAGCCGCCGCCCCCAACCCAATTCCAATCCACCCCCCAGCCTTGATG
>NZ_JAUTYU010000019.1:0-93678 GCF_052112105.1 Pseudomonas sp. BP11-1-1
CTTCCACACCACCTCATCCCCCACCTTGGCCCCCAGCAACGCCCGCCCCAGTGGCGAGCCCCAATTAATCAATCCTTTGGCCGCATCGGCCTGGTCTTCACCCACTAACTGCACTCGCTGTTCGTGATCCTGTTCATCGACAAAGGTCACCCAGTGCCCGATTCGCACTTGTTCGGACGAAGTCGGCGCAACGACCTGGGCGCTTTGCAGGCGCTGCTTGAAATAGCGCAGATCCCGTTCAAGGTCGGCGATCCGCTGCTTGTCCGCCAGATCCCCTTGGATCGCCTGCTGGCTGTGCAAGGCCTGCAACTCAGCGACCCGGGCCTGGAGCTGGACAAGCCCGGTGGGTGTGACGTAGTTGGGTTGCGCACTGATCTGGCGTTCGACCGGTTGATCGGCCTGGGCGGCGGCGTTGTCTTCGTTGACGAAAGCGCGACTCATAGGGTTCTCCTCTGTTGGAGTTTGGGCCATGGTCGCAAGGTTTTGGTTTCGACGAATGTCTCTGAGCGACTCACTGCGAGCGATAAGCCCGGGCGGCGTCGCGATCTTTTTCCTGTTGCCAGGCACGTTCGCGGTCGTCCCAGTGGCGTTCGCGATAGGCGTCACGTTCTTCACTCTCGCGCATGGCCTGGCATTGGCGAAAGCCGTCGCTCCAGCCCTCGGCGTAGCGCGGGTCCTTGAGATAACGCGGCACGTCCTTCCTGAACTGGCCGGTGATCGCGCCGGCGGCTTGTCGGCCGCTGCTGCAGCCATCGTCGAAACCGTCGGCGAAGGCCGGCGGATAACCTCGGGCGATCAAATCTTCATGGGTGGTTTCACAGCCACCGAGCAACACCAACACACCCAGTACCACCGCCGCGCGCCACATGTTTTGCGTTCCTGCCCGATCCACTCATGACAGAAGTCTAGAAGCGGATTCGTCAGAACGGTGTGAAAGCGCGGTGATTAATCCGTTCGCTCAGTAGTGATACCACTTCACTTCAAGCATTACCTCATTCTCCGGCGAAGCCAGTTGGCTGAATTCGCGCTGGGCACTCAGGCGCAGGCCGAGGTTGCGGGACAATTCCCATTGTTGGTTCAGGCTCAGGCTGCGGCGCACTTCGCCGTTGAAGAAATAATCGCCCTTGGCTTCCAGGCTCAGGTTGCCCAGCGGGTTTTTCCACAGCACCCCGCTGTTGAATCCGGCGGCCGGGGCGATGAACTGGGCGAAATCGTTATTGTGCTCGACCCGTACGGTGCCCAGGGCAAAGCCCAACACATCCTCCCCCAACGCCCAAGTGCCGCCGCCACCACCATTGACGTGACTGACCAGCGTTTCATCGTCGTGCTTGCCTGGCACGCGTTCCAAGCCGCCAGTGACTTGCCAGGACAACGGCTGCAACAGCTCGTTGCGTGGGGTCAAGGAGCGAATGGTCGCCAGGTCCAATTGCTGCACTTGCCAATCGTTGCCCTCGTATTGGCGCAGTTTCAATTGGAGGATTTCGATCTGCGCCCCTAGCGGGAAACTCTCTGCGTTGTCATTGAGGTCGTGATAGGCCATGCGCAGGCCATACTCGCCAAACGCCCGGTCACCCCGCGTGCCCAGGCCTGCTTGCCAGGTGCGCGATTCGTGGCCGTCTTCGGGCAGGCCCGGTTGCGCGATGTCCAGTTCCGGCGCGGGGTTCTGGTTGATCGCCCGCAACAGTTCGAAGCTGCGTTGGGCACGCTGGGGATCACGCTCCTGGCCGTTGGCGCGATAACGCTCCAGGCGGTAGGCCGCGTCGATGATCAGCGCCTGGCGATCGCGCGGCAGCGCCTTGAATTCAGGTCGTTGCAGCTGCTGCTGGTCGGCGCTGACCTGCAGTACCCATTGTTGTTCGTCATCGCTGAGCGGTTCGGCGCGGCTGAGCAGCTCTCGTTCGCGGGACGGTCGATACTGGATGCTTTCCACCAGCCCGGCTTCTTTCACTGCCTTGACGGTGTCGGTGGGAATCGCCGTCAGCGGGAACTGTTCGGTCAAGCGCAGGCTGGGGCGCGCGACTTGCAGCAGTTCAAGCAGGCGATAGGAGCAGTTTTCGTCGAAGAAGAAGTAGTCGAACTGGATCTGCTTGAGTTCCCACACATGCTCGACCATGCGTTCGGTTTCCGCCTGGCTCAGGTTGAGGCGGTATTCCCACAGGTCGCGGTTCTCCAGGCTACGGTATTCGGAGAGTTTCTCCTGGTAGGGCACCAGGGCGAACAGGCCGGGATAACCGCCCATCAGACCCTTCCAGGCGTAAAGGATGCTGTTGTCCGAGCCTTCGATGTAGGCGCCGAAGTTGATCGCGTAGCTGAGCAGCGCGGTCTTGTCGCTTTGCACGTCGGCCTGGTCGATACGCAATAAGGTGTGACCGAACATCGAGGACGGGCTGTTCAGGTAGGCAGCGGGGAAGATCATCACCGCGCTGTGGGGCGAAACGTCCTTGAACCACTGGATGTAATCGCTGCAGTTGACCGCAGGCAGGTTCGTCAGGCCGAGCTGCGCCTTCAGCCAGCGGGTGCGCGCCGGGTACACGCATTGGGCGTGTTGCTGGCCAGCGCTGGCCGGGCCGTACAGGGCTTGCAGCGTGGCGGTCAGCTCGCGGTCGGGATGTTCGTTGCCGTCGGGTGCGAGGAAGAATTTCTTGTCGCTGATGTAACTGCGCCAGCCACCGAGCTTGGCGGTTTCGTAGTGACCCAGGGAAATCCAGAAGCGGTCATTGGCCAGTTGCTGCAAACGTTGAGGGTCGACATGAGGCGCGGCGGACAGCGGGGCGCACACACAGAGCGCCAGCCAGGCAAGGCGTTTGAGCATAGTCGGCTACTTGGAAAGTCGAAAAATAAAGACCGGAGGGGCCCCAAAAAGAAAACCCGCTCCCCGAAAGGAGCGAGTGGTGTCGAGCTTAAGCTTGAGTTGCGTACTTGGCCAGGCGAGGGTCGTTTTTCAGCACGGCCAGGGTATTGGTATGCACGTCTTCTGCCGTCACGTCAGCCTTGCTGAAGATCTGCTGGAAGTGCTCGTGGGTCACAGCGGAGAAGTGTGCGCGATCTTCCGGCGCCACACCCAGTACCACGGCGTAGGTGGTCAGCGCTTCGCCCTGACCCTTGGCCATGTCTTCGGACAGCTCGTTCATCATGCCATTCATGGCCAGCCAGGACTTGCCACCGTAGGTCAGCGCTGCGTTGGTCGAGCAGCCGTTGGTGCCGGAGGTCATGCCGAAGGTGGCGTTGCCGGAAGTGCCGTTGGTGGTGGATGCGAGGAAGTGGGCCGGAGTGCCACGCTGACCTTCGAACAGCATGTTGCCCCAACCGCAATCCGGGCCGCCCGGCGCCTGAGCCATGGCGTTGATGGATACAGCGGTGAAGAGAGTACCGAGAAGAATCCGTTTCATAGCTATGTTCTCTTTATGTGCATACCAATGGACAGGGTCTGGCCCCTACAGCAGCCAGTGGGCCGGTTATTGTTCCAGCCGCGCAGTTTGGAGTTTAGGCACGATCCGAGGGTTCCGTGGCATTTTGCAAAAACATTACTGCAAACCCGTTGCTTGCGGGGCTCTGCCCTGGGTTGGTCCCTCGACTATGCTTTGGCCTCAGGCGCTCCTTGCCAGTCAGGTACGGGCAGCGCCAGAATGCCGCTATCTGCCCCGCCTGATGTAAGGAAGCCCGATGCCTGATCCTGTTGCTGCCAGCTTGCGTCTAGCGCCCGAAGCGCTGACCCGTCCGTTTTCCGCTGAACAGTTCAGCTTCTCTACCACCAATGATCTGGAGCCCTTCCGCGGTGTGCTTGGCCAGGAACGTGCGGTCGAAGCATTGCAGTTCGGTGTGGCGATGCCACGCCCCGGCTACAACGTATTTGTCATGGGGGAGCCCGGCACCGGCCGGTTCTCGTTCGTCAAACGCTACCTCAAGGCCGAAGGCAAGCGCATGCAGACCCCGTCGGACTGGGTCTATGTCAATAACTTCGATGAACCCCGCGAGCCGCGCGCCCTGGAGCTGCCGTCGGGCACCGCCGGCACCTTCATTGGCGATATCAATGGCCTGATCGACAACCTGCTGGCGACGTTTCCGGCGGTGTTCGAGCATCCGTCCTATCAACAGAAAAAAAGCGCCATCGACCGCGCCTTCAACCAGCGCTACGACCGTGCCCTCGATGTAATCGAGCGGCTGGCGCTGGAAAAAGATGTCGCGCTGTACCGTGACAGCAGCAACATCGCCTTCACCCCGATGAGCGAGGGCAAGGCCCTGGACGAGGCGGAGTTCGCCCAGTTGCCAGAGGCCGAGCGCGAGCGATTCCATGAGGATATTTCCGGCCTGGAGGAGCGTCTGAACGAAGAACTCGCCAGCCTGCCGCAGTGGAAACGCGAGTCCAACAACCAGTTGCGTCACCTCAACGAAGAAACCATCACCCTGGCCTTGCAACCATTGCTGGCGCCGTTGTCGGAGAAATACGCCGAGAACGCCGCCGTGTGCGGTTATCTGCAAGCCATGCAGGTCTATCTGCTCAAGACCGTGGTCGAGCAGTTGGTGGATGACAGCAAGACCGACGCCGTCGCCCGCAAGCTGCTGGAAGAGCAATACGCGCCGAGCCTGGTCGTCGGCCATCCGGCGAGCGGTGGCGCCCCGGTGGTGTTCGAGCCGCACCCGACCTACGACAACCTGTTTGGCCGAATCGAGTACAGCACCGACCAAGGTGCGCTCTACACCACGTATCGACAGTTGCGTCCGGGTGCCCTGCACCGTGCCAACGGCGGTTTCCTGATCCTCGAAGCGGAAAAAATGCTCGGCGAGCCGTTCGTGTGGGATGCGCTCAAGCGCGCCCTGCAGTCGCGCAAGCTGAAAATGGAATCGCCGCTGGGCGAGCTGGGTCGCTTGGCCACGGTGACCCTGACGCCGCAACACATTCCGTTGCAGGTCAAGGTCGTGATCATCGGCGCGCGCCAGCTCTATTACGCTTTGCAGGACCTGGATTCGGATTTCCAGGAGATGTTTCGCGTGCTGGTGGATTTCGACGAAGACATCCCGATGGGCGACGAGAGCCTGGAGCAGTTTGCCCAGTTGCTCAAGACCCGAACCTCGGAAGAGGGCATGGCACCGCTGACCGCTGATGCGGTGGCGCGCCTGGCCACCTACAGTGCACGCCTGGCCGAGCATCAGGGGCGCTTGTCGGCGCGGATTGGCGATCTGTTCCAGCTGGTCAGCGAGGCGGATTTCATTCGCCAACTGGCCGGTGACGAGATGACCGACGCCGGCCACATCGAACGTGCGCTCAAGGCCAAGGCCACCCGCACCGGGCGCGTTTCGGCGCGAATCCTCGACGACATGCTGGCGGGGATCATTCTCATCGACACCGACGGCGCGGCCGTGGGCAAGTGCAACGGGTTGACGGTGCTGGAAGTGGGCGACTCGGCGTTTGGCGTGCCAGCGCGGATTTCCGCCACGGTGTACCCGGGCGGCAGCGGTATCGTCGACATCGAACGAGAGGTCAACCTAGGCCAGCCGATTCACTCCAAGGGGGTGATGATCCTGACCGGATACCTGGGCAGCCGGTATGCCCAGGAGTTCCCGCTGGCGATTTCAGCCAGTATCGCCCTGGAGCAATCCTACGGTTATGTGGACGGCGACAGTGCGTCCCTTGGGGAGGCTTGCACACTGATCTCGGCCTTGTCGAAGACCCCGTTGAAGCAATGCTTCGCCATCACCGGCTCGATCAACCAGTTCGGTGAAGTGCAGGCGGTGGGCGGGGTCAACGAGAAGATCGAAGGCTTCTTCCGCCTCTGCGAAGCCCGCGGGCTAACGGGCGAGCAAGGGGCGATCATTCCCCAGGCCAACGTCGCGACCCTGATGCTCGACGAGAAAGTGCTGGCGGCCGTGCGCGCCGGGCAGTTCCATGTCTATGCCGTGCGCCAGGCCGACGAAGCCCTGAGCCTGCTGGTGGGCGAGCCCGCTGGCGAACCGGACGAGAACGGCGAGTTCCCGGAGGGCAGCGTCAATGCCCGCGTGGTGGAACGACTCCGGGTCATCGCGGAAATGATCAGCGAAGACGATATCAAGGAAGCGGAAAAGGAAATGGCGCAGCAGGCGCTGGTGGAAGCCAAGCCGGCTTGATGTTCTGATGGCGATCTAATTGTGGGAGCGGGCTTGCTCGCGAAAGCGGATTGTCAGTCGACATTGTCGTTGGCTGACACACCGCTTTCGCGAGCAAGCCCGCTCCCACAGTTCTTGTGGCTTCCTTAAAAAGTGTCACCACTTTGGCGTCAATATTCACACTGTGACCGCTCGGCGTATTCTGGTCTCGAAATCCTTCGGTGCCGGAACTTTTCTCCTATCCTCAGTTCAAGGATAACGAGAGCCATCATTGGATCGAAACAGCCCCTCCCGGGCTGAATACCGGATCTACCGAGGGGCGCCGCCATGTCGCGCAACCTTTGCCTTACTCGTCAATGCCTCGGGCTTGTCACCCGCATCGAATGCGCCGTGCGCCCCCTTGCCGGCGACACCGGCATGTGGACCGTGCTCTTCGCCGCCGGAATGGCCGGTGAGCAACCCTCCGCCATCAAGGCCCAAGGGCCGTTCCCCGGTCCGACAGCCGCTGAAACCATCCTCGATACCATCGTCCAGAGCCTGACGACCCATGGCTATGAGCTGGCGGATGATCCGCAGATCTGGTCCCTGCATATGCAGGCACAACTGCGGGAAATCAACGGAGGCCGTTGTCGCAACGTCGGCGGCTTCGAGTACCGTCCGCTTCAGTGACGCATGCCTGGGCAGTAAAAAATTGACACAAGCGCCGGACCCCGAGGGAGGGGGCGGCGTTTGTGGGGCGGATCGTGGCTGATATACTCGCCGCGTTTTTTCAGCCCTGGTATGAGATTCAATGGAACGCTTTATCGAAAATGCAATGTATGCCTCCCGTTGGCTGCTGGCGCCGATCTACTTCGGGCTGTCCCTGGGCTTGCTGGCCCTGGCGCTGAAATTCTTCCAGGAAGTCTTTCACGTCATTCCCAACGTCTTTTCCATGGCCGAGTCGGACCTGATCCTCGTGCTGTTGTCGCTCATCGACATGGCGCTGGTGGGCGGCCTGCTGGTGATGGTGATGATTTCCGGCTACGAGAACTTCGTCTCGCAACTGGATATCGGCGATGACAAGGAAAAGCTCAACTGGCTGGGCACCATGGACTCGTCTTCGCTGAAGATGAAAGTCGCCGCGTCGATCGTGGCCATTTCCTCGATCCACTTGCTGCGTATCTTCATGGACGCCAAAAACGTCGATCCCGAACACCTGATGTGGTACGTGATCATCCACATGACCTTCGTGGTGTCGGCGTTTGCCATGGGCTACCTGGACAAACTGACCAAGCACTGAGCCATCCTCAGTGCCGACGCAGCGCCCGCCTGTCGAGAAACAGGCGGGCGTTGTCGTTTGGAGGGGAGGGCGCGTGAGCGGTTCGTCCGCGCCATGGCATCTGTGCTAGTCTGCTCGCCCTTTTGGTTCCGGGCGCTCCGGGAGGCGCTGTGGCACACACGGCAACTCTCGAGCCGTCCGCACAGCGGAGCAGCATCATGTCCGAAGTTAACCTGTCCACCGACGAAACCCGCGTCAGCTACGGCATTGGCCGTCAGTTGGGCGACCAACTGCGCGACAACCCGCCACCGGGTGTGAGCCTGGACGCGATCCTGGCTGGCCTGACCGACGCGTTCGCCGGCAAGCCTAGCCGTGTGGGCCAGGACGAGATGTCCGCCAGCTTCAAGGTCATTCGTGAAATCATGCAGGCCGAAGCCGCCGCCAAGGCTGAAGCCGCTGCGGGCGAAGGCCGTGCGTTCCTGGCCGAAAACGCCAAGCGTGAAGGCATCACCACCCTGGCTTCCGGCCTGCAATTCGAAGTGCTGACCCAAGGTGAAGGCGCCAAGCCGACCCGTGAGGATCAAGTGCGCACTCATTACCACGGCACCCTGATCGACGGCACTGTGTTCGACAGCTCCTACGATCGTGGCCAGCCAGCCGAGTTCCCGGTAGGCGGCGTGATCCCAGGCTGGACCGAAGCGCTGCAACTGATGAACGCCGGCAGCAAATGGCGCCTGTACGTGCCGAGCGAGCTGGCCTACGGCGCTCAAGGCGTTGGCAGCATCCCGCCGCACAGCGTGCTGGTGTTTGACGTCGAGCTGCTGGACGTACTGTAAGACCCTGCCCGGTTTTACAGCCGGACAAAAAACTGTGGGGGCGAGCTTGCTGCAAAAGCGGATAGTCAGTCGACATCCTCGTTGCTGACGCACCGCGATCGCGAGCAAGTCGGATTGCCGCACCATCGCTCCCACAGGTTCTCCCACAGGTTATTTATGCTCATCCATGGAACCTGCCGCTGAAATCGCCCGTCGGGCGCAACGCCCTGGCATAGCAGAACAGGAACAGGTTTCGCACCAACTCCTTGAGCACCAGCGGTTCGCTGGAGTTGAGGCTGTTGAGGTCCAGGTCTCCCTGGTCCTGCAGCTCATTCAAGGCTTCTTCTTCAAGTACCGCACAGACTTCCCCGGTTTCCCGATGCAGGATCCTCAGGTAGGGATGTGGGCGGTCCAGCCAGGCATCGATCAAATAAGTCATGGTTCTCATCTCCTTGATGGGTTTGATGAGAATAATTCTTATTCGCTAAATAGCAAGTCTCTATTGGCGTGGCGATTGTTTTTCTGACGATGGGTCGTGATAGCGCGAATTGGCGCGGATTGGCCAAGCTTGCGCAAGATAGGGCTTTAAGCGAGAAGGGGGGAGCCATCCCACGCGGGGCGCGGGATGGGATTACAGCAGGATCAGACTTTTCTGACGAACTCGGATTTCAGCTTCATCGGGCCGATGCCGTCGATCTTGCAGTCGATGTCGTGGTCGCCATCGCACAGGCGGATGTTCTTCACCTTGGTGCCGACTTTGACCACCAGCGATGTGCCCTTGACCTTGAGGTCCTTGATCACGGTGATGGTGTCGCCGTCCTGCAGGACGTTGCCGACCGAATCTTTCTTCACGGTGTCGTCGGAAGGCGCTTCAGCTTCGCCGCTGGCGGACCATTCGTGGGCGCACTCCGGGCAGACCAGCTGGGTGCCGTCTTCGTAGGTGTATTCGGAATTGCATTTAGGGCAGGGAGGCAACGTGCTCACTAGGGTTCCTTGAGTATCAGGAGGGCAAAAGGGCGCACATTGTATAGGGTTTTGTCGCGAAAGAGGGGGGGTACTGCGTTCGGAGAACCTGTGGCGAGGGGATTTATCCCCGCTGGGCTGCGCAGCAGCCCCAAGAGAGCTCAAACCAATCTACCTGGAACACCGGAATGTAGCTTTTAGGGCTGCTTCGCAGCCCAGCGGGGATAAATCCCCTCGCCACAAAAAAGGCCGGTGTGTCAGTGAGTACGGGCGACCGCAAACTCGCTCAGTTCCACCAGTGCATCGCGATACTCGCTGGCCGGCAGCGCATCGAGGCACTTGATCGCGCGGGCGACATAGTCCCGGGCCAGTGTCGCGGTGTATTCCAGCGAGCCGGAGGCTTCGACCGCGGCACGGATACGCTCCAGGTCTTCGATCCCGCCTTTCTGGATCGCCTGGCGCACCAGCGCTGCTTGTTCCGGCGTGCCTTCGCGCATGGTGTAGATCAGCGGCAGGGTCGGCTTGCCTTCGGCCAGGTCGTCACCGACATTCTTGCCCAAGGTCTCGGCATCGCCCTTGTAGTCCAGCAGGTCGTCTACCAGTTGGAACGCAACGCCCAGGTGATCGCCGAAGGTGCGCAGGGCTTCGCTCTGCTCGGCGGTGGCGCCTGCCAGGGCTGCGGCGCTGTGGGTCGAGGCTTCGAAAAGCATCGCGGTCTTGCCGCGAATGACTTCCATGTAGGTTTCTTCGGTGGTGCTGGCATCGCGCACCTTGGACAGCTGCAGCACTTCGCCCTCGGCGATGATGCGCGTGGCCTGGGACAGGATCTTCATCACCGGCATCGAACCCAGCTCGACCATCATTTCGAACGAGCGCGAGTACAGGAAGTCGCCCACCAGCACGCTTGGGGCGTTGCCCCACATGGCGTTGGCGGTCGAGCGGCCACGGCGCATGCCGGACATGTCGACGACGTCGTCATGCAGCAGCGTCGCGGTGTGCAGGAACTCGATGGTGGCGGCCAGCAGGCGCATGTCGTCGCCTTCGCGACCCAGGGCCTTGCCGCACAGCAGCACCAATAAAGGACGCAGGCGCTTACCGCCAGCCGAAGTGATGTAGTCGCCGATTTTCGATACCAGCGGCACGCGGGAAGTCAGCTGCTTCTTGATGATACCGTCGACGGCACTAAAATCGTCCGCCACTGCGCGGTAGAAAGCTTGGGGTTGCATCAGCGACAGGCGCTCCAGAAGGGTTGCGCGGCATGCTAGGACCCACGTCCTGGCCTGTCAAGGCGCATGCTTCTGCAGTGCGGGGCGGCTACTTGCAAGGCTCGGTCAGCTTGCGTACAATCGCGCACCCTGAACTTCCTGGGCAGCACCTGCCTTACGCAATTGCATCCGGGCCTTCCAGCCCATGCAGCCATGCCAGCCAATACCTCTTCTTATAAAGCGCTGGGTGAGCAGGATTATCGGAGAAATACCATGTCGTACGCAGTAATTGTTACTGGTGGCAAGCAATACAAGGTCGCCCCAGGTGAATACCTGAAGATCGAAAAACTGGAAATCGCTACCGGCGAATCCGTGACTTTTGATCGCGTTCTGTTGGTCGCCAATGGCGATGACGTGAATATCGGCGCTCCAGTCGTTGCTGGCGCTACCGTTGTGGCTGAAGTGATCTCCCAAGGTCGTCACGATAAAGTCCGCATCATCAAGTTCCGTCGCCGTAAGCACCACATGAAGCGTATGGGCCACCGCCAGTGGTACACCGAGATCAAAATCACCGGTATTCAGGCTTAATTTCAGCCTAATTCCTCACTAGGAGAATTGAACTCATGGCACACAAAAAAGCTGGTGGTAGTACCCGTAACGGTCGCGACTCAGAAGCCAAACGCCTTGGCGTGAAGATGTATGGCGGCCAGGCTATCAAAGCGGGCAACATCATCGTGCGTCAGCGCGGCACCCAATTCCACGCTGGCTACGGCGTTGGCATGGGTAAGGATCACACCCTCTTCGCTAAAGTCGAAGGCGTGATCAAGTTCGAAGTAAAAGGCGCCTTCGGTCGTCGTTACGTAAGCGTTATCGCAGCTTAATTGCGAGACCGCTGGAAAAGCCCTGTCTTGCGACGGGGCTTTTTCGTTTGTGGGGTGAGTCTCTTGCAAAACTGTTTGTATGGGCTGTCGGCGCTGCTGTTGGGCGTTTTTTGAGGTCGCTGCGCTCATTTTTGCAAGAGTCTTATGTCTTGTTTTTTTCGGCTCGTCCGTACGGCGAGAGGCGTGTGTCATGAAGTTTGTTGATGAAGTATCGATTCGAGTAAAGGCTGGCGACGGCGGCAATGGCTGCATGAGTTTCCGTCGGGAAAAATTCATTGAAAATGGTGGTCCGAACGGTGGTGACGGGGGTGATGGCGGCTCGATCTACATGCTCGCCGACGAAAACCTCAACACCCTGGTGGACTACCGTTACACCCGGCACTTCGATGCCGAGCGCGGCTCCAACGGCGGCAGCACCGACTGCACCGGCAAGAAAGGTGAAGACCTGATCCTGCGCGTGCCGGTTGGCACCACGGTGATCGACTCCGCCACCCAGGAAGTCATCGGCGACCTGACCAAGGCCGGTCAGCGTCTGCTGGTCGCCCATGGCGGTTGGCACGGCCTGGGCAACACCCGTTTCAAATCCAGCACCAACCGTGCGCCGCGCCAGACTACGCCAGGCAAGCCCGGCGAGCAGCGCGACCTGAAGCTGGAAATGAAGGTGTTGGCCGACGTGGGCCTGCTGGGCTTGCCGAACGCCGGTAAAAGTACCTTCATCCGTTCGGTCTCTGCAGCCAAGCCGAAAGTCGCCGATTACCCGTTCACGACCCTGGTGCCGAACCTGGGTGTGGTCAGCGTTGACCGCTGGAAGAGCTTCGTGATCGCCGACATCCCGGGGTTGATCGAAGGGGCTTCCGAAGGTGCGGGCCTGGGGATTCGCTTCCTCAAGCATTTGTCTCGTACCCGCCTGTTGCTGCACCTCGTCGACATGGCGCCGCTGGATGAAACCAGTGCTGCCGATGCTGCCGAAGTCATCGTCAACGAGCTGACCAAGTTCAGCCCGGCCCTGGCCGAGCGCGACCGTTGGCTGGTGCTGAACAAGTGCGACCAGATCCTCGAAGAAGAGCACGAGGAGCGGGTCAAGGAAATCGTTGATCGCCTGGAGTGGGAAGGTCCGGTCTATGTGATCTCGGCCATTGCCAAGGAAAACACCGAGCGCCTGTGCCACGACATCATGCGTTACCTGGAAGATCGCGCCGACCGCCTGGCCAACGACCCGGCCTACAAGGAAGAGCTGGCAGAGCTCGACCAGCGCATCGAAGACGAGGCTCGCGCGCAGTTGCAGGCGCTGGACGACCAGCGTGCGTTGCGCCGCAGTGGCGTCAAGTCGGTCCATGACATCGGCGACGACGATTGGGACGAAGAAGATGTGGATGACGAGGACGGTCCGGAAATTATCTACGTCCGCGACTGATGCTACTCAGTTGAAACCAAGGCCTGTGGGAGCGAGCTTGCTCGCGATAGCGGTGTGACAGCCGGTATCAATATTGCTGACCCCTGCAATCGCGAGCAAGTCGGATTGCCGCACCATCGCTCCCACAGGTTCAAGTGTTTCGGTGCGGTGTTATCATCGTAACCAGCCGGTTTCCAAGGCGCCGCTCAATCGAGCGGCGTTTTGGTATCTGTAGAACGCAAATACGAATAATCCCATGGGCGGCGCTGGGTCGCGCCGTTCGCTGGCAAAGGTTGAAGAAAATGCGGAGCAAGGTGACGGGTGCGCAGCGCTGGGTCGTGAAGATCGGCAGTGCACTGCTGACAGCGGATGGCAAAGGCCTGGATCGCCAGGCAATGGCGGTGTGGGTCGAGCAGATGGTGGCCTTGCATGAGGCTGGCGTCGAACTGGTATTGGTCTCGTCCGGGGCCGTGGCCGCCGGTATGAGTCGCCTGGGCTGGACGTCGCGACCCAGCGCGATGCATGAGCTGCAGGCTGCTGCCGCCATCGGCCAGATGGGCCTGGTCCAAGCCTGGGAGTCGAGCTTTGCCGAGCATGGCCGCCACACGGCGCAGATCCTGCTGACCCATGACGACCTGTCCGACCGCAAGCGCTACCTCAATGCCCGCAGTACGTTGCGAGCGCTGGTGGAGCTGAAAGTCATCCCGGTGATCAACGAGAACGACACCGTAGTCACCGACGAGATCCGTTTTGGTGACAACGACACCCTGGCTGCATTGGTGGCGAACCTGGTGGAGGCGGACCTGCTGGTGATTCTCACGGACCGCGACGGCATGTTCGATGCCGATCCGCGCAACAACCCTGACGCCAGGCTGATCTACGAAGCCCGTGCCGACGACCCGGCGCTGGATGCGGTTGCCGGTGGTACGGGCGGGGCGCTGGGGCGCGGTGGCATGCAGACCAAGCTGCGCGCTGCGCGTCTGGCGGCCCGTTCCGGTGCTCATACCATCATTGTCGGCGGGCGCTTGGAGCGGGTGCTGGATCGCCTGAAGTCAGGCGAGCGCATCGGCACCTTGCTCTCGCCAGAGCGCGGCATGCTGGCGGCGCGCAAGCAATGGCTGGCTGGGCATCTGCAAACCCGTGGCACGTTGGTGCTGGACGCGGGTGCCGTGTCGGCCTTGTCCCAAGGCAACAAAAGCCTGCTGCCGGTAGGTGTGAAGCTCGTCCAGGGCAGTTTCCGCCGCGGTGAAATGGTCGTGTGCGTGGCGCCGGACGGTCGCGAGATCGCCCGTGGCCTGGCTAACTACAGCGCGCTGGAGGCGCAGAAAATCATCGGTCAGTCGTCTGATGCGATTGTCGGCTTGTTGGGTTACATGGCGGAGCCCGAGCTGGTTCACCGTGACAACCTGATCCTCGTCTAAGGAAAAATCATGGGTTTGGCAAAAGGATTGATCGGCTTGCTGTTGGCAGTGCCGCTGCTGGCTTCGGCCGAAGAAATCGGTCAGGTCTCGACCGTGTTCAAGTTTGTCGGGCCGAACGATCGGATCGTGGTCGAGGCGTTCGACGACCCTAAGGTCGATGGCGTGACCTGCTACCTGTCGCGAGCCAAGACTGGGGGTGTAAAAGGCGGCCTGGGCCTGGCCGAGGATCGCGCCGAGGCGTCCATCGCCTGTCGCCAGGTTGGGCCCATCAGCTTCAAGGGTGAGCTCAAGGATGGCGAGGAGGTGTTCCGCGAGCGCACTTCGCTGGTGTTCAAGACCATGCAAGTGGTGCGGTTCCTCGACAAGAAGCGCAATACCCTGGTTTACCTGGTCTACAGCGACCGGGTGATCGAGGGCAGTCCGCAAAATGCGGTGACCGCTATTCCGATCTTGCCTTGGGCTCGGGCTCAATAACCTGCACTAAATGCCCTTGTGTGGGAGCGATGGTGCGGCAATCCGACCTGCTCGCGAATACGGTGTGTCAGCTGGCATCAATGTCACTGGCAGATCGCATTCGCGAGCAGGCTCGCTCCCACAGTTTTAATTTGAGGTGCGGCTGGTAAATCCCAGGCAATAAAAAACCGACCCTGAGGTCGGTTTTTTAATGAGCGCGTCGCTTAGGCAGCAGCGGCAACGTTCAAGGCCTTTACGTGGCCATTCAGGCGGCTCTTATGGCGAGCAGCCTTGTTCTTGTGGATGATGCCTTTATCGGCCATGCGGTCGATAACTGGCACAGCCAGAACGTAAGCAGCTTGTGCTTTTTCAGCGTCTTTTGCGTCGATGGCCTTGACTACGTTCTTGATGTAGGTACGGACCATGGAACGCAGGCTGGCGTTGTGGCTGCGACGCTTCTCAGCCTGTTTTGCACGTTTTTTGGCGGAAGGTGTGTTGGCCACCGTCGAGCTCCTCGAAAGACTTTTTAGGAAATAGCAAACAAAATAGGCCGCGAATCATGCCGATGAGTTGAGGTCTTGTCAAGGGCGGGTGACACGTTCCGCTGAATGGCAGGTGCGGCGCACCGAATGATTTCTTTCCGGCGTGCGACCTGTAAACTCGCGGGCTTTGGCGCTGTGCTGTTTAGCGGCGCGGAGTATCGCACAAGTGGGCGCATTGTTCGCCTGCTGTTTATCGACAGGCAAAAACTCTTTTCATGAACCTGCTCAAATCGTTGGCTGCCGTCAGCTCTATCACGATGCTTTCCCGCATCCTGGGATTCGTTCGCGATACGTTGATCGCCCGGATATTCGGTGCCGGAATGGCCACCGACGCCTTCTTCATTGCGTTCAAGTTGCCCAACCTGTTGCGGCGGATCTTCGCCGAAGGGGCGTTTTCCCAGGCCTTCGTGCCGATCCTGGCGGAATATAAAAGCCAGAAGGGCGACGAAGCGACCCGTACCTTCATTGCCTACGTCACCGGTCTGCTGACGCTGGTGCTGGCCTTGGTCACGGCCGCCGGCATGCTCGCCGCGCCCTGGGTGATCTGGGCCACTGCACCAGGTTTCACCGACACGCCGGAAAAATTCCAGCTCACCTCTGACCTGTTGCGGGTGACCTTTCCTTATATATTGCTGATTTCCCTGTCGTCCCTGGCCGGCGCGATCCTCAACACCTGGAACCGTTTCTCCGTGCCGGCCTTCGTGCCGACGCTGCTCAACGTCAGCATGATCATCTTCGCGGTGTTCCTGACGCCGTACTTCGATCCGCCGGTGATGGCGCTGGGTTGGGCGGTGTTGGCGGGCGGCCTGGCGCAGTTGCTCTACCAACTGCCGCACCTGAAGAAGATCGGCATGCTGGTGCTGCCGCGGCTGAACTTGCGCGACAGCGGCGTGTGGCGGGTCATGAAGCAGATGCTGCCGGCCATCCTCGGCGTCTCGGTGAGCCAGATTTCCCTGATCATCAACACCATTTTTGCCTCGTTCCTGGTGGCGGGCTCGGTGTCGTGGATGTACTACGCCGACCGCTTGATGGAATTGCCATCCGGCGTGCTGGGCGTGGCGCTGGGCACGATCCTGCTGCCGACCCTGGCCAAGACCTACGCCAGCCAGGATCGCCATGAGTATTCGCGGATCCTCGATTGGGGCCTACGCCTGTGTTTCGTACTGGTCCTGCCTTGTGCCCTGGCGCTGGGGATCCTGGCCGAGCCGCTGACGGTTTCGCTGTTCCAGTACGGTCAATTCAATGCATTCGATGCCCTGATGACCCAACGGGCGCTGATCGCCTACTCGGTGGGGCTGCTCGGGATCATCGTGATCAAAGTCCTCGCGCCGGGCTTCTACGCCCAGCAGAACATCCGTACGCCGGTGAAAATCGCCATCTTTACCCTGTGCATGACCCAACTGTTCAACCTGCTGCTCATCGGTCCGCTGGCCCACGCCGGCCTGGCCCTGGCGATCAGCGCGGGTGCCTGTCTCAACGCCGGGCTGCTGTTCTATCAACTGCGCAAGCAGAAGATGTATCAACCGATGCCGGGCTGGGGCAAGTTCGGGCTCAAGTTGCTGGTCGCCGTGGCGGTGATGTCGGCGGTGCTGCTGGTCGGGATGCATTTCATGCCGGCTTGGGGCGAAGGCGTGATGCTCGAGCGTTTCCTGCGCCTGGGTGTGCTGGTCGTGGCGGGCGTGGTGGCGTATTTCGGCATGTTGCTGTTGATGGGCTTCCGTTTGCGCGACTTCAATCGCAAGGCCTTGAGCTGACAGGTTGCCCCTGATAATCCAGGGGCGGGCGGCGGTTTTGTCGGTTCGATCACTTTGGGTTACGGTGTTGCCTGTCACCGACCGCCGGGTGTGGTTATAATCGGCCACTTTATGAGCAAGAAGCGCGTTATGCAGCTGGTTCGAGGCCTCCACAACCTGCGTCCCCGGCATCGGGGCTGTGTCGCCACTATTGGCAACTTTGACGGTGTTCACCGTGGCCACCAGGCTATCCTGGCGCGGCTGCGCGAGCGTGCGCTGGAATTGGGCCTGCCCAGTTGCGTGGTGATCTTCGAGCCGCAGCCCCGGGAGTTTTTCGCCCCGGACACCGCTCCGGCCCGTCTGGCCCGGTTGCGGGACAAACTGCAATTGCTCGCGGCCGAAGGCGTCGACCGGGTCCTGTGCCTGGCTTTCAACCAGCGCCTGAGCCAGCTCAGTGCCGCCGAATTCGTCGATACCATCCTGGTGGATGGCCTCGACGTGAAGCATCTGGAAGTCGGTGACGATTTCCGTTTCGGTTGCGACCGGGCAGGCGATTTCGATTACCTGCAACAGACCGGCGTCGCCCGGGGCTTCACCGTCGAAGCGGCGCAGACCGTCGAGATGGATGGTTTGCGCGTCAGCAGCACCCAGGTCCGCAACGCCCTGGCGGCTGCCGACTTCGCATTGGCCGAGCGCTTGCTCGGTCGGCCGTACCGGATTGCCGGGCGGATCCTGCACGGGCAGAAGCTGGCGCGCCAATTGGGCACGCCAACGGCCAACGTGCAACTCAAGCGCCGTCGCGTGCCGTTGACCGGGGTGTTCCTGGTGAGTGTCGACATCGACGGCAAGACCTGGCCCGGCGTCGCCAACATTGGCGTTCGTCCTACGGTGCAGGGGGATGGCAAGGCCCATCTCGAAGTACACATTCTGGATTTTGCCGGCGATCTGTATGACCGGCGTTTGACGGTGGTTTTCCACCAGAAGCTGCGTGAAGAGCAGCGTTTTGCCTCTCTGGAGGCGCTCAAGACGGCGATCCATGCAGATATCGCCGCCGCCCGTGCCCTTGTCGCAACCAGCGCCAATCGCTAATGAAGAGCCTTAAATGACCGACTATAAAGCCACGCTAAACCTTCCGGACACCGCCTTCCCAATGAAGGCCGGCCTGCCTCAGCGCGAACCACAGATTCTGCAGCGTTGGGACAGCATTGGCCTGTACGGAAAGTTGCGCGAGATTGGCAAGGATCGTCCGAAGTTCGTCCTGCACGACGGCCCTCCGTACGCCAACGGCACCATCCACATCGGTCACGCGCTGAACAAGATTCTCAAGGACATGATCATCCGCTCCAAGACCCTGTCGGGTTTTGACGCGCCGTATGTCCCGGGCTGGGACTGCCATGGCCTGCCGATCGAACACAAGGTCGAAGTGACCCACGGCAAGAACCTGGGCGCGGACAAGACCCGCGAGCTGTGCCGTGCCTACGCCACCGAGCAGATCGAAGGGCAGAAGTCCGAATTCATCCGCCTCGGCGTGCTGGGCGACTTCGCCAACCCATACAAGACCATGGACTTCAAGAACGAAGCCGGCGAAATCCGTGCCCTGGCGAAAATCGTCGAGGGCGGCTTCGTGTTCAAGGGCCTCAAGCCGGTAAACTGGTGCTTCGATTGCGGTTCGGCCCTGGCCGAGGCGGAAGTCGAGTACGAGAACAAGAAGTCCTCGACCATCGACGTCGCGTTCCCGATCGCCGATGAAGACAAGCTCGCCGCGGCTTTCGGCCTGGGCAAGCTGGCCAAGCCGGCCTCGATCGTGATCTGGACCACCACCCCGTGGACCATCCCGGCCAACCAGGCGCTGAACGTCCACCCGGAATTCAACTACGCCCTGGTCGATGTCGGCGACAAGCTTCTGGTGCTGGCCGAAGAGCTGGTCGAATCCTGCCTGGCCCGCTACAACCTCGACGGTTCGGTGATCGCCACCGCCCCGGGTTCGGCGCTGGAGCTGATCAATTTCCGCCATCCGTTCTATGACCGCCTGTCGCCGGTGTACCTGGCCGATTACGTGGAACTGGGCGCAGGCACCGGCGTGGTTCACTCCGCGCCGGCCTATGGCGTCGACGACTTCGTGACCTGCAAGAAATACGGCATGGTCAATGACGACATCCTCAACCCGGTGCAGAGCAATGGCGTATACGCGCCGTCGCTGGAGTTCTTTGGCGGCCAGTTCATCTGGAAAGCCAACCCGGCCATCGTCGACAAGCTGACCGAAGTCGGTGCGTTGCTGCACACCACCGTCATCGAACACAGCTACATGCACTGCTGGCGCCACAAGACCCCGCTGATCTACCGCGCCACCGCGCAGTGGTTCATCGGCATGGACAAGCAGCCCACCAGCGGCGACACCCTGCGCCAGCGTTCGCTCAAGGCCATCGAAGAAACCCAGTTCGTGCCGGCCTGGGGCCAGGCGCGCCTGCACTCGATGATCGCCAACCGTCCGGATTGGTGCATCTCCCGCCAGCGTAACTGGGGCGTGCCGATCCCGTTCTTCTTGAACAAGGAAAGCGGTGAGTTGCACCCGCGCACCGTCGAACTGATGGAAATCGTGGCCAAGCGCGTCGAAGCCGAAGGCATCGAAGCCTGGTTCAAGCTCGATGCCGCCGAGCTGCTGGGCGACGAAGCACCGCTGTACGACAAGATCAGCGACACCCTGGACGTCTGGTTCGACTCCGGCACCACCCATTGGCACGTACTGCGCGGTTCGCACCCGATGGGTCATGAGACCGGCCCGCGCGCCGACCTGTACCTGGAAGGTTCGGACCAGCATCGTGGCTGGTTCCACTCGTCCTTGCTGACCGGTTGCGCCATCGATAACCACGCGCCGTACCGCGAGCTGCTGACCCACGGCTTCACCGTCGACGAGTCCGGCCGCAAGATGTCCAAGTCCTTGAAAAACGTGATCGAGCCGAAAAAGATCAACGACACCCTCGGCGCCGACATCATGCGTCTGTGGGTTGCTTCGACCGATTACTCGGGCGAGATCGCCGTGTCGGATCAAATCCTGACCCGCAGTGCAGACGCTTATCGGCGCATCCGTAACACCGCGCGTTTCCTGCTTTCCAACCTGACCGGCTTCAACCCGGCCACCGACCTGCTGCCGGCCGAAGACATGCTTGCGCTGGACCGCTGGGCCGTGGACCGTACCCTGTTGCTGCAACGCGAATTGCAGGAACACTACGGTGAGTACCGTTTCTGGAACGTGTATTCCAAGATCCACAACTTCTGCGTCCAGGAGTTGGGTGGTTTCTACCTCGACATCATCAAGGATCGCCAGTACACCACCGGCGCCAACAGCAAGGCCCGTCGTTCCTGCCAGACTGCGCTGTTCCACATCAGCGAGGCGCTGGTGCGCTGGATCGCGCCGATCCTGGCGTTCACTGCCGATGAGCTGTGGGAATACCTGCCGGGCGAGCGCAACGAATCGGTAATGCTCAACACCTGGTACGAAGGCCTGACCGAGCTGCCGCAAGGCTTCGAGCTGGACCGTGCGTATTGGGATCGCGTGATGGCGGTCAAGGCTGCGGTCAACAAGGAAATGGAGATCCAGCGGGCGGCCAAGGCCGTCGGCGGCAACCTGCAAGCCGAAGTGACCCTCTATGCCGAAGATGCCTTGAGCGCCGACCTGGCCAAGCTGGGCAACGAACTGCGCTTCGTGCTGATCACCTCCACCGCCAGCGTTGCACCTTTCGTGCAGGCGCCGGCCGATGCGGTGATCACTGAAGTCAGCGGCCTGAAGCTGAAGATCGTCAAGTCGAACCACACCAAGTGCGCCCGTTGCTGGCACTGCCGTGAAGACGTCGGCGTGAACCCGGAGCATCCGGAAATCTGCGGTCGTTGCGTCGACAACATCAGCGGTAGCGGCGAGGTTCGCCACTATGCCTAATGCAGCGGGCCGTTTCGGTCGGTTGGGCTGGCTCTGGTTGAGCTTGCTGGTGCTGGTCATCGACCAGGCCAGCAAGTACTACTTCGAGAACGCGTTGACCATGTACCAGCAGATCGTGGTCATTCCCGACTACTTCAGTTGGACCCTGGCCTACAACACTGGCGCGGCGTTCAGCTTCCTGGCCGACAGTTCGGGCTGGCAGCGCTGGCTGTTCGCGCTGATTGCCGTGGTGGTCAGTGCCGTGCTGGTGGTCTGGCTCAAGCGCCTGGGGCGTGACGAAACCTGGCTGGCCGTGGCGCTGGCGCTGGTCCTCGGCGGCGCGTTGGGCAACCTCTATGATCGGATTGCCTTGGGCCATGTGATCGATTTCATCCTGGTGCATTGGCAGAACCGCTGGTATTTCCCGGCGTTCAACTTTGCCGACAGCGCCATCAGCGTGGGCGCCGTGATGCTCGCCCTGGATATGTTCAAGAGCAAGAAAACCGGAGAAGCCGTCCATGACTGAGCAGCGTATCGCTCAAAACACCGAAGTGAAGCTTCACTTCGCCCTGCACCTGGAAAACGGCGACACCGTTGACAGCACCTTCGACAAGGCTCCGGCGGTGTTCAAGGTCGGCGACGGCAACCTGCTGCCCGGTTTCGAAGCGGCAATCTTCGGTTTCAAGGCCGGCGACAAGCGAACCGTGGTCGTTCCGCCGGAAAATGCCTTTGGTCAGCCCAACCCGCAAAACGTGCAGACCATGCCACGCTCGCAATTCCAGGACATGGAACTGTCGGAGGGCTTGCTGGTGATCTTCAATGACGCGGCCAATACCGAATTGCCGGGTGTGGTTAAGGCATTTGACGATGCCCAGGTGACCGTTGATTTCAATCATCCACTGGCGGGCAAGACCTTGAATTTCGAAGTGGAAATTCTTGAGGTCAAGGCGGTTTAGGATTTAACAGGCAGTTCCTGCTGCCACCCGATTCACTGTGGGAGCGAGCTTGCTCGCGATGGCGTCGGATCAGTCAATATTGACGTTGGCTGATATACCGCCATCGCGAGCAAGCTCGCTCCCACACTGGATTGCATTGATTCAATCTCTTGCGCGCAAGACACGAGGCACAGCATGCAAATCAAACTCGCCAACCCCCGTGGCTTCTGCGCCGGCGTGGACCGGGCGATCGAAATCGTCAACCGCGCCCTGGAAGTGTTCGGGCCGCCGATCTACGTGCGCCATGAAGTGGTGCACAACAAGTTCGTCGTCGAGGACCTGCGCAGCCGCGGGGCTATTTTCGTCGAGGAACTGGACCAGGTGCCGGACGACGTCATCGTGATCTTCAGTGCCCACGGTGTTTCCCAGGCGGTGCGTACCGAAGCCGCCGGCCGTGGCCTGAAAGTGTTCGACGCCACCTGCCCGCTGGTCACCAAGGTCCATATCGAAGTCGCGCGCTACAGCCGTGACGGCCGCGAATGCATCCTGATCGGCCACGAAGGTCATCCGGAAGTCGAAGGCACCATGGGCCAGTACGACGCCAGCAACGGCGGCGCAATCTACTTGGTCGAGGACGAGGAAGACGTGGCGGCCCTGCAGGTGCGCAACCCGGAGAAGCTCGCCTTCGTCACCCAGACCACCCTGTCCATGGATGACACCAGCCGGGTCATCGATGCCTTGCGTTCGCGCTTCCCTGCCATTGGCGGACCGCGCAAGGACGACATCTGCTACGCGACCCAGAACCGTCAGGACGCGGTCAAGCAACTGGCCGACGAATGCGACGTGGTCCTGGTCGTCGGCAGCCCGAACAGCTCCAATTCCAACCGTCTGCGTGAGCTGGCCGAGCGCATGTCCACCCCGGCCTACCTGATCGACGGCGCCGAAGACATGCAGCGCAGCTGGTTCGACGGCGTCGAGCGGATCGGCATTACCGCCGGTGCCTCCGCCCCGGAAGTCCTGGTGCGCGGCGTGATCCAGCAATTGCAGGCCTGGGGTGCAACCGGGGCTGACGAGTTGGCCGGTCGCGAGGAAAACATCACGTTTTCGATGCCGAAGGAACTGCGCGTCCGCTCCCTGCTTTGAGTCCTTTTGCACACAAGGCCTGCTCGGCCTCGATACTTTCCAGGCGGACGCGGCCGGACGGCGCCAATATCACTTGGTGATGGCTGATCGGTCCGCGTTTGGCGCACACATGCAGCGTGCCGGCCTGGAATGAGCCATTGGAATGCAGGGCCTCTCCCTGGCTGCCGAACCTGATCCTGCGCTTGACCGTCGAGTTGCCAACTACCCGAGCGCTGCTCCTGCGCTCTTTCAGCAAGGCCTTCTCCTTGTCGTCCAGCGTGATCCGCCAGCCGTTGCTCCAATCGTTGTCTATTGCGTGTATCAACACCCGGCGATTACGCGTGATGGCTTCACTGCGGGCGCTGCGCAATCCGCTGAGCAGTAGCTGCGCAGTGTCCTCGCGTTCGATGGATTCGATCAGTTGGGTGTAGCTTGTACTGGCCAACGGCAGAACAATTGCGGCAATTGCCAGTCCGATGAGCAGTTCGATCAGGCTGAAGCCCTGTTGATCCATGACGTCTCCTCCCTGGAGTACGAAAACGACGCGATCCTGGCGTCCTGATTGAAACAACCACCCACACGGCGGTGGTTTGTTCTAGCGTGTAATGGCAGGTATAGCCGACGGCAACGGAGGGCATCGATGGATCTTCGTACAAAAGGTTTCACGCTGATCGAGGTGCTGGTGGCCCTTGGCGTGCTGCTGCTGCTGATTACCATGGCGGTGCCGTCGTTCACCGGTTCGCTGCAAAGCACCAAGGCCGATACCGAAATCGGTGACCTGCAGCGGGCCTTGAATTTCGCCCGAATGGAAGCGATCAACCGTGGCATCACCACGCGCGTTCGCCCGACCACGCAGGGTGGTGCCTGGAACGGCGAATTGATCGTGTATGACAACACTGGCAATCCGCCCAGCCCGAATGTATTGCGGGTTGTTCCAGCGATGGGCAGCGGCGCGACTCTGACGCTAACCTCAGAGGTGACCAGTATCGATTTCAACAACCTCGGCGGATTATCGGGCCTGGCCGTGCCGGTGAGCTTCAATTACGTAAGGGGGGCGCAAAGCAGGACGCTGAATGTTTGCCTCAATGGACGAATCGTATTGAATGGAAATTGCGGATGAAGGGTTGCAGTAAAAAGGCGCAGGAGGGCATGACGCTGATCGAAGTGCTGGTGGCAGTGCTGATCCTCGGGGTGGGCTTGCTGGGCGCGGCGATGATCCAGCTCAATGCGCTCAAATACACCGACAGCTCGCGCATGACCAGCCAGGCCAGTTTCATTGCCTATGACCTGCTGGACCGCATCCGCGCCAATTCTGGCGCCGACTACACCATCGCTCCACCCGGCTCACCCAATCTCAACGTGGCCCGGGACCAGGACTTGTACGACTTCAAGACCAACATCGTTGCCTTCGGCGGCGCCACCGCCACGGGCACTGTGGCACTGAACCAGCGCGTCTACACCATCACCATTTCCTGGGACGATGCCCGGGCCGCCAACACGACCAACGCGGCCGAGGCGCGGCGCAGCTTCGTGCTGACCAGCCGTGTCGCCGTCGATCCGGTGGCGGCGACGCCATGAACGGACGCAGCCGCGGCTTCGGCCTGATCGAATTGATGATCGCGCTGGTCATCAGCCTCATCGTGGTGTTGGGCGTCGTGCAGGTTTTCATCGAGGCGAAGAACACCTACGTCAGCCAGAACGCTGCCGCCGTCATGCAGGAGGACGCACGGTTTGCCTTGAGCAAGATGGTTCAGGAGATTCGCATGGTCGGCATGTTCGGTTGCCTGGCGACCGTCATCGATGCTTCCACGGATAACAGTTTCGCGGCCAGCCAGATCACGCCGATCCGCTGGGACAACGCGAACCGCAGGTTGACCCTGGTGACGGCGGACATTGGCAGTGGCGGTAACGCACCGACCTGGACCGTGGTCTCCGATTGCCGCACCTCGGCAACGGCCTATTCCAACGCCCGTGCGCCCGCGACGGGTCAGTTGGCCTTCCCGATTCGCCGACTGATCTACGGCTTCAACAACAATCAGCTACTGCTGGGCACAGGCCCCGGCACTCCGACCATGGCGGTGCTGGTGGACAATGTACGGGCATTCAACGTGACATTCGGCATGGCCGGCAGTGCGACGGACACCGCTGCCACCAGCTACAGCGCCAACCCGAGCGACCCGGCGCTGATCCGCAGCGTACGCCTGACCCTGACGCTGTTCGATCCGCGGAACACCGTGCGCGACCAGACCTTCAATGTGGTCGCCGCTTTGCGGAACCGGCTGCTATGAAGGGGCGATCGATGATTTCGATAGGGCACCGACACGGCCAGCGCGGCATGGCATTGCTGGTCAGCCTGGTCTTTTTGTTGCTGCTGACGTTGATCGGCCTTTCGTCCATGCAGAGCGCCACGCTCCAGGAAAAAATGACCAGCAGCGTCATGCAGCGCAACCAGTCATTCCAGCTGGCCGAGGCTGCGCTGCGGGTGGGAGAAAGCGCCGTGCAGGTCGAGACGTATTCATTGCCGGTCTGTACCACCACGGCCCAATGTGCGCCGCCGGCGGAGTCGGCGACGGTAACGGCGGCAGGGCGCAACTCGGCGTCGGGCGTGCTCTGGGTGGCCGCCGCCGGTGGGTTTTATGGCGTGCAGAACATCGGCACGACGCTTACGGCGGTCAACGTGCCGATCAATACCTCGGCGACGCTGTATCGGATCACCGCGGTGGCTGTGGTGGGCAACAACCAGCGCAGCGTGGTGGAGAGCATCTATGCGAAATATTAGGGCGCTGCTGGGCGCGGTGTGGGGGGCGTTGCTCAGCCTTTACCTGGCGGCGCCGGTCTATGGCTTCACGCCTTCGGAATCGCCACTGTTGAGCGCGGCGGCGGTGACGCCCAACGTGATGCTGCTGATCGATGACTCGGGGAGCATGAATAACATTATCTGGGCGGCGGGGTTTGATCCGGCTGCGACGCAAACGCGCACATTTGCATGCAACTCCAGCAGCAGTTGCAATGACCGATATGAGCTGGACCTGGACGATTCGAACATCCTGTTGGTGAGTCTTTTGCGGGGCGGTTGCTCGTCTGGCTGGTACGGTTTCTATCGAGCCAGTATCGGGCGCGTCTGTCTGCGACTGCCAGATCCAGTGGGCGGTGGCAATACTCGTTACACCGCGAGGTACCTGGCGTATTTGGTGACCCTGGCCAACGGCTCCAGCCGGGACTTCACCACTGGCACGATTCCGAACGACTACCGAGTCAACGTGGCACGGGATGTCTCGACTGATCTTGTCGCCAACAACCGCGCCCTGCGCATCGGCCTTGCCACTTTCAACCCGCCCAACAGTAGCAACTCCGGTCCAGGTGGCTATATCGCCCGGGCCATCAGCGACTTGTCGCCAGTCAGCGGCAGTGTCACCCAGACCCAGGCCAACGCCAATTACACTGCCCTGATCAACGCCATCAATGCCTTGGGGGCCGTTGCCAATACCCCGCTGGCCGAAAGTTACTATGAAGTCACCCGCTATTTCCGAGGCATGGCGCCGTTTTACAACGTTACACCCAGCACCTACACCAGCCCGATCCAGTATCGATGCCAGAAGAATTTCGGTGTGGTCATTACCGATGGCCTGCCCACCTACGACCGAACGTTCCCCACCAATGACCCGTTGGGCGGTAGTCGTTTGCCGAACTGGGATGGCATCAGCACTAACGATGGTGCCGATCCTGCGGGTGACGGCGAAGGCGACACGCTTTACCTGGACGACATCGCCAAATTCGCCTTCGACATCGACATGCGCACCACCGGCACCGACGTCACCGGAAAAAGCTGGGAATCGGCCGACTTCCGACGCCAATACCTCAACACCTACACCGTCGGATTCACCGCCACCAACCAGATGTTGTCCGACGCGGCCCGCTACGGTGCGGGCAAGTATTACCAGGCCACCGACAGCGAGGGCCTGAACTCCGCGTTGTCATCCGCCTTGAGCGACATCACCTCCAAGGCCGGCTCGGGGGGCGGCGGCACCAGCAATGGCGCGACGCTGTCCAGCACCTCCAGTTACTACCAGACCACCTACGACCCCAAGGATTGGCGTGGCACCATCAAGGCGTTCGGCTTTACCTCGACCGGTACGGTCAACACGGCGGCGATGCAATGGACCACCGACACGGCCATCGTGCCCGGCGCCACGGCGCCGATCTATCAGTCCTGGAACACCGCCACCAACGTGCCGATCACGCTGGCCTACGGCAACTTCTCGCCGGCCCAGCAGACCAGCCTGAGCCAAGGCTTGCCCACCGGTATCACCGGCAACGACCTGGTGGAGTGGAGCAAGGGCACCAACAAGACGGGCTTGAAAATACGCAGCGTCTTGCTCGGGGACATTATCAACTCCCCGTTGGTGCTGGCCTCACCCAACGACCAGACCGCCTCGGACCTGGTGGGCGACACCAGCTACAGCACCTACCTGGCGACCAAGGCGACAAACATGAGCGCCAGCCTGGTGGTGAACGGCAATGACGGTTTTTTCAGCGTGATCAACAGCACGAATGGAACCCGGCGTTATGCCTACATGCCGTCGAGCGTGCTGCCTTCGCTGGAGATGATCGCTGATCCCACCTATATCAATGGCGTGAGCCACAAGTTTTTGGTGGACGGGCAGGTCGGTGTATTCGATGCGCAACTGGGCAGCGTCTGGAAAACCCTCGCCCTGGGCGGCACCGGTGCCGGTGGCCGGGCGTTTTATGCGGTGCAATTGTTCGATGCGTCGGCGGGTAACGCGATCCGGGCACTTTGGGAAATCAGCGCGCCAGCCATCGCCAACACGGGCCATCCCTTCAACGACCTGGGCTACGCCTACGCACGGCCTGAAGTGGCGCGCCTGGCGGACGGTCGCTGGGCCGCGTTCATTTCCAACGGTTATGGCAGCAATAGCGGCGTGGCGGCGTTGTACGTGGTGGACATTCGCGACGGTTCGCTGATTCGCAAAATTGTCGTCAACAGCAGCGAAACCGATAACGGCCTGTCGTCGGTCAAGCTGCGGGTCAATTCCCAGAACGTGGTGCAAGCCGCCTACGGCGGTGACTTGAAAGGGCGGATGTGGAAGTTCGACCTCAGTGGCACCTCCCCGACCACCTGGGGCCTGGCGTTTGCTGGCCAGCCATTGTTTACCGCCCCTGGTGGGGCTACCCAGCCGATCACTGCGCAGCCTTTGTTGGCGGACAATCCCCAAGGCGGCATCCAGGTATTTTTCGGCACTGGCAAGTTCAACGAATCGGCCGACAAGCTCAACAAGGACCTGCAAGGGTTCTATTCGATCTGGGATGCGATCGGCGGCGGGGGGCAAATCACCGTGGCGAGCCTTCAGGCCCAATCGATCACCAATATTTTTTCCGGGACGACGGGGCAGTTCGTGACCACCAGCCAGACCGATGTCGCCTATCCCACCAAGAAGGGCTGGTACTTGCCGCTGGTGTACAACAACGCCTTGACCGGGGAGCGGGTCATCAACCCAGCCAGCCTGGTGCTCGGGCGTGTTGTCTTCACGACCGCCGCCGTTGATACCACCGACCCGTGCGCCAGCTTCGGTACCGGCAAGCTGATCGAAGTGGATGCGTTCAACGGTAAGATGCTCAACTATGCGGTGCTCGATACCAATAACGATGGTTCGATCAATACCCTCGACACGATTTCCGCTGGCGTGGTGTTCACGGGCGGGATCCCGACCTTGAGTGCCGTCGTCAGCGCCAATGGGGCAACCAACATGGTCGTGAATGACTCCGGTGGAGGTATCACCGACCTGCTGACCAAGTCCGTCGGTGGCAGCCGTCGTATCATGTGGCGGCAAATACAGTGAGGTAAGGCATGCACAAATCCAACCGAGGTTTCACCTTGATCGAAATCATGATCGTCATCGCGATCATCGGTATTGTGATCACCGTCGGCTATCCGAGCCTGACCGAATACATGAAAAAGGCCCGGCGCACCGAGATCGCCTCGCTGTTGTCGGAGCAGGCGCAGATCCTCGAGCGCTACTACTCGAGGAACAACGCCTACACCAACGCGACTGGCCTGAGCGCCGGTAATGATTCGTACACCATTACTCCGACGACGCTGACGGACCAGAGCTTCATCTTGAAGGCAGTGCGCAAGGGCGGCTCGCCCATGGCGGCGGACAAATGTGGTGACTTCGTGATCACCAATACCGGCGTACGAAATGTGGAGAACGCCGCCGCTGGCGTGACCGCCAAGGATTGCTGGGGCCGCTGATTTTTTTCCGGACGTAGTTTGCGTCCATTGTCTTATGAGTCGAAACAGAACATGACCAGGCAACAGCAAATGGTGATTGTCGGCGGCGGAGTCATTGGCCTGCTGACCGCATTCAACCTCGCTTCGGAAGGGCAGCGCGTGGTGCTGCTGGATCGCTCCGGCGTCGGTCAGGAGGCCTCCTGGGCGGGTGGCGGTATCGTTTCGCCCCTTTATCCCTGGCGCTATAGCCCGGCGGTTACCGCGTTGGCCCATTGGTCGCAGGATTTTTATCCACAACTGGGCGAGCGCTTGTTCGCCGCTACGGGCATTGATCCGCAGGTGCATGTCACCGGGCTGTATTGGCTGGACCTCGACGACCAGGAAGAAGCGCTGGCCTGGGCCAAACGGGAAGGGCGCCCGCTGCGGGCTGTGGATATCTCGGCGGTCCACGATGCGGTGCCGGTGCTGGGTTCGGGATTTTCCCGGGCGATCTACATGGCCGATGTGGCTAACGTGCGTAATCCCCGGCTGGTGAAATCCCTCAAGGCTGCCTTGCTGGCGCTGCCCGATGTCACGCTTCACGAGCACTGTGAAGTCAGCGGATTCATTCGCGACGGTGAGCGCGTAGTAGGGGTGAATAGCTCTGCCGGTGAGATTCGCGGCGATCAGGTGGTATTGGCCGCTGGCGCCTGGAGTGGTGATTTGCTCAAGACGCTAGGCTTGAAGCTGCCGGTCGAGCCGGTGAAGGGGCAGATGATCTTGTACAAATGCGCGGAGGATTTTCTGTCGAGCATGGTCCTGGCCAAGGGGCGCTATGCGATCCCGCGTCGTGATGGGCACATCCTGGTCGGCAGTACGCTGGAGCGCGAGGGCTTCGACAAGACGCCGACCGATGTCGCGTTGGAAAGCCTCAAGGCTTCGGCGGTGGCGCTTATTCCCGAGCTTGCCGATGCCGAGGTGGTAGGGCATTGGGCGGGGTTGCGGCCCGGGTCGCCGGAGGGGATTCCTTATATCGGCGAAGTGCCGGGGTTTGCGGGGCTTTGGTTGAACTGTGGGCATTATCGCAATGGGCTGGTGCTGGCGCCGGCTTCGTGTCGGTTGTTTGTGGATGTGATGTTGGGGCGGGAGCCGGTGATTGACCCTGTGCCTTATGCGCCGGCGGGGCGGTTGTAAGGTTCGGTTTTGATACTGCACCTATACTCAGACCCAATTGTGGGAGCGAGCTTGCTCGCGAAAGCATTCTCACAATCGATGAAGATGTTGAATGTGCCGGCCTCTTCGCGAGCAAGCTCGCTCCCACAGGTTTTTGGGTTGTGTGCAGATGTGTGAATACCTGCAAAACCATGTGGGAGCGAGCCTGCTCGCGAAAGCGGTGGTTCAGCTAAATAAATCCTGGCTGACGCCGCGCTCTTGCTCTTGCTCTTGCTCTTGCTTTGGATCTTGATCTTGATCTTGGCGCCCCGTTAAACCACGCTGGCCGAACGCAGGCATTGCGCAGTGGGCATCCCGGCATGGATGCCGGGATAGCCGCGCAGGGCCATGGATGGCCCATCGCGGCGGGCCCACGGAGCAATGCAGGAGTGAGGGCACACCGAGCCTAGGCGAGGTGCCGAGTGGTGGGGCAAAGCGCTTTTGGTTACTTTTGGCGCTCTTCCAAAAGTGACCCGCTGTAAGAGCGGAACCCTAAGCAGCCGTTACCGCAGAAACGGATATACACACCGCCTCCCAGCCAGCCTTTGTGGGAATGGTCGGACAACCCCCGGACTCAAGCCGAATTTTCCGACGAGTTCTGGCGGTTGCCGTGTGAGAAGAACTCTCGTTAACCTTTCCCCGTCGCTGCCAATTCAGCGTCCGGGCGTCGCGGCCCGCTAACTTGGTGCATAATTCCAGCCGACGACGGTGCTCCGGTACCTGTCGTTGTGTCATGGCTGGCTGTGCGTGGGATACCTTCGGGTATGCCGGGTTTTCAAGTTCTCGGTCCGCGAACCTGCGTACAGCTGCCACCTCCAATCGCGTCGCGGCGACCGGTGACAGCTCCAAAAACTTGGAGATGCAAAATGGTCAAAGTTACACCCAATCCCCCCGAAACAGATCATTCATCAACACAGAACGATCCTGACCACCCCCAGCTCAATGAAGCCACCAAACGCACCATTGACTCTTACCTTGATCCAAAACCTGAAACCCAAAAGAAACCAGCTCCGAACCAACTATTCACCGTCGCGGAGGGCATTGACACCGAATCCCTCCTCACCAACCTCAGCGAAACCCTGGCCTCAGCCAACGCCACCATCAGCGACCTGGCCTTCGACCTTGAAGGCTCACGACGACAAATTGCCCTGGGCGTACAGCAACTGATTGAACTGGGTGAACTGCTCGCCAATCGTGTGCTGGATGAGCAGGTGCCGGTGGGCTAGAGAAATCGTCGGGTAGAAATACTGTTCCGTGGCGAGGGGATTTATCCCCGCTGGGCTGCGCAGCAGCCCCAAAAGCAACAACTCGATCAACCTGATGCACCGATATGTGAGTTTGGGGGCCGCTTCGCAGCCCAGCGGGGATAAATCCCCTCGCCACAAAGTTTTGTACGGCTCCGGCTCTGATTGAGCTAAATCTCGATGATCACTCAATCCAACCCCAACTTCTTCAACCGATACCGCATCGACCGAAACGACAACTTCAACCGCTGTGCCGCCGCCGTGCGATTCCAGCGGGTCTCTTCAAGCGCCTGGAGGATAACCTTGCGTTCGACGTCTTCCAGGTAATCCTCCAGGTTGTCGACCCGCACCAGATCCGGGTTAGCCACATCGCCAGCCACGTTGCTCTCGGCAAGGCGCAGGTCATCGGCCTCGATCTGATGGTGTTCGCAAAGGGTATAGGCCCGTTCCAGCATGTTCTCCAGCTCCCGCACGTTGCCGGGGAAGCGGTAATTGCGCAGGGCATCGAGTGCCGCAGGATGCAGCTTCGCCGCCGGGTTACCGGTGCTCGCGGCCAGGCGCTGGAGCATGTAGTTGGCCAGCGGCTCGATATCTTCACGACGTTCGCGCAGGGGCGGGACGCGCAGTTCAATGACGTTCAGTCGGTAATACAGATCCTGGCGAAAGCGCCCGGCCGCGACTTCGGCGTCGAGGTCTTTGTGAGTGGCGCAGAGAATTCGCACGTCCATCACTTCTTCCTGCTGGCCGCCGACGGCGCGCACGGCTTTTTCCTGGATGGCGCGCAAGAGCTTGACCTGCATCGCCAGCGGCAGGTCGGCCACTTCGTCGAGGAACAGCGTCCCGCCGTGGGCGGCCTGGAACAACCCGGGTTTGTCTTCGATGGCGCCGCTGAAGCTGCCTTTGCGGTGGCCGAAAAACTCGCTTTCCATCAGTTCAGTGGGAATTGCCCCACAGTTGACCGGCACGAAAGGCTGGCTGGCGCGCGGCCCTTGTTCATGGATCAGGCGGGCGACCAATTCCTTGCCACAGCCCGACTCGCCGCTGATATAGACCGGCGCCTGGCTTCGGGCCAGTTTTTCGATTTGCTTGCGCACGCCGCGCATCGGCGGCGAATCCCCCAGTAGAACGCGTTCGACGGTCGCGCCGGGCGTGGTGCCCGGTGACAGGCGCAGGGCGCTGCCGACCAATTCCCGCAGGCGAGCTAGATCGACTGGCTTGGTCAGGAAATCGAAGGCGCCTGCCTTGAGGGCATCGATGGCGACTTCCAGGCTGCCATAGGCGGTGATCATCGCCACGGGCAGTTGGGAATACCGTTGCTGGATATGTTTGACCAGCTCCAGGCCCGTGCCATCGGGCAGGCGCATGTCGGTTAGGCACAGGTCGAAGGCTTCGGCCGCCAGCAGGGATTGGGCCTCGCTGAGATTCTTGGCGCTGCGGGTGTCGAGTTTCATCCTGCCCAGGGTGATCTCCAGGAGTTCGCGGATGTCCGGCTCGTCATCGACGATCAGGATTCGTTGCCGTGAGCGTGTATTCAAATCTGTTTCCGTCCGTGAGCAAAGGTGATGCGGAAGCAACCGCCGCCTTGGCGTGGTTTGAAGTCTAGGCGGGCCTGGTTGCTTTCGCACAGCTCACGGGACAGATAGAGCCCAAGGCCGGTGCCTTGGCTGCTGGTGGTGAAAAAAGGTTCGAACAGGTGCGCCTGCTGGTCCGGCGTTACGCCAGGGCCGTTGTCGATGATGTCCAGCGTGGCCAGTTGGCTATGGGGATCGATGAACAGCTTCAACCAGGCCTCGGCCTTGTCATGGGCCAGCGCGCTGTGGCGCCAGGCGTTGCGCAACAGGTTGTCGAGCACTTGGGTCAGTTGGTCGGGGTCCATGAGCGTGATGTAGTCGCCGGGGTCGATGCTCAGGTGCAGTTGTTGGTGTCCTTCCGCGCTTTCGCGGGCCTGCCGGACGAATTGCTCGAGGCAGCTACGCAGATCCAGGCGTTGGGGGGCGGTTTGCTGGCGACGGGACAGTTGCAGGACGTTTTCGATGACGCGATTCATTCGTTGGGAGTGATCTTGAATAATCTGCGTCAGACGCCGGTCCGCGTCGTTCAGTTCCTCGGACTCGCGCAGCAATTGCGCGGCGTGGCTGATTGCCCCCAGCGGATTGCGGATTTCATGGGCGATACCGGCGGTGAGACGCCCCAACGATGCCAGCTTCAATTGCTGGGCGTGTTGGGCCACCTGGGCCAGGTCTTCGAGAAATATCAGGATCTGTTGCTGATCCTCTGCCCCGAGGGCGATGAAGCTGGGTTGCAGGGTCAGGCCCGTGCTGCTGATGGTCAGGCTTTGCGGGCGCAGGCTGGGGTTGTTCAACCACCCCTGCAATCGCTCGACCAAGGCGCTGGAATAATCGTCGATCCGTTGGCCGACCAGGTCATGCATGCCCAGCAGGTTCAAGGCGCTTTCGTTGGCCAACTGAACCCGGCGTTGGCGATCCAGGACCAGGATGCCGGTGCGCATGCGCTGCAGGATCAGCGCATTGAGGGCTTCGAGGCTGAGCACTTCGCTGGCTTTTTGCTCGGCCAGGGTTTCGCTGGCTTCCAGTCGTCGGGTCAGGCGTTGCACCAGCAACGCGGCGGCGAAGCACAGGGCGCCCAGGGTGCCTGCTTGCAGATAGCTGCTGGGTCGGCTCGAATCGCTGAGACCGAGCACGAACGTCGAGCCAACGATGCCCAGGGTGGCGACGGCGGCGATCAACAGGCCGATCCGGCCGCGCAGCAAGGTATTGCTGATCGCCACCGAGACGATGATCAGGTTGCCAATGGCGCTGGGGGCGCCGCCCGCGACGAAGAACAGCCACGACAGCAACAGGACGTCGGTCAAGGCCAGGCCGAACAACTGGGCAGGACGACGGGTGTTTTCCAGGAACACCACCAGCAGGATGTTCAGTACCAGGTATAACCAGCTGCCGCTGCGCAGCAGATCGTCGTTGGCGAACTCCAGCAGGCGGTTATCCATGTTGCTGGAAATCAGCAGCACCAGGGTGATGCCGATGCTGAGGCGGTACAGGTGATACAGACGCAGCAGGCGCTGCGCCTGTTTGACGCGAGGGAGCGGGGCTTCAGCGCTCACGAGTGCCTGGGCCTTGCTCAAGGTGAGCCTGGCTGCAATACCATTGCTGTTGGAGGGGCAATGCGCGATCCCGTGGCAGGTGCACGCCGCAATGGGCGCAACGAACCATGGGCGGCGCGTCCTGTTCACGGGTTGCGTTGGGCGCGGAAGTGCTGGCCTTGAATTTGCGCCAGAACCATACCGCGGCGGCAATCAGGGCGATCCAGAACAGTAGACGAAGCATGATGGGCGGCTTTTTGGCTAGAGATCAGGCAGTTTAGCCAAGGACTGGAACGGCGCACAGCGCAATAAAACCCAGGCACAAAAAAGGAGACTCGCAGGTCTCCTTTTTTGTCAGGCCAAGTCTCAGTCGAACAGGCCGAATGTCATGTAGCTGAACCAGGAGCGGTCGCCGGACTCGTTCTCAGGCTCCGGTTCTTCGATCACGTCGCCGTTTTCGTCCTTTGGCTTGAGCTCGTTCGGAATGGCTTCCTTGGCGTCCTGGAACTGGCGCTGTACGTCCTGGTTGGCGCGGGTTTCGCCCGGCGGCAGCGGCGGACGGGATTCGATCATGCCCAGGGTCGCCTTGCTCAGCCACGAACGGTTGTCCGCCTCATCGACGCGCGGCGTGAACTGGCCGTCGACCAGGGAAGGGTGGTCCGGATAGTTCAGCTTCAGGGTTTCCAGGCTGGTGGCCGCGAGCTCATCCAGGTGCAGGCGCTGGTAGGCTTCGGTCATCACCGCCAGGCCGTCGCCCACCGATGGGGTTTCCTGGAAGTTTTCCACCACATAGCGGCCACGGTTGGCGGCGGCAACGTAGGCCTGGCGGGTCAGGTAGTAGTCGGCCACGTGGATTTCGTAGGAAGCCAGCAGGTTGCGCAGGTAGATCATGCGCTGCTTGGCATCAGGCGAGTAGCGGCTGTTGGGGAAGCGGCTGGTCAGCTGGGCGAACTCGTTGTAGGAGTCGCGCGCGGCGCCCGGGTCACGCTTGGTCATGTCCAGCGGCAGGAAGCGCGCCAGCAGGCCGACGTCCTGGTCGAAGGAGGTCAGGCCCTTGAGGTAGTAGGCGTAATCGACGTTCGGGTGCTGCGGGTGCAGACGAATGAAGCGCTCGGCGGCGGACTTGGCCGCTTCCGGCTCGGCGTTCTTGTAGTTGGCGTAGATCAACTCCAGTTGCGCCTGGTCGGCGTAGCGACCGAACGGATACCGCGACTCCAGCGCCTTCAATTTGGCGGTGGCGCTGGTATAGCTGTTGTTGTCCAGGTCGTTCTGCGCCTGTTGGTACAGTTCGACTTCGCTCAGGTTTTCGTCTACGACTTCCTTCGACGAGCAAGCAGCAGTCAATGCGAGGATGGCGATCAGCAGCAGGTGTTTCACTTGCATGGCGGCTTGCGTCCCTATGACGGCCGCTGTCTTGGGCGGGGCCGTCCTGTTATGATGAGCGCCCCGTTGAAAAGCCTCGGGGCAAAAGACGCCGTATTTAACCACAAGCGCGCAGCCGAAACCAAAGGCTGTGCCGACGCCCAGTCCGAGCATGTCCGATAAAATAGAACTTCGCGCAGAGGTGCCGTCCGATTTGGGCGGCCAACGCCTCGATCAAGTCGCCGCCCAACTCTTCGCAGAGCACTCGCGCTCGCGCCTTTCCGCCTGGATCAAGGACGGCCGCCTGAGGGTGGACGGGGCGGTCATCCGTCCGCGCGACATCGTCCATGGCGGCGCCATCCTCGAGCTGACCGCCGAGCAGGAGGCCCAGGGAGAATGGGTCGCCCAAGACATCGCCCTCGACATCGTCTATGAAGATGACGACATCCTGGTGATCAACAAGCCCGCGGGCCTGGTGGTGCACCCGGCGGCCGGTCATGCCGATGGCACCCTGCTGAACGCCTTGCTGCACCACGTGCCGGACATCGTCAATGTCCCCCGCGCCGGTATCGTGCATCGTTTGGACAAGGACACCACCGGCCTGATGGTGGTCGCCAAGACCATCCAGGCGCAGACACAACTGGTCACGCAGTTGCAAAGCCGCAGTGTCAGCCGCATCTATGAATGCATCGTGATCGGCGTGGTCACCGCGGGTGGCAAGATCAACGCGCCGATCGGTCGCCACGGCCAGCAGCGCCAGCGCATGGCGGTGATGGAAGGCGGCAAGCAGGCGGTCAGTCATTACCGCGTGCTGGAGCGTTTCCGTTCCCATACCCACGTGCGGGTCAAGCTGGAAACCGGTCGGACCCACCAGATTCGCGTGCACATGGCCCACATCAACTTCCCGTTGGTGGGCGACCCGGCCTACGGTGGTCGCTTCCGCATTCCGCCGGCTGCCAGCCAGACCATGGTCGAATCGCTGAAGAATTTCCCGCGCCAGGCGCTGCACGCACGTTTCCTCGAACTGGATCACCCGACGACCGGCAAGCGCATGAGCTGGGAGTCGCCGTTGCCGGATGATTTCGTCTGGCTGCTGACCTTGCTGAAGCAGGACCGCGAGGCGTTCATCGGATGAACGACTGGCTGATACCCGACTGGCCCGCGCCGGCCCGGGTCAAGGCCTGCGTCACCACCCGCGAGGGCGGCGTCAGCCTGGCGCCGTTCGACAGCCTCAACCTGGGCGATCATGTGGGCGACGACCCTGCGGCTGTTGCCGAAAACCGTCGTCGCCTCACTGATCGGTTCGTCATGCGTCCGGCCTGGTTGCAGCAAGTCCATGGAATTGACGTGGTCGAGGCTGATCCGACTCGGGTCGTCACTGCCGATGCCAGTTGGAGCGCCACGCCGGGCATCGCTTGCACGGCGATGACGGCGGATTGCCTGCCGGTATTGTTCTGCAATCGTGCCGGCACCCATGTCGCGGCAGCCCATGCCGGTTGGCGGGGGCTGGCCAACGGTGTGCTGGAAGCTACGCTCGACAGCCTGCAGCAACCCAGCGAAGAGATACTCGCCTGGCTCGGCCCGGCCATTGGCCCGCAAGCCTTTGAGGTCGGCCCGGAAGTGCGCGAAGCCTTCATCGCCCATCTGCCTTCGGCGGACCAGGCCTTTGCGCCAAGCCCCAATGCCGGCAAATTTCTCGCCGATATCTACGCGTTGGCACGACTACGCCTGGTGGCACGCGGCGTAACAGCCGTCTATGGTGGCGGTTTGTGCACCGTGACCGATCCTCGCTTCTATTCCTACCGGCGCAATCCCCGCACCGGTCGTTTCGCCTCCCTGATCTGGCTTGAACGCTAGACTCCCCTGATCTGTATCAACAGCGCGCTGCTTGAATCTTCCAGAATCGACCACATCTATAACGGTATCTGGCAGGTTTCTTCATTCAGGATGTTTCTCTAGGTCCGGCCTGCTCATTAGGAAGGTGACCCATGCGTATTGATCGTTTAACCAGCAAATTGCAATTGGCGCTGTCCGATGCCCAGTCCCTGGCCGTCGGCCTGGACCATCCCGGTATCGAACCGGCGCACTTGATGCAAGCCATGCTCGAACAGCAGGGCGGCTCGATCAAGCCACTGCTGATGCAGGTGGGCTTTGACGTCAACAGCCTGCGCAAAGAGTTGGCCAAGGAACTCGACCAACTGCCCAAGATCCAGAACCCCACCGGCGACGTGAACATGTCCCAGGATCTGGCGCGGCTGCTCAACCAGGCCGATCGCCTGGCCCAGCAGAAGGGCGACCAGTTCATCTCCAGCGAGTTGGTCCTGCTCGCCGCGATGGACGAGAACAGCAAGCTCGGCAAATTGTTACTCGGCCAGGGTGTGAGTAAGAAAGCCCTGGAAAATGCCATCAATAACCTGCGTGGCGGCGATGCGGTCAACGATCCGAACCACGAGGAAGCCCGCCAGGCCCTGGATAAATACACCGTCGACCTGACCAAGCGCGCCGAGGAAGGCAAGCTCGACCCGGTGATTGGTCGCGACGATGAAATTCGCCGCACCATCCAGGTGCTGCAACGTCGTACCAAGAACAACCCGGTGCTGATCGGTGAGCCTGGCGTGGGCAAGACCGCCATTGCCGAAGGCCTGGCCCAGCGCATCATCAACGGCGAAGTGCCCGATGGGCTGCGGGGCAAGCGACTCTTGTCCCTGGACATGGGGGCACTGATTGCCGGCGCCAAGTACCGCGGCGAATTCGAAGAACGGCTCAAGGCTCTGCTCAATGAACTGTCGAAGCAGGAAGGCCAGATCATCCTGTTCATCGACGAGCTGCACACCATGGTCGGCGCGGGCAAGGGTGAAGGCTCGATGGACGCCGGTAACATGCTCAAGCCTGCGCTGGCTCGCGGCGAGCTGCATTGCGTCGGTGCGACCACGCTGAACGAATATCGCCAGTACATCGAGAAAGACGCGGCCCTGGAGCGGCGCTTCCAGAAAGTGCTGGTGGAGGAGCCCAGCGAGGAAGACACCATCGCGATCTTGCGCGGCCTCAAGGAGCGCTACGAAGTCCACCACAAAGTGGCGATCACCGATGGCGCGATCATCGCGGCGGCCAAGCTCAGCCATCGCTATATCACCGACCGCCAGTTGCCGGACAAGGCCATCGACTTGATCGACGAGGCCGCCAGCCGTATCCGCATGGAAATCGACTCCAAGCCGGAAGTGCTGGATCGGTTGGAGCGGCGCCTGATTCAGCTCAAGGTCGAGTCCCAGGCCTTGAAGAAGGAAAGCGACGAAGCGGCGAAGAAACGCCTGGAAAGGTTGCAGGAAGAAATCGTTCGTCATGAGCGTGAATACTCCGACCTCGAGGAGATCTGGAACTCGGAAAAAGCCGAAGTCCAGGGTTCGGCGCAGATCCAGCAGAAGATCGAACAGTCCCGCCAGGAACTGGAAGCGGCTCGCCGCAAGGGCGACCTCAACCGCATGGCTGAGCTGCAGTATGGGGTGATCCCGGACCTGGAGCGCAGCCTGCAGATGGTCGACCAGCACGGCAAGAGCGAAAACCAGTTGCTGCGCAGCAAGGTCACCGAGGAAGAAATCGCCGAAGTGGTGTCCAAGTGGACCGGCATTCCGGTCTCGAAGATGCTCGAAGGCGAGCGCGACAAGCTGCTGAAGATGGAAAGCCTGTTGCATCAGCGTGTGATCGGCCAGGAAGAAGCGGTGGTGGCGGTGTCCAACGCCGTGCGCCGGTCCCGCGCCGGGTTGTCTGACCCTAATCGTCCGAGCGGCTCGTTCATGTTCCTCGGCCCGACCGGCGTGGGTAAGACCGAATTGTGCAAGGCGCTGGCCGAATTCCTCTTCGATACCGAGGAAGCCATGGTGCGCATCGACATGTCCGAGTTCATGGAGAAGCACTCCGTGGCGCGGCTGATCGGCGCTCCACCGGGCTATGTCGGTTATGAAGAGGGCGGCTACCTGACCGAGGCCGTGCGTCGCAAGCCGTACTCGGTGATCCTGCTCGATGAAGTCGAGAAGGCGCACCCGGATGTGTTCAACATCTTGCTGCAAGTGCTGGAGGATGGTCGCCTGACCGACAGCCACGGCCGTACGGTGGATTTCCGCAACACGGTGATCGTGATGACCTCCAACCTGGGTTCGACGCAGATCCAGGAGCTGGTGGGCGATCGCGAGGCGCAACGTGCCGCAGTGATGGATGCGATCTCCACCCACTTCCGGCCGGAGTTCATCAACCGTGTGGACGAAGTGGTGATCTTCGAGCCGTTGGCCCGGGATCAGATCGCCGGTATCACCGAGATCCAGCTGGGGCGCCTGCGCAGCCGCCTCGCCGAGCGCGAGCTGAAGCTGCAACTGAGCGACGAGGCGTTGGACAAGCTGATCGCGGTGGGTTACGACCCGGTCTACGGCGCGCGGCCGCTCAAGCGAGCGATCCAGCGCTGGATCGAAAACCCGCTGGCGCAGTTGATTCTGTCCGGTCGCTTCATGCCGGGCGAAACCGTGACCGGTACGGTGGAGAACGACGAAATCGTCTTCAACTGAAGGCCGGCACAGCCGGATATTGGAATGGCCTCGACTTACGAGGCCATTTTTTTCATCAGGTCGTTGAACTCAAAGGAAAAGGCTTGTAAAGTGCGCCCCGCAGTACGTCACCCCCGGGGTCACTTCTCAGCGAGAGGCAACCCAAAATAAGTTGCAAATCATTGTCTTGAAAGCAATTTAAGGGGTTGACAGAGGTTTTGAAAATTGTAGAATAGCGCGCCTCAGACACACGAACGCAGCGATGCAGACGGGTAGAAGAGGTTGAAGCTAGCTTCAATGCAGTAACTTGAAATATCAGTTCCGTGATAGCTCAGTCGGTAGAGCAAATGACTGTTAATCATTGGGTCCCAGGTTCGAGTCCTGGTCACGGAGCCATTTCAATCGGGGTATAGCGCAGTCCGGTAGCGCGCCTGCTTTGGGAGCAGGATGTCAGGAGTTCGAATCCCCTTACCCCGACCATATTTGGGTCGTTAGCTCAGTTGGTAGAGCAGTTGGCTTTTAACCAATTGGTCGTAGGTTCGAATCCCACACGACCCACCATTTTTGAAACCAGTTCGCTGGAATCGAATCTTAAGATCAGAGGCCAAAAGCGCTGATCGAGGAAGGCGACTTGCAAGGGTCGCCTTTTTTTTACCGGGGTATAGCGCAGTCCGGTAGCGCGCCTGCTTTGGGAGCAGGATGTCAGGAGTTCGAATCCCCTTACCCCGACCATATTGAAAATCCTCGTATCGAAAGATACGGGGATTTTTTTTGCCTGCGAAAAGTGCCGATGGCATCAAGTCGTCGTACAACCTGCCGATAACCCGCCGAGAGGGCATGGACCGACGCCCTTACTTTTGGCTAACAACAAGAAAGGCGCCCGTTATGTTTCTTCGTCAATTGAATATCGCACCCCGTGCCGCGCTGGGTTTTGCCTTGATCGCCCTGTTGGTGGCGTTGCTCGGGGTGTTTGCGTTGGGGCAGATGTCGAGCATTCGCGACAGTGAGGTCGCGGTGGAGACTCAATGGCTGCCGAGCATTCGCGGGGGTGACGAAATCCGCGAGTGGATGCTGCGGATCCGTACCATTTCCCTGCGCATGGCCCTGGATCAGGACCCGAAGAACGTTGCTGTGTACCGCGGACAAATGGACACGCGCGACAAGGAACTGAGCGAAAAAATCGCGGCGTACGAAAAGCTCGTTGTGACGCCTGAAGGCAAGGCCCTCTATGATCAGTTCAAGCAAACCTTTGCCGCTTACCGTGCCGGTATCGCGCAATCGTTCATCCTGGCGGAGCAGGGCCGTCGGGATGAACTGATCAAGCTGTTGTTGGTGGACATGAAAACCGTGGTGGATGGCTCGGGCAAGCAGCTCAACGACCTTGCGGAGTTGTTCTCCAAGCAAGTGTCCATCGAGAGCCAGAAATCCCAGGAGCATTACGTCAATTCGCGAATGATCGTCAGCCTGTTCGTCGTGCTGGCTGCCCTGGCCACCGTTGTGCTGGCGATGTTGTTGACGCGCAGCATCGTCAAGCCTCTGGGCGAGGCGTTGAATGCGGCCGAGAACGTGGCCCGGGGCGACCTGACCCGGCCTATCGAGACCCACGGCAACGATGAAGTGAGCCGCTTGCTCAAGGCTCTGGCGACCATGCAACAGAACCTTCGGCAAACCTTGCAGAGCATCAGCGGCTCGGCAACACAATTGGCGACCGCTGCCGATGAGCTGAACGCCGTCACCCTCGACAGCACCCAGAGCCTGCAACAGCAAAACAACGAAATCGAACAGGCCGCCACCGCCGTCACGGAAATGACCACTGCCGTGGAAGAAGTCGCGCGCAACGCCGTGTCCACCTCCGATGCCACTCGCCAATCCAGCGAATCGGCGACGTTGGGCCAGGAGCGGGTCAGCGACACCGTCGAGGCCATCAGCGCGCTTGCCAGTGATGTACAAGTGACCGGTGGCCTGGTGCAGTCGCTGGCGAGCCAGTCCCAGGACATCGGCAAGGTGTTGGATGTGATCCGGGCCATTGCCGAGCAGACCAATCTGTTGGCGCTCAACGCGGCCATCGAAGCGGCCAGGGCGGGGGAGAGCGGTCGTGGTTTTGCCGTGGTTGCCGACGAAGTGCGAGCGCTGGCGTATCGCACGCAGCAATCGACCCAGGAGATCGAGCAGATGGTCCAGGGCATGCGCAACGGCGCCACCCAGGCGCTGGATTCCATGCAGGCCAGTTCCAGTCGCGCGGCGAGCACGTTGGCGATGGCGGAGCGGGCAGGCGAGGCATTGCAGACCATCACAGCGTCGGTGCATCAAATCCACGAGCGCAACCTGGTGATCGCCAGCGCGGCCGAGGAACAGGCGCAAGTGGCCCGCGAAGTGGATCGTAACCTGGTCAATATTCGTGATCTGTCTGTGCGCTCGGCCACCGGCGCGGACCAGACCAGCGCGTCCAGCCACGAGCTGTCGCAACTGGCGAATTCACTGCGCACGATGGTGCAGCGGTTTCAGGTTTGAATGATTGGCCGCGCAGATTGAGTTTTATCGTTTGGATACTGTTGACTGCACGGCCGCCTTCGCGAGCAAGCCCGCTCCCACAGTTGATCGCGTACTCGTGAACTACTCGATCTCCTGTGGGAGCGGGCTTGCTCGCGAAGACCATGGAACAGGCGATGCATCTCTATAGCTCAGCGCCACCACACGCGGCTGGCGCTTCGCTTTTTATCCTCAGTGCAGTTTCAACCGCGGCTCAGTCCCGCGCCCGATCTTGCTGCCCAGCATCAGCATCGCCGTGCGGAACATCCCGTACAGCGCCATCTGGTGCATGCGATACAGCGACACGTAGAACATCCGCGCCAGCCAGCCTTCGAGCATCACGCTACCGGTCAGGTTGCCCATCAGGTTACCCACCGCCGAGAAGCGCGACAGCGAGATCAGCGAACCGTAGTCGGTGTATTTGTATTCCGGCAGGGCCTTGCCTTCGATCCGCAATTTCAGCGATTTCGCTAGCAGCGAGGCTTGTTGGTGCGCGGCCTGGGCGCGGGGTGGAACGTTGCGGTCGCTGCCCGGTTGCGGGCAGGCGGCGCAGTCGCCGAAGGCAAAGATGTTCTCGTCGCGCGTGGTCTGTAGCGTCGGCAGCACCTGCAGCTGATTGATCCGGTTGGTCTCCAGCCCATCGATGTCCTTGAGAAATTCCGGCGCACGAATCCCGGCCGCCCAAACCTTCAGGCTCGCGTCGATCACTTTGCCATCCGCCGTAACCAGGCTGTCAGCGGTCACCTGGCTGACGGCAGCGTTGGTCATGACGTTGACCCCGAGTTTTTCCAGGGTCTTGTGCACCGGTCCGCCGATACGCTCAGGCAACGCTGGCAAGACCCGTGGACCCGCCTCGATCAAGGTGATGTGCATGTTTTCCGGTTTGATCCGGTCCAGGCCGTAGGCATGCAATTCGTGGGCGGCGTTGTGCAGTTCGGCCGCCAGTTCGACGCCCGTCGCGCCCGCGCCGACGATGGCGACGCTGATGCGCTCGACGATATCGGTCTGCCCGGCATGGGCGCGCAGGTAGTGGTGGAGCAATTGCTGGTGGAAGCGCTCGGCCTGTTTGCGAGTATCAAGGAACAGGCAGTGTTGCGCCGCGCCCTCGGTGCCGAAGTCGTTGGTGGTGCTGCCCACTGCGATTACCAGTGTGTCGTAGCCCAGCTCCCGGGCCGGTAACAGCTCCACACCCGCCTCGTCATAGGTGGCGGCCAGTTGGATTTTCTTGTTCTCGCGATCCAGGCCGCTCATGCGCCCGAGCTGGAACTCGAAGTGGTTCCATTTCGCCTGGGCGACGTAGTTGAGTTCGTCTTCGGAGGAGTTCAAGGAACCGGCAGCCACTTCGTGCAGCAGGGGTTTCCAGATGTGGGTCAGGTTCGCGTCGACCAGCATCACACTGGCCGTGCCGCGCTTGCCCAGAGTCTTACCCAGACGGGTAGCCAACTCCAGGCCGCCGGCGCCGCCGCCAACGATGACAATACGATGAGTCATGGGGATATCTCGCAAGGCTAAAGGAATTCGGTGCCGTTACCTGCGCGAGCATCAGCGACAAAAAGCGGCTCATAGCGTCAGGTAGCTGATCAGTCGGCTCAACAGGCCCAGGCCGATGGTCACGGCCAGTACCACCACCAGGAGCATCCACGGCCGAAAAGGCCGGCGCTCGACTCGGTGCTGGGACAGTTGCAGGTACTCTTCGACATGCTTCTGGTCATCTGGGTTCAGGCGACTGGTCATAAAGGCCTCGTCAGGTAGACGTTGCGGGATGTGAAGACGTTACAGCGTCCGGCTAGCCGGCATTGAAAGCCGCGTAGCCGCTCGCCGGAACGGGTTCGACGATCAGGCTGTCGTCCAGGCGAATGATTCCACTTTTTAACACTCGGGCGGTGATTCCGCCATGGCCGCGTACCGCCTGGAACGTGCCTTCGCCAAGATTTCGCTCCAGCCGTGCGCAGGGCTGGCACCAGCCGGTGGTTTCGAAAATGGCCTGGCCAATGCGAAAGCGCCGGCCCTTGAGGCTGAACAGGTTGATCCCGCTGACTACGATATTGCGCCGCAGCTCTTGCGGCAGTATGGGCTGATCGTCGGGACGGCCCATCAGCGAGCTGATCACGCCCAGGTGCTCCCACTGGATCAACGTCACCTGCCGCGCATTGCGCACGCCGGGGCGCGCATGATCGCCGGTGAGACCGGCCTCCAGGCGCGCCTCCACGGCGTCCAGCTCGATCATCGGCGCGTGACCCTGGGGCCGCACACCGATCCAGCGCACGCGGCCCTGTTGCGGCACGGCGGCGATCAGTTCCTGCAAGGGGCTCACAGGCTGATCCCGACATCGAAGACGATGCTGCGACCCAGGTTGCCCCGCAGGAAATCCGGCGCATCGGGATGGGCGAACAGTACGCGGGCGAAGGTCGGCCCCACCAGCGACAAGGAGCGCCAACCCTGGCGCAGGTATTCGGTCGGCGGCGGAAAGTGGCTGTTGAGGTCCAGCACTTCGCGCTTGAGGCTGGCGAACGCGATGATGTCCAACTCTCCCAGGTCCATGCCGCGCTCGGTGTAGTTGTGGGCTTTCTTGCGCAGGGTCGGCGCCAGCCGCATCAGGAATTCGTTGGCGGGGATCCGCCGGGGCTTGGCCTCGCGGCGCACCAGTTGGCTCAGGGAGAAGGCGCTGCGGCGACGCTGTAGTTCATCGCGCCATTCGTCATTGAGGCGACGGCCTTCGTCGAGCACAAAGAACACTTCGAAGTTGGCATCGCGGAACAAGACGTCTGGCGGCTCCCCGGCCGGCGCAAACTCGTCGGCGCGATAGGGCACGTTCAGCCCTTGCAGCAGGCGCTGGCAGACCCAACGCTCACGCTCCCATTTGCGGGCATTGGAGAGAAAGGCGTTGGCCTGCTCGGCAGCGATCGTCAGCAGGCGTAAATAATCGGAATCATCCATGAGCCCAAGCTTAGCGTTCAAATGTGTTGATAAAAAATAAAGCGTGTCGCTGAGGGCAAATTATCGCTCAGGCAGGGCCTGGCGGGCCGTCCTGTTCAGCCTGATGCGCCAGCCAGGCGCAGAACAGCTCCAGTTTCTTGCTGTGTTGCCCGCTTCGCTTCGCCAGGTAGACATAACGGCTCGGATAAAAGCCAAACGGTGCCACCAGGCGGCCAAGGCGAATATCGTCGGCCACCAGATGCCAAGGGGCGACGCAAATCCCCAAGCCGGCAATTGCCGCTTCCAAAGTAAAGTAATAGTGCTCGTATTCCAGTCCGGTCGGGGGCGTGTCCCGGTAGCCAACCGCGTTGGCCCAGTTTGCCCAGGCGTCTGGACGCGTTCGGGTATGCAGCAGCGGATGACTGAAGATCGAGCTCAGATCGGTGAGTTGCAGGCGTGCGGCTAATGCCGGCGACAAAACGATGCCCAGTCGTTCAGGAAACAGCAGGACCGTATTTTCTGGTTCGCCAATGACGTCCTGCTCCGCGGTGATCATCACGTCATAGCGATCCCGGCCCGGATCGGCCCCAGCGACCGGTGAGCTCAAGCGAATCTTGATATCCGGGTAAGTCGAGTTGAAGTCGAACAGGCGAGGTATCAACCACTTGACGGTAAACGTGCTGAAGCAGGAGACGTCCAGGGTGCCTGTCGCGGTATCGCGGACCCGGCCCACTGCCGCCTCGATCTGGTCCAGCGCGGCCGTCAATTGAGGCAAGAGTTCTTTGCCGGCCGTGGTGAGCTGCGGCTTGTTCTTGGGCCCTTCGAACAGATCGACGCCAAGGCTCAGTTCCAACTGGCGTACCTGGCGACTCACAGCGCCGGGCGTGACGGAAAGCTCTTCGGCAGCGGACGTCATTTTCCCGAGTCGAGCCGCAGCCTCGAAGGTACGCAACGCATTCAATGGGGGCAGGCGACGTCTCATGAAGTGACTTTAACTCAAATACTCCGGCCGCATAAATCGTTATCGGCGAACGTGAGGTTTGCGCAAAATCGCTGGGCTTGCGCTTATCCGCACACTGTTCAGGTGGTGGACTATTCGAGAATCCAATTGAGAGCAACTCACATGCCGTTTGTACGTACAGCTGTCACCAAAAGCACCAGCCAGCAACAGCGCCAACGCATCGTCGATGGCATACACCAAGCGTTGGTCGACGGCATTGGTATGCCCCAGGATGAATTGTTCAACCTGGTGACGGACTATGATCCGCAACAGTTCTTCTACAGCCGAACTTTCAATGGTGTGGCTCGTTCAGACAATTTGATCGTGATTGAGATTACGATGCGCAGAGGCCGCAGCGATGCGATGAAGCGTGACCTCTATAAAGGCATCGCTGACAATCTCGCCGGCCAAGCCCAGGTTCGCCCGCAAGACGTGTTCATTTTCATGCACGAAAATGACTATTCGGATTGGTCGGTGGGCTTCGGCAAGTTTGCAATGGCATTGGTGCAACAGCCTGGGAGCATCGTTACTGAATAGCGAACGAGCTGCCTGTTGAACCGGTGCTCGAACCCGCGCTGTACCACGTTCACGCCTTCGCAGGAGTTGCCATGATCGGTGCCGAACTGCTCTCACCGCAGACCCTGACGGTCGGCTGGCTGGTTTACGTGCCGGTGCTGGCTTGGGCAGTGGCGCGGGCGCGGTGGGTCGAGTTGTTTACTGACAGCCGTCGCCAGCATTTGCTGTTCGGCACGGTGCTGGCGTTGTTCCTGTTATGGCTGGTGCGGCGAGACTTCGACACGGGCGTCTCGTATCACTTCCTCGGCATGACCGCCGTCACCTTGCTGCTGGACTGGCCGCTGGCGATCCTCGGTGGGCTCTGTGCGCAGCTCGCGCTGGTGCTGCTGGGCCGTCAGGACATGATGGCGGTCGGCATCAATGGCGCGTTGTTGATTCTCCTGCCGGTGCTGATCACTGAAGGTTGCGCCGTCCTGGTGGAGCGTGCCCAGCCGCGCAATCTGTTTGTGTATATCTTCTGTTCCGGGTTTCTCGCCGCCGCGCTTTCGGCGCTGGGGTGCCTGTTGCTGGGGCTTGGCCTGCTCTGGTACGACGGCATCTTCGTCATGCCGTACTGGCTGGAGGACTTCATCGGTTACCTCTGGCTGATCATCTTCCCCGAGGCCTTCATCAACGGCATGGTGGTCAGCGCGCTGGTGGTGTTCAGTCCCGAATGGCTGGAGACCTTCAACCGCACGCGCTACCTGTCGGCGCCCTGGAACGATGAGGACAAGCCTTGATTCACGTCAAGGCTGCACCGCCTGCCGCGCTGCATGCTTTGGAAAATTTCCAGGAGTGCAACCATGAGTGTTTATGAGTGGGCGAGGCAAGAAATCCGGCGCAGTCACGACGCGGCCATGGAGATCGGCTTTGACCCGGGTTTGAGCCTGCGGGCCTTGCTCAGCGCAATCGTGCAGCAGAGCAAGACCGTACGCAGTGTCGACGATTTGGCCGATGAGTTGAGTTTCCTCGCGGAAAATCTCGACGACAGCCAGGATTACGGGTTCATGCGGCCTTAGGGGGTGAATGCTGCCCGATGACTCTGTGGCGAGGGGATTTATCCCCTCGCCACAATGATTCAGGCCAGGCCTTAGTGATGCGAGCGGGGATTGAAGTCTTCGCTGAACAACTCATCCTCGGCGTCCGGGGCCACCGGAATCTTGTGTTCTTCCGATGCCCAGGCGCCGAGGTCGATCAGCTTGCAGCGATCCGAGCAGAACGGCCGGAATTTGCTTTCAGGGGTCCATTCGACCGGGGCGCCACAGGTTGGGCAATCAACGATTGGGGGTTGGCTCATGATTGGCCTCCACGCAAGGTAAGGTAAAAGTGATGCAGGCGCTCGACCTCGCTGTACAGCCAGGCGAGGTCGCGGTCGTTGACCACCACATCGTCGGCATGGCTCAGGCGATCCTGTCGACTTGATTGGGCCTTGAGGATCGCCTGGACCTGCTGCTCGCTGGTCTGGTCGCGCTGCAAGGTGCGTTCGACCTGCAATTGTTCAGGTGCGTCGATCACCAGGATCCGCTGGGTCATGGCGTACTGCCCCGACTCGATCAATAGCGGTGACACCAGGATCGCATAGGACGATCTTGCCTGGGCCAGATGATGGGCGATCTCTTCGGCAATCAGCGGGTGCAGCAGGGCTTCCAGCCAGCGGCGCTCCTCGGCATTCTCGAAGATGAGCGTGCGCAGCGCGGCTCGATCCAGCGCGCCGTCCGCTTGCAGCACACCCGGGCCAAAGTGCTCGGCAATTTTTCCCAGCGCCGGGCGTCCGGGTTCGACGACCCAGCGCGCCGCATGGTCAGCGTCGATGACGTGCACGCCCAGGTCGATGAAGTGCTGGGCCGCCGCGCTCTTGCCGCTGCCGATGCCTCCGGTCAGGCCGAGAATCCAGGGTTTTTCCGCGGAGCTGTTCATTAGAAACCGACTGAGTGCCAATAGAAGTCGGTTATTTGACCACCCCAGAGCAAGGCAATCCAGCCGGCAATCGCCAGATAGGGTCCGAAGGGGATCTGTGTCGATGTCGGTGCGTTGCGCATGCGCAGCATGACGACGCCGACGACGGCGCCCACCAGCGAAGACAGCAGCAGCGTCACTGGCAGGATTTGCCAGCCGCCCCAGGCGCCCAGCATCGCCAGCAGCTTGAAGTCGCCATAGCCCATGCCTTCCTTGCCGGTCAGCAACTTGAACACCCAGAACACCACCCACAGCACCAGATAACCGCCGACAGCGCCCCATAATGCCTGGTTGAGGGACACGAACAGCCCGAAGCTGTTGACGATCAAGCCCAGCCACAACAAGGGCAGTACGAGAGAGTCGGGCAGCAATTGATGCTCGGCGTCGATCAGGCTCATGGACAACAAGCCCCAGCTCAGCACCATCGCCATTGCCGCATGCCAGCCGAAGCCGAAATGCCAGGCGACGAACGCAGACAGGGCGCCGCAAGCCAGCTCGGTCAATGGGTAGCGCTTGCCGATGGGGGCGGCGCAACTGGAGCAGCGCCCGCGCAACGCCAGGTAGCTGAGCAGTGGAATATTTTCCCAGGCGCGGATGCGGTGGCCGCAGTGCGGGCACTGGGAATGGGGCAGCATCAGGTTGTAGACCGGGCCGGGAGCTTCGGCCGGCAGGCCGAGCAAGTCCTGGGCTTGTAGCCGCCATTCACGGTCAAGCATCTTCGGCAGGCGCCAAACCAGCACGTTGAGAAAACTGCCAATGATCAGCCCGAGCAGCAGTGCCGTCAGCACGAAAGCCAAGGGGTAAAGCAGGAAGAATTCGCTCAAGGGCATGTCAGATCGCAGAGCCGAGTTGGAAGATGGGCATGTACATGGCAACCACCAGGCCACCGACGACCACCCCCAGGATCACCATGATGAAGGGTTCCATCAGGCTGGTGAGGTTGTCCACCAGATTATCCACTTCGGCTTCGTAAAAACTCGCCACCTTGTCGAGCATGTCATCCAGCGCGCCGGATTCCTCGCCAATGGCCGTCATCTGGATCGCCAGGTTGGGGAAGATGCCGGAGGCACGCATGGAAAAATTCAGCTGCATGCCGGTCGAGACGTCTTGTCGAATGCGAAGCACCGCACGCTTGAATACCACGTTGCCGGTGGCGCCCGACACCGAGTCGAGGGCTTCGACCAGCGGCACGCCGGCGGCGAATGTCGTGGACAGCGTACGGGCATAGCGAGCCACGGCGGACTTGTACATCAGGGTGCCCACCAGGGGCAGCTTGAGCAGCCACTTGTCCCGCCAGTCACGGAATGCCTGGGAGCGCTTCAGCGCATATTTCACGCCGAAAAATCCACCCACCAACCCACCCAGCAGTATCCACCACCATTCCTGCAAGAATTCCGACAGGCCGATGACCATCAGCGTGAAGGCCGGCAATTTTGCGCCAAAGCCTGCGAATACCGACTCGAACTGCGGCACGACCTTGATCAGCAGGATGCTCGTGACCACGGCCGCGACAGCTACCACGGCCGCGGGATACGTCATGGCTTTCTTGATCTTGGCCTTGAGGGCCTCGCTTTTTTCCTTGTAGGTCGCGACCCGGTCCAGCAGCGTATCGAGTGCACCGGCCTGCTCGCCGGCGTCCACCAGGTTGCAATACAACTCATCGAAATACTGCGGGCATTTGCGCAACGCCGCAGCAAAGCTGTTGCCGGCGGCGACCTCCTGTTTCACCTCGTCCACCAGCTTGCGCATGTTGGCGTTGTCGAAGCCTTCGCCAATGATGTCGAACGCTTGCAGCAACGGCACGCCAGCCTTGAGCATCGTCGCCATCTGGCGTGTGAAGAGGGCGATGTCCAACGGCTTGATGCGCTTGCCCTTGCTGAATATCGAAGTGGATTTCTTGCGCACCTTGCCTGGATTGATACCCTGTTTGCGCAGTTGCGCCTTGATCAGCGCCGGGCTCTGGCCGGTCAGTTCGCCGGACATTTTCGTGCCTTTGCGGTCCTTGCCTTCCCACACGTAGACGTCGGTTTTTACTGCCTTGACCGCCATGTTCAATCCTTGGTGACCCGGTTGATTTCTTCGAGGCTGGTGATGCCTTGCATCACTTTGGCCAGCCCCGACGTACGCAGGTCGTTGAAGCCGTCCTTGCGCATTTGCAGGTCGATTTCCAGGGAGTTGCCCTCGGCCATGATCAACCGTTGCAGCTCCGGCGTGTTCTTGACCACTTCGTATACCCCCACGCGACCTTTGTAGCCGTTGTTGCACTGTTCGCAACCGACCGGCTCATAGATCGTGAATGAGCCGATGCGTTCCCGGGGGAAACCTTCCTTGAGCAGGGTTTCCTCAGGAACCTCGATGGCTCTCTTGCAATGCGTACACAATTTTCGCGCCAGGCGCTGGGCGATGATCAGGTGCACCGCCGTGGCGATGTTGAACCCTGGGATGCCCATGTTATGCAGGCGGACCAGGGTTTCGGCGGCGCTGTTGGTGTGCAGGGTGGACAGCACCAGGTGCCCGGTCTGGGCGGCCTTGATGGCGATTTCGGCGGTTTCCAGGTCGCGGATCTCGCCGACCATGATCACATCCGGGTCCTGGCGCAGGAAGGAGCGCAAGGCATGGGCGAAATCCAGGCCCTGGCGTGGGTTCACGTTGACCTGGTTGATGCCTTCCATGTTGATTTCCACCGGGTCTTCGGCGGTGGAAATATTGATGTCCACGGTGTTGAGGATGTTCAAGCCGGTGTAGAGCGACACGGTCTTGCCCGACCCGGTCGGCCCGGTCACCAGGATCAGCCCCTGCGGCTGCTTGAGGGCGGCCATGTACAAGTCTTTCTGTTCCGGCTCGTAGCCCAGGGCGTCGATGCCCATTTGCGCACTGGAGGGGTCGAGGATCCGGATCACCACTTTTTCGCCCCAGAGCGTGGGCAGGGTGTTGACCCGGAAGTCGATGGACTTGGTCTTCGACAGGCGCATCTTCAGGCGACCGTCCTGGGGTTTGCGCCGCTCGGAAATGTCCAGGCTGGCCATGACCTTGAGGCGCGCGGCAATACGGTTGGCCAGTTGGATGGGGGGCTTGGCGACCTCCCGCAGCATGCCGTCGGTGCGCACCCGGACCCGGTAGGTTTTTTCATAGGGTTCGAAGTGCAGGTCGGAAGAGCCACCTTTGATGGCATCCAGCAGCATCTTGTTGACGAAGCGCACCACCGGCGCATCGTCGCCGTCCTGTCCGACGATGCTGTCCTGCTTGCGGTCATCGGTCGACTCGATGTCCAGGCCGTCGAGGTCGACATCGGCCATGCCTTCCAGGCCGGTGCTGCTGGACTCGAAGAATTTCTCGATGGCATCGCTGAGCTTGTCGTCTTCCACCAGGATGGCTTCGGTGGTCAGGCCGGTGCTGAACTGGATGTCGTTGATGGCTTGATGGTTAGTGGGGTCGGAAATGCCCACGTACAGCTTGTTGCCGCGCCGCCACAGCGGCAGGGCGTGATGCTGGCGCACCAGTTTTTCGCTGACCAGGCCAGCGGGCTGGTTGTCCTTGTCGAGGCTGTTGAGGTCCAGCAGGGCTATACCGAAATGCTCCGAGGCGATTTCCGCCACCTGCCGGCTCTGGATCAGTTTGTTCTGCACCAGGTAACTGACCAGGGGCACTCGATTGCGCTGGGCCTGTTGAAAAGCCTGCTGCGCGCTTTGTTCGGTGATCAGTTCGGCCAGCACCAATTGCTTGGCCAGGCCGCTGAGGGCGATGTCATTCATGGGGATACCGGACGCGGGCTGTTCATGATTTATAGCCTAGTCAAGCATAGGCGGCTGACCAGCGAGCAGAGGTGACAAAAAGCGTCAGATAGTGCGGTTGTTGGGGTAGGACATTGGTCCTTTGCGGCGGGGAAGGCCTTGTGTGGCTGGGCTTTCCAGGGTTGGCATGTGCCCTGCAACGGCCGTTTCAGGTCATGAGATTCCGACTCATGCATGGGAGATGTCTATGAACAAGCAAAAGGGTTTTACGCTGATCGAGCTGCTGATCGTGGTGGCGATCATTGGGATCCTGGCGACGTTTGCGTTGCCGCAGTATTCGAAGTATCAGGCGCGGGCGAAGGTGACGGTCGGGTTGGCGGAGGCTTCTTCGTTGAAGGTGCCGGTTGAAGACCTTCTGAATAAAGGTACGACGCCAACCGCTGCCAACACGGGCGTACCGGCATCAAGCAATAATTGCACAATGGCTGTCTCAGGTGATGCTGCTGCCGGGACCGCCACCGTCACTTGCACCATCAAGGAAGCGCCTTCTTCCATTGTTGGTAAAACGATCACTCTCAGTCGTGCCGGAACGGGCGCCTGGACCTGTGCTTCTAATGTTGCTGAAGAGTTCTTGCCAGCGGGCGGCTGCACCGTAGCGGCTGCACCGTAAATACCTCATCCACCTGAGGCTCAAGTCCGTCACCATGGCGCAAGATTGCTTGCGCCGTCTGGCTTACATTAAGGGCTGCTACGCAGCCCAGCGGGAGCAAGCTCCCTCGCCACGGAAAATCTTGTTAATTCATAACGTTAGCGAACGGCTTAAACCCGCAAGTTGCATGTACCAAAATCCCCGGTCATGCAATTTGCATGATTGTGAAAACAACCGCTTCGCTTAACTATTTGATTTATCAGGAAATTTCTTTTGTTTCAAAACTGGCACAGCCTTCGCACTACTCCTGACAACCTGCCGCGATGCACTTTCGGCAGTTTCTGAGAAAAACAGGAGTTACTCGTATGAAGAAGTTCGCTATCACTGCCGCTGCTGCCACTGCACTGACCCTGACCATGGCTAGCGCTTTCGCCGAGACCACTCAAGCAACTCAGGCCCCGATGATGCTGGCTGCGGGCGAAGTGACAGAGGCTAAGGAAGACGTTTCCGATACCTGGATCACCACCAAGGTCAAAGCCGACCTGGTCACCGAGAAAGGCATTCCAGGCTCCGACATCAAGGTTGAAACCAACAAGGGTGTTGTGTCGCTGTCTTCGACCACTGTCTTGAGCGATGCGCAGAAAGACACCGCCGTCGCGATCACCAAGAAAATCAAAGGCGTCAAAGCCGTATCGGCTGTTGGCCTGAAATCCGAATAAGGAAAGGCTTCTCGCCTGGACGGGAGAAGGCGCGGCAAGCGGGCCGGGTTATACGCTTTGCCGTCGCTTTGGAGTTCATGCGAAAGGCCACACGGACGTGGCCATTACAGGCCCCCGGCATTCGTGCCGGGGGCCTGTTCTATTCTGGGAGAGAGCATGTGAGCCAGTCAGGGAAACCGGGTAGTCCCTTTCGCGAGCAGGCTCGCTCCCACATTTGATCGCTTTCTTCCAGAAACAACCCGGCCCCTGTGGGAGCGAGCCTGCTCGCGAAGGCGTCGGCACTGTCGCTGCAGATATCCTGGAATAGCCCAGCCCATCACCGCCCACGCTTGCTGGTGATCTGCACCAGCCGGTTCCCCTCGAAGCGCAAATACTGGTACATCCCGCTGTTGGGCCCGTAGGTCCATTCCTCCACCGGATATTCTTCCCGGCGGTTGACGCTGCGTTTGTAGCCCAGGTCATCACGCGCCGCAGGCTGACCACATTTTTGCAGCACCTCGCTCGAACGATCCCCGACGCTGATCAACTGGCTGCCGCAACGCAATGTATCGGCGGCCGAGGCCTGGCCGGCTGCGAGTAGCAGCAGGCTCAGGCTGAGTCCGTACAGAGACTTCATTTCATTCCGCATCCAAATGCATTGGGGTGATGACGGTACCGTCTTTTTCGGCCTGGCCCAGGCTCGCGTCGATGAAGTACACCCGGTCATCGGCCAGCTTGCCTTTGTCCACCAGGAAATCCTTGATGCTGCTGGCGCGCTCCTGGCCCAGTTCACGCAACAGCAGGTCGCTGCCGCTCCAGAACGTGATGACCCCTTCCCGGAGTTTCTCGATGCGGGCCTTCTTGTCCAACTGCGTCCATTCAGCCGGTGGCTGGGTTTTCAGGCGAGTGCGGTAGATTCCTTCCAGCAGGGGAGGTTTTTCATCTTCCGGTACTTGCAGCAACGAAGCCTTGGCCGGGACTTTGTCGCCCCGGCGCTGCAGCATCTTGTAATAGGTGTATTGGTATTCGCGTTCCAGGCGCTGGCCGGCGAGCAGCGGACCGTCGCTGCTTTCGGCGGCGGTGCCTTCGATTTCCAGGCGCAGTTCGGGACGCTTGCCCAAGGCTTCGGACAGCTTGAGCAGCACGCTTTCGTTTTCCTTGCTCAATTCGCTGGACCCCGGTGCGAATGCCACGCTCCCCAGGTCTTCCGAGCCACCGCCGGCCACCAGCCCGCCGATGAGCTTGAATGGCGCCTGGGCTGCGCGGACCACCAGGTTGCGCAGGGTCTGCCAGACAATCGGCATCACGCTGAACTGCGGGTCGTTGAGGTTGCCGGAGACCGGCAGTTCGATGGTAATCCTGCCCTCGGAGTCCTTGAGCAAGGCGACGGCCAGCTTGAGCGGCAGGCTGACGGCGTCTGGACTGTCGACCTTTTCACCCAGTTGCAACTGCTCGACCACGACTTTGTTGTCGGCCTGGAGCTGGCCCTTGGTGATCCGGTAATGCAGGTCGAGATTGAGCCGGCCCTTGCGGATGCGGTAGCCGGCGAACTTGCCGGAGTAGGGCGTCAGGGTGGTCAGCTCGACCCGTTTGAAACTGGTGGCGATGTCGAGGCTCGCCATCGGGTCGAAGGGATTGACCGCGCCCTTGATAGTGACGGGTGCATAGCGGTCGACCTTGCCCTTCACATCCACGCTGGCCGGCTTGGCCTGGCGGCTGTCGATGGTGCCGATCTCGCCGTTGAGCTGCTGGATGGCCGTGGCGAAGTTTGGCGTCAGGCTGAAGTCGGCGAAGTTGGCCGAGCCGTCGTTGATGGCGATGCCGCCGATATGAATACCCAGCGGCTTATCCTTCGAGGCCGGTTTGGCCGCCGCGTTCTTCGCAGGGCCGTCGGCCGGTTGTGGAATCAACAGATCGTCGACGCTGGTGGTGCGATCTTCGTTGATCATGAAGCGCGCATAGGGCTGGAACAGGTTGACCTTGTCGATCGACAGGCTGTCGCCATGCTGGTAATTGAGGCCCTGGACTTCCAGGCGCTGCCATTTGAGAAAGTCACGGGTCTTGAGGGTGTCGAGAGTGTGCAGCTGATCAACCTGGGCGCGACCGGTGACCGCGAATGCCAGGGGTTCGGTGTTCTTGAGGTCCACCACCAGATCACTGCCGAGCATCCCGGAGCGCAGCTCCAGGCGAATGAACGGATTGATGTAGGCTTGGGCGACTCGCAGGTCAATGTCTTGCGTCTTGACGTTGAGCTTCGCAGTGACGGGGTTCAGGTTGACCACGCCGTCGGCGAGGATCTTGCCCTGCTTGCCCAGCCCGGTATCCAGCTTGAGGTTGAAAGGCGAGCCATTGAGGGTGTCGTAGTTCTGCAGGTCCAGGTTAAGTGGGCCGACCTCCAACGCGACGGCCGGCTGTGCCTGGCGGTCGGCCAGGTGCACTTGGTAATTACGCAGTTGCACATCTTTCAACAGCACCTGCCACGGCTTGCTCGGTGCTGTCGGCTCAGGCTTGGGCGAGTCGGCGGCTGCCGGTGCGGACGCCGGTTCGACCTTGACCTTTGGCTTGGCTGGCTGGCTGGCGAAGAGCTTCTGCCAGTCCAATTGTCCGTCCGCTTCCCGCGCGGCCCAGGTTTCGAGTTTCTGGCTACGAACCTTGCCGACGATGACCTGCTGCTTCGCCAGGTCCAGGGAAGTTTCGCTGACGTCGAGACGTTCAAGCCTGGCCAGGGGACGACCATCCGGTGCCTTGATGGCGAAAGGGGCGACACTGATAGCCGTGTTGTTGAGCAGCAGTTCCGTGCCCTTGGCGAGGTTGAGTTTGTAGTCGGTGCTGAGGTTCAGCACGCCGTTTTCCAACACCAGGGGCACCGCGTCACGCACATAGGGCCACCAGGCTTTCATCTGGCCATCGGTGACTTTCAGCGTCCCTTTGGAGGCAATCGGCGCCAGGCTGAAGTTGCCCTTCCAGTCGATCTGCCCGCCCGCGGGACCCGCGGCAACGAGGGTCATGTCTGCGCTGTCGTCGGGCAGGGTGCTGAGGTTCTTCAGTTCGAAATCGAGGGTGTCGTAGAGAAACTCGATGGGTTCGCTGGGCCGCAGGTCCTGGAAGTGAACGTAGCCGCTGGCGAGTTTGATCCGGTCCACTCGCAAGGGAAATGGCTTGGCCTCGGGATCGGCTGGCGTTGGCTCGCTGGGCGGCAGTTTGAACAGGCCCAGCAGGTTCAACTGACCGTCCTTGGCGAATATCACTTCGGTCTTTGGCTTGTCGAGCTCGATGTCGGCCAGGTGCAGGGCGCCGGACCAAATGCTGTCGAGCTGCAGGTTCGCGTAGAGGCGTTCAAAGCCAACCTGCTCCTTGCCCGGCTCGCCGACCATCAAGCCCCACACAGTCACTTCAAGGCTGAAAGGATTGAGTTCGATGCGCTGGATCTGGGCCGGCACCGTCGCGTGGGCGGCCAGTTGCTGGTTGGCGATACGCAGGGCAATGCCCGGCAATATCAGGAAGCCCAACAGGCTGTAGAGGGCCAATGCGGTCAACAGGGCGCCGAGAGCGCGAATCAATCCTTTGGGCATGTGTGGCTTCGTCTGGTGTGAATCGGAGTGCCTTGGAGTATGGCATGCGTTTACGGTTCCGAAGCCACTGTGTTTTATGAGATTTGTCCGTTTTTTTTGTGGGATTGCTGGGGCCTGCTCAGAACTGGAGAATCAATGTTTTGAGCGGTGGCTGCCGATCCTGTGACGGAAAATCGTCGCCGGGCGCCAGCACGCTCCATTCGCGTACCGGCCGACCGATCTTCTGCGCACACCGCAACACCTGTTCGCGCCAGTCGTCCATGGATACCTTCGCCAGGTTGTTGCAGCAGATCAGCACGCCATCGTCGGCGGTGGTGAGCAGCGCTGGCTTGAGCAAACTCTGGTAATCGCGCAACAGATCGACGGTGCCAAAGGCGCTTTTGGCCCAGGCGGGCGGATCAAGTAGCACCAGGTCATATTGGCGCGGTTCCAGGCGAACATAGCTGGGCAGTTTCTGCCCGCGCCGCTGGCTGATGGGCAGGCCGGCCAGTTGACGAATCGCCGGGAAATAATCCGACTGTATGAACTCCATCGTCGGCAGCTCCGGGTTGAGCAAGCCGTTCTCGCGTCCCACCGCCAGGTTGCCTTCGGCGAAATCCAGGTTGCAGACCTCCCGCGCTCCGCCAGCCGCTGCGCTGAGGCCTACGCCGCAGGTGTAGGCAAAGAGGTTCAGGACGCTTTTGCCCCGGCTGTGGTCCTTGACCCAGCCGCGTGCGTTGCGCAGGTCGAGGAACAGCAACGGATCCTGGCCGGCATGACGCCCGCGAACGCGGTAGTTCAAGCCCCATTCATGCCCGATGAGGTCTTGCAGGGCGGCCTCGTCAGCCTGGTAGACGCTGTCCTGGCGGTCGATGCGAGAGTTGCCCCGGGAGCGATCGTTGTAGACCAGCAGGCTGTCCAGGCCCAGGCGTTCGTTGACGATGCCGTGCAGTTGCAGCAGCTCATCTCGCTCCAGCGACTGATGAAAACTCTGCACCAGCAGTTGCGGGCCGTAGCGGTCGACGGTCAGGCCGGGCGCGCCTTCCTGGCTGCCGTGGAACAGGCGATAGCAGTCGGTGCCTTGCCGGTGCAGTTGGTCGAGCAGGGCCTGGCGCTGTTCGAGGGCGGCGCGCAGCGCCAGATTCAAGGAAGACATGCCGGGCGCGCCTTAGAGAAATGAGGCGCGGGAGTTTAACAGTTATGGCTGGCGTGGTCGTTGTGGGAGCGAGCTTGCTCGCGATAACAGTGGGTCAGAGACATCGGTATCAACTGATACACCGCCATCGCGAGCAAGCTCGCTCCCACAAGGAATCATCAGCGGTTCAGGCGCTTGTCGATCAGGCCCTCCACCACGCTCGGGTCGGCCAGGGTCGAGGTGTCGCCGAGGCTGTCGAGTTCGTTGCAGGCGATCTTGCGCAGGATCCGTCGCATGATCTTGCCCGAACGAGTCTTGGGCAGGGCCGGCGCCCACTGGATCAGCTCCGGTTTGGCAAAACTTCCGATTTCCTTGCTGACATGGGCCAGCAACTCCTTCTTCAGCTCATCGTTGGCCTCGACACCGTCCATCGGGGTGACGAAGGCATAGATGCCCTGGCCCTTGAGGTCGTGGGGATAACCGACGACCGCCGCTTCGGCAATGCTGTCGTGCAGCACCAGGGCGCTTTCCACCTCGGCGGTGCCGATACGGTGGCCCGAGACGTTGATGACGTCGTCGATGCGTCCGGTGATCCAAAAGTCGCCGTCTTCGTCGCGCCGGGCGCCATCACCTGTGAAGTAATAGCCAGGGTAGGGCTTGAAGTACGTATCGACCATGCGCTGGTGATCGCCATAGACGCTGCGAATCTGTGCCGGCCAGCTCGACTTGATCGCCAGCACGCCGCTGCCCGCGCCGATGATTTCCTTGCCAACCTCATCCAGCAGCACCGGTTGCACGCCGAACATCGGTCGCGTGGCGCAGCCTGGCTTGAGCCGTGGCGCGCTCACCAGGGGGCTGAGCATGATGCCGCCGGTCTCGGTCTGCCACCAGGTATCGACAATCGGGCAACGCTGTTCGCCTACAACGTTGAAATACCATTCCCACGCCTCGGGGTTGATCGGCTCACCGACACTGCCGAGCAATCGCAGGCTCTTGCGAGAAGTTTCCTGCAGGGGCGCTGCGCCTTCGCGCATCAGTGCACGCAAGGCGGTTGGCGCGGTATAGAAAATGTTGACTTGATGCTTGTCGATCACCTGCCAGAACCGCGAACTGCTCGGATAACTCGGCACGCCCTCGAATATCAGCGTGGTGGCACCGTTGGCCAGCGGACCGTAGACGATGTAGCTATGGCCAGTGACCCAGCCGACGTCGGCGGTGCACCAGAAGACTTCGTTGTCACGGTAATCGAGTACGTACTTGAAGGTCATCGCCGCTTGCAGCAGATAACCGCCAGTGGTGTGCAGCACACCCTTGGGCTTGCCGGTGCTGCCGGAGGTATAGAGGATGAACAACGGGTCTTCGGCGTCCATTGGTTCAGGCGGGCAATCGTCGCTCACCTCATGTGTGGCCTGGTGATACCAGAGGTCCCGTCCTTCGACCCAGTTCACCTCGCCCTGGGTGCGCTCGACCACCAGCACGGTGCTGACGTTCGGGCAGCTTTCCAGCGCCTTGTCGACATTGCGCTTGAGCGGTATGAAACGCCCGCCGCGCACGCCTTCATCGGCGGTGATGACGGTGCGGCAATCGGCATCGAGAATCCGGTCGCGCAGTGAATCCGGCGAAAAGCCGCCGAACACCACCGAATGCACCGCACCGATACGTGTGCAGGCGAGCATCGCGTAGGCCGCTTCCGGAATCATTGGCATGTAGATGCAGACCCGGTCGCCTTTCTTCACGCCACGGCTTTTCAGCACGTTGGCCAGGCGACACACGTGATGATGAAGTTTTCTGTAGCTGATTTCTGCCGATTCGGCGGGGTTGTCGCCTTCCCAGATGATCGCGGTCTGGTCGCCGCGCGTCGCCAGGTGTCGGTCGATGCAATTGGCGCTGACGTTCAGCGTGCCGCCGGCGAACCAGCTCGCGTCGCCGTTCTTGAGGTTGTAGCGCTGGACGGTCTGCCACGGGGACATCCAGTCGAGAAAGCGCGTGGCCTGCTCGGCCCAGAAGGTGCTGGGGTGTTCGATGGATTCTTTGTAGAGCCGCTTGTACTCGTCCTGACTCAGTTGCGCAGCCCGGCGGACGGCATCGGCGTGGGGGTACTGGCTGATATCGAACATGACGGTTCCTTATTCTTGTTTTGCGACAAGGTATAAAGATGCGCTCGGTGGCCCGTGGGTTCAAGTCATGCACAAAGCAACTGTGGGAGCGGGCTTGCTCGCGAAGACGGTGTGTCAGTCAACATCTTAGTTGACTGATCCACCGCTTTCGCGAGCAAGCCCGCTCCCACAGGGATAAAACAGACTCAGGGATCAGCCGCGATGACGCCCGCGGAAGTAGTTGATCAGGCCTTGAGTCGAGGCATCTTCGGCTGGGTTCTCTTCGCTTCCCACCAGGCGGTTGTAGACGCCCTTGCCCAGTTCCTTGCCCAGTTCCACGCCCCACTGGTCGAAGGCGTTGATGCCCCAGACCACGCTTTGCACGAACACTTTGTGTTCATACAGGGCAACCAGTGCACCGAGGCGGCGCGGGCTGATGCGTTCGACCACCAGGGTGTTGCTCGGGCGGTTGCCCGGAATCACCTTGTGTGCCGCCAGCTTCTGCACTTCGTCCTCGCTCATGCCCTTGTCACGCAGCTCGGCCTCGGCCTCGGCGCGGGTCTTGCCGAGCATCAGCGCCTGGCTCTGGGACAGGCAGTTGGCGTACAGCCACTGGTGATGGTCGGAAACCGGGTTGAAGCTGACGATCGGCACGATGAAGTCGGCCGGGATGAATTGGGTGCCTTGGTGCAGCAACTGATGGTAAGCGTGCTGGCCGTTGGCGCCGACGCCGCCCCAGATCACCGGACCGGTGTCGGTGGAGACTGGCGTACCGTCCTGGCGCACGCTCTTGCCGTTGGATTCCATGTCCAGCTGTTGCAAGTGCTTGGTGATGTTGCGCAGGTAATGGTCGTACGGCAGGATCGCGTGGCTCTGCGCACCCCAGAAGTTGCCGTACCACACGCCCAGCAATGCCAGGAGCACCGGCATGTTCTGTTCGAACGGGGCGCTCTGGAAATGCTGGTCCATGGAATAGGCGCCGGACAGCAGTTCCTTGAAGTTCGACATGCCGATGGCCAGGGCAATCGGCAGGCCGATGGCCGACCACAGCGAGTAGCGACCGCCGACCCAGTCCCACATCGGGAAGATGTTCTCTTCGCGGATGCCGAAGGCCACGGCGGCCGCGTTGTTGCTCGATACGGCGATGAAGTGGCGATACAACTCCGCTTCCGAACCGCCCTGGGCCAGGTACCAGGCACGGGCGGCCTGGGCGTTCTTCAGGGTTTCGAGGGTGTTGAAGGATTTCGACGAGACGATGAACAGCGTGGTCTCGGCGCGCAGCTTCATGGTCAGTTCGTGGAACTCGCTGCCATCGATGTTCGCCAGGTAGTGGCAGCGAACGCCTTTGTGCGTGTAGGACAACAGTGCTTCGGACACCAGTTGCGGACCGAGGAACGAACCACCAATACCGATGTTCACCACGTCGGTGATCGGCTTCTCGGTGTAACCGCGCCACAGGCCGTCGTGAATGCGGCCGACCAGGTCGGTGATCTGGTTCAGCACCTTGTGCACGTCCGGCATCACGTTGACGCCGTTGACCAGCAACTTGTCGCCGACTGGACGGCGCAGGGCGGTGTGCAGGGCCGGGCGGTTTTCCGATGCGTTGACGATTTCGCCTTCGAACAGCGCCTTGATCGCGCCCTTGAGGTCGACTTCGTTCGCCAGGCCCACCAGCAGGTCGCGGGTCTGGGCGTTGATCAGGTTCTTCGAATAATCGAGAAACAGGCCGCAGCTCGAAAGGGTGAATTGGTTGAAACGCTGCGGATCGGCATTGAACGCTTCGCGCATGCTGAAATCCTGCATGGCTTTGCGGTGGTCATTCAGCGCTTGCCAGGCGGGCAGAGCGGTCACGTCTTGAGGAGTTCGGTAATACGCCATCGCTGCGGGTTTCCTTTTTACTTGAACGACCTTTTGTACACTAAAAATTCCGGCGCGGCTGGAGGCGGGCGTCCGGATAACTGCGTCGACACGATCGCCGGGCACAGGGCGACTACAGTAAACCTCGCGTTGCGATCTGTCTTGACTTTGTCTGACCGTTTCCCGGTACTTTTTTGTACAACTGGGTGGGAAAGGTCCGACAAACGGAAACGCAGATTGCTTACTGTGGGAGCGAGCTTGCTCGCGATAGCGGTGTGTCAGTCGGCATCTGTATCAACTGGCCCGCCGCCATCGCGAGCAAGCTCGCTCCCACAGGGGAAAGTGGTGACGCAGGTGTTTCGATCAGGCCAGTTGAACCGGAATGGCGTTGCTGGTGTGGCTCAGTTCGTTGCCCGGCGCCATGTAGAGCATGCGTGGCTTGAAGTTGAGCAACTCGGCCTCGCTGTAGTGGGCATAGGCGCAGATGATCACGCGGTCACCGACCTTGGCCTTGTGCGCTGCGGCACCGTTCACCGAGATCATTCGCGAACCTTCTTCGCCACGGATGGCGTAGGTGGTGAAGCGTTCGCCATTGTCGACGTTATAGATCTGGATCTGTTCATACTCGCGGATGCCCGACAGGTCCAGCCACTCTCCATCAATGGCGCAGGAGCCTTCGTAGTCGAGCACGGCGTGAGTGACTTCGGCGCGGTGCAACTTGGCCTTGAGCATGATGGCGTGCATGGGTGTTTCCTCTGGTCGGGTCCGAACGGCGGGCAGTTTGCCCGAAGGCAGCCGAGGCGGCAATAACACCGCATAACTCCTGTGGGAGCGAGCTTGCTCGCGATGGCGGCGGGTCAGATGACATGGATGTCGCCTGGCGGATCGCTATCGCGAGCAAGCTCGCTCCCACAAGGTTTGGGATATTAGGCGTGCGCGTCGAGATCCAGGTGCAGGTTGTCGATCAGGCGCGTGGTACCGAGGAATGCCGCCACCAGGATCACCAGGTCGCGATCCTCGTTCACGGCCGGACGCAAGGTCTTGGCGTGGCGGATTTCCAGGTAGTCGGGGCGCAGGCCGGCGGCTTCCAATTGCTGGAGCTGCTCAGCGATGAGCGCCGGGTAATCCCGCTGCCCTTGCTTGATGGCCTCGGCGATCTGGCTCAGGACGCGATAGACCACGGGCGCGACGGCGCGTTGATCAGGGCTGAGAAAGCCGTTGCGTGAAGAAAGCGCCAGGCCGTCCTCGGCGCGAACGGTCGGCTCGCCGATGATCTGGATCGGCATGTTCAGGTCATGGACCAAGGCGCGGATCACCGCCAGTTGCTGGAAATCCTTCTGGCCGAACACCGCCAGGTCCGGCTGGACCATGTTGAACAGCTTGCTGACCACCGTCGCCACGCCTTCGAAATGCCCCGGACGGCTGGCGCCGCAGAGCCCTTCGGATAACTGCGGGACACTGACCCGGGTCTGCCCGGCCATGCCGTCGGGGTACATCTCCTCGACGCTGGGGGCGAACAACAAGTGGCAACCGGCCTGGAGCAATTTCTCCTGGTCCGCCGCCAGGGTGCGCGGGTACTTGTCCAAATCTTCGCCAGCGCCGAACTGCAATGGGTTGACGAAGATGCTCGCCACGACGAAATCGGCTCGTTGCGAGGCTTTGGTCACCAGGGCCATGTGGCCGCTGTGCAAGTTGCCCATGGTCGGGACGAAGGCGATGCGCTTGCCCTCGCCACGGGCGCGAGCCACGGCGGCCCGGAGTTCGCGTACGGTCTTGACGGTGTTCATGCGGAGAATCCGTGTTCGGCGCCCGGGAAGGACGCCGCCTTCACTTCGGCGACGTAGGCTTGCAGGGCTGCCTGGATAGAGGGTTGCCCAGCCATGAAGTTTTTCACGAACTTCGGCACGCGACCGGTGATCGACAGCCCGAGCATGTCGTGGAGCACCAGCACCTGACCGTCGGTGGCGTTGCCAGCGCCGATGCCGATCACTGGAATCTTCACCGCCTGGGTGATTTCCTGGGCCAGTTCGCTGGGCACGCATTCGAGCAGCAACATGGCGGCTCCGGCCTGCTCCAGCGCGATCGCATCGGCGCGCATCTGCCGCGCCTGGTTTTCATTGCGGCCCTGGACCTTGTAGCCACCGAGGATATTCACGGCTTGAGGGGTGAGGCCCAAGTGCGCGCACACCGGAATGCCACGTTCGGCCAGCAGCCGTATCGAATCGGCCAGCCACAACGCACCTTCGACCTTGACCATGTGGGCGCCGGCCTGCATCAGCAGGGCGCTGTTGGCCATGGTTTGTTCAAGGGTGGCGTAGGCCATGAACGGCAGGTCGGCGAGGATCAGCGCGTCGGTGTTACCACGCTTGACCGCCGCTACGTGGTAGGCCATCTCGGCAGTGGTCACCGGCAAGGTGCTGTCGTGACCTTGCAACACCATGCCGAGGGAGTCGCCCACCAGCAGCACCTCGACTCCAGCCTCATTGCAGGCATGGGCGAAGGTGGCGTCATAGCAGGTCAGCATGGTGATCTTTTCACCTTTTTGCTTGAGACCTTGCAGCGTGGTCAGGGTAATAGCTGGCATGAAAAAGTCCTCATGAGGCGCTCGAATACAGGCGCACCTTCTTTGCGTGGTGCTTGTAAGGCCTGGATTGCGCCCATTAGCGCCGCGTTGGCGGCGACGGGACGCCTATAGTCGTGAGGAGTATCGGGGAAGTCAATTGGATGTGTTACCGCCGGGTGTTACCGCGGTTACTGATGCGTTTCAGCGAGGGGGTGTGTTTAAGATCTGACTGCCCGGTCCTGGATTCTGTGGGAGCGAGCTTGCTCGCGATGGCGTCCTGTCAGTCACAGCATGGTTGACTGATACACAGCTATCGCGAGCAAGCTCGCACAGGGATGGAGGGTGTTCGTCAGAGAGGTGGCAAGCGTTCCAAACCGGCGAAGGGGCACGCCGCAAGGAGATCCTTGAGCAGGCGTCCATCGGCCAGGCGCAGGTCGGCGGGGGCCAGTTCGGCCAGGGGGTAGAGCACAAAAGCCCTGGCTTGCATATGGTAGTGGGGGACCTTGAGGCGGGGCTCGTCGATCAGACGGTCACCGAACAGCAGGATGTCCAGGTCCAGGGTGCGCGGGCCCCAGCGCTCAAGGCGCTCGCGACCCTGGCCGGTTTCGATGGCTTGCAGCGCGTCGAGCAGCTCAAGCGGTGCCAGGTCGCTGTCCAGGGCCGCCACCGCATTGGTGTAGCGCGGCTGGCCGGGCAGCAGGGAATCGCTTTGATAAAACGCCGAGACGCCTGCCAGTCGGGTCTCGGGCAGGCGCGCCAGCGCCTCGATGGCGCAGCGCAGTTGCTCGGCGGGTTCGGCCAGGTTGCTGCCCATGCCGATATAGATGCGTTCCATCGATTACTCGTCTGATGCGCTCGGTACGCCGGCACGCTTACGCTTGGCACCGCTGCTGCGCCGACGCTTGCGCGGGCCGCTGGTGCCGTCGTCCTTGCCGCTGAGCTCGCGGATCATCTCGCGGCGCTCGCTGTCGTTGGCGTCCTGGTAATCGGTCCACCATTCGCCCAGGCCATCGGTCTGCTCGCCGGCGCTTTCACGCAACAGCAGGAAGTCGTAGCCGGCGCGGAAACGCGGGTTTTCCAGCAGCAGGTCGGCACGTTTGCCGCTGCGCCGTGGCAGGCGCTCCTGCATGTCCCAGATCTCGCGGATCGGCATCGTGAAGCGTTTTGGAATGGCGATACGCTGGCACTGTTCGGCAATCAGTTCGTGGGCGGCTTCCTGCATCGCCGGAATCGGCGGCATGCCACGGTCTTGCAAGCGCAGCACGCGAGCGGGCAGGGCAGGCCAGAGCAAGGCGGCGAAGAGGAACGCTGGCGTTACCGGCTTGTTCTGCTTGATCCGCAGGTCGGTGTTGATGAGCGCTTCGCTGATCAGGGTGTGGGTGTAGGTCGGGTTGTGCTCCAGGGCTTCGGCGCTGGCGGGGAACAGCGGATCGAAGAGCTGCAGGTCCACGAGCATTTCGAAAGTATCTGCCGCGTTACCTGACAGGAACAGCTTGAGCACTTCCTCGAACAGGCGGGCCGAGGGGATTTCCCGCAGCATTGGCGCGAGCTCGCGAATCGGCAGGGCGCTGTGTTTTTCGATGCCGAAATCCAGCTTGGCGGCGAAACGCACGGCCCGCAGCATCCGTACCGGGTCTTCCTGGTAGCGCTGCTTGGGATCGCCGATCAGGCGGATCAAGCGATTGCGAATGTCGTGCACGCCGTTGGCGTAATCGAGGATGCGCTCGCTCACCGGGTCGTAATACAGGGCGTTGATGGTGAAGTCGCGGCGCTGCGCGTCTTCTTCCAGGGTGCCGTAGACGTTATCGCGCAGGATGCGTCCGCTCTCGTTGCGAGACGATTGGTTGCTGTCTTCGTCTTCGTCGTTTTGCGGATGGTTGGCGCGGAAGGTCGCCACCTCGATGATCTCGCGACCGAAGTGGATATGCACCAGCTTGAAACGTCGCCCGATGATCCGCGCATTGCGGAACTCAGCGCGTATCTGCTCGGGCGTGGCGCTGGTGGCGACGTCGAAATCCTTGGGGGTGATATTGAGCAGCATGTCGCGCACGCAGCCGCCGACCAGATAAGCCTGGTAGCCGGCGTTCTGCAGGCGTTCGACGATGTTCACCGCGTAACGGCTGAATTGGGCCTTTTGCAACGAATGCTGGCCGCTATTGAGCACTTCAGGCGTGCTGCGTATGTGTTGCGTACGACGCAAGGGAGAACGGAATGACTGGAACAGCTTCTTCAGCATGGGATGCACTGTTTGAAGGAATATTCAGCCAAAAACGAAGAATGGCCGCATGATGGGCGGGGATTCTAGCATTTAGTCAACGGATGGTGTAGGACGCAGGCGTTTTGAGCTGCAAGCTTAAGCGACAAGCTTTGTAGGCAGCGGGGAAGGCGGAACGACAGAAACCACAAGGGGAGCCGAAGCTCCCCCAGAATTAGTTGCGTGCTCTGTTTTTATTATTGGTTTCGGGCTTCTTGTTTTTGTTGAGTGCCCGCGCCACGAGGTTTTCCCTTCGTGACCCTCCCAATCGGGAGCCAAGAGCAAACGGATTGCTTTGGTCGCTGTGTTGCAGTGATCCATCGATCCAACCAGTTCAGGCACCTGTCTTGAGACAGTTTTTATTGTTCTCGGCCTGGTTGTGGGGCAAGCCCCAAATACAACGCCTCTCCAAAAGAATCAGTTAGCTGCGCCTCTCGCCGTCTTGTTTTTATTGTGCGTGAGTCGATTCGTCTTATTTTTATTGTCTTGTGCATTGCTTGTTATTGTTCTTGTACCAAAGCTATAGCAGGGTGCGTGCCAACTTTTGCCAGGCCCAGCGAAACCGGGGGTTCTATCGATATGCCGGTTTTTTCAAGGCGAAAAAAAGCCGGGGTTTCGTTACCGTAAACCCCGGCTTCTGTTACGTGAAAAAGCTGAGGTAACAGTTTTTTCACAATGTGCGATGTTACCTGTACACCTCAGCTTTCGCTGGTTGCGCCGGTCTTGCGCCGTGGAATCCCCAGGCGCTGGCGACGTTCCCACAGGCATTTGCGGCTTACGCCCAGCTTGCGTGCCAGCTCGGTCTCGGTCATGTGGTCCTGATGTTCAAGGACGAAATGCTGGAAATAGTCTTCGAGGGACAGGTCCTCGGTGGGTTCATGGCTGGTGTTGTTGGCAGCGCCTCCCTGTTGTGGGGCCAGGCCGATGAATTCTTCGTCGTCGAGGTCACTCAGTTCGATGTCGATGCCCAGCAGGTCGGCGGAGATTTCCGGGCTTTCGCTCAGGATCACCGCTCGCTCCACAGCGTTTTCCAGCTCCCGGACGTTACCGGGCCAAGCGTAATGACGAATGGCCTGCTCGGCATCCGGGGCGAATTTCAAGTCGGTACGGTTGATCCGCGCGCTCTGGCGGGCGAGGAACGCATTGGCGATTTCGTTGACGTCGGCACCACGCTCGCGCAGGGGTGGCAGTTTCAGGGCAATCACGTGCAGGCGGTAGTAAAGGTCTTCACGGAACTGGCCGATCTTCGCCAGGCTCTTCAGGTCCCGGTGGGTCGCCGCGATCAGGCGTACGTCGACCTTCTGTGACTGGACCGAGCCAACTCGACGGATCTCGCCTTCCTGGAGCACCCGCAGCAATCGCGCCTGGGCTTCCAGTGGCAGTTCGCCGATCTCATCGAGGAACAGCGTGCCGCCGTCTGCCGCTTCCACCAGGCCGGCACGCCCGGCGCTGGCGCCTGTGAACGCACCCTTTTCGTGGCCGAACAGCTCGGATTCGATCAGGCTTTCCGGAATGGCCGCGCAGTTCACCGAGATCATCGGCGCCTTGGCCCGGCGGGACAGGTTGTGCAGTGCCCGGGCCACCAACTCCTTGCCGGTGCCGGACTCGCCTTGGATCAGGACATTGGAGTCAGTCGGCGCCACTTTGCGGATCTTGACGTACAGATCCTGCATGGGCGGGCACGAGCCGATGATGCCGATTTCGCCATTGCTGTTGCTGGCTCCTGCTTTTCCAGCGGCTACCTTGCCATTCGTCGGTTCCGACGGTTGGCTGGTCGCTGTCTGGCGGTCACGCAGGATGCGGGCTACAGCCTGGAGCATCTCATCGTGGTCGAACGGTTTGGCGATGTAGTCCACCGCGCCCATTTTCATGGAGTCGACCGCCGAGCGCAGGCTCGCGTAACTGGTCATGATCAGCACCGGCGTGCCCTGTCCGAGCTTGATCAACTCGGTCCCGGGGGCGCCGGGCAGACGCAGGTCGCTGACGATCAGGTCAAACGTGGGAATGCTGAAGCGCTCTTGTGCTTCCTGCACGGAACCGGCTTCGCTGACCTGGTACTGGTTGCGTTCCAGCAGACGGCGCAAGGCGGAGCGGATAATTGTTTCGTCTTCGACGATCAAAATGTGCGGCATTGATTCGATTCTCTCGACGGTCTCAGTTCACAGCGGACGTCGCTTCGACATGACGCGGCAAGGTGACCCGGATACGGGTGCCGCGCTGGCTCTGAACATCGGCCGGGCTGTCGATGGTGATTTGTCCATAATGCTCTTCAACGATGGAATAGACCAGTGCGAGGCCCAGACCGGTGCCTTCGCCAGGATCCTTGGTGGTGAAGAAGGGTTCGAACAATCGGTCCATGATGTTCTGTGGGATACCGCTGCCTTCGTCTTCGACGATCAGGTCGACCGTGTGTTCGAAGGCTTCACTCCTGACACGCACCGCGCTGCCGGCCGGTGAGGCGTCGCGCGCGTTGGACAACAGGTTGATCAGTACTTGGGCGAGCCGTTGGGGATCGCCGTCGACCCAGTGATCCGGGTCGCACAAATTGTAGAATTGGACTTCGAAGTTGCGCCGGTTGAGCGCCAGGAGACCGATGGCATCCTGTGCCACTTCGGCCAGGCAGACAGGTTCGTCATTGTGCTGATGGCCGCCGGCATGGGCGAAGCTCATCAGGGACTGGACGATGCGCGAGACGCGTTTGGTCTGCTCGAGGATCTGGCCGCTGATTTCCGTCAGTTCGCCGTCTTCCTCGCGCTCTTCACGAAGGTTTTGCGCCAGGCACGCGATGCCGGTGATCGGGTTGCCGATTTCGTGGGCCACGCCGGCCGCCAGTCGGCCGATGCTGGCCAGTCGCTCGGAGTGGACCAGCTTGTCTTCGAGCATCTGGGTGTCGGTCAGGTCTTCCACCAACAGCACCAGGCCACTGTTACCCGGCGCCAACGGCTCGTCGATGGCCGCCTTGTGCAGGTTCAGCCAGCGGGTCTGGCCGTCGAGCGCCAGGTGTTGTTTGTGCAGATGCTCATCCGGCAGGTCGATGAAGCCTTGCAGCAAGCCTTTCCACGGCTCGCCCAGGGTGCTCAGGCGTGAACCGACCACGCGCTGGGCGGCGATGCCGGTCAGTTCCTCCATGGCCTTGTTCCACATCAGGATTTCCTGGTCCTTGGCCAGGGAACAGACCCCCATCGGCAGTTCCTGCAGGGTCTGGCGATGATAACGACGCAGGGCGTCCAGCTCGGCGGCCAGGCCGGTGAGGCGCGAGTGGTAGTCCTCGAGGCGGCTTTCGATGAAGTGGATGTCTTCGGTGACATAGTTCTCACCGCCGGCCTTGTAGGGCAGGAAGGTCTCGACCATGTCCTGTGCCACGCTGGGGCCCATCAGGCCGGACAGGTTGGCTTCGATCCGATCCCGCAACCGGCGCAAGGCGTATGGACGGCGCTCATCAAACGGCAGGTAAAGGTCGCGCAGGGCCTGTTCGACTTCCTTTTGCGCGGCCTTGGCGCCAAGGGGCTTGGCCAGTTGGGTGGCGAATTCCTGGGGCGAGGCAGCGTGCAGTTCACGGCGCTGCGGACGGCGGACGTTATCCACGGCGCAGGCTTCGGCAGCGCTGGCTTCTTCGCTGCTGGCGTTGGTGAACAGCGAGATCAGGGTGAACATCAGCACGTTCGCCGCCAGCGAGGCGATGGCTGCCATGTGCCAGCTGGTGTCGTCGAGCACGTAGATCATGTTCAACAGTGGAATATAGAAACCCTGCAGGTTGCCCAGCAGTGGCAGCAGCATGGCGACCAGCCAGACCACGATGCCCGCCAGCAGGCCGGCGATGAAGCCGCGGCGGTTGGCGGTCGGCCAATACAGCACCGACAGTACGCCGGGCAGGAATTGCAGGGTCGCAACGAACGCGACAATGCCCAGGTTGGCCAGGTCCTGTCCGTCGCCCAGCATCAGGTAGAAACCGTAGCCGGCCATGATGATCGCGACGATCAGTGCGCGGCGGGTCCATTTCAGCCAGCGATAGATGTTCCCCTCTGCGGGAGGCTGGTAAAGCGGCAACACCAAATGGTTGAGGGCCATGCCCGACAGCGCCAGGGTGGTCACGATGATCAGGCCGCTGGCCGCCGACAGGCCGCCGACATAGGCCAGCAGCGCCAGCGCCTTGTTGTTGGCGGCGATGCCAATGCCGAGGGTGAAGTATTCCGGATTGGTGCTGGCCCCCAGTTTCAACCCGGCCCAGAGGATCAGCGGCACGGCCAGGCTCATCAACAACAGGAACAGCGGCAGGCCCCAGCTTGCGCTGACCAGCGAGCGCGGGTTGAGGTTTTCGGTAAAGGTCATGTGATACATGTGCGGCATCACGATCGCCGAGGCGAAGAACACCAGCAGCAGCGTGCGCCACGGTCCTTCCTGGAGCGGCGTGTGCAGCGCCGCGAGGGCGGTCTGGTTCTGCAGCAGCCAGATCTCGAGCTGCTGCGGGCCATCGAATACGCCATACAAGGCGTAAAGGCCGACGCCGCCGATGGCGATCAGCTTGATCACCGATTCGAAGGCGATCGCGAACACCAGGCCTTCATGTTTTTCCCGCGTGGCGATGTGCCGTGAGCCGAAGAAAATCGTGAAGAGGATGATCAGTACGCAGAAGCTCAGCGCCACCCGGTGCTGCACCGGTTCTTGGGTCAGGATGCTGATGGAATCGGCGACCGCCTGCATTTGGAGCGCGAGCAACGGCAGCACGCCGACCAGCATGAAAATCGTGGTCAGCGCGCCCGCCCAGGTGCTGCGGAAGCGGAAGGCGAACAGGTCGGCCAACGACGACAATTGGTAGGTGCGGGTGATTTTCAGGATCGGGTAGAGCAGCACCGGTGCCAGCAGGAAGGCCCCGGAAACCCCAAGGTAACTGGACAGGAAGCCGTAGCCGTACTGATAGGCCAGGCCCACCGTGCCATAGAACGCCCATGCGCTGGCGTACACACCCAGCGACAGGGTGTAAGTCAGTGGGTGGCGAATGATCGCGCGCGGGATCATGCCTCGTTCGCTGATCCAGGCTACGCCGAACAGCACCGCCAGGTAGGCGGCGCTGATCAGGATCATCTGGGTCAGGCTAAAGCTCATCGGCATCTTTTTGGCTCTGAAGGATGAAGGTCACGACGATCAGGATCAGCCAGAGCAGATACGGCCGATACCAGGCACCCGTGGCATCGATCCACCAATCCATGATGGCCGGGGAGAACAGGTAAATCCCCACTACCAGGAGCAGGACCAAGCGATAGATGTACATCCCGGTCTCTCTTTTTTATGCACGTGCCCGAAAACGTGCGGCGATGGTAACGGATAGGCGGCAGGCTGCAAGGGCCGTCACTGTATTTGCGCTTCGGGCAGCGCCAGTGTGCGCGGGATCTGCCCCGCATCCCAGTGGCGAACGCCCCAGGCCAGCAACTCCCGTGGGCTGGCATCGACCAGCTCCGGCGCCGGTTGCTGGCCCAGTGCACGCAACGCCCTTAACAACAGGGGAGGTGCCTGATCGGCCGTCAACGGTGGCGAGCGATAGGATTTGCCGAGCTTGTGTCCGTCCGGCTGGGTGATCAGCGGTACGTGCAGATAACGCGGTTGTGGTAACCCAAGCAGTTCTTGCAGGTAGAGTTGGCGCGGCGTGGAATCCAGCAGGTCGGCACCGCGGACAATGTCGGTGACGCCTTGCCAGGCATCGTCGAGGACCACGGCCAATTGATAGGCATAGAGTCCGTCGCGACGGCGAATCACGAAGTCGCCCGCCTCGCGGCCCAGGTGCTGGCGGAACTCGCCTTGGACCCGGTCGACGAAATGGTATTCGAGTTCCGGAACGCGCAGGCGGATGGCGGCGTCTTCGGCGTCGTGCCCGGCGTTGCGGCACAATCCCGGATAAATGCCTTGATACGGTTCCAGTTGCTTGCGCGAACAGGTGCAGGCGTAGGCCAGGCCTTGGCTGAACAAGCGGTCGATGACCTGCTGGTAGGCTTCGTGGCGGTCACTCTGGCGCACCATCTCGCCGTCCCATTCAAACCCGTAGCTTTCCAGCGCCTTGAGAATCGCCGCTTGCGCGCCGGGCTCTTCCCGTGGGGGGTCGAGGTCTTCCATGCGCAACAACCAGCGCCCGTCCACGGCCCGGGCATCCAGGTACGATGCCAGTGCGGCGACCAGCGAGCCAAAATGCAGGTGGCCGCTGGGGGTGGGGGCGAAGCGTCCGATGTAGGCAGTCATAGGGCGAATGTCACTGGGTTCGGGCACAAGGCGTGCAGATCTTGATGGCGGAGCATAATTCCCTGTGGGAGCGAGCTTGCTCGCGATAGCGGTGGGCCAGCTTGCATAAGTATTGAATAAGTCGCCGTCATCGCGAGCAAGCTCGCTCCCACAAGGGGATTGGGTGTGCAGCTGGAGCGCAAACAAAAAACGGAGCGTATGAACGCTCCGTTTCGATGACAGCCCCGGCGATTACTTGCCGACCTGTTTTTCCTTGATTTCCGCGAGGGTCTTGCAGTCGACGCACATATCGGCGGTCGGACGTGCTTCCAGTCGCTTGACGCCAATCTCGACGCCGCAGGACTCGCACCAGCCGTACTCTTCGTCTTCAATCAGTTGCAGCGTCTTGTCGATTTTCTTGATCAGCTTGCGTTCACGGTCGCGGGCACGCAATTCAAGGCTGAATTCTTCTTCCTGGCTGGCACGGTCGGCCGGATCAGGGAAGTTGGCCGCGTCGTCCTTCATATGGTCAACCGTGCGATCGACTTCCTGCATCAGGTCCTGTTTCCACTTGTTCAGGATCCTGGTGAAGTGCGCGCGCATGGGGGCGCCCATGTACTCCTCGCCCTCTTTCGCGACATATGGCTCAAACCCGCTGAGCGACTGGTTTTCTTTCTGCTTTGCTTGGGTGGGCATGAATGGACCGCCTCTACTCTTGTAATCCACTACGCAGGATTGCTCCATCACCGACACCTGCCGGCCCTGCGGCTGCAAGCGGGCGAACTTACCAGATCAAATCGGGCCGCGCTACTCCCGGTTGTCGAGCCTGGCGCGGCTGGGGCCTGTAAAACATGGCCGGGTCCGGTCCGGTGGGGTCGCAAACCTGCTCAATGCTTGATTTTAGTCAAGCCTGGGTTAAACGCTGGAGTCATTTCCAGCGATCTACGCGCTAGGACCGTTTTAGATTTGCGCTCGTTCCCGCAGCCGTTCGCGAGTTGGGTAGAATCGGTTCTTTTTTCGCGAAGGACGGCCCCATGGCCCAGCCCTACAGCGCACGCAGTCGTGCCATCGAACCTTTCCATGTCATGGCGTTGCTGGCCCGTGCCAACGAATTGCAGGCCGCCGGGCACGACGTCATTCACCTGGAGATCGGCGAGCCGGACTTCACCACCGCCGAGCCGATCATCCAGGCCGGCCAGGCGGCCTTGGCGGCGGGCAAGACCCGTTACACAGCGGCCCGTGGCATTCCTGAACTGCGCGAGGCCATTGCCGGTTTCTACACGCAACGCTACGGGGTGGATATCGATCCCCGGCGTGTCCTGGTGACGCCGGGTGGGTCCGGCGCGTTGCTGCTGGCCAGCGCCTTGCTGGTGGACCCAGGCAAGCACTGGCTGCTGGCCGACCCTGGCTATCCGTGCAACCGTCATTTCCTGCGCCTGATCGAAGGTGCGGCGCAACTGGTGCCCGTAGGGCCGGACGTGCGTTATCAATTGACGCCAGATCTGGTGAATCGCCATTGGGACCATGACAGCGTGGGTGCGCTGGTGGCTTCCCCGGCCAACCCGACCGGGACGATTCTTTCCCGGGATGAATTGGCGGGCCTGTCCAAGGCGATCAAGAGCCACAACGGCCATCTGGTGGTCGACGAGATCTATCACGGCCTGACCTACGGCACCGACGCCGCCAGCGTGCTGGAGGTCGATGACGATGCGTTTGTCCTGAACAGCTTTTCCAAGTATTTCGGCATGACCGGCTGGCGGCTCGGCTGGCTGGTGGCGCCTTCGGCGGCTGTCGGTGAGTTGGAAAAGCTTGCGCAGAACCTCTACATCAGTGCACCCAGCATGGCCCAATACGCGGCCCTGGCGTGTTTCGAGCCGGCGACCATCGAGATTTTCGAGCAACGTCGTACCGAGTTCGCGTTGCGTCGCGACTTCCTCCTGCCGGCCTTGCGCGAGTTGGGATTCGGCATCGCAGTCGAGCCGCAAGGCGCGTTCTACCTCTATGCCGACATCAGCGCATTTGGCGGCGATGCCTTTGCGTTCTGCCAGCACTTTCTGGAAACCGAGCACGTGGCGTTCACGCCGGGACTGGACTTCGGTCGTCATCAAGCCGGCCATCACGTGAGATTTGCCTACACCCAAAGCCTGCCGCGGCTACAGGAAGCGGTGGAGCGAATTGAACGTGGACTGCGGAGTTGGCAAGGCTGATGCTATTTTCCCCGGTTTTGGAAGAGGGACGGCTGATTCGACGTTACAAGCGTTTTCTCGCCGATATCGAGACCGTTCATGGCGAATTGCTGACCATTCACTGTCCCAACACCGGCTCGATGCTCAATTGCATGGCCGAGGGCGCGCGCGTCTGGTTCAGTCGTTCCAACGACCCCAAGCGCAAGTTGCCGGGCACTTGGGAAATAGGCGAAACCCCTCAGGGGCGCTTGGCCTGCATCAATACCGCGCGGGCCAATTCGCTGATCGAGGAGGCGCTGCGGGCCGGTGTCATCCAGGAGCTGAACGGTTTCATAGGGCTGAAGCGGGAAGTGGCCTATGGCGTGGAGAACAGCCGTATCGACTTTCGGCTCGATTACGCCGATTGCAGCTCGGCCTGGGTCGAGGTGAAGAGCGTTACGCTGGGTTTCGCCGGGACGAATGTGGCGGCGTTTCCCGACGCGGTGACCCTGCGCGGTGCCAAGCATTTGCGAGAGCTGGCCTGCCTGGCTCGGGAAGGCGTGCGCGCGGTGCAGTTGTATTGCGTGAACCTGAGTGGCATCGAGGCGGTGCGCCCGGCGCAGGAAATCGACCCGGTTTACGCCGCGGCATTGCGCGAGGCGGTGGCCGCCGGGGTGGAAGTGCTGGCCTACGGCGCCTCGCTGACGCCGGAGCTGATGTGGGTGGATCGCCCGTTGCCGGTATTGATTGAGCCGTTACAGATTGACCCAGATGCCTTGGTCGTCCTCCCGGCTGTCTAGGGCGGTCAGGAATTGCCCGGCACAAGGGCCGGCGACGCACTCACCGCTTTCGATCAGGAACAGCGCGCCATGGGTCGCGCATTGGATGAGACTGGCGCTGGCGTCGAGAAACTGATCGGGTTGCCATTCCAGCGGCACGCCACGATGCGGGCAACGATTGAGATAGACGTAGGCTTGGCCTGCACGCCGCACGGCCAGCAGCTTGCGCCCTTCGATGTCGAAGCCGCGACTGCTGTTGTCGGGTAATTCGGCGGCGGTACAAAGAAGTTTCATGTACGTCTCTAAATGTCATAAAGGATGGGCTCTTTGTGGGAGCGAGCCTGCTCGCGAATGCTGCGTGTCAGTGTTCTTGGTGTGGGCTGGCCCACCGCATTCGCGAGCAGGCTCGCTCCCACAGGCTATGTCGCCGAGTTCCATGCTTGACGGGCAAATGAAGGCAATCATCAAATGGCGCATTCTTCGCAGGCGTTCGAGGATACTTGACCAAGCCTTGCCCGTGAAAAACTTCTTGAGGAAGCTGCCTGATGCGCCTGAATGTCCACGCTGCGCCACAGGGCCTGATCAAGCTGGCCGATAAGTTCTACCTGGCCAAGACGCCATGACGGCACGGGTCAAACCGCGCACGTTGTTCATCGGCCTGGGCCTGCTGTGTCTGTTGGCAATCTGGCTGTCCCTGTCCTTGGGGCCGGTGAGCTTGCCGTTGTTCGATACCTTGCGCGCTGCACTGCGCCTGCTGGGTTGGCCGATGGCTGACGATGGCCTGGAGCAGGCCGAGCTGATCCTTGGCCAGATTCGCCTGCCTCGTACCTTGCTGGGCTTGGCGGTGGGCGGGATCTTGGCGTTGTCTGGCGTGGCGATGCAGGGGCTGTTTCGCAATCCGCTCGCCGACCCGGGGTTGGTCGGCGTGTCCAGCGGGGCGGCACTGGGGGCGGCGTTTGCCATCGTCGGGGGCTCGGCGCTGGGCGGGTTGCCTGAAGCATTCGCGCCCTACGTATTGTCAGTGTGTGCATTTCTCGGCGGGCTCGGGGTCACGGCGCTGGTCTATCGCCTTGGACGGCGCAACGGCCGGACTCACGTCGCCACGATGCTCCTCGCCGGCATTGCCTTGACGGCGTTGTCCGGGGCGGCGGTTGGCCTGTTCACTTACCTGGCGGACGATGCGACTTTGCGGACCCTGACGTTCTGGAACCTGGGCAGCCTGAATGGGGCCAGCTACGCGCGGTTGTGGCCGTTGTTGCTGGTCAGTGCGGGCGTGGCGATCTGGTTGCCGCGTCGGGCGCGGGCGCTCAATGCACTGTTGCTGGGAGAGTCCGAAGCCGCTCACCTGGGCATTGATGTCGAATGGCTCAAGCGTGAATTGGTGCTCTGTACGGCGCTGGGCGTAGGCGCCGCAGTCGCGGCAGCGGGCATGATCGGTTTTGTCGGGCTGGTGGTGCCCCACCTGGTGCGACTATTGGCGGGGCCTGACCATCGCGTCCTGCTGCCTGCATCAATGTTGGCAGGCGCCAGTCTCCTTTTATTCGCCGATCTGGTGGCGCGCCTGGCGCTGGCCCCGGCGGAGCTGCCGATCGGCATCGTCACGGCGTTCATCGGTGCACCTTTCTTCCTTTATTTATTGCTGCGGGGGCGCGCCTGATGTTGCGAGCGCAAGACTTGCACATCCACCGTGGACGTAGAACCGTACTGGCGGATCTCGATCTGCAGCTCAATCCCGGCGAAGTGCTGGGTGTGCTCGGTCCCAATGGCGCGGGTAAAAGTACTTTGCTGGCGGGTTTGTGTGGCGAGTTACGGCCGGCGCAAGGGCAGGTCTGGCTCGATGACCGGCCTCTGATTCAGTGGGCGGGTGCCGAGCGCGCTCGTCGCCTGGCGGTGTTGCCGCAGTCCTCGACACTGGATTTCGCGTTCCGTGTAGAAGAAGTGGTCGGCATGGGACGACTGCCTCACCAGAGCGGTCGGGTGCGTGACGGGCAAATCGTCGAATGGACGCTGCAAGCGGCGGACGCGGTGCATTTGCAAGGCCGCAATTATCTGGATCTGTCCGGCGGCGAGCGCCAACGGGTGCACTTGGCGCGGGTGCTGGCGCAACTGTGGCCGGGTGAGGCGGGGCAAATCCTGCTGCTGGACGAACCGACCTCGATGCTCGATCCGCTGCATCAGCACACTATCCTGCATGCGGTGCGTGAATTTGCTGGTCGCGGCGCGGCGGTGCTGGTGATCCTGCATGACCTGAACCTGGCGGCGCGCTACTGTGATCGCCTGCTGCTGTTGGCGTCCGGCCGGCCGGTGGCCCTGGATACGCCTCGGCAAGTGCTGCGCCCGGAGCCGCTCAAGGCGGTGTTTGGCCTCGACGTGCTGGTGCAATCCCATCCGGAGCGCGGGCATCCATTGATCATTGCCCGCTGAGGCTGGCTGGAGGATTCCGATGTGCGCTTGATCCTGATTCTGATGTTGGGTGTCTTGTCGGCTTGCCAGAGTGTCGCCCCGCCCCCGGTGGGCGGGCGGATCCGTGATTTGCATACGGGCGAATCGATCACGCCTCGGGCATTGGTCGGCCGTTTGGCGCAGGCCCCGCGAGTCGTGGTCGGCGAACAGCACGACAACCGTGACCACCACACGCTGCAGCGCTGGCTGCTCCAGGCCCTGGCCGACCAGCGTCCCCAAGGCAGCTTGCTGCTGGAGATGCTGACGCCACACCAACAGCCAAGGGTCGACGCGGTTCGCCAATTGCCTGCCCTGCCGCAGGATTTACCTGGCGCGTTGGATTGGTCGCCAGGTTGGGATTGGCGTCTGTACGGGCCCATGGTCGAGTTCGCCTTGAGGCAATCTTATCCGGTGTCGTCAGCGAATCTGGACAACGCGGACATCCAGCGCATCTATCGCCAAGCTCCCGCCATAAGCGGCACTCGCTCCAATGCAGCTACGGTGAAGGAGAAACTGTTGGGACAAATCCGCGAGTCTCATTGCGGACTACTGCCAGAGTCGCAGATGCCGGCGATGTTGGCGGTGCAGCAACAGCGTGACCGGCGCATGGCCGAGCGATTGCTCGAGGCTCCCGCGCCGGCATTGTTGTTCGCGGGCGCCTGGCATGTTCGCAAAGACGTTGGCGTGCCGCTGCATGCACTGGATCTGGGCGCTCGTGACGCACCAGTCGTCCTGATGCTGGCCGAGGAGGGCGGCGACGTTACGCCGGCCATGGCTGATTTCGTGTGGTACACCCCGGCGACACCGTCCCGAGACTATTGCGCACAGATGCGTGGAGACGACAGGCAATAATTTCCGGGCAAAAAAAGACCCGGCAAGAGCCGGGTCAAATAACCGTGATTAGCCTGATGAGGAGATATCTGAGAGTCCGAACCAAGGGCTTTTCAAATATCGACCAGTCTCGCGACCGGATGTGGTAATCATAGCGATTCTCATTTCCAAGTCAAACATTGTTTTCCCACCGACAAAAAATATCTGTTGCCTGTCATGGAAATCGCAAAAGGTAACGTCAGGCTTTGTGGCGCGTGGAAATGGCGTCCAGCTGTTTGTTCAGCGCTTCTTTGCGTTCGGCCGGAATATCGTTCCAATGCATGTCCATCAGCGCACCCTCTATGGCGTACAGCAAAACCTTGGAAGCGCGAAAACCACGAGTGCGCACGGCGCGGTAGGCGTCCACCGCGCCGAGACGGCGCAGGTCCGAGGCACTGTGGATACCCACGGCGTGCAGCCACTGGGCTGATGTCTTGCCCAGATTCTTCAGGTGTTGCAGTTCATCATTCATCGAGCCTCCTTGCGACGGCCGACTGGTGCAGTGGGCAAGCTTCTCAGGAGTGTAGCGCTCAGTAGGAAAAGCGTGATTCTTTGGTCGGAATCGACGCAAAAGCTTCTAAGGCATTACGCACGATGGGTATGAACAAGCAGAAAGGCATATCGTCCAGCGCAAGCGGGGGCGCTGGAGATCGTTCGGTGCCGTGGCCGTTTCCTTCAGGTTCAGCGGGTGCGGTAGCGCAGGCGAGTACCGAAGTTCATGGACATCAGGATTTCATCGGCAGACAGCTCGGGCGGGAAATAGGTGCCGGAGATCTGCGCATGGGCAAGGCTTGCGCCTTCCAGCGATGACTTGCGGAAATCGATGCCGCGCAGATCGGCGGAACGGAAGTAGGCGTCCGTGAAGTCCACGTCGTCGGCGTTCAGTTCGCGCAAGTCAAGGCCGCGGAAATCGCCGCCGCGCATATCGATCGGACCTTGGGGGCGTTGGCTGTTGAATCCGGCAATGTCGTCTTTGCGCAACAAGGCATACAGCGGGGTATCGAGAAGCTTGGGGTGGCTCATGGCATATCACCTGTTGGTTTTATGGCGCCAGTATAGTGCCACTATCTGGCGGCCGTGAAGCCGGGCGTCGGTTCACGGCCGAAATAGTCTTCTACAGGCCTGGCAGGCGTTGACGAATCTGCGCAACCACGACATCCAGCGTGCCGCTTTCGTTGGTTTGAACTCGCTTGCTGCAGAGAATCTCAGCCGGGCTCAGCGCTTCACGGCTCGCCAGTTGGGCGGCGATCACTGCCAGGTTGGCGTCGGACGGGTCTTTCTGGTCGGCCTGGCGCTGGGCGAGTCGGCTTTCGATGACGGCTTGCGGCGCGTCGCAATCCAGGATCAGGAACGGCGCGCCCGTGCCTTCGGCGACTTTGGCCGCCGCATCGCGCTGCTCATGCTTGAGGTAAGTGGCATCGATCACTACCGGGAATCCGGCATGCAGGATCACGTCGGCGATCTCATGCAGGCGAGCATACGTGGCGCTGCTGGCATCGCTGCTATAGATGCCGGCTTGTGGATCGTTCGGCACTTGTTGTTCACCGAACAGGCGCTTGCGCTCTACATCCGAACGCAGGCGAATCGCACCGAGGGCCTCCACCAGGCGCATCGCAACGTGGCTTTTGCCTACGGCCGAGACGCCATGGGTAATGGCCAGGAAACGCGAAGGAATGGTGCTGTAGCTTTCGGCCAGGTTGGCATAGTTGCGGTATTGGCGCAGGGTGGTGGCGCGCTGTACCGGGTCGGCTTCGGCGGGCATGCTGAACAGCGCGACCTTGGCCCGGACCAGGGCGCGGTAGGCTTTATAGAAGTTCAGCAGTTCCAGGCCGCTGTAGTCACCGGTGAGTTCCAGGTATTGACTGACGAACCGCCGCGCGAGCGACTTGAGGCCGCGGTCTTCGAGGTCCATCGCCAGGAAACCGGTGTCGGCGTAGACGTCGGTGAAACGGAATGGCTCGTTGAACTCGATGCAGTCGAAGATCACTACTTTGCCGTCGATTACGGTGGCGTTGCCCAGGTGAATGTCACCGTGGCATTCGCGAATGAAACCGTCGGCCTTGCGCTGGGCGAACAGCGGCTTGAGGCGTTCGAAGCTGGTTTCGGCCCAGGCTTGAAGAGCTTCGAGTTGCTGCAGGTCGGCCTTGTCGTTGAGGAACGGACGGATCTGCTCGAAGTTCTGCCGTACCGGCGCCATGACGCTGTCCGGTGTACCCGCCGAATTGTCGGCCGGCACCTTGGGCGTGGAAAGGTGGAACTGGGCGATCTGCGCGGCCATTTCATCAATGTGTGCGGTGGTGAGTTCGCCGTTGGCCTGCAGGGTACTGAGCAGTTCGCTCTGGGGAAACTGGCGCATTTTCAAGGCGTATTCGATGGCCGGGCCGTCGCCGCCCAGTTGTGGCGCTTCGGCGCTGCCGGTGATCGGCAAGACTTCCAGGTAAAGATCCTGGGTCAGGCGTTGGTTCAAGCGCAGCTCTTCACCACAGAAGTGTTTGCGCGCGTCGAGGCTGGTGAAGTCGAGGAAACCGAAATTGACCGGCTTCTTGAATTTGTAGGCATAGGGGCCGGTGAGCAATATCCAGGAGATGTGGGTTTCGATGACCTGGAACCCTTCGACGGGGTGCGGGTAAAGGGCCGGGTTTTGCAGGGCAGCGATCAGTGATTGGCTCACGGGCGATCCTTCAGAGTCTGGAAAATTCGAGGCGGTCATTATGGCCGCAAGCCGCGCTAACGCAAACCTTGGCGGACTCATGTTGAACCACGACAAAGTGCGTATAATCCGCCGCCATGACTCGTACCCGATCCCCCCGCACCCCCAAGAAACCACCCGCCAGCCGCCTTCGGCCCTGGCTGGGCTGGGCCCTTAAACTGAGCCTGGTAGGCCTTGTCGTGCTTGCCGGTTTTGCCGTCTACCTCGATGCCATCGTCCAGGAAAAGTTCTCCGGCAAGCGCTGGACCATCCCGGCCAAGGTCTATGCCCGGCCGTTGGAACTGTTCGTCGGACAAAAGCTGAGCAAGGACGATTTCCTGACCGAGCTCGATGCCTTGGGTTATCGCCGCGAAAGCGTCGCCAATGGTCCGGGTGCGGCCTCGGTCAACGGCAATACCATCGACCTCAATACCCGTGGGTTCCAGTTCTATGAAGGCATGGAGCAGGCACAACCGGTGCGGGTGCGTTTTTCCGGTGACTACGTCGCTGCGCTGACCGGCGCCAATAATGCGAGCCTGTCGGTGGTGCGCCTGGAACCGCTGCTGATCGGTGGCCTGTATCCCAAGAATCTGGAAGACCGCATCCTGATCAAGATCGACCAGGTGCCACCGTTCCTGCTCGATACGCTGATTGCCGTCGAGGACCGTGATTTCTACCATCACTTCGGCGTATCGCCCAAGTCGATTGCCCGGGCTGTCTGGATCAACACGTCGTCGGGGCATATGCGCCAGGGCGGCAGTACCTTGACCCAGCAGTTGGTGAAGAACTTCTACCTGACCAACGAGCGTAGCCTGACCCGAAAACTGACCGAAGCCATGATGGCGTTGCTGCTGGAGATGCACTACAGCAAGCAGGAAATTCTTGAGGCCTACCTCAATGAAGTGTTCGTTGGCCAGGATGGGCAGCGGGCGGTCCACGGCTTCGGCCTGGCCAGCCAGTTCTTCTTCAGCCAGCCGCTGTCCGAGCTCAAGCTGCATCAAGTGGCGCTGCTGGTGGGCATGGTCAAGGGGCCTTCTTCCTATAATCCGCGTCGCAACCCGGAGCGTGCCCTTGAGCGGCGCAACCTGGTGCTCGACTTGCTGCAACAACAGGGCGTGGCCACGGCCGAGCAGGTCGAAGCGGCGAAGAAGATGCCGCTGGGCGTGACCAAGCGTGGCAGCCTGGCGGACAGTTCGTTCCCCGGTTTCATGGACCTGGTCAAGCGGCAGCTGCGGGAAGACTATCGCGACGAAGACTTGACCGAAGAAGGCTTGCGGATCTTTACCAGTTTCGACCCGATCCTGCAGATGAAGGCTGAGGCGTCAGTCAATGACACCTTCAAACGACTGGCGGGGCGCAAGGGTTCTGACGAAGTCGAAGCGGCCATGGTCGTGACCAACCCGGAAACTGGTGAAGTCCAGGCAATGATCGGCAGCCGCCAGGCCAGCTTTGCAGGCTTCAACCGGGCATTGGATGCGGTGCGCCCCATCGGCTCGCTGATCAAGCCGGCGGTGTATCTCACGGCCTTGGAAAAACCAAGCCAGTACACCCTGACCAGTTGGCTGTCCGACGAGTCATTCTCGGTCAAGGGTGCGGACGGACAGGTGTGGACGCCGCAGAACTATGATCGCCGCCCCCACGGTACGGTGTTCCTTTATCAGGGGCTGGCCCATTCCTACAACCTGTCGACGGCTCGCCTCGGCCTGGAAGTCGGAGTGCCTAACGTGCTCAAGACCTTGGCACGCCTGGGAGTGACTCGCGAATTCCCGGCGTTCCCATCGATGCTGCTGGGGGCCGGTGGCCTCACGCCGATCGAAGTCGCGGCGATGTACCAGACATTGGCCAATGGCGGCTTCAATACGCCGATGCGCGGCATCCGCAGCGTGCTCACTGCCGACGGCGAGCCGCTCAAGCGTTATCCGTTCCAGATCCAGCAACGTTTCGATCCGGCTTCCATTTATCTGATCCAGAGCGCCATGCAGCGAGTCATGCGTGAAGGGACCGGCAGCTCGGTCTATAACGTGCTCCCCCGAACGCTGACCCTGGCGGGCAAGACCGGCACCAGTAACGATTCGCGCGACAGTTGGTTCGCCGGTTTCAGCCAGGATCTGCTGGCGGTGGTCTGGCTGGGGCGTGACGACAATGGCAAGACGCCGTTCACCGGCGCCACCGGTGCGTTGCAGGTCTGGACCAGTTTCATGCGCAAGGCCGATCCGCTGCCGCTGGACATGCCGCAACCGGACAACATCGTCCAGGCCTGGGTCGATTCGCGCACCGGACAGGGCTCCGACGCGAATTGCCCGGGTGCCGTGCAGATGCCGTATATTCGCGGCAGCGAACCGCCACCCGGTGCGGCATGCGGCGGTCAGAATCCCGCCGAATCGGTGATGGATTGGGTCAAGGACTGGATGAATTAAGCAAAGAGGGTTTCAAGTGAACAAGTGGTTGATTCCAGCGGTAACCGCCGTGGCTTTGCTCAGTGGCTGCTCTACCGTACAGCGCGGTTCGATTCCGGTTGTCGATTCCGGTACCGCCGTCTCCAATAGCGAGCGGGTCTCGGCCAATGGTGGTTTCCGTCAAACGACGGTAAAACGGCCGATGCCGGGCCAGGTCCAGGCAATCCCGCAGGGCGACACCGGTGTCGTCGTGATGGTGCCAGGTGGCGGTGCAACGGCTTCGGCGCCGATCAGCAGCACGCCGATCACGCCGGGTCCGATCACTCCAGGGCCTATCGAAACTTCACCGATCAACCAGGGCAGCTACAGCATGCCATCGACGCCGAGCAGCATTCCCTCGGCGGGTTCGGGTGGCTTGTCCGCCGATGAGCAACTGGACGGCCCGGTGTTGGCGCTGTTGACCACGGCGCAACAGCAGCAAGCCGGTGGTGACCTCAATGGTGCTTCCTCGAGCCTCGAGCGAGCCCAGCGCGTCGCGCCGCGCGAACCGCAAGTGCTTTATCGACTGGCTCAGGTGCGCATGGCCCAGGGCGATGCGCCACAGGCTGAACAACTGGCCCGTCGCGGCCTGACGTTCTCCAGTGGCCGCCCGGCACTCCAGGCAAGCCTGTGGGAACTGATCGCCCAGGCTCGTGAGAAACAGGGCGATTCGGCGGGCGCCGCACTGGCCCGCCAGAAGGCCAAGGTATCCCTCTGATGGATGGTCGTTTTCCCTTGATCGCCGATCAGTTGCTGCTGATCGAGCGAGAACTGCGGGTCCAGGGCTGGTGGAGTGACGTGTCGCCTTCGGCCGAGGCGCTGGCCAGTGTCGAGCCGTTCGCGGTCGACACCCTGGATTTCGAGCAGTGGTTGCAATGGATCTTTCTTCCGCGGATGAAAGCCATCCTGGAAAACGACCTGCCGCTGCCCAACGCCTCGGGCATCCTGGCCATGGCCGAAATGGTCTATGCCCAGCGGCCGGGGCAGGGCGTCAAATTGCAGCAGTTGCTCGCGCAGTTCGACCAGTTGATCACCGACGTCAGCTGACGCTGCTCACTGACAGTTTTCTTCAACCTGCTTGCGGGTTTCATCGATGCGCTGGCGCCGCTCTTCCTCGGTAAGGCGGCGCATTTCACCTTCCACCTCTTCTCGCACCCTGGGGTTGTTCTGCAGTTGCGCCAGGTTGGTCCGGGCCTGTTCGCAGAACGCCTTGAGCTGGGCCTCCTGTTCGGCCACTTGCTGCTTCACTTGCTTGTCGATCATTTTCTGATCACCAACGACACCACCTGAAGCGGGCGCTTGCGGTTTGGCGGCAGGCGTCGGGGTCTTGCTCACGGTAGTCGCATCCACGCCCTCGGGCGGTTGGGCGCCGAAATGGGTCACACCTTGGGCGTCCACCCATTTGTAGATCTGGCCGGCCATGCTCATTGGGCTCAGGCTTGCCAGCAGGATGGCCGTCAATAACATCGTTCGCATGCTGTTTCCTTGTCCTGGGTTGCGCAATCGAAGCTAACAGAGTAGCCGTTTAAAGGTTTTTTCTTGCGTTCTCATGTGCTTACTTCAATAAAGCACATTGACGACTTGACTTGCAGAGGGCGAAACAGAAGAATCCAAAGTCCGCTGTAGAGGGACTGCCAGAAGCAGACCCACTCGGCAGATCATGAGGCGCACATCCGCGCCGACCTGTTACACCCGCAACGCGTTACCTCGCGCTGGGTGGGAAAGGCCCGCAACACTTGGGACGATCCCAATACTTGCTCAGTCAGTGCTGACGTAGTCGGCGACCACCGTCGCTCATGCTCTGCCGAGAAGTAAACCTATTAAGACCCGTCCCTTTTTCCATGGGTCGGTATTCTGGCGTTTTAGAGGTGAACAACGTGGAGCTTTTATCTGGCGGTGAGATGCTCGTCCGCTTCTTGCGTGACGAAGGCGTCAAATATATCTACGGGTACCCCGGCGGTGCTCTTCTTCATGTCTATGATGCCCTGTTCAAAGAACCGGAAGTGACCCACATCCTGGTTCGTCATGAACAAGCGGCCACGCACATGGCTGACGGCTATGCCCGCGCCACCGGCAAGGCCGGCGTGGTCCTGGTGACATCCGGCCCCGGCGCCACGAACGCCATCACCGGTATCGCCACGGCCTACATGGACTCGATTCCGATGGTGATCATCTCCGGCCAGGTGCCCAGCACCATGGTCGGCACCGATGCGTTCCAGGAAACCGACATGATCGGTATCTCCCGGCCGATCGTGAAGCACAGCTTCATGATCAAGCACGCTTCGGAAATCCCGGAAGTCATGAAGAAGGCCTTCTACCTGGCCGAATCCGGTCGTCCGGGCCCGGTCGTAGTGGACGTGCCGAAAGACATGACCAACCCGGCCGAGAAATTCGAATACATCTACCCGAAAAAAGCCAAGCTGCGCTCCTACAGCCCGGCCGTGCGCGGTCACTCGGGACAAATCCGCAAGGCCGCCGAAATGCTGCTGGCGGCCAAGCGTCCCGTGCTGTACTCCGGCGGTGGCGTGATCCTCGGCGGTGGCTCCGCGCCGCTGACCGAATTGGCGAAGATGCTCAACCTGCCGGTTACCAATACGCTGATGGGCCTCGGCGCCTACCCAGGCACCGATCGCCAGTTCATCGGCATGCTCGGCATGCATGGCAGCTACACCGCCAACCTGGCGATGCACCATGCCGATGTCATCCTGGCGGTGGGCGCGCGTTTCGACGACCGTGTCATCAACGGTCCGGCGAAATTCTGCCCGAACGCCAAGATCATCCACATCGATATCGACCCGGCGTCCATCTCCAAGACCATCAAGGCAGACGTGCCGATTGTCGGTCCTGTAGAGAGCGTGCTGACTGAAATGGTCGCCATTCTCAAGGAAATCGGCGAGGCTCCGAACAAGGAGTCCGTGGCCAGCTGGTGGAAGCAGGTTGATGAATGGCGCGGTGATCGCGGCCTGTTTCCCTACGACAAGGGCGACGGCAGCGTGATCAAGCCGCAGACCGTCATCGAGACCCTGTGCGAAGTGACCAAGGGCGATGCATTCGTGACGTCCGACGTAGGTCAGCACCAGATGTTCGCGGCGCAGTACTACAAGTTCAACAAACCCAACCGCTGGATCAACTCCGGTGGCCTGGGCACCATGGGCTTCGGGTTCCCGGCGGCCATGGGCGTCAAGTTGAGCTTCCCGGACAACGATGTTGCCTGCGTGACGGGTGAAGGCAGTATCCAGATGAACATCCAGGAACTGTCGACCTGCCTGCAATACGGTCTGCCGGTGAAAATCGTCAACCTGAACAACGGTGTACTGGGCATGGTTCGCCAGTGGCAGGACATGAGCTACGGCAGCCGCCACTCGCATTCCTACATGGAATCGTTGCCGGACTTCGTCAAGCTGGTCGAGGCCTATGGCCACGTCGGCATCCGCATCACTGACCTGAAGGATTTGAAATCCGGGCTTGAAGAAGCCTTCGCGATGAAGGATCGCCTGGTGTTCCTCGATATCCAGGTCGATACCAGCGAGCACGTCTACCCGATGCAGATCAAAGACGGCTCCATGCGCGATATGTGGCTGAGCAAGACGGAGCGTACCTAATCATGCGACACATTATTTCCTTGCTTCTGGAAAACGAACCGGGTGCTCTGTCTCGCGTAGTAGGCCTGTTCTCGCAACGCAACTACAACATCGAAAGCCTGACCGTGGCACCAACCGAGGACCCGACCCTGTCGCGTCTGACGCTGACCACCGTGGGCCACGATGAGATCATCGAGCAGATCACCAAGAACCTGAACAAGCTGATCGAGGTGGTCAAGCTGGTGGACCTGTCGGAAAGCGCTCATATCGAGCGCGAGCTGATGCTGGTCAAGGTCAAGGCCACCGGCGCCCAGCGTGCCGAGATCAAACGCACTACCGATATTTATCGTGGGCAGATCGTCGATGTCAGCGCCAGCGTCTATACCGTTCAGTTGACCGGTACCAGCGACAAGCTCGACAGCTTCATTCAATCGATCGGCACTGCCTCGATTCTGGAAACCGTACGCAGTGGTGTCACCGGGATTGCCCGTGGCGACAAAGTACTGAGCATCTAACCAAATTTGCGAATGGCCGGAACGGCCGGATATAGGGGAAATTCATGAAAGTTTTCTACGATAAAGATTGCGACCTGTCGATCATCCAAGGCAAGAAAGTCGCCATCATCGGCTACGGCTCCCAAGGTCACGCCCAGGCGTGCAACCTGAAAGATTCCGGCGTTGACGTGACCGTCGGCCTGCGCAAAGGCTCGGCCACCGTTGCCAAGGCCGAGGCCCATGGCCTGAAAGTCACCGACGTGGCTTCCGCCGTTGCCGCTGCCGACCTGGTCATGATCCTGACCCCGGACGAGTTCCAATCGGCGCTGTACAAGAACGAAATCGAGCCGAACATCAAGAAGGGCGCCACCCTTGCCTTCTCCCACGGTTTCGCGATCCACTACAACCAGGTCGTGCCACGTGCCGACCTCGACGTGATCATGATCGCGCCGAAAGCGCCGGGCCACACCGTGCGTTCCGAATTCGTGAAGGGCGGCGGTATTCCTGACCTGATCGCGATCTACCAGGACGCCTCCGGCAATGCCAAGAACGTCGCCCTGTCCTACGCTGCTGGTGTCGGTGGCGGTCGTACCGGCATCATCGAAACCACCTTCAAGGACGAGACTGAAACCGACCTGTTCGGCGAACAAGCCGTTCTGTGCGGCGGTACCGTCGAGCTGGTGAAAGCTGGTTTCGAAACCCTGGTTGAAGCCGGCTACGCACCAGAAATGGCCTACTTCGAATGCCTGCATGAACTGAAGCTGATCGTTGACCTCATGTACGAAGGCGGTATCGCCAACATGAACTACTCGATCTCCAACAACGCCGAATACGGCGAGTATGTGACCGGTCCGGAAGTCATCAACGCCGAGTCCCGCCAGGCCATGCGCAACGCCCTGAAACGTATTCAGGACGGCGAATACGCCAAGATGTTCATCAGCGAAGGCGCCACCGGCTATCCTTCGATGACCGCCAAGCGTCGCAACAACGCCGCCCACGGTATCGAAATCATTGGCGAGCAATTGCGCTCGATGATGCCGTGGATCGGTGCCAACAAGATCGTCGACAAAGCCAAGAACTAAGTCGCGAGCTTGATCGAAAAACGCGGCCCTGGCCGCGTTTTTTCGTTTGGGTGATGGCTTCTGGTATAAAGCTGCATCGTTTGCGGCAGAACCGTCGTCCCAGGCGCCTGTCGAATTTTTCACACCGTTGCAAGGTATTGTCCATGAGCGAACGTCCCGACGAGCCGAACCAGGCTCCTGACGCCGAAAGCCTGTTGCCCATCGATGAACACGTCGAAGAAGGCCATGACGCTGAAGGCCGCAAGGTCCGGCATCGTGGTATCTATCTGCTGCCGAACCTGTTCACCACCGCGAACCTGTTCGCCGGCTTCTATTCCATCATCAGTTCCATGAGTGCCCAGGCCGCATTGAGTGCTGGCGATAGCGTGGGGGCGAGTCGCTACTTTGCTTTCGCCGCGATTGCGATTTTTGTCGCCATGGTTCTGGACGGCCTGGATGGACGGGTGGCCCGCATGACCAACACCCAAAGCGCATTCGGAGCCGAGTACGACTCGCTGTCCGATATGGTTGCGTTCGGTGTTGCCCCTGCGTTGTTGGCGTTCGGTTGGGCGCTGGGAGACATGGGCAAGGTCGGCTGGATGGTTGCCTTCATTTACGTCGCTGGTGCCGCGTTGCGCTTGGCGCGTTTCAACACGCAGGTCGGTACCGCCGACAAGCGCTACTTCATCGGGCTTGCCAGTCCGGCGGCGGCAGGTGTGGTGGCGGGCGTAGTCTGGGCATTCAGCGACTATGGCATCCAGGGTTCGAAGATGTCCTTCCTGGTGGCGCTGCTGGTTGCCGCGGCCGGGATGCTGATGGTCAGTAACATCAAGTACAACAGCTTCAAGGAGCTGGATCTGAAGGGGCGCGTGCCGTTCGTGGCCATCCTCGCCGTGGTGCTGGTATTTGCCGTGGTGTTCAGTGATCCGCCGCGCATCCTGCTGCTGGTATTCCTCGCCTATGCGGCTTCCGGGCCGGTGCAATATTTGCTGCGTCTTCGTCGCCGCTAAACGTTGCCTTAATGTAATCTCCTCCATACTCCGCAGTGTACGGGTGTATCTGCCCTCCAATACTGCGGAGTCGCCATGCTGATCAAGATCCCCAAGACGTCGGACTGTCGTGAGTCTGAGGTCACGCCTGAATCATTTTATCTCTCTCGTCGCCAGATGCTCAGCGCCACTGTGGCCGGCTTGGCGATTGGTGGTCTGCCGAACTGGGCCGGTGCCGCCGATATGGCGCGTTATCCTGATGCCGAGCCCGGAAAGGCGCCTTCCTGGTTTGCCGAGAAGCTTCCTTCTACCCAGTGGGGCGCCGTGACGGCAAAGGATGAGTCGATCACGCCGTTCAAGGACGCCACGCACTACAACAACTTCTATGAGTTCGGCACCGATAAAGGCGACCCGGCGGCCAACTCCGGTTCGTTGAAGACCGAGCCCTGGAGCGTGGTGGTGGACGGTGAGGTGGGTAAGCCGGGGCGCTATGCCCTGGAAGACTTCATGAAGCCTTATCAATTGGAGGAGCGGATCTATCGGTTGCGTTGCGTTGAGGCGTGGTCAATGGTGATCCCGTGGATCGGTTTCCCCATCTCCGCGCTGCTCAAGCAGGTCGAGCCGACTTCCAAGGCCAAACACATTCGCTTCGAAACATTGCAAGATCCCAAGGCCATGCCGGGCCAGCGTTCTGGCTTTGCCCTGATTGATTGGCCTTACGTGGAAGGTTTGCGATTGGACGAGGCAATGAATCCGTTGGCCATACTGGCGGTTGGCATGTACGGGCGTGAGCTGCCTAACCAGAACGGGGCGCCGCTGCGATTGGTGGTGCCATGGAAGTATGGTTTCAAGAGCGTAAAGTCGATCGTGCGCATCAGCTTGGTCAGTGAGCAGCCCAAGACCACCTGGCAGAGCATTGCGTCCGATGAGTACGGTTTTTATGCCAACGTCAATCCGACCGTTGACCACCCACGCTGGACGCAGGCGAGGGAGCGTCGTCTTCCGAGTGGACTATTCAGCCCCAATGTACGCGACACGTTGATGTTCAACGGTTACGGGGATGAGGTTGCCTCTTTATATGCAGGAATGGATTTGAGGAAAGACTACTGATGCGTTTTCCTGCTTGGCGGATCGGGGTTTTCCTCGCGGCAGCAATTTGGCCTTTGCTTTGGCTTTATGAAGCGTTGGCGGATTCATTGGGGCCGGATCCAGGCAAGGTCCTGGTAGATCGACTCGGGTTGGGGACGCTGATCCTGCTGTTGATTACCTTGAGCATGACGCCGCTACAAAAAGTGACGGGATGGTCGGGGTGGATCGTTGTCAGGCGTCAGTTGGGGTTGTGGTGCTTCGCCTACGTTGTGCTGCACTTGAGCAGTTATGCGGCGTTCATCCTGGGATTCGATTGGTCGCGGTTGGGCGTCGAGCTGAGCAAGCGTCCCTACATTATTGTTGGGGCGCTTGGTTTTCTTGGTTTGCTGGCCTTGGCAGTTACATCCAATCGATATAGTCAGCGTCGGCTCGGCACGCGTTGGAAGAAGCTGCACCGCCTGGTCTATTTGATTCTCGGGCTTGGTTTGCTGCATATGCTGTGGATCGTGCGGGCGGATCTGAAGGAGTGGTCGATATACGCCTTTATAGGTGGCTTATTGTTGGTGCTGAGGATCGGGCCGGTTGCGCGGCGAATCCCTCGTCTAATGGGTAAGAAGATGCCTTCGGTAATAAAAACGAAATAAAGGGTTGACGGCAGATTCCAGGTGTCTATAATTCGCCCCACTTCCGGCGCAGTCGAAACGGAAAACTTCTTGAGTTTCAATGAGTTAAGTAAGTTCCGATAGGTCAGGCGCTTCAGTTCATCGAAGCGTTGAAGGAGTTGATAGAGCGGTGTTGTTTGGCTCTATTGGCGATTCGATCCTCTCGGTCGAAAGCGGTGAAAAAGAGGTGTTGACAGCAGCGAACAACGCTGTAGAATTCGCCTCCCGCTAACGAGAGATCGAAAGCGCAAGTGGTTGAAGTTGTTAAGGATTTCCAAGCGAAACTTTGAAAACTTCTTAAAATAACCGCTTGACAGATACACGGGGCGCT
>NZ_JAUTYU010000020.1:0-92997 GCF_052112105.1 Pseudomonas sp. BP11-1-1
CCACCCCCCAGCCTTGATGTACTTACTGGCCCGACTCACCCCCTCGATATGCGTTGCATACCCCGGAATCCCACCCGCCACCCCAGCCTTGCTCCAGTGATGCACCAGGCTGCGATTGGAAATCCCCAGCGCACTCTTGAGCTTTGGATGGCTGGGAATGCCCGTGCCCTTGCGCACCAACGGCCCGAGGCTGTTGTCGATTTGGCCCATCAGGCGTTTGCGTTCGGCGAAGAAGTCGGCGCCTTGCAACTTCCCGTGTTTGTCAAAGGTGCGCTGGTGCAGTTGTTCCAGCTCCACCATGTTGCTTTTCAAGCTGCCCAGGTGCTGGCCGAACATGGCTGCGCCGATGCCCACCGAGGTGGACCCTTTGGCGAGGAACGATTCGATTTCACCGTGGTGCTGCGCCATGAAATCCGCTTCGGCGTCGCTCATGGGCGCCAGCGCTTCGTTGACCTTCTGGGCGGCCTCCATCAGCAGCGCTTCTTCACGGGTGCATTGGGTGTTTTGTGGGTCGCTCAGGACGATGAGCTGACCGGGTTTGACCGCGTCGCCCAGTTGCGGATTCAAGCGGTTGAAGTTGGACGGGAGCGAGACACCTGACTCCATGAACAACCACCGCTCCAGTTCCGAGCGGGGCATGGCCCGTTCGACGATGTGGAAACCCGGTTCTACGCTTTTTGCCGAGTCCGGCGCTGGGGCCTGGCGCTTGGACTGCCCACCGGGCGGCGACAGGTCGCAGGCGCCATCCTTGCAGCACTCGCACTCCTCGCAGAACGGTGCGGGGCTTTTCAAGCTTTGGATCTGGGCGTGAGAGAGGCGCGGGGCTGGGGCCGCGGCGAGTTTTTCCGGGGCACCCGGCGCGACGGGGGTGGCGCCCGTTGCCACCATCGGCGCTCCGCCGACCTGGATCGGCACGCTGCTGAAGATTCCGCCCGGGCCGATGTTGATCCAGTGCCCGCCGGCCTGGACGGTCGCGCTGGCACCCGCCTCCAGCACGACTTGCTGACCAGCGCTGACACTGAATCCCCCGGCGGCGTTGAGGGCCTGGTTGGCGACGCGGATGTGCCGATCGCCGGTCACCATCAGGTGATCGTCCTGGCGAACTTCAACCTGGCGTCGACCTTCAGTGATGCGCTGCTCGCCGCCCTTGAGTTCGTGCCGGGACAAACCACTGACAACGATGCTGCGCTCATGATCGACCTGCACACGCTGGTCATGCAGCACATGCTGGGTCCAGTTGCGCTGCGCCCGCAGGTAGATTTCCTCGGCGCCCTTGCGGTCTTCGATGCGCAATTCGTTGTAGCCACCGCCGCCGGGGCTGCTCTGGCTGCGCAGAATGCTTCGGGTCTTGTCCGCCGGCAGGTCGAGGGGCACCGGGTTGGCACCGTTCGGCAAGCAGCCCACCACCAACGGTTTGTCGACGTCGCCGTCCATGAACCCGACAAGGACCTCCATCCCTACCCGAGGGATCATCACACTGCCATAGCGATCGTGCGCCCAACCGGTCGCCACGCGTAGCCAACAACTGGAATGCTCGTCGCGCTCGCCGTCACGGTCCCAGACCAGTTGCACCTTGACCCGCCCGAACTCATCGCAATGGATCTCGCTGTCCACCGGCCCCGTCACCACCGCCGGCTGGAAACCGTTGACGGACGGCTTCTTGTGCTGCAACGGCGGACGAAAGAAAACCTCCCACGGCGTTGCGAGGAAGGCGTTGCGGTAGCCTTGGAACTCATCCCGGCCGGCGGAGGCGGTTTCTTCCAGCACTTGCGGTTGTCGACCATGGTGATCGACCTGCGTCAGCAACCACAGGTCGTTCCATTGCGTGCGCGGGTGCTCTTTGATGCGCATGAAATGCCCACTGACAAAAGCGCTGTCATCGCAGTCGCCCTCTGCCAGGTGCCCGTCGGCGCCATGCCGTTCGAGGGTCCGCCGGACCGAATGCTTGCCATCGTCGCGGTCGGTGAACTGACCTGGGTAGTGATAGTTTTCCAGCGTCGGAAGTCTCTGGCTGTCAAGATTGGCCTGCAATAGCAGGCCAGGCTTGCGAAAGTCATAGTCGCGCAATGTCACGGCCGTGGTACCGGTCTGGAGCCGCACCGCCAAGCGCTTGATGGCCGGCTCGACGGCGGCCATGCCACTGCCAGGCAGATACAACGTGGATTCGGGCAAGCGCGAGAACACCGTCTGGTCATCACCGAACACCAGCAGATGGCCGTCAGGGCTGTGGCGGAAGTGGTAATGAATGCCGACTTCGGCGCAAAGACGCTCAATGAAAACCAGGTCGCTTTCGCCGTACTGCACGCAATATTCACGCTCGGGATATTGTCCGCCAAGGCTGAACTGGAAGGCATCGGCCAGGATGCCGTGGTCCTTCAGAACGAGGGCCACGATATCCGGCACGCTCAGGTGCTGGAAAATCCGTTGGTTGATGCGATGACGCAAGTACGCCAGGCGAGGCACCAGCGTGATTTGATAGCGGGTCAGCCGCTTGCCCGAGTCGCCTTGGGCCACAGCATAGACCTGGCCGTGAATGCCACCGCCCCGGTCATCGAAGCCCAGGAAAGCCTGGCGATGAAGCAGTTCCTCCAGCGGCAGGTCAGGCCGCTCGCTGACCAGCTCCAACTCGAAGCAGTAAGGCTGGCTGATGGCTTCCTTGCCTTTGAACTCAAGCACCTTGAGGTCGTTTGGCCCGCTGTCGAGCGTCAGCGTGAAACGCGGTAGGTTGGCAGGCGCGAACATCCGATGTGCCTCTGCGAAATAAAGGCGGGCGATTGTGCATGACTCATTGAGCGAGTTGACCGGATGTCATGAAAAACAGATTTCCCCTACATCCAAGAGGCTAAAAGCTGCGGAGCGCGTTGCAATTTCTGATAGACACGCCTGCCTAAAGTCTTCGTACGAAAGAATCAGCGGCTTCTTACAAGACAGCGGGCCTTGTATCGCGCAAAGCCGTGATAACGTCCCTCCGTCGTAAAAAGCCAAGGACGCACCCCATGACAATCCGCTACACGAAAATCGCAATGATCCTGGCACTTGCCGCTTTCGCCTTCCTGACTGTGTTCAACAATGTCACGGACTACAGCTCCAACTTCAATTTCGTCCAGCATGTGCTGAGCATGGACACCACCTTTCCCGACAATGCCGCCCGGTATCGCACCATCGACGAGCCCTGGATGTGGCACGGTGCTTATTGGCTGATCATCCTCGGCGAAGCGATGACCACGGTGTTGCTGGCCTACGGCGCGCTGAAACTCTGGCGGGCACGCAGGGCGGATGGCCTGGCTTTCAATCAAGCCAAGGGGTGCGCCGTCGTCGGGCTCACGGTGGGATTCTTCGTCTGGTTTTTCGGCTTCATGGTCGTCGGCGGCGAGTGGTTCCTGATGTGGCAATCCGAGACCTGGAATGGCCAGGATGCTGCGTTCAGGTTCTACATGGCGCTGTTGGGCGTGCTGATCTTTCTCAACCAACCCGATACCTCGGACCGTCAGCCATAAAAAACGGCCCGTTTCCAATGGAGACGGGCCGTTTTTCAGTGCCTTGGGCGAACCATTACAGGCTCGCCAAGAGCCTTACTGATTCAAGCGGAAATCTTTCTCGGCCGCTTCGAAGCGCTGCAGCATGCCGGTGGTAGGCGTGCCCATCTTGCTGACGAAATAGATGGCCAGGCTGGCGAAGATAAAGCCCGGGATAATTTCGTACAGGCCCAGCAGCTCGAAATGCTTCCAGACGACGACGGTGATTGCACCGACCAGAATACCGGCCAGGGCACCGTTGCGCGTCATGTTCTTCCAGATCACGGAGATCAGGACCACCGGACCGAAGGCCGCACCGAAACCAGCCCAGGCGTAGCTCACCAGGCCCAGTACGCGGTTTTGTGGATTGGCGGCCAGGGCGATGGCGATCAGCGCCACCAACAGCACCATGGCGCGACCGACCCAGACCAACTCGACTTGGGAGGCACTCTTGCGCAAGAAGGTCTTGTAGAAGTCTTCGGTCAGTGCGCTGGAGCACACCAGCAACTGGCAGCTCAGGGTGCTCATGACGGCAGCCAGGATGGCGGACAGCAGCACGCCGGCAACCCATGGGTTGAACAGGATTTTCGCCAGTTCGATGAACACGCGCTCAGGGTTTTCGGTCACAGGACCGGCCAGTTCAGGATGCGCCGAGAAATACGCGATACCGAAGAAGCCGACGGCCACGGTGCCGCCCAGACACAGGATCATCCAGGTCATGGAGATGCGACGCGCCTTGGCGATCGACTTGACCGAGTCTGCCGCCATGAAGCGCGCCAGGATGTGCGGTTGGCCGAAGTAGCCCAGGCCCCAGCCCATCAGCGAGATGATCCCGATGAAGGTGGTGTTTTTCAGCATGTCGAACGAAGTCGGATCTTTCGCTTCGATGGCCAGGAAAGTGGTATCAACGCCGCCAGTGGCCAGCAGCACGATGATCGGGGTGAGGATCAAGGCGAAGATCATCAGCGTGGCTTGTACGGTATCCGTCCAGCTCACCGCCAGGAAACCACCGATGAAGGTGTAGGCAATGGTCGCAGCGGCACCGGCCCACAACGCGGTCTCGTAGGACAGGCCGAAGGTGCTTTCGAACAAACGGGCACCGGCCACGATGCCGGACGCGCAATAGATGGTGAAGAACACCAGGATCACCACCGCAGAGATGATCCGCAGCAGGCCGCTGGTATCTTCAAAACGGCTGGAGAAATAGTCCGGCAGCGTCAGCGCATCACCGTTGTGCTCGGTCTGGACCCGCAGGCGACCGGCGACGAACAGCCAGTTCAGGTAGGCACCGATGATCAGGCCGATGGCGATCCAGCTTTCCGACAGGCCGGACATGTAGATTGCGCCAGGCAAACCCATCAACAACCAGCCGCTCATGTCGGAAGCGCCGGCAGAAAGCGCCGTCACGACACTGCCAAGGCTGCGACCGCCGAGGATGTAATCGGAAAGGTTGTTGGTGGAGCGATAAGCCATCAGGCCGATCAGGACCATGGCTGCGATATAGATCACGAAGGTGATCAGGGTAGGATTGCTAACACTCATGAGTTACGCCCTGGCTTTGTTTTTATGGTGCGGTGGCAGTTGAAAGCGCCGACAACGCGAACGTTGTACTGACGTTTTGTGGACCCGCGAATTTATGACTGATGTTTCCCCAGGAAAGCCATCAGCCGATGCACCCCGACCCGAGCCGGTTGCACCTTGGCCGCGAATGCTATTCAACAAATCAAATTAGGTGCAACCAGTTTCGTTGAAATAAGTTGCACCCAGTCGGAATCTCCTTACAAACGTCGCGCTTTGCTCTCTTTTGGTGCAAAAACGCTTCACCTTTCAAACCAAGACGCACCAAGCAAGTGCAGGCATAGAGTCGCGCCCTATGCTTCCTGATGAGCTGCTCATTATTTCAACAAAAAACCGGTTGCACCCGGTTGCACCTCATTCATCCCACAGCTAATCTTGCCGCCAGCTGATGCCACGCGGTACGTGGCAAACATGAGGATAAAAATATGGCTACCACCACCCTTGGGGTCAAACTCGACGACCCGACCCGCGAACGCCTCAAGGCGGCCGCAACCTCGATTGATCGCACGCCGCACTGGCTGATCAAACAGGCGATTTTCAATTACCTGGAAAAACTCGAGGGTGGTGCAACCCTGACCGAGCTGAACGGTTCCCCTCGCGCCGACAGCGATGACGCTGGCGACGTGCAGGTCGACCACGCTCACCAATGCTTCCTCGAATTTGCCGAGAGCATCCTGCCGCAATCGGTCTTGCGCGCTTCCATCACCGCCGCTTACCGTCGCCCGGAGCCGGAAGTGGTGCCGATGCTGATCGAGCAGGCCCGCCTGCCGGCCGAGATGGCCGAAGCCACCAACAAGCTGGCGGCTTCCATTGCAGAAAAACTGCGTAACCAGAAAAGTGCCGGCGGTCGTGCCGGTATTGTTCAGGGCTTGCTGCAGGAATTTTCCCTGTCGTCCCAGGAAGGCGTGGCCCTGATGTGCCTGGCCGAGGCGCTGCTGCGCATTCCGGACAAAGGCACCCGCGATGCGCTGATTCGCGACAAGATCAGTACCGGCAATTGGCAGCCGCACTTGGGTAACAGCCCATCGCTGTTCGTCAACGCCGCCACCTGGGGCCTGCTGCTGACCGGCAAGCTGGTCGCCACCCATAATGAAGCGGGCCTGACCTCTTCCCTGAGCCGCATCATCGGCAAGAGTGGCGAGCCGATGATCCGCAAGGGCGTCGACATGGCCATGCGCCTGATGGGCGAGCAGTTCGTCACCGGCGAAACCATCGCCGAGGCCCTGGCCAACGCGAGCAAGTTCGAAGCCAAGGGCTTCCGCTATTCCTACGACATGCTCGGTGAAGCCGCACTCACCGAACATGACGCCCAGAAGTACCTGGCCTCGTACGAACAAGCCATCCACTCCATCGGCAAAGCGTCCCACGGTCGTGGGATCTATGAAGGCCCGGGCATTTCCATCAAGCTCTCGGCCCTGCACCCGCGCTACAGCCGCGCCCAGTACGAACGTGTGATGGACGAGCTGTACCCGCGCCTGCTGTCGCTGACCCTGCTGGCCAAGCAATACGACATCGGCCTCAACATCGATGCCGAAGAGGCCGACCGCCTCGAACTGTCCCTGGACCTGCTGGAGCGCCTGTGCTTCGAGCCGCAACTGACCGGCTGGAACGGCATCGGCTTCGTGATCCAGGCGTACCAGAAGCGTTGCCCGTACGTGATCGATTATGTGATCGACCTCGCTCGTCGCAGCCGCCACCGCCTGATGATTCGCCTGGTAAAAGGCGCGTACTGGGACAGCGAGATCAAGCGCGCCCAGGTCGAAGGCCTGGAGGGCTACCCGGTCTACACCCGCAAGGTGTACACCGACGTTTCCTACATCGCTTGCGCCCGCAAGTTGCTGTCGGTACCGGAAGTCATCTACCCGCAATTCGCCACGCACAATGCCCACACTTTGTCGGCCATCTACCATATCGCTGGTCAGAACTATTACCCGGGCCAGTACGAATTCCAGTGCCTGCACGGCATGGGTGAACCGCTGTACGAACAGGTTGTAGGCAAGGTTTCCGAGGGCAAGCTGAACCGTCCGTGCCGCGTGTACGCTCCGGTCGGCACCCACGAAACGCTGCTGGCCTACTTGGTGCGTCGCCTGCTGGAAAATGGCGCCAACACCTCGTTCGTCAACCGCATCGCCGACCAGTCGATTTCCATCCAGGAACTGGTGGCCGATCCGGTGGCAAGCATCGAACAGATGGCAACACTGGAAGGCGGCTTCGGCCTGCCGCATCCGCGCATCCCGTTGCCGCGCGACCTGTACGGCAGCGAACGCGCCAACTCCAGCGGCATCGACCTGGCCAACGAACATCGCCTGGCCTCGTTGTCCTGCGCCCTGCTCGCCACCGCCCATAACGACTGGAAAGCCGCGCCGATACTCGGTTGCGCCGCCAGCGAAGAAACCCCGGCAGCGGTGCTGAACCCGTCCGATCACCGCGATGTGGTCGGCCATGTGCAGGAAGCCACGGTCGAGGACGTGGACAACGCGATCCAGTGCGCCCTCAACGCCGCACCGATCTGGCAGGCCACGCCGCCGGCCGAACGTGCCGCGATCCTGGAGCGTGCCGCCGACCTGATGGAAGGCGAGATCCAGCCGCTGATGGGCCTGCTGGCCCGCGAGGCTGGCAAGACCTTCGCCAACGCCATCGCCGAAGTGCGTGAAGCCGTGGACTTCCTGCGCTACTACGCGGTGCAGGCCCGCAACGATTTCACCAACGATGCCCACCGCCCACTGGGCCCGGTGGTCTGCATCAGCCCGTGGAACTTCCCGCTGGCAATTTTCAGCGGCCAAGTCGCCGCCGCACTGGCCGCCGGCAACCCGGTCCTGGCCAAGCCCGCCGAACAGACCCCATTGGTCGCGGCCCAGGCTGTGCGCCTGATGCTCGAAGCCGGTATTCCGGAAGGCGTCCTGCAACTGCTGCCGGGCCGCGGCGAAACCGTCGGTGCCCGCCTGGTGGGTGATGATCGCGTCAAAGGCGTGATGTTCACCGGCTCCACCGAAGTCGCTCGCCTGCTGCAACGCAACATCGCCGGACGCCTGGACAACCAGGGCCGTCCGATCCCGCTGATCGCCGAAACCGGCGGCCAGAACGCGATGATCGTCGACTCCTCGGCCCTGACCGAACAAGTGGTCATCGACGTGGTGTCTTCGGCCTTCGACAGCGCCGGCCAGCGTTGCTCGGCCCTGCGTGTGTTGTGCCTGCAGGAAGATTCCGCCGACCGCGTCATCGAAATGCTCAAGGGCGCCATGGCCGAATCGCGCCTCGGCAACCCGGAGCGCCTGTCCGTTGATATCGGCCCGGTAATCGACGCCGAGGCCAAGGCCGGCATCGAGAAACACATCCAGGCCATGCGCGACAAAGGTCGCACCGTGTACCAGATGGCGATTGCCGACAGCGACGAATGCAAGCGCGGCACCTTCGTGATGCCGACGCTGATCGAGCTGGAAAGCTTCGATGAGCTGCAGCGCGAGATCTTCGGCCCGGTGCTGCACGTGGTTCGCTACAAGCGCAAGGAACTGGACCAATTGATCAACCAGATCAACGCTTCCGGCTACGGCCTGACGTTGGGCGTGCACACCCGCATCGACGAGACCATCGCCAAGGTCATCGACAATGTGCATGCCGGTAACGTCTACGTGAACCGCAACATCGTCGGCGCCGTGGTCGGTGTGCAGCCGTTCGGTGGCGAAGGCCTGTCGGGCACCGGTCCGAAGGCCGGCGGTCCGCTGTACCTGTACCGCCTGCTGTCGACCCGTCCTACCGATGCGATCCAGCAATCCTTCGTCCGTGGCGATGCTTTGGCCGCGCCGGACCTGCGTTTGCGCGACGCCATGAGCAAGCCGCTGACCGCCCTGCAAACCTGGGCCGACAGCCAGAAGCTCGCCGAACTGAGCGCCCTGTGCGTGCAGTTCGCCGCCCAATCGCAAAGCGGCATCACCCGCCAGCTCACCGGCCCGACCGGCGAACGCAACAGCTACGCCATCCTGCCGCGCGAGCATGTGCTGTGCCTGGCGGACGTGGAAGGCGACCTGCTCACGCAACTGGCGGCCGTCCTGGCCGTGGGCGGCTCGGCCGTATGGCCGGAAACCGATACCAGCAAGGCCGTGTTCGCACGCTTGCCGAAGGACATCCAGGCGCGCATCCAGCGCGTTGCCGATTGGACCAAGGACGACGTGCTGTTCGACGCAGTCCTGCATCACGGCGATTCGGATCAACTGCGCGGTGTCTGCCAGCAGGTCGCCAAGCGCGCCGGGGCGATCGTCGGGGTGCATGGCTTGTCTCAAGGTGAAACCAACATCGCGTTGGAGCGCCTGGTGATCGAACGCGCGCTGAGCGTCAACACTGCTGCGGCGGGTGGTAACGCCAGCCTGATGACCATCGGCTAAACGCTGTAAGCCAGGCACCTGCAATAGGTGCCTGGTAACCGAATCCCCTGTGGGAGCGAGCTTGCTCGCGATAGCGGTGGGTCAGTCAGGAATGTTGGACTGGTACACCGCTATCGCGAGCAAGCTCGCTCCCACTTGGGATTAGTGTCGCCCGCACCTCTGCATCACTAGCATCAATCATCCTGTTCAGCCTCCATTCCCAGACCTAGACTCGGCCCATTCCAAGAAAAGGTAGGCCGCCATGTCCGAGACGCTGCTCAGTTCCCGCAATCTGGCTTTCGAGCTGTATGAAGTCCTTGATGCCGAGGGCCTGACCCAGCGCGAACGGTTTGCCGAGCACAACCGCGAAACCTTCGACGCGGCCATCGGCACGGCGCGCAGCATCGCCGAAAAATACTTCGCACCCCACAACCGCAAGAACGACGAAAACGAACCACGCTACGAAAACGGCCAGGCCATCCTGATCCCGGAAGTGAAGCCAGCGGTGGATGCCTTCCTCGAGGCAGGTTTCCTCAATGCCGCGCGCAGCTTCGAGGCCGGCGGCATGCAATTGCCGACGTTGTTGTCCCAGGCTTGCTTTGCGCATTTCCAGGCGGCCAACGCCGCTTCGACGTCTTATCCGTTCCTGACCATGGGCGCCGCGAACCTGATCGAAAGCTTCGGCAGCGAGGAGCAGAAACAACGCTTCCTGCAGCCGATGATCGACGGTCGCTTCTTCGGCACCATGGCCCTGACCGAACCTCACGCGGGCTCATCACTGTCGGATATTCGTACACGCGCAGAGCCGGCGTCCGACGGCACCTATCGGCTCAAGGGCAACAAGATTTTTATCTCCGGCGGCGACCATCCGCTATCGGAAAACATCGTCCACATGGTCTTGGCGAAACTGCCCGATGCGCCACCCGGCGTGAAGGGCATCTCGCTGTTTATCGTGCCCAAGTTCCTGGTCAACGACGACGGCAGCCTCGGGCTGCGTAACGACGTGCTCTTGACCGGGTTGTTTCACAAGATGGGCTGGCGTGGCACCACGTCCACAGCGCTGAACTTCGGCGACAACGGCGAATGTGTCGGTTACCTCGTAGGAAAACCGCACCACGGCCTGAGCTACATGTTCCAGATGATGAACGAGGCGCGGATTGGCGTCGGCATGGGCGCGGTGATGCTGGGTTACGCCGGCTATTTATATTCCCTTGAGTACGCCCGCGAACGCCCGCAGGGCCGGGTGCCCGACAGCAAGGACCCGACCACCGCGCCGGTGCCGATCATCCAGCACGCCGACGTGCGCCGCATGTTGCTGACGCAAAAGGCGTATGTGGAAGGTTCGTTCGACCTCGGCCTGTACGCGGCCCGGCTGTTCGACGACACCACCACGCTGGAAAGCGAAGCCGAGCGCCGGCGCGCCCATGAATTGCTCGACCTGCTCACGCCGATCGTCAAGTCATGGCCGTCGGAGTTCTGCCTGAAGGCCAACGAACTGGCAATCCAGATCCTCGGCGGCCACGGTTATACCCGCGAATACCCGGTGGAGCAGTATTACCGCGACAACCGCCTGAACCCGATCCATGAGGGCACCCACGGCATCCAGTCCCTGGACTTGCTGGGACGCAAACTGGCGCAGAACGGCGGCGCCGGGCTCAAGCAACTGATTCGGCTGGTGGCCGACACCACCGAGCGCGCCCAAGCGTACGAATCGTTAACGCCCTTGCGTCAGCCGCTGGAAGCCTTGGTAGCGCGCCTGCAAACAGTCACCCTCGGCCTGCTGACCGACCTGGCCCAAGGCAAGGTCAACAGCAGCCTCGCCAATTCGGCGCTGTACTTGAAGGTATTCGGGCACATGGTGATCGGCTGGCGCTGGCTGGAACAGGCGATTCGTGCCGAGGATGGCTTGGCCAAGGGGAACGCGGCGGATGTCGATTTCTATAAAGGCAAGTTGCAGGCAGCGCGCTATTTCCTGACTTGGGAAGTGCCGGGTTGCCAACATGAACTGGCAATTCTTGAGGCGCGGGATGATACGTGTCTGGGGATGCGGGATGAGTGGTTCTGAGCCGGGTCTTGTGGCGCGGCTGATATCCAATCGCGAGCAAGCTCGCTCCCACAGAGGCTGCGACTGAACACAAAATCGGCGTACCCCGCCGGTTCACTGTGGGAGCGAGCTTGCTCGCGAAAGGGGTACGTCAGTTGCCAATGATTTGCCTGACCCACCGCTTTCGCGAGCAAGTCGGATCGCCGCACCGCCGCTCCCACAACGAGATCACCACCATCCTTGGCCTTCATAATCTTCAAGCCTGCTGAATCGTCTTGGCAATCACCTCGACCGTCGCGCTGACCTGCTCCTGGCACCGATCAAGCTCCGCTCGGTGCTGCTTCTGCATTTCGATCTGCTGCGAACACAGGTTCATGGCCGCCAGCACCAGCAGGCGGTCGCCGATCAATGTCGGGTATTTGCGCTTGGTGTCGGCCAGGGCTGCCTTGAGCATCGAAGCGGCGTCCAGCAACGCCTGCTCCTGCCCGGCCGGCGCCTTGATCGAATAGTCCTCCCCCAGGATCGAGACGACCGTCACTCCGTCGGCGACGTGCTTCATGCGCCAACCGTTGCGCTGCTGGCGCGTTCGATCAGGGTCTGGATGCGGGCAGCGGTGCTGCCATGCAATTCTTCCTGCTCCATCAGGTTCAGTTGCAGGCTTTCGTTTTCATCCTTGGCCTTGGCCAGTTCGGCGCTCAGGGTTTCGTTCAGGCCGGTGAGGTGACGGTTCTGTTGCACCAGGTCGGTGACCAGTTGCTCCAGTTGGCTCAGGGATGCTTCCAACATATTGATTTCCAGGCTTTTTCAAGGGGCGCGTACGATAAAGAAAAGTCACCGCGGATGCCACGACTTAGGCTGCGGTGCTTCGCTCGCGAGTTTTAGAGACTATGAGCCAGGAATCTGGTTCCTACCCTTCGTCGCCCCGTCGCGCAGCCGTGCGACAAAAACACGCACCGCCCTCAAGACTTGGATAGCCAGACCGATAATTCAGTGAAACCAGTCACAGTCCCGCACGGACGCGCATCTTCACGGTACCTCCAATGTCCTTACGTAATATGAACATCGCGCCGCGGGCGTTCCTGGGGTTTGCCTTGATCGGCGCCCTGATGCTGGCCCTGGGCGTGTTTGCCTTGAGCCAGATGAGCAAGATCCGCACGTCCGGCGAAAACATCGTCGAAAACAGCGTGCCGAGCATCAAGGCCCTGAACGAATTCACCCAACTGACCCTGCGCCTGCGCGTGCTGTCGTATCGCTTGCTGACCAACCGCGAAGCGGACACCCAGCAAAAAACCTTCGATTTGTTCGAGCAACGCAACCAGCAGATCCGCACGGCTCAAAGTAACTATGAAAAGCTCATCAGCGCTCCGGAAGAACGGGCCGCCTATGATCAATACGTGCAGTTGCTGAATCAGTACCGTCAACTTGAAGAACGCATGAAGACCCTTTCACGCAATAACCAGGTCGACGAACTGCGGACCCTGCTCGGTAACGACCTGCAGACCAATTCGGAAGCCGTCAACGCGGTCCTGGCTCGCCTGACCGAGATCAACGACCTGCAAGCAGAAGCCTTCAATAAAAGCGCGGCGCAGCAGTACTCGACGGCTTTCACCTGGGTCGTGACAATGTTGATCGTCGCCACTGGCCTGACCCTGCTCTTCGCCTGGCTGCTGACCAACAGCATCACCAAGCCGATCGCCAACGCGTTGGACGCCGCCGAGGAAATCGCCAAGGGCAACCTGACCCGGCCGATCACCGTCGACGGCAGCGACGAAGCCGGCCGCCTGCTGCGCGCCATGGCGACCATGCAGGACAAGCTGCGTGACACCTTGCAGCGCATTTCCGGCTCGGCCACGCAATTGGCTTCCGCCGCCGAAGAGCTCAACAGCGTCACCGACGAAAGCGCCCGTGGCCTGACCCAGCAGAACAACGAAATCGAACAAGCCGCCACCGCGGTCAACGAAATGACCAGCGCCGTGGAAGAAGTTGCCCGCAACGCGGTCAGCACCTCGGAAGCGTCGAGGAACGCCACGACTTCGGCAGGCGACGGCCGTGATCTGGTACAGGAAACCGTCGGTGCCATCGAACGCATGAGCGCCGATGTACAGAGCACCGCCACGCTGATCGGCAACCTGGCCGATGAATCCCGCGACATCGGCAAGGTGCTCGACGTCATCCGAGGCCTGGCCGACCAGACCAACCTGCTCGCCCTGAACGCCGCCATCGAAGCCGCCCGTGCCGGTGAAGCCGGTCGTGGTTTCGCCGTGGTCGCCGACGAAGTCCGCGCCCTCGCCCACCGCACCCAGCAGTCGACCAGCGAGATCGAACGCATGATCGGCAGCATCCAGAGCGGCACCGAACAGGCCGTGGATTCGATGCGCAACAGCACCGAACGCGCCGAATCGACGCTGAACATCGCCCGCGGTGCCGGCATGTCCCTCGACACCATCAACAGCGCCATCGTCGAGATCAACGAACGCAACCTGGTGATCGCCAGCGCCGCCGAAGAACAGGCCCAAGTGGCCCGCGAAGTGGACCGCAACCTGGTGAACATCCGCGACCTGTCGGTGCAATCGGCCACCGGCGCAAACCAGACCAGCGCCGCGAGCGCCGAACTGTCGCGCCTGGCGGTGGATTTGAACAGCATGGTTGGGCGGTTCAGCCTTTAACCCGCGTAAGGGATGATAGTGAGCAATCATCTGCCTGGCTTTTGTGGCGAGGGAGCTTGCTCCCGTTGGGCCGCGTAGCGGCCCTTGTCTCTCATCGCCGACAACCCTTGTGGCGAGGGGATTTATCCCCGCTCGAGTGCAAAGCGCTCGCCTTCCGACTGCATGGCAGTACAGCAGTGGGGCTGCTTCGCAGCCCAGCGGGGATAAATCCCCTCGCCACAAGGCTGTGCCCAGCCCCCCTAGCCCCAAACCTTTTTTGACAGCATCACATTTCAACAGGTTAGAATCGCTGGCACGCAGACTGCATGGTCAGTTTGTGCCTGTCCCTTGATTCCCGGAGTACTGCCTTTGACCGCGACGACCATCAACAGCCTGTTCTTGATCGGCGCGTTGCTGGTGGGTGCGAGCATCCTGGTGAGTTCTCTTTCGTCCCGCCTGGGCATCCCGATCCTGGTGATCATCCTGGCCGTGGGTATGGTCGCCGGTGTCGACGGCGCCGGTATTCTTTTCGACAACTACGCAACGGCCTATCTGGTCGGCAACCTGGCACTGGCGGTCATCCTGCTGGACGGTGGCTTGCGCACGCGGGTCTCGAGTTTTCGCGTGGCGTTGTGGCCGGCGTTGTCGCTGGCGACGGTGGGTGTTTTGATCACCACGGGGCTGACCGGCATGGCGGCGGCGTGGCTGTTCAACCTCAACTTGATCCAGGGCTTGCTGATCGGCGCGATTGTCGGCTCCACCGACGCCGCGGCGGTGTTCTCGCTGCTCGGCGGCAAAGGCTTGAACGAGCGGGTCAGCGCCACGCTGGAAATCGAGTCCGGCAGCAACGACCCCATGGCGGTGTTCCTGACCGTGACGCTGATCGGCATGCTTGCCAGCGGTGAAACCGGCCTGCACTGGAGCCTGCTCGGGCATCTGGTGCGCGAGTTCGGTATTGGTGCGCTGCTCGGCCTGGGCGGCGGTTGGTTGATGTTGCAGTTGGTCAATCGCATCAACCTGGCCAACGGTCTCTACCCGATCCTGGTCATCAGCGGCGGCCTGGCCGTGTTCGCGCTGACCAACGCCCTGCACGGCAGTGGTTTCCTGGCGGTGTACCTCTGCGGCCTGGTGCTGGGCAATCGCCCGGTGCGCAGCCGCCACGGCATCCTTCACATGCTCGATGGCATGGCCTGGCTGGCGCAGATCGGCATGTTCCTGGTCCTGGGCCTGCTGGTCACGCCCCATGACCTGCTGCCCATCGCCCTGCCCGCCCTCGGCCTGGCCTTGTGGATGATCCTGTTCGCTCGCCCGCTGTCGGTCATGGTCGGGCTGTTGCCGTTCAAGGCGTTCCACGGTCGTGAAAAAGCCTTCATTTCCTGGGTCGGCCTGCGTGGCGCGGTGCCGATCATTCTTGCGGTGTTCCCCCTGATGGCCGGTTTGCCCCACGCGCAGCTTTATTTCAACCTGGCCTTCTTTATCGTGCTGGTCTCGCTGCTGGTGCAGGGGACGAGCCTGCCGTGGGTCGCCAAGCTGTTGCATGTGACCGTCCCGCCGGAACCCTTGCCGATTTCCCGGGCGGCGCTGGAAGTCCATGTCACCAGCGAGTGGGAACTGTTCATTTATCGCCTCGGTGCCGAGAAATGGTGCATCGGTTCACCTTTGCGCGACCTGAAAATGCCCGACGGAACGCGCATCGCGGCCCTGTTTCGTGGTCAGCAGTTGCTCCATCCGTCGGGTAGTACGGTGTTGGAAGTCGATGATTTGCTGTGTGTTATCGGCCATGAACACGACTTGCCAGCCCTTGGAAAACTGTTCAGCCAGGCACCGCAACGAGGTCTGGATTTGCGCTTCTTCGGCGACTTCGTGCTCGAAGGAGACGCCCAGTTGGCCGCGGTCGCAGCCCTCTACGGGTTGAAGCTGGACGGCATCGATCCGGACATGACCCTGGGCCGTTTCATTGCCCAGAAAGTTGGCGGTGCGCCAGTAGTCGGCGACCAGGTGGACTGGAACAACACCCTGTGGACCGTCGCGGTCATGGACGGGAACAAGATCGGCAAAGTGGGCGTCAGATTCCCCGAAGGAAGTCGCCCGGGTCCCGGCTTGTTCCTCTAAACTGCTCCCCATTCTCACTTGCTTGACCGGTCTCTATGCCTACCCTGCGCTCCTTTCTTGCCGTCGCCCTGCTGGGCCTGAGTCTTTCCATCTGCACGGTGCACGCCGCTGAACCGCCCACCAGCGCCTCAGTCCAGGCGAGCCTGGACAAGATCGCCGATCGCAAACTGCCGGAGGCCGACCAGAAGGCCCTGCAGGCCGTCTTGCAGAACACCCTGGCCCAGCTCAGCAACAAAGCCGACTACGAACAGAAACTGGTTGCCCTCAAGCAACAGTTGGCCAGCGCACCCAAGCAGAACATCGAAAACCAGCGCGAGCTGACACGACTCAAGAACTCTAATGCGGTGCCGGTGGCGCAGCGCTACGCCAACCTGCCGATTCCCCAGCTCGAACAGATGCTGACGGAGCGCTCCACCCAGCAGAGCGACCTGCAAAAAGCCCTGGCCGATGCCAACAGCCTGGTCATCACCGCCCAGACCCGCCCCGAGCGCGCCCAGGCGGAAATCGCCAGCAGCCAGACCCGGATCCAGCAGATCAACGCCACCCTCAAGAGCGGCAGGGATGCGGGCAAAGCCTTGAGCGCCGAGCAGCGCGACCAACTCAACGCCGAGCTGGCGGCACTCAACGCGCTGATCCCCTTGCGTCGCCAGGAACTGGCCGGCAACAGCCAGTTGCAAGACCTGGGCAACAGCCAGCACGACCTGCTGAGCGAAAAGATTGATCGCATGGAGCAGGAAATCCAGGACCTGCAAAACCTGATCAACCAGAAACGCCTGGCCCAGTCCCAGGAGACGGTGACGCAGCAGTCCATCGAAGCGCAGAAGGCCGGCGGCAGCAGCCTGCTGGCGACCGAAAGCACAAACAACCTGAAACTCTCCGACTACCTGCTCAAAAGCACCGATCGGCTCAACGAAGTCACCCAGCAGAACCTGCAGACCAAGCAATTGCTGGACAGCGTCACCCAGACCGATGCCGCGCTGGACGAGCAGATCAGCGTGCTCAAGGGCAGCCTGCTGCTCTCCAAGATTCTCTACAAACAGCGCCAGACCTTGCCGCGCTTGAAGCTCGACCAGAACCTGGCCGACCAGATCGCCGACATTCGCCTGTACCAGTTCGAAGTCAGCCAGCAACGGGAGCTGCTGAACAACCCTGGGGCTTACGTCGACAGCCTGCTGGCGTCCCAACCGTCCGAGCAAGCCACTCCGCAACTGCGCAAGGCCTTGCTTGAACTGGCCCTGACCCGGGTCGACCTGCTGGACCGCCTGAACCGCGAATTGAGCGCGGTGCTCAACGAATCCATCACGTTGCAGCTCAACCAGAAACAATTGCTCAGCACTGCCCAGAGCCTGCGGGCCACCCTTGAAGAACAGATGTTCTGGATCCCCAGCAACAAACCGCTGGATTTCGAATGGATGCGCGGCGTGCCGGCTCGCCTGGAAAAACAGGTCGACTCGCTGCCCTGGGCCTCGAGCCTGAGTGAACTGGCCGATGGCCTGACCCAGCGGCCCTTGCTGTTCCTGCCCCTGGTGCTGCTGATCGGCGTGCTGCTGTGGCGGCGCAAGAATCTGTATGCGCGCCTGAACAAAGTCCACCAGGATGTCGGCCACTTCAAGCGCGACAGCCAATGGCACACGCCCCAGGCGATCCTGATCAACATCCTGTTGGCGATGCCGGTGGCGCTGGCGCTGGCTTTGTGCGGCTACGCCTTGCAGATCGACGCCCGCGGCCAGAACACCAACCTCGGCGCGGCCCTGCTGCAGATCGGGCAGGCTTGGCTGGTGTTCTACACCGCCTATCGAATCCTCTCCCCGGGCGGCGTGGCGGAACTGCATTTCCGGTGGGAAAAACCCCAGGTCGAATTCCTCCAGGGCTGGATCCGTCGGCTCGGGCTGGTGGTCCTGGCCTTGGTGGCCGTGGTGGCGGTGGCGGAATTGCAGCCCTCGGCCTTGGCCGATGACGTGCTCGGCATGCCGGTGGTGCTGACCTGCTACGCCTCGATGGCCTGGCTGCTCAGCCGACTGCTGCTCAGCAGCCCGACGCACCAGAACACCTCGCTGTTCCGCAAGGCCGTCGGCGTGCTGTTCACCGCGTTGCCGATCGCGTTGTTCGTCGCCGTCTGCTTCGGCTATTACTACACCGCGCTGAAACTCAGTGATCGCTTGATCAACACGCTGTACTTGCTGATGTTCTGGCTGGTGATCGAGGCCACCTTCGTGCGCGGTCTCTCGGTTGCGGCGCGGCGCCTGGCCTACCAGCGCGCCCTGGCCAAGCGCCAGGCGGCCAAGGAGGCCGGCGATGGCGAAGCGGTGGTCGAGGAGCCGACCCTGGACATCGAAAAGGTCAACGAGCAATCCCTGCGCCTGATCCGTCTCGCCTTGCTGGGCGGCTTCATGGCCGCCCTGTACTGGGTCTGGTCGGACCTGATCAGTGTGTTCTCGTACCTGGACAACATCACCCTCTACGAATACACCAGCGGCACCGGCGTCAACATGAGCATGGTGCCCATCAGCATCGGCGACATGCTCGGCGCGCTGATCATCATCGGCATCACCTTCGCCCTGGCGCGCAACCTGCCGGGCCTGCTGGAAGTGTTCGTGCTGTCGAAGCTGAACCTGGCCCAGGGCAGCGCCTACGCAACCACCACGCTGCTGTCCTACGTGATCGCCGGCGTCGGTTTCGTCACCACGCTGTCCACCCTCGGCGTGAGCTGGGACAAGTTGCAATGGCTGGTGGCCGCGCTGTCGGTGGGCCTGGGCTTCGGCATGCAGGAGATTTTCGCGAATTTCATCTCCGGCATCATGATCCTGTTCGAGCGTCCGGTGCGTATCGGCGACACCATCACCATCGGCAACCTGTCGGGCACGGTGAGCAAGATCCGCATCCGTGCGACGACCATCACCGACTTCGACCGCAAGGACATCATCGTCCCGAACAAGACGTTCATCACCGGGCAGTTGATCAACTGGTCGCTCACCGACACCGTCACCCGGGTCACCTTGAAACTCGGCGTGGACTACGGATCGGACCTCGACCGGGTCCGCGAGCTGCTGCTCAAGGCCGCGCGTGACAATCCGCGCGTCCTGAAGGAGCCGGAGCCGATCGTGTATTTCCTGAACTTCGGTGAAAGCACCCTGGACCATGAGCTGCGCATGCACGTGCGCGACCTCGGCGACCGTAACCCGGTGCTGGACGAGATCAACCGTTTCATCAATCGGGAATTCAAGAAGGAGCACATCAACATCTCCTTCCGGCAGATGGAAATCTATCTGAAGAATCTGCAAGGCCAGGAATACAAACTGGTGCCTGCCGAGCCCGACAAAAAGACCATTACACCCGTGCCTTCGGCGGTCGCCAGCATCAAGCCGGTGCCCGAGCCGCCGCAGGACGCGCTCGACTGATAACGGGGAGCCTGCGGGCGTCCCGCCGGAGACGGCCATGAAAACGCTGGAAACGCTGACCTTCGATAACCGTTTCGCCTGCCTGGGCGACGGTTTCTCGGCCCACGTGCTGCCCGAACCCATCGACAACCCGCGCCTGGTGGTTGCCAGCCCGGCGGCCATGGCGTTGCTGGACCTGGAGCCGGTAGAAGCCGAGACACCGCTGTTCGCAGAGATCTTCGGCGGCCATAAGCTCTGGGCTGAAACCGAGCCGCGGGCGATGGTGTATTCGGGGCATCAGTTCGGTCACTACAACCCGCAATTGGGCGATGGCCGTGGGTTGCTGCTGGGCGAGGTGTACAACGAGGCCGGCGAGCATTGGGACCTGCACCTCAAGGGCGCCGGCCAGACGCCGTTTTCGCGAATGGGCGACGGACGCGCGGTGCTGCGCTCCTCGATCCGCGAATTCCTCGCCTCCGAAGCCCTGCATGCACTGGGGATCCCTACGACGCGCGCGTTGTGCGTGATCGGCTCGGACACGCCGGTGTGGCGGGAAAAACAGGAGCGTGCCGCCATGGTGCTGCGCCTGGCGCCGAGCCATGTGCGCTTCGGGCATTTCGAATATTTCTACTACACCAAGAAGCCGGAGCTGCAGGCCACCCTGGCCGAGCATGTACTGAACCTGCACTTCGCCGAATGCAGGGAGCAGCCGGAACCGTACCTGGCGATGTACCGTGAAATCGTCGAGCGCAACGCCGAGCTGATTGCCAAGTGGCAGGCCTATGGTTTCTGCCACGGCGTGATGAACACCGACAACATGTCGATCCTGGGCATCACCTTCGACTTCGGGCCGTTCGCCTTCCTCGACGATTTCGACGCCAACTTCATCTGCAACCACTCCGATGACCAGGGTCGCTACTCGTTCAGCAACCAAGTGCCCATCGGCCAGTGGAACCTCAGCGCCCTGGCCCAGGCCCTGACGCCTTTCATCAGCGTCGAAGCCCTGCGCGAGACCCTCGGCTTGTACTTGCCGCTGTACCAGGCCCATTACCTGGACCTGATGCGCCGCCGCCTCGGCCTGACCGTCGCCGAAGAGGAGGACCAGAAACTGGTGGAACGCCTGCTGCAACTGATGCAGAACAGCGGCGTCGACTACAGCCTGTTCTTCCGCCGCCTGGGCGAGCAATCGCCGGAGCAAGCCGTCGCCACCTTGCGCGATGACTTCGTCGACCTGAAGGGTTTCGATGCCTGGGCCGAGTTGTATGTCGCCCGGGTCAACCGGGAAGGCCCCGTCGATCAAGACCAGCGCCGCGCTCGCATGCATGCGGTCAATCCGCTGTACGTGCTGCGCAATTACCTGGCACAAAAAGCCATCGACGCCGCCGAGTCAGGCGACTACGAAGAAGTCCGCCGCCTGCACACCGTGCTGAGCAACCCGTTTGAAGAACAACCGGGGATGGACAGCTACGCCGAGCGGCCGCCGGAATGGGGCAAGCATCTGGAGATCAGTTGCTCGTCGTAACCCTGTGGCGAGGGAGCTTGCTCCCTTGCCACAGTGAGTGCGCCAAGCTTTCAAATAAAGGTCTCAACCGATACGCCAAAGCGCTCCGACAACCAGCGAATCTGCCTTAAATTCAGCTGGCGTTTGCCACTCAATATCTCCGACACCACCGACTGGGCGCCTATACCCGGCAAATCGCTCTGGCTCAAACCGTGCTCACGCATCAGATAACGAAGGGTTTCAACGCCAGTTGCCTTGGGCATCGGCCGGTGTTGATGGTCCCAGGCCTCGATCCATTCACCGATGATGTCAACCAGGCTCATCAGTGGATGGGCTTCATCTTCGCCAACCAATTCCAACAGTTCATCGAGCGCTCCGACCAAGCGGTCGTAATCGTCTTCGTCCCTGGGCTTGCGCAACAGGGGCGACACAAACTCCCAATGAGCGGCGACTTGTTCAATCAGTGCACTCATCCCTTCTCCTCCTTCCATTTGCCTCTATCGTATTCCCGATGGTCGAGCACGCATTTGATATAGAGGCGTTGGGGTCGATATCGAATCACCGCTATCAGCCGCAACTTGTTTCCTCCGATGTCAAACACGTGTAGCGGACCGACCTTATCAGTTGCCGGAAATATGGATTTCATCGCCGCGTAATCCGCCGGGCTGTTGCGCTTGATCAGCCGATACCATTGATCCAGCGCATTGGCAGAATGCGGCCATTTCTCCTTGGCCTCCCAAATGCGCTTCTCAGTGATCACATGCATGCAACATCCTTATCGCATTTTGCTATAGGGGAGTTAAACACAAAACTGGCGCATCGCAAATTGCGATAACGCCAGTCAGATAGACGGGTTGATTTGCAGAATTTCAGCCTAGTCGCCGAAGGCTCTGATCATTTGGAAGAAATGTGAGCAGGTATGAGCCATGTGCTTACCCCGCCTTATCATTCCCCTGTTCGGGCGTCTCGATCCCTGATTCCGCTTCTTCGCCAGCCGGCTCTTTCGGCGGCTTCTCCTCCGGATAACCGGGCATGCCGCGGGCGTCTTCCGGGGTCAATTCATCGCGATCATGGCGACTGTCGGTGGCATAGGCCGGGGCCGCGTTGGGGTCTTCGTCGCGGCCGGCGGTGCCGAGGACAAAGCCGTCGTCATTGGGGTTGTCCAGTGCCTGGGGGGTGGTTGGGTCTTGAGGGTTGCTCATGGGACCTCCTGGTTGTGAACAGGTATGACTTTTGAGGGCGCCGCGCGCCTACAGTGCGGCGCATCTGATGAATGGCAACCCGGAGAAGGCAACGTCCAGCGCCCTACGCCATATCGCTGTGACTGAATTCCTCGGCCAGGAAATCAATCAACGTACGCACCGACGGCAGCAACCCGCGCCGTGAAGCAAAGATCGCATGGACAATGCCGCACTTCGGCGTCCAGCCCGGTACCAGCTCCACCAGCCGTCCGGCAGCAATGTCCTCGCGCACCACCACGCTGGGCAAATGGGCGACGCCAATGCCTGCCAGCACCGCATGCCGCAGCGCCAACAGGTCATCAGTGACCATGCGCGGCTCATGGCGGATCAATGCGCGGGCGCCGTCCGGGCCGAACAATTCCCACTGGTATTCCCGCTGCGCACCGCCCCAATGCACGCTCGGCAAGCCGTTGAGGTCCGCCGGGGACGTCGGTGAAGACAGATGCTGCACAAATGCCGGGCTGCCCACCAGGCATTGAGTGCTGTTGCTCAGCACTTTCATGACCATGTCGGTGTTTTCCAGCGGCGGAAAGCGCACCCGCAGAGCGATATCGAAACCTTCATGGATCAGGTCGACCCGGCGGTTGGTGCTCTCGATGAACAGCTCCACCCGCGGATATTTGAGCATGTAGCGAGTCAGCATCGGCCCGACCCAGCTGTTGAGCAGCGCTGTCGGACAGCTGATGCGCACCAGCCCCTGGGGTTCGGAGCGGTTGCGCTCGATCACTTCGGCGGCGCTCTCGGCCTCGACCCGCATGGCCAGGCAACGCTGGTAATAGGCCTGGCCGATCTCGGTCAACGTGCAATGGCGGCTGGTGCGATGAAGCAAACGCACCCCCAGCCGCTCCTCCAATAGGGCGATACGCCGGCTCAGCTTGGATTTGGGCATGTCCAGCGCCCGGCCCGCCGCAGCGAATCCACGGTGCTCAACCACTTGGGTGAAGTAGTACAGCGTGTTGAGGTCTTCGATGATCGTTCTCCAAATAGAACGCTAAGGCTGATTTTCGCAGTCTAGCGCATCAAAGGTGCCAGTTTTAATCTACACACATCGAAACGCAACACGGATTGAAACCGGCGCTTCGGCCAGATGAGTCACCGATCAATCGCTGCACCGGCATTAAAAACCTTAACCACGCCGAAACCTTCGGCAACCAAAACTTAATGAGGGCTACGCCATGACTACTTCCTACAACCGTCTCGACAAAGATAACGCCGCCGTTCTGCTGGTCGATCACCAGGCTGGCCTGCTGTCGCTGGTACGCGACATCGACCCGGACCGTTTCAAGAACAACGTGCTGGCCCTGGCTGACCTGGCGAAGTACTTCCAACTGCCGACCATCCTCACCACCAGCTTCGAAACCGGCCCCAACGGCCCGCTGATGCCAGAACTCAAGACCTTGTTCCCGGACGCTCCGTACATCGCTCGCCCTGGTCAGATCAACGCTTGGGACAACGAAGACTTCGTCAAGGCAATCAAGGCCACCGGCAAGAAACAACTGATCATCGCTGGCGTCGTGACTGAAGTCTGCGTCGCCTTCCCGGCCCTGTCGGCCCTGGCCGAAGGTTTCGAAGTATTCGTGGTCACCGACGCTTCCGGCACGTTCAACGAACTGACCCGTCAATCGGCCTGGGACCGCATGTCGTCGTCGGGTGCACAGCTGATGACCTGGTTCGGCCTGGCCTGCGAACTGCACCGCGACTGGCGCAACGACGTGGAAGGCCTGGCGACCCTGTTCTCCAACCACATCCCGGACTACCGCAACCTGATGACCAGCTACAACACGCTGACCAACGGCAAATAATCAGCAACACCAATACCCCTGTGGGAGCGAGCTTGCTCGCGATAGCGCCCTGACAGTCGATGCAATATTGGCTGACACACCGCCATCGCGAGCAAGCTCGCTCCCACAAGGTTTTGTGGCGGCTTCTATATAGTGTTCAATCCATGCCTAATGATTTTCCGTGGAGACTGACCCGATGCTGATCCCCTGCCCCCACTGCAACGGACTCAACCGCATCCCCGCCGAACGCCTCGGCGACCAGCCCAAGTGCGGTCGCTGCAAGGCGCAATTGCTGTTGAACACACCCTTCGAACTCAAGCAAGGCGACTACGCCAGCCAGATCAAGGGCGACCTGCCGTTGCTGGTGGACGTCTGGGCGGACTGGTGCGGACCGTGCAAATCCTTCGCGCCGGTGTTCGAACAGGCCGCCGCGCAGTTGGCGGGCAAATGCCGGTTGGCCAAGCTCGACAGCGAGGCCAATCAGCAGTTGTCGGCGCAGCTGGGGATCCGTTCGATTCCCAGCTTGATTCTGTTCAAGGATGGCCGGGAGGTTGCGCGCCAGAGCGGGGCGTTTCCGTTGCCGCAGTTGATGAGTTGGCTGCGCAGCCAGGGGATTTGAAGCCATGGGATAAGCGTGGGAGCGGGCTTGCTCGCGAATGCGGCGTGTCAGTCGACATTTATGTGCCTGAAACACCGCATTCGCGAGCAAGCCCGCTCCCACATGGGATTTGCATGATCAGTCAGGCGCTTTCCAGCAGGCTATGCAACTCCACGAACTGCTGGGTCAGTTTATGCCGCGGGTCCAGGTGGATCAGTGGCAGGCTGGCCTGGTGCGATTCACGCATGCGCACCGAACTGCTCAGGTACACCGGCAACACCGGCAGGCCTTCGGCGATCAGCTCATCGAGAATCTGTTGCGGCAGGCTGGCGCGGGCCTGGAACTGGTTGACGACAATTCCTTCCACTTCCAACGCTTCGTTATGGTCGTCCTTGAGTTCCTCGATTTCCGCCATCAGGCCATACAGCGCCTGGCGCGAAAAACTGTCGCAGTCGAAGGGGATCAATACGCGATCAGCGGCGATCAACGCTGAAACTGCATAGAAATTCAACGCTGGCGGGGTGTCCAGGTAAATCCGGTCGTAATCCTCGTCCAGCTCTTCGAGCAGCTTGCGCAGCTTGTTGATCTTGTGTTTCGCCTCGAGCTTGGGCTGCAGGTCCGTCAGCTCCGCCGTGGCGGTGATGACGTGCAGGTTGTCGAAAGGCGTTTCGTAGATATCGACCTTGTTCTTTTTCGAAAAGGGCCCCGATGAGAGGGTCTGCTTGAAAAAGTCGGCGATGCCCATGGGAATATCATCGCCCGTCAGGCCGGTCAGGTATTGAGTGGAGTTGGCCTGGGCGTCCAGGTCGACCAATAGCGTGCGATAACCCTCGCTGGCGCTCACGGCCGCCAGATTGCAGGCGATGCTGGACTTGCCCACGCCACCCTTCTGATTGAACACCACACGCCGCATGTCAAAACCTCCGTGCATCAAAGATGACCGAGTGTAGTTGCCCAAGACACCGCTTCGCTACCTTGCACACGGATGGATTACCGCATTGGTGGCTTTTTCAGACAACCAAGCGTCAATTACCCCAGCGATTGCCGGAAGGAACTGACAGACACAATCGCAACAATGTGCGTGCCGGAGCCGAACCTGACCAACCGACGGATTACCCCGGACAAAATGTAACCAGTATTTGCTACAAGCCAACCGCACCGGGATAATGCGCGCCACTTGGGTCGCAAGGCCATGCAGGGTTGGACGCGGGTCAAACCACTGAACCGTGACAATAAAAGCCCGCAGGGGTGGGATGAGTTTGTGATCAATTTCAATATCGCCCAATGGCGCGCATGGGCCCCTGGGCTCGAAAGCGTGGACGATTGGCAGGCATGGAGCCGACAACCGGTCGCGCTGGCCGCCAGCGACGCGGCCCCTGACGTGTCGTTCCTGCCCGCCATGCAGCGCCGCCGCCTGAGCCGCCTGGCGCGCATGGCCTTCAGTGTCGCCTGGCCACTGGCCGAGGGGCGACCGGACCTACCGTTGGTCTTTATTTCTCGTCACGGCGAAACCCCGCGCACTTTTGAGATTCTCAAGGACCTGGCCGCCGACCAGCCCTTGTCCCCGACCCAATTCAGTTTGTCGGTGCACAACGCAGTCATTGGCCTGTGGTCGATCATGCGCGGCGAAACCAGCGAGATGACCGCCCTGGCAGCCACGGGTGACGGCCTGGAGCACGGCATGCTGGAAGCCGTCGCGCTATTGAATGAAGGTGCGCCAGCGGTGCTGCTGGTCATCACCGAAGAACAACCACCCCAGGTCTATGCCCCCTGGGTCGACGACGTACCGTTTCCCTATGCGGTGGGACTGTTGCTGACTTGCGGTGACGACTGGCAACTGGACCTGTCCAGCGCACCAGCACCAATGGCCGGCAGCGACTGGCCCCACGCCCTGGATCTATTGCGTACGCTGCTGAGCAACGACACCACCTGCCAACATGCCTGGAAGAATCGTCTATGGACCTGGCAACGCAACCGGTGACCGGTAAACATCGCGACGCCTACTACTGGCGCCTGTTCGCGACCGCTGCAAGCTTCGCCCTCTTCGGGTTGGGCGGGCTGTGCCTGCGGTTGCTGGTGTTTCCCCTGCTCAATGCGTTGCCCGCCGATCCACAGACTCGTCGCCAGCGGGCTCGCCGCACGGTTGGACGCCTGTTCTGGTTCTTTATCCGGTTCATGGCCCGTACCGGTGTGCTCACCTATCAGATCGACGGCGCGGAGAAACTCGGCCGCCCGGGGCAAATGATCATCGCCAATCATCCCTCGTTGATCGACGTGGTCTTCCTGATCGGGCTGGTTCGCGACGCCAACTGCGTGGTCAAGCAAAGCCTGTGGGACAACCCTTTCACCCATGGCCCGCTGCGCTCGACCCAATACATCAGCAACGACGGCAGCATGGACATGCTCGACGCCGCCAGCGACGCCCTGCGGGACGGCCAATGCCTGATTGTCTTCCCCGAGGGCACGCGCACCCAGCCAGGCCATGCGCCGGCCTTTCATCGCGGCGCCGCGGCCATCGCCCTGCGAGGGGCCAAGGTCCTCACACCGGTCACGATCAAGGTCAGCCCCACCACGCTGACCAAGGCCGAACCGTGGTATCGCATCCCCCATCGCCGCGTGCACTTCAGTTTTCACGTTGGGGCCGATATAGACCCACAGGCTTTCGCCGCGCTGGGCCCTGCACCGCAGGCGTCACGCCGGCTCAACGATTTTCTGCATCACTATTTCATCAAGGAGCTCGCCGAAGATGAGCGATCTGCACCGTGACATCAAACAGCTGATCATCGACGCCCTCGGCCTGGAGGACATCGGTATCGACGACATCGGCGACGATCAGACCCTGTTCGGCGAAGGTCTGGGCCTGGACTCAGTGGATGCCCTGGAGCTCGGCCTGGCGATCCAGAAAAAATATGGCATCAAGATCGACGCCGATGCCAAGGACACCCGTAACCATTTCAGCAACGTGGCAAGCCTTGCGGCCTTCGTCACTGCAAAAAGCGCCTGAGACCGACCATGCAAACTCGTGACGATATCTTCAACACCCTGCGCGATGCCCTGGTCGAGCTCTTCGAACTGGACCCTGAGCGTGTAACGCTGGAATCGAACCTGTACCAGGACCTGGAAATCGACAGCATTGATGCGGTGGACCTGATCGACCACATCAAGCGCCAGACCGGCAAGAAAATCGCCGCCGAAGAATTCAAGTCGGTGCGCACGGTCAACGACGTGGTCGAGGCGGTCTATCGACTGGTCCAACCGGCCGCATGAGCCGGCTGATTGGCCTTGGCCTGCTGCTCGCGGGCCTGTTGTACCCTTTTGCAGTGTATTTCGGCATGGAGCACTTCGCGCCATGGCAATTCGGGCTGCTATTGGGCTGCCTGTGGCTGGCCCGGGCATTGCTCGGCAAGGGCGGGACCGGCAGTCGTTGGATGGCGGTCACGGCGATCATCTTCTGCGTATTGCTTGCAGTGTTCGACAGCCCGCTCCTGCTGCGCTGGTACCCGGTGTTGATCAGCACGTTCATGCTTGGCCTGTTCACCCTGAGCCTGAAATATGGCCCACCGATGGTCGAACGCCTGGCCCGCCTGCGCGAACCGCAGTTGCCGGCCAAGGCAGTGGTGTATACCCGCCAGGTCACGGTGGCCTGGTGTGTGTTTTTCCTGTGTAACGGTTTGCTCGCTGCCGCCCTGACCCTCTGGGCGCCGCTGAGCTGGTGGATGTTGTACACCGGCCTGATTTCCTACGGATTGATGGGGCTGATGTTTGCCATTGAATGGCTCATACGACAACGGGTAAGAGGCCGCCCATGAATTGGATGACACTTGAGCAGATGTTGCTCGAGGCCCTGCCGGACCGCGCTGTAGCCGTGGAACCGGCGTTGAATCACGCACAACTGCGCGATGACGCGCTGTGCCTGGCCGCCGGCCTGCGGGCCCGAGGCGTGCGGCATATTGCGGTGCACCTCGAAGATGCCGCCGACCTGGCGACCGCGCTGCTCGCTGCCTGGCGCGCCGGGGTGCGCGTGCTGCTGCCCGCCGACCTGCAGGCGCAGACGCGCCAGCGCTGGTCGGCTGACGTCGATCTGTGGCTGACCGACCTGCCCGGCGACACCCAAGCAGGTGACCTCCGGCAGGCTCCGCTGGAAGCGGCCGAGCTGGACCTTGATCACTGCTGGCTGAGCCTGTGCACTTCCGGCTCCAGTGGCGAGCCCAAGCGCATCGAGAAAACCCTGCGTCAGTTGAGCAACGAAGTCCAGGCACTGGAACGGCTATGGGGTGCGGACCTCGGTCCGGCCTGCGTGATCGGCAGCGTCGCCGCCCAACACATCTACGGGTTGTTGTTCCGGGTCCTCTGGCCGCTGTGCGCCGGACGCCCTTTTGTTCGTCGTCAGCTGCCCTTCCCGGAAGACATGCAGCGCGCCAGTCGCGAGCACCCGGCGTTCGCCTGGGTCGCCAGCCCCGCGTTGCTCAAGCGCATGGGTGACAATCTCGACTGGCCGGCCCTGAGCAGTGTGCGCCGGGTCTTTTCCTCCGGCGGTGCCTTGCCTGCCGAGGCGGCGCAGAGCCTCGAACAGCGCCTGGGACAATGGCCGACGGAAATTTTCGGCAGCTCGGAAACCGGTGGCATCGCCTGGCGCCAGGGCGGCGACTTGTGGCACCCCTTCGCCGACGTCGAGCTGAGCCAGGACAGCGACGGCGCCTTGCTGATTGCCTCGCCTTATCTGCCGGCCGGTCATGTGGAACATACCGCCGACGCGGTGCGGATCGCCGCAGACGGGCGTTTTGAATTGCTCGGTCGCTTGGATCGCATCGTCAAGCTCGAAGAGAAACGCATCTCACTGCCGATGCTGGAACAGGCGCTGACGGCCCACGAATGGGTCAGCGAAGCCCGGCTAGGCGTCGTGCAGGAAAATCGTGCCTCCCTCGGTGCCCTGCTGGTGCTCAGCGAAACCGGCCTGCTCGCCCTGCGCAATCTGGGCCGGCGGGCCGTGACCCAAGCCTTGCGCCAACACCTGAGCGGGCATTGTGAAACCTTGGCCCTGCCCCGACGCTGGCGTTGGCTGCGACAGCTGCCGCTGAACGCACAAGGCAAGCTGCCCCAGGCCGACGTCGAAGCCGTGCTGACGGCGCCGCGCCCGAAAGCTCCCGAGGTGCTTGAACAGATTGAAACCGACGGCGAATGGAACCTACGCCTGACGGTGCCGCCCGACCTTGCCTATTTCAGCGGTCACTTTCCCACGGCGCCGGTCTTGCCCGGCGTGGTGCAAGTGGACTGGGCCATGAACCTGGGCCGCCAATTGCTGGACCTGCCGCCACGCTTCGTTGGCATGGAAGTGCTCAAGTTCCAGCAACTGGTGCGCCCCGGCGATGAAATCCAGCTGCACCTGCGCTTCGACCGTGAGCGCGGCAAGTTGTATTTCGCCTATCGCAATGACACGGCGGCCTGTTCAAGTGGGCGGATTGTGTTGGGGATGGCCGATGAATAATGCACGTGTAGCCGCCACTCCCCTGTGGCGAGGGGATTTAGCGAAACGTCGCACCGCCCCGCTCCAGTGCGAAGCGCTCGCCATCAATCTGTGGCGCAGCACAGAATTTGGGGTCGCTGCGCAACCCAGCGGGGATAAATCCCCTCGCCACAGGAAGGTTGTGCACAGTGAAACCGTGGAGGGAGCAGAATATGCATAACCCCTGCGCCGTCATCCCGGTCTACAACCACGAAACCGCCATCGCGACGGTGGTCCAGACGCTGCTCGGAAACGGCTTGCCCTGCGTGCTGGTGGACGACGCCAGCAGCCCGGCCTGCGCGGCGGTGCTCGAACAATTGGCTGAAAACGAACGGGTTCACCTGGTCCGGCTGGCAGTCAACCAGGGCAAGGGCGGGGCGGTGATGACCGGGCTGCGGGAAGCTTCGCGCCTGGGTTTCAGCCACGCCTTGCAGGTCGACGCCGACGGGCAGCACGACCTTGGTGATGTGCGCACCTTCATCGAACAATCCCGAGCCCACCCGGACGCGCTGATCTGCGGCTACCCGCTGTACGACGCCAGCGTACCGAAAGGCCGCCTGTACGCGCGCTACCTGACCCACGTCATGGTCTGGATCAACAGCCTGTCCCTGCAAATCCGCGACTCAATGTGCGGTTTCCGCTTCTATCCCCTGGCGCCGACGCTGGCACTGATCGACTCGGCAAACATCGGCAAGCGCATGGATTTCGATTCCGACATCCTCGTGCGCCTGGCCTGGCGCAACCAGCCGATGCGCTGGCTGCAGACTCGTGTGCATTACCCGTTGGACGGCGTTTCGCACTTTCGCCTGTTCCACGACAACGTGCTGATCTCCCGCATGCACACCCGGTTGTTCTTCGGCATGCTGGTGCGCTTGCCAATGATTCTCTGGCAACGGTGGCGCCGATGAGCACAGACAAACAGCACTGGGCGGATCGCCAGGAACGCGGCAGTTTCTGGCTGATGAAACTCACCGCGGTTGCCGCCAAGGTGTTGGGCCGTCGGCTGCTGACCCCGGTGCTGTACGGCATCGTCCTGTACTTCTTCGTGTTCGGTCGCAGCGCTCGACACGCGGCCTGGCAATACCAGCAGCGCCTCGCCGATTGGAGCGACCGCCCCGAACTGCGTCCGTCCCACCGGCGCGTCTTCGGCCAGTTCATGGCTTTTGCCGATTCCCTGCTGGACAAGCTTGACGTCTGGAATGGCAAGCTGAGCATCGAGCAGATCGAAATCGTCGACACGGCCTTGCTGCGCAATCACCTGCGCGACGCACGCGGGCAGATGCTGGTGGGCGCGCACCTGGGCAACCTGGAAATGTGCCGGGCCCTGGCCGAGCTGGGCGAAAAGGTCACCATGAACGTGCTGGTGCACACCAAGCACGCCGAGCAGTTCAACCGTCTGTTGGGCGAGGCCGGCGCCACGCACCTGCGACTGATCCAGGTCAGCGAGCTGGATCCGGTGATCATGCTGCAACTGAGCGAACGCCTGGAGCGCGGCGAGTGGCTGGCGATCGCGGGCGACCGCGTCCCGCTGCATGGCGGGCGCAGCGTGACCGTGGACTTCATGGGCTACCCGGCCGCCTTCCCGCAAGGCCCCTGGCTGCTGGCCGGGCTGCTGAAATGCCCGGTCAACCTGCTGATGTGTCTCAAGCACGAGGGACGTTATCGCGTCACCCTCGAACCCTTCGCCGATGCGGTGACATGGAAGCGCAACGACCGCGAGCAAGTGATCGCCCACTGGGCCGCTCGCTATGCAGAGCGCCTGGCGCAGTATTGCCTCCAAGGCCCGCAACAGTGGTTCAACTTTTACCCTTTCTGGAAGACCGATGACGATGCCCACTCTTGAGCCGGTAACCTTCGGCGAACGCCCCCTGCGCATTGAAGATGTATTGGCCCTGGCCAACCGTCAGGCACCGACGCAGTTGCAGGATGACCCGGCGTTCCGCCAGCGCATCGCCAAGGGTGCGCAATTCCTCGATTCCCTGCTGGACAAGGAAGGCGTCATCTACGGCGTGACCACCGGCTACGGTGATTCCTGCGTGGTGGCCGTGCCGTTGCACCACGTCGAAGCCCTGCCTCGTCACCTGTACACCTTCCACGGCTGCGGCCTCGGCAAACTGCTCGACGCCCAGGCGACCCGGGCCGTGCTGGCGGCGCGTTTGCAGTCGCTGTGCCACGGCGTATCGGGGGTGCGAGTGGAGCTGCTGGAACGACTCCAGGCCTTTCTCGAACACGACATCCTGCCGCTGATTCCGGAAGAAGGCTCGGTGGGCGCCAGCGGCGACCTGACGCCGCTGTCCTACGTCGCCGCCACGTTGTCCGGTGAACGGGAAGTCATGTTCCGTGGCGAACGCCGCCTGGCCGCCGACGTGCATCGCGAACTGGGCTGGACGCCGCTGGTGCTGCGGCCCAAGGAAGCCTTGGCGTTGATGAACGGCACCGCCGTGATGACCGGCCTCGCCTGCCTGGCCTTCGCCCGCGCCGACTATCTGCTGCAACTGGCGACCCGCATCACCGCGCTGAACGTCGTCGCCCTGCAAGGCAATCCGGAACACTTCGACGAGCGCCTGTTCGCCGCCAAGCCACACCCGGGGCAAATGCAAGTCGCCGCGTGGCTGCGCAAGGACCTGGCGATCGACGCGCCGACCGCGCCGCTGCACCGCCTGCAGGATCGCTATTCGCTGCGCTGCGCGCCCCATGTGCTCGGGGTCTTGGCTGACAGCCTGGGCTGGCTGCGCGGGTTCATCGAAACCGAACTCAACAGCGCCAACGACAACCCGATCATCGACGCCGAAGCCGAGCGCGTGCTCCATGGCGGACACTTCTACGGCGGGCATATCGCCTTCGCCATGGACAGCCTGAAGAACCTGGTGGCCAACATCGCCGACCTGCTGGACCGTCAGCTCGCCCTGCTGGTGGACGAGCGCTACAACCACGGCCTGCCGAGCAACCTGTCCGGCGCCAGTGCCGAGCGGGCGATGCTCAATCATGGTTTCAAGGCCGTGCAGATCGGCACCAGCGCCTGGACCGCCGAAGCCCTGAAAAACACCATGCCGGCCAGCGTGTTCTCGCGCTCCACCGAGTGCCATAACCAGGACAAGGTGAGCATGGGCACCATCGCCGCCCGGGACGCCATCCGCGTGCTGGAACTGACCGAGCAAGTCGCCGCCGCCACCTTGCTGGCCGCCAACCAGGGCGTGTGGCTGCGCAGCCGCGCCGAAGACGCGCGACCGCTGCCGCCGGCCCTCGCCGCCATGCACCAACAACTGGCCGAGGACTTCCCGCCGGTCATCGAAGACCGCGCCCTGGAAGGCGAACTGCGCCTGTGCCTGCAACGCATCGCCGAACAACACTGGAGGCTGCATGCGTAGCCAAGGCGTTCTGCATGTCGACACCCAGATCGTGGTGCCGTTTTTCGATGTCGATTCGATGAACGTGGTCTGGCATGGCCACTACGTCAAATACCTCGAAGTGGCGCGCTGCGCCTTGCTTGACCTGATCGGCCATAACTACAACGACATGCTCGAATCGGGGCATGCGTGGCCGGTGATCGACTTGCAGTTGCGCTACGTACGCGGTGCCGTGTTCGGCCAGGCCCTGACCGTGCGTGCCAGTCTGGTGGAGTGGGAAAACCGGCTGAAGATCAACTACCTGATCAGTGACGCCGCAACCGGCGAACGCTTCACCCGTGCCAGCTCCGTGCAAGTGGCGGTGGACATGGCCACTCGCGAGATGCTGCTGGCTTCGCCACGGGTGTTTGTCGAAGCGGTCGAGAGGAAACTGTCATGAAGCGCCTGTTCACCTGGCTGCTGCTGTGCAGCCTGTCGCCGCTGGCCCAGGCGTTCGATCTTCAGCAGTTGAGCGACCAACTGGCCCGCCCGGACGTGATCCACGGCCAGTTCATCCAGGAAAAACACCTGCGCGCCCTGCCCCAGCCCCTCACCAGCAAGGGCCGCTTCGTGCTGGCGAAAAACCACGGCCTGCTGTGGTTGCTGCAGACGCCGTTGCAACAGGATTACCGCATCACCGCCCAGGGCATCGCGCGACGGGACGGCAATGCCTGGCAGATGCTGCCGAACAAGAGTGCCGGCGCCGAGCAGAACCGGTTGTTCCTGGCGGTACTGCAGGGTGACAGCAGCGGCCTGCAGCGCGACTTCGAACTGAGCCTGTCGGGCGAGGCGCAACAGTGGAAACTCACCCTGACCCCGCGCTCGGTACTGCTCAAGCAGGTCTTCAACCAGATCAACATTGACGGTGGCGAGCTGGTCCAGCGTATTGAACTGCTGGAAACCCAGGGCGACAGCACCGTGCTGCGCATGCAGGACACCACCAGCACGCAACCCTTGAGCGAAGCGGAGCAACATGACTTTGCCGAGTGAACGCAGGCTGCCGCGGCTGTTCCTGATCCTGCTGCTGGCGGTGCTGGCGCTTGCCGGATGGCAATGGCGCAACGGTGCGCCGCTGTCGGCGAACCTGATGGAACTGGTGCCAGGCACATCGCCGGATGCGCTGGAACTCACCGCTGAACAACGCATGCAAGCACCGCTCAATCGCGAGCTGTTGGTGCTGGTTGGCCACGCCGACCGCCAGCAAGCCATCGCCCTGGCGCAAACCCTCGGCGAGCAATGGCAAGCCAGCGGCCTGTTCGACAAGGTCCAATGGACGCTCCAGGCCGACCTGCCGGCGCTGCGCAAGCAATTGCTCGATGGCCGACTGGCCATGCTGTCGGCAACGGACCGGCAACAGTTGATCGAACAACCACAGGCCTTTATCCAGCAACGGGTACAGGCCCTGTTCGACCCGTTCAGCGGCTTCAGCCTGGTGCCAAGCCAGGACGACTGGCTCGGCCTGACCGGGCGTATCCAGAACAGCCAGCCCCAACGCGGCGCCATACAACTGGACGTCGGTAGCGGTGCGCTGGTCGCCGAAGCCGACGGCAAGCACTGGGTCATGCTGCGGGCGCGTACCCAGGGCAATGCGTTCGACATGAACCTGCCGTTGCAAGTGGCCGAACGGGTGCAACGCAGCCGCGAACACGCGAGCCAGGCCCAGGGCCAACTCTTGGCGGCCAGCGGCTTGCTCTACGCTGCCAGCGGACAACAACAGGCGTCGCGGGAAATCACCTGGGTCGGCGGCGGCGCAACAGTCGGTATCCTATTGCTACTGTTGCTGGCCTTCCGACGCTTTGCCGTGTGGCTGGCGTTCGTGCCGGTGCTGGTGGGCATGTTGTTCGGCGCGGTGGCCTGCGTGGCGCTGTTCGGACGCATGCACGTCATGACCCTGGTGCTGGGTTCGAGCCTGATCGGCGTAGCAGTGGATTACCCGCTGCACTACCTGTCCAAGAGCTGGAGCCTCAAGCCGTGGCGTAGCTGGCCGGCCCTGCGCGTGACCTTGCCAGGGCTGAGCCTGAGCCTCGCGACCACTTGCATCGGTTACCTGGCGTTGGCCTGGACGCCGTTCCCGGCCCTGACCCAGATCGCGATTTTTTCCGCCGCCGGGCTGCTGGGCGCCTACCTGACGGCGGTCTGCCTGTTGCCGGCGCTGCTGGGTAAGACAGACCTGCGCCCCGCCCAGTGGCCGCTGCAGTTCTGCGAAAACCTGCTCAAGTGCCGCGAAGCGCTACTGGGCCGCGTGCGCACACCCGTCCTGCTGACGCTGTTGTTGATCTTCTGCGCGGGCGGTCTCTGGCAACTGACCACGAAAAACGACATCCGCCAGTGGATCGGCACGCCCCAGCACCTGACCGACGAAGCCCGCGACGTCGCTCGCATCACCGGTTTCCAGCCCACCAGCCAGTTCTTCCTGATTCGCGCCGATGACCAAGCGCAACTCTTGGAGCGCCAGACCGCCCTCAATGAGCGGCTCGACCAACTGATCGGCCTGGAAAAACTCCAGGGCTATCTGTCACTCAATCAACTGGTCAGCCCGCCCGCCGAACAATTAAAGGTCCGCGAGGCCCTGGGCCGGTTGCCGGCGTTCTGGCAACCGTTGCTGGACGTGGGCGTGCCCGTCGCCGCGCTGCAAGCGGAGGTGAAGCAATTGCAGGCCCTGCCAGTGACCGACATCGACGCTGCGCTGACCGGCCCGCTGGCAGAACCCTATCGCACGCTCTGGCTAGGCCCGACGGCGCAAGGCGTGGCGGCGGTGGTCAGCCTGCAGGGCTTGAACGATGCCGCATTGCTGCGGGTGCAGGCGGTGGACCTGCCCGGGGTCCAATTGGTGGATCGCCTGGGTGACCTGAACCGGGTGTTTGCCGCCACGCAGGTCAGCGCCGCCGAACTGAAGCTGGCCTCCTGCGTGTTGATCGTCCTGGTGCTGATCTGGCCATTCGGCGTCGGCGGCGCCTTGCGCATCGTCGCCCTGCCGCTGCTGGCCGCGCTGTGCAGCCTGGCGAGCCTGGGCTGGCTGGGCCAGCCGCTGACGCTGTTCAGCCTGTTCGGCCTGTTGCTGGTGACGGCCATCGGTGTCGATTACGCCATCCTGATGCGTGAACAGATTGGCGGAGCCGCTGTGAGTCTGCTGGGCACGCTGCTGGCGGCGATCACCACCTGGCTGTCGTTCGGCCTGCTGGCGCTGTCGAGCACGCCGGCGGTAAGTAATTTCGGCCTGGCGGTCAGCCTCGGTTTGGCGTTCAGCTTCCTGCTCGCGCCATGGGCCGGGCAACAGGCCCATGCGAACCGCGCTGCGGAGCCGGTGCAATGATGACGCTGCTGTTCTGGCTCATGGCCCTGGCGCTGTTTGCCTTGGCGACGGTGGCCGGGCGCCGCTTCGGGCTGATCCCGATTGTCAGCCAGTTGCTGCTGGCAACGTTCGGCCTGCCCTTGCTGATGTATTTCTGGATCGAACCGGGCTGGCACCTCAACGGCGCGCAACTGGTCTCGCCCGTATGGTTGAAGAATCTCTACAGCCTCGCCTTCGCCTTATTGTTGGGGCACATCCTCAGCGATGTGATCGACCTGCGCCTGGACCGCCAAAGCCTCAAGATCGCCTTGCCAAGCTTTGGCGTACCGTTCGCCTGCGGCTTGGCCACCGCGACCTGGCTGCTGCCACCCCAGCCATGGATCAGCTCGCTGGCGGTGGGGCTGTTGTTTTCGATCACGGCGATACCGGTGCTGTACCTGTATTTGCGCCACATCGCCTACCCACCCGACGCCACTCGCCGATTGGTACAGACTGCGATCCTGATCGACCTGATTTGCTGGAGCCTGTTCGCCCTCGCCCAGGGCAGCCTGCACCTGGGCAGCCTGTTGCTGCCGCTGGCCGGCGCTTGCGTGCCATTGCTGCTGCGACTGGTGGGCCTGCGCCAACCGTTGCTGCACAGCGGCCTGTTCTTTGCCCTGCTGGTGGTGGCCGAGCATTACCGGCTCAATGCGCTCATCGCCGGCATCGGCTACCTGCTGTGCATGGCCGCGCTCAAGGTGCCGCTGGTATTGCCCCTCGGCGCCGAATGGATGCAAAGGTTGCAAACCTACCTGGCCATCCCCTTGATCCTGACGTTCGGTATCGTGCAGATCAACGTGCACAGCGCCATGGACAGCCTCGGCTGGGTCCAGCTCGTGGCGTTGCTGCTGTTGCCGATAGCCAGCAAACTGTTGGGCAACTGGCTGGGGCTGGGTTGGGCCGGCGCCTCGTTCGCCGGCGCCAGTCGCTGGCGAGAAAGTGTCTTGCTGAATATTCGCGGCTTGAGTGAAATCGTCTTCCTCAACCTGCTGCTGCAACAAAACCTCATCAGCCCGGCACTGTATTTCGCCCTGATGCTGATGGGGTTGATCGCCACATTATTGCCGGCCGTGGCCGGTTTTCACCGTATACCCTCGATTGCCGTCTCGGCCAGGAGCCCCCGTGTCAACAGTTGAAATGGAACGTCGACAAGTTGTCGTCATCGGAGCGGGGCCTTCCGGCGCCATCGCCGCCGCGCTGCTCAAGCGCAAGGGCCACGATGTGCTGGTCATCGAGCGCCAGTATTTCCCGCGGTTCTCCATCGGCGAAAGCCTGTTGTCCCATTGCCTGGACTTCGTCGAAGAAGCCGGCATGCTCGACGCGGTCAACGCCGCCGGGTTCCAGCGCAAGAACGGCGCCGCGTTCGCCTGGGGCGAGCGCTACAGCGCCTTCGATTTCGGCGACACCTTCAGCGAAGGCAAGCCCACCACATTCCAGGTCCAACGCGCCGACTTCGACAAGTTGCTCGCCGACCAGGCGGCCCTGCAAGGCGTGGAGATCCGCTACGGCCAGGCCATCGCCGACGTTGATTTCTCCCTCGCCAAGCCGCAATTGGGCGTGCAACGCGAGGACGGCAGCGAGTACCGGGTCGAGGCGGATTTCGTCCTCGACGCCAGCGGTTATGGCCGAGTCTTGCCGCGCCTGCTGGACCTTGAGGCACCGTCGAATTTCCCGGTGCGCCAGGCGGTGTTCACCCACATCGAGGATCGCATCGACAGCCCGACCTTCGATCGCGAAAAAATCCTCATCACCACCCATCCGACGAAGCGCGACGTATGGTTCTGGACCATCCCCTTCAGCGGCGGGCGTTGCTCGGTGGGCGTGGTCGCGGCCGCGGAACACTTCGAGGGCCGCACCGATGACCTCGACGCCTGCCTGCGCGGCTTCATCGACGAAACCCCGAGCCTGGCCGGTGTGCTGGACAATGCCGTGTGGGACACCCCGGCGCGGACCATCGGTGGCTACTCGGCCAACGTCAAGTCCTTGCACGGCCCCGGCTTCGCCCTGCTGGGCAACGCTGCGGAATTCCTCGACCCGGTGTTCTCATCCGGCGTGACCATCGCCATGCGTTCGGCGAGCATGGCCGCCGACGTGCTGCATCGGCAGTTGCAAGGCGAGCCGGTGGATTGGCAGAGCGAATTCGCCGAGCCATTGAAACGCGGCGTCGATACCTTCCGCTGTTACGTCGAAGGCTGGTACGCCGGCACCTTCCAGGACGTGATCTTCTACACCGAAGGCTCCGACGACATCCGCCGCATGATCAGTTCGATCCTCGCCGGCTACGCCTGGGATCAACGCAACCCATTCGTCAGCGAACCCAAGCGGCGCCTGCGCATGCTCTCGGAAATCTGCGCGAGTCCGGCGCCGAGTCAGCAAACATGAGCTACCTGAGCGACAGCTACGTCGAGGAAACCCGCTTCGGTTTCTGGTTCCTGCGCAGCCACACCTGGCAACACCATGTGCTGCGCGTGGCGATCAACGACCTGCGCGGCCTGTTCAGCGCTGCGCCGCCATCCAATCCAGTGTTGCTGGACGCCGGTTGCGGCCAGGGCAAGTCATTCCAGTACCTGCGCCAGGCATTCGCGCCGCAACGCCTGATTGGCGTGGACGCCGATCCCCAGAGCCTGGACCTGAGCGCCGAGGAAGCGGCTCGCCAAGGCATGGCGGTCGAGCTGATCGGCAGTGACTGCGCGACCTTGGCGGTGCCCGATGCGAGCGTTGACTTGCTGTTCTGCCACCAGACCTTTCATCATTTGGTGGAACAGGAAAAAGCCCTCGCCGAGTTCTATCGCGTGCTCAAGCCCGGCGGTTATTTGATGTTCGCCGAATCCACCGAGGCCTACATCGACACCTGGGTAATCCGCTGGCTGTTCCGTCATCCGATGCACGTGCAGAAAAGCGCCGCGCAGTACCTGGCGATGATCCGCGACCAAGGGTTCCAATTCGAAGACCGCAACGTCTCCTACCCGTACCTGTGGTGGAGCCGCGCCAAGGACTTCGGCCTGCTGGAACGCTGGGGCCTGCGTCGGCCCAAGCCGTTTGGCGAGCGCGAGGAAACCCTGGTCAACGTGGTGGCGCGCAAGCCGCTCGAGGGGGCCACGGGATGATCCGCTGCCTGTTGATCGGCTGCCTGCTGTTGCTCAGCGCCTGCGCCAGCCGCGCGCCGCTGCCCGAACGCACGCCGACCCTGGCGCTGCCACTGCAATTGCACATCGAGCGGCAACTGGCCGGCCAGCGCCAGGATTGGCTGTTGGTGATCCAGCGTGAAAACACCGGCATCCGCTGGTCGATGATGGACCCGCTGGGCATTCCCGTCGCCCGCCAGCGCCTGGCCGATGGCCAGTGGCGGGCAGACGGCCTGCTGCCGCCCAATGCCGAGGCCAGGGAACTGTTCGCGGCGCTGTTGTTCGCCCTGACCCCGGAAACGGAGCTGGCCGGCAACTACCCCATCGCCCGGCAACACGGCGTCGAACGGGCGCTCGAGAGCCGCTGGCAGGTGCGTTACCAGCAACCGCTGGAGTTTGAGCTGCGCTTGCCCGAAGGCCCGCATTACCGCATCACGCCGTTGACCGAGAGTGCCCAATGACTGCTTATCTGAATGCCCTCGGGGTGATCTGCGCCCTGGGCCGGGACAAACAGAACGTCGCGCGCAACCTGTTCGCCGGCGACTGCTCGGGCGTGCGCAGCGAGGCCGGCTGGGTCGCCGAACGGGCATTGCCGGTGGCTTCGGTGGCGGGTGAACTCGCCCAGATCCCGGAAACCCTGGCGGCCCAACGCAGCCGCAACAATCAGCTGTTGCTGGAAGCTGGATTGCAGATTCGTCCCGAGATCGACCGGGCCATCCAGGCTTACGGCCGCGCGCGCATCGGCATCGTCCTGGGCACCAGCACCTCGGGCATCGACGAGGCCAGCCAGGGCATCGCCCATTACCTGCGCGAGCAGCGGTTCCCCGAAGGCTACGATTACCAGCAGCAGGAGCTCAGCGCGCCGGCCAATTTCCTCTCCGACTGGCTTGGCCTGAGCGGCCCTTCCTACGTGATCTCGACCGCTTGCACCTCCAGCGCACGGGCCTTGATGAGCGCCCGTCGCCTGCTGGACCTGGGGTTGTGCGACGCCGTGCTGTGCGGTGGCGTCGACAGCCTGTGCAAACTGACCCTTAACGGTTTCTCTGCGCTGGAAGCGGTGTCGAACGAGCGCTGCAATCCGTTTTCGGTGAACCGCAGCGGCATCAACATCGGCGAGGCGGCGGTGTTGTTTCTCATGAGCAAGACGCCAGGCGACGGTCACTCGATCGCGCTGCTCGGTGACGGCGCCAGCTCCGACGCGCACCACATTTCCGCGCCGGAACCCAGCGGTCGCGGCGCCCGCCAGGCGATGGAAAAAGCCTTGCGCTGCGCCGGCCTGGACGCCAGCCAGATCGACTACCTGAACCTGCACGGCACGGCCACGCAGCATAACGACGCCATGGAAAGCCATGCGGTGGCCGGACTGTTTCCAGCGGGCGTGCCCTGCTCGTCCACCAAGCCGATGACCGGCCACACCCTCGGCGCGGCAGGCGCACTGGAGGCTGCGTTCTGCTGGTTGGCCCTGAGCGCGGACAATCCCAGCCATGCCTTGCCACCCCATGTCTGGGACGGCCAGCCCGATCCCGAACTGCCGGCACTGAACTGGATCGATAGCCGCGCCCGCCTGAACCCGACCCACCCCCGTCGCCTGATGAGCAACTCGTTTGCCTTCGGCGGCAACAACGTCAGCCTGATTATCGGAGACGCCCAATGATTGACTGGCCGCTCGCCGAACTGCTGCCCCACGCAGGGGACATGATCCTTATCGACCGGATCGTGACCTTCGATGACGAGCAGATCCATACCGTCGCCACGGTCAAGCCAGGCGGTTTGTTCAACCTGGACGACGGCGCGCTGCCGGCCTGGGTCGGCATCGAGCTGATGGCCCAGAGCGTCGCGGCGTTCGCCGGTTGCCACGCCCGCCAGCGCGGCGATGCCGTGGAGCTGGGCTTCCTGCTCGGGACCCGCAAGTTCGAATGCAACGTCGAACATTTCCCGGTGGGCACCGAACTGGCCATCCACGGCGTTCGCTCCCTGGAAGACGACAACGGCATGGGTGTGTTCGAATGCCACATCCACGCGCCGGGCATCCACGCCACCGCGCGGCTGAACGTATTCCGTCCACCCCATGCCGCCCAGTACCTCAATGAAACCTCTGCAACAGGAACCCAGCCATGACTGAATCCGTACTGGTTACCGGCTCCAGCCGTGGCATCGGCCGCGCCATCGCCTTGCGCCTGGCCCAGGCCGGGCACGATATCGTCTTGCATTGCCGCAGCGGTCGCGCCGAGGCCGAAGCGGTCCAGGCAGAAGTCCTGGCCTTGGGCCGCAACGCCCGTGTCTTGCAATTCGACGTGTCCGACCGCGCCGCCTGCAAAGCCGCTCTCGAGGCGGATGTGGAAACCCACGGCGCCTATTACGGCGTGGTGCTCAACGCCGGCCTGACCCGCGACGGCGCCTTCCCGGCCCTGAGCGAAGACGACTGGGACAGCGTGCTGCGTACCAACCTCGACGGTTTCTATAACGTGCTGCATCCGGTGATGATGCCGATGATCCGCCGTCGCGCCGCTGGACGAATCGTCTGTATCACGTCGGTGTCCGGCCTGATCGGCAACCGTGGACAAGTCAACTACAGCGCCTCGAAAGCCGGCCTGATCGGCGCGGCCAAGGCATTGGCCATCGAACTGGGCAAGCGCAAGATCACCGTGAACTGCGTCGCGCCGGGCTTGATCGACACCGCCATGCTCGATGAAAACGTACCCGTGGAAGAATTGATGAAGATGATCCCCGCCCAGCGCATGGGCACTCCGGAAGAAGTCGCCGGCGCGGTCAATTTCCTGATGTCCGCCGAAGCCGGCTACATCACCCGACAGGTCCTGGCCGTCAACGGAGGCTTGTGCTGATGAAGCGCGTCGTCGTCACCGGCATGGCCGGCATCACCTCCATCGGCAGTGACTGGAAAACCATCGCCGCCAACTTCGCCGCCAACCGTAGCGGCATCCGGCGCATGGATGAGTGGGACCGCTTCACCGAACTGAACACACGCCTGGCCGGCCCGATCGACGATTTCCAGGTCCCGGCCCACTGGACGCGCAAGCAACTGCGCAGCATGGGCCGGGTCTCGCGCCTGGCCGTGGCCTCGGCGGAACAGGCCCTGGCCGACGCCGGCCTGCTGGGCGATCCGTCGATCAAGGATGGCCGCATGGGCGTGTCCTGCGGTTCGTCCACCGGCAGCACCGATGAGATCAAGGCCTTCGGCAACATGCTGCTCAACAGCGTGGCCGAAGGGCTGAACGCCAATTCCTATGTGCGGATGATGCCGCACACCACGGCGGCCAACATCAGCATCTTCTTCGGCCTGACTGGACGGCTGATCCCTACGTCCAGCGCCTGCACCAGCGGCAGCCATGGCATCGGCTATGCCTACGAGGCCATCAAGTTCGGCCGCCTGCCGCTGATGCTCGCTGGCGGCGCCGAAGAACTGTGCCCGACCGAAGCAATGGTCTTCGACGCGCTCTACGCCACCAGCCTGAAAAACGATGCGCCGCAGACCAGTCCACGCCCTTACGACAAGGGACGCGATGGATTGGTGATCGGTGAAGGCGCCGGCATGCTGGTGCTCGAAGAACTGGAACACGCCCTGGCCCGTGGCGCGCACATCCATGCCGAGATCGTTGGTTTTGGCAGCAACGCCGACGGCCAGCACGCCACCCGCCCCGAATTGAGCACCATGCGCCGGGCCATGGAACTGGCCCTTGAGGATGCCGGCCTCGAGCCATCCGCCATCGGCTACGTCAACGGTCACGGTACGGCCACCGAACAGGGCGACGTCGCCGAGACCCTGGCCACCAGCAGCCTGTTCGGCGAGCACATGCCCATCAGCTCGCAGAAAAGCTTCCTTGGCCACACCCTCGGTGCCTGCGGTGCGCTGGAGTCCTGGTTCAGCATCGAAATGCTGAACCGCGACCTCTATGTGCATACTTGCAACCTCGATGAGGTCGACCCTGAGTGCGGCAAACTCGACTATTTGCGCAACGAGTTCCGCGCGATGAGCAATGAATACGTGATGAACAACAACTTTGCCTTCGGTGGGGTCAACACTTCGCTGATCTTCCGCCGCTGGCATTGATTCCCGTAAATCCCCTGGTCAAGGAGACCATGATGCCGTTGAAGAAAATCGCTGTGACCGCCGCCCTGTTGCTCGGCACCCTGCCAAGCCTCAGCCAGGCCCGTGATACCGCGCTGTTCCTGCCGTTCGATAAAGTCGTCGCCGAAGCCATCCGCACCGGCAAGATCGACGGCAGCGTGAAGTTCTACCTGGCCGGCAACAAACCGGCCGGCAACGTCACCGTGGTCAGCCCAGGCGCGGTGACCAACAAGAAAACCAACGCCTTCAACAAGTCCGACGAAGTGGCCTGCGAATGGGTGCTGCAATCGGCACTGATCAGCCTGCACCAAGCCGCCAAGAACGCCGGCGCCAACGCCGTCACCAACATCGTCAGCTTCTACAAGAGCAACGAACGCAAGGACCCGACTACCTATGAGTGCCACGCCGGGGCAATCATGGCCGGGGTTGCGTTGAAAGGGGATTTGGCGAAGGTGCAGTAGTCGCCAACCACCCATCCTGTGGGAGCGAGCCTGACAATTTCCCCGTGGCGAGGGAGCTTGCTCCCGCTGGGCTGCGCAGCGGCCCCCAGCAACCTAGCTAACCACGCCCCCTTCAAACTCCCTCTCCAACATCGCCAAAAACGCCTCCCTGGCAGGATGCCGACCCGCGTTTTCATGCCAATAAAACAGATTGTCTACCCCTGCCAATTCCGGAAATTCGTACCCCGTCCAACCCGCCCCCTGGCGATACTGCTCATAGATCCCCCTGGGAACCAGCGAAACACCCGCCCCAGCGCTGACACAGCCCACGATAGCGCCATAGCTGGCGATGCTGATGATCGGCTGCACCTGACCGTGACGCAGCAACCACTGCTCCAGTGCCAGGCGGTACGGACAACCGACAGGCCACATGAAAATCGCCTTGCCTTGCAAATCCGCCGCACTGCGCAGCGGGCCAAGGGAAGCGGCAGCAATGAGCACCAGATCCTCACGGTACATCACCGCTCGCTTCAGCCCGGGCCGCTCCACGTCAACCGCGACAATCGCGGCGTCGAGCCGGCGGTGCCGGATATCGTCCAGCAACTGAGCCCAGGTCCCCGTGCTCAGTTCCAGCGACACCTGCGGGTACTGCGCGTGATATTTAGCCAACAACTGGGGCAGGCGCCCGGTGGCGCTGGACTCGATCGCCCCAATACGCAACGGTCCACTGGGAGCGTTGGAGGGTGCGATTGCGCGGCGAGCCTCTTCCGTCAGGCTGAGGATTCTCGTCGCATATTCCAGGAATATCTGTCCCGCCGGGCTGACTCGCACCCCACGTCCGTCGCGGAAAAACAACGACGTGCCGAGCTCCCGCTCCAGCGACTTGAGGCGTGCAGTAATGTTGGACGGAACGCAGTGCAGCGTTTCAGCGGCGCGCGCAAGGCTGCCGGTGTCGCAGACCGCTTTCACCATGCGCAGTTGGGACAGTTCCATAGCTCACCCAAAGTGAATGATTGACTGAGTTTAAGTCACTTGTGGTGATAAGCCGCGTTTTCGATACTCCGAGACATGCACTTGGATGAAGACGCCGCTGATGCTCAACAAAGGTTCGGAACGATCGGGCGTAAAGGTGACCCTGGCAGCAACGTTCGTCATTGTGTGCTGGGCCTATTCCCCGATTGGCATTCGCATCGGTCTCCAGGCCTACGAACCCGGCCACCTGGCCTTGATTAGATTTCTCATCGCCTCGACGTTCATGGCCGTATTGGCCTCGGTCAAGGGCATCGGCCTGCCTCGAGTGAAGGACCTGCCATTGCTCGCCCTGCTGGGTTTTTTCGCCGTCAGCCTGCATCACATCGCCCTCAACTACGGGCAGCGAGGTGTCAGCGCTGGCGCCGCCAGTGTCCTGGCCCAATCCACACCATTGTTCAGTGCGCTACTGGCGCATTTCGCCTTCAAGAACAGCGTCAATGCGTGGCAGTGGATGTGCGTGCTGTTGGGGTTGGCGGGTGCTGCCGTAGTGGTCATGGGAGATCTTGGTTTGGGTCAGATAAACGCTCATGGGCTGCTGATCCTCCTGGCAGCATTATCCTGGAGCTTGTATTTCGCCCTGCAAAAACGCCATTGCCATCGTTACGACGGCTTGACCATGGTCTGTTACACCGTCTGGTCGGGCACCGCCCTGTTATTCGTATTCGCGCCTGGGCTGCTGGACGAGGCAAGACAAGCCCCCACTTCGGTGAATTTGGCCGTGCTGATGCTGGGCATCTTTCCCAGCGCGCTGGCGTACCTTGCCTGGGCCTACGTCCTGGCACACAGCGACGTGAGCCGAGCCTCCATGGCGCTTTACCTGACCCCTCCGACCGCCATGCTGATGGCCTCGATGATCCTCGCCGAACGTCCGTCGGCAATGGTCATCGTCGGGGCGGCCACCGTGCTGACCAGCGTCCTTGCACTCAACCTTGACCCTACGAGGCTGCAAGCAAAACTCGGAAAGCGGAACACCTAATTTCCGAAATTTCCCACACCAAAACCCTTGAACTTCGCGCTACGGTCACATCCCAACCACAAACCGGGAATGCCAAGGATGAACGAAGTGACCAAGAAAGCCGTGATCGTATTCAGCGGTGGTCAGGATTCCACCACCTGCCTGATCCACGCATTACCCCAGTACGACGAAATCCACTGCATTACTTTCGATTACGGCCAACGCCATCGCGCCGAGATTGAAGTGGCGAAGGACCTCGCCAAGCATTTTGGCGTGACGGCCCATAAGGTCCTGGACACCACGTTATTGAACGAGCTGGCGGTCAGTAGCCTGACTCGGGACAACATTCCGGTTCCGGCGGCGAACAGCAGCAAGGACGGCCCGCCTAATACATTCGTACCGGGTCGCAATATTCTGTTTCTGACGTTGGCGTCGATCTATGCCTATCAGGTGGGGGCTGAAGCGGTGATCACCGGTGTGTGCGAGACGGATTTTTCAGGGTATCCGGATTGTCGGGACAGTTTTGTCAAAGCCATGAACATCGCGATTGAAACCGGCATGGATTACAAACTGCGCATCGAGACACCGTTGATGTGGCTGAATAAAGCAGAGACTTGGGCCTTGGCGGATTATTACGACCAGCTGGAGTTGGTGATGAACCGTACGCTGACTTGTTATAACGGGGTTGTGGGCAGTGGATGTGGGGGATGTGATGCTTGCAGTCTTCGTGCAGGGGGGCTGAAGGCTTTTACTGAAAATAGAGAAAGGGTTATCAACGCGTTAACAAATAAAATAAACCAAAAAAATCTCTAAAAACCGGTGGCTGTCAAATTGACAGCCACCTTTTTAAGCAGGTTGAGCCTCGACAACGTACCTTTTGAATAGCGATCTGGCAGCATAAGCCGGGAATACATTAAAAACAGCAAAGCACATTTTTATGGCTATTTGCACGTAGACTATTTTCAGTATTTCGTCATTGGTCAATGACCCGTAAAACGCGATGAAGCAAAAAAGAAAGCTATCTATAACAACCGCAAAACAGGTACTGAGCAGCACTCGCAAAAACAAATATCTTGAACTTGTAAGCTTTTTTATTTTGCTAAGCAAATATGAATTTACATACTCTGAAATGACAAAAGAAACAGACGAGGCCAGCAAAACCGACGACACATGTGCCACAACCCTTTCATAGGATGAGTCAAGCTGCCAGCTTGATAGGCCGGGAAACCAGCTGGTCACACTTAATGCCACCAATATGAATACGTTACCTACACACACAAACCATATGGATTTCTTAGCCAGCCTGAGACCATAATATTCATTTAGTATATCAACGACAAGGAAGGTCAAAGGATACAAGAAAATGCCAAGCGTGATTACAACATCGAACTGCTCTATGTATATAAGCTTCGCTGCAGAAATATTGGCAAGCACATATAACGCAAACAGCATAAAGCTCAGAGCCAAGTAGACCAACCATGACCGCTCATGACGATCGCCCATCTCATAAGCGGACAATGTGGCGCCACCTGAGTAAAACTTTCTATAAATCTCTCTTACTTCTGCCTTGGTCAAATCATCCATAATTTCGCTTTTTACAAGCTTCGCCAGTTTGAGCTTTATTACCCTACCGGTGGAAATCACCATTACGATGGCTAAATTTTTACTATTTTCAAAGCCTACAAGCTTGTACTTACTATTCTCAGCCTCACGATTATCGACCATTAAACCGTTCCTCAACCACCTCTCCAATGACCAGAGTTGCGTCAGAGCTAGATAAATATCCAGTGACAATCTGAAACTGTTTTGTTGACTGCTTCCAGATCAATTTTTCTGCTGCGCTGCTTAAGTCACCTTTTCTCACGACCAACAAATCACCTGACTCATATGCACCTTCAATATCATTCTCCAAAAGTACTCCGATCAAATTACTGGCCGAACCGAAATAATAAGTCAATGGATACACTGTTACCAACTCCCCGATTTTCTTATTGAGACAATGAAGTATCTGACTTTCCTTTATTACAGGGACTGCTGCGGGATTCATGTTTCCATGCAGCGAAACGCTGCTCTCGATTATCTCTCGCTCTTCAAAATCTACAGACTCGATCTCTTTATACGATACGCCAAAAAAATCTGAAATTTTTCTAATAGTGGTTTGCTGTACATTCACAACCCTCCCTTCCAAGATGTTATAGATCGTGGTTCGGGTCAATCCGCTCGAATTGCACAAAGAAATCTGCGTCTCCCCACGACTCTTTATCAGATACTTAACGTTATTCTTCAGTATCTCCGCTTTTTCTTTTTTGTACATGAACTTACCAACATCAAAAAAATCGATAAACCTCATAGACAGTGTAGGCGACATTTACAAAACTGGACATCCTATCTCCTCCACCATAGGTAAACACCATTGATTCGCGACAAAAAAGCGTTAACTGATATTTCCGCAAAAGAAGAAACGTAAATCATAGGAAATATCCTACGGAAGAAAGCAACAGCCTGAGTACCAACCTAACCCCTCCACGCACCTTCTCGCCGCGCTGGGCGCTCACTTATTGACCAAGAATAATCATTTTACTAAGCATATGTTCATTATATTGATCAATATATAAAGAGCACGCATATAACACTTTCACTTTTCTCCAACCTACGTAAAGTGTTGCCTTCTTACTTCAATCACTGGATCTGTTCTATTAAAAGGAGCGCGTCATGGAGAAGGTAACCTCCCACACGACCCAAGGCCTCACCGGCGCCAGCAATTTCTTCACCATCCTCCCCAACATCGACACCCAGTCCTTGCTCTGCCACGCCAGCGAAACCCTCGCCTCCCTGAACGTCATGTCCACCGATCTTGCAGGCGAGCTGCAAGGTGCGCACCGCAGCATGGCGATGGCCCTCCAGCAACTGACGGAGCTGGGCGAGTTGCTGGTCAATCGCGCGCTGGAAAACCTCGATCCGCCCATAGGCTTGCCGGACGCTTCATCAACCAACCAACGCTAACTCATCAACCCAAGGAGGGTTTTGTCATGAAAAGGTACAGGCCAGTCACCGGCACCGATTGCACTATCGCTTCGTTATTGATCGACACAGAAGCCCCCCTGGACGTCTTGCACGAAACCGCGGCCGACCGCATTCGCGCCGCCACTCAGTTTCTTGAAAACCTGGCATTCGAAGGAGGTGCCTATAGCGAATTAGCTCGCGTGCTGGTGGTTTCATTGCGCGAAGGTTGCGATTTGCTGGATGTCGTCGGTCGACGTCTGCAGACGCAGGCGACTTGAAAAGAAAAGGCGCCTTACGGCGCCCTTCGAAACATCAACTCCTAACTCATAACTTCCTCTGATCCCTTTTCCTCGCCTCATTGATTACAGCCTCTGCGAATGCAGGTAATAAACCTCCGCCAACCTAAGCGCAGGCAAAAAGTCCTCCGCCGTCGGCCCCCCCTCCCGCACGATGATCATGAAACGTTTCTGTAGCGTATTAATGATCTCATCGCCATTGCTCAAGCGACTGCCGACCAGCGCAATGTCGCTGTTGTTTTTCCCGGCGCCGGTGATTATCCGTGCGGTGCTGCCATCGGCGTACACCACCTCATCGCCTTTCTGCGCGGCGCGTACTTTCCAGCCATTGTCCAAGGTGAACGTCAACGACGATGACACTTGCTGGATCGTTCCGCCGTCACGCGTCTGGCTGCCCTCGGTGGCCACTCGGTAGATGGCGATTGGCGGATGAGCTTCGACAAAGGCTTTTTGTCGACTCACGAATGCCGCGACGTCTTCGCCATAGCCCTCCAGTTGCCGGGGCTCCAAGTACAGGTCATCCAGATGACGAAGAGACTCTTGGGAGATTTCGTTGGTGTAAGGGGCATCCAAAGACGAGTGCATTTCCAGGGACCTTATTCATGGGCTTCAGCTGCGTTCCTTTGCGCCGGGAATGAGCGCTGAGCCGGACGATTTTCGGAATGATGAATAAGACGTTGCAGCGCTGGTGGATGGCAATCCCAACGGCGTGGTATCTGGAACGAATAGGAAGTGTCCTAACTAGAAATGCGCGTTTTCCTACAGTCGAAAGGAGCTTGGCGCAACGCCCGTCCTCCCGCCGTTCTTCTGTCCTCAATCGAAGCAGCACCTTTTGCCTGTTGTCGGAACTGTCAACTTTGACAGTAGCGACAGTGCTCGGGGTAGCTTCAGGCTCCCAGGCGTCGACGTTCGATCAAACCGTTCGACCTCATGAGCTGTGATTCGCAGTCCATAAAATTAACTTGGCTCCAAACATGGATGAAAAATTGATCAACACAATAGCCTGGTCGGGCCGCGCAGCCATGTCTTCCAAACACGCAACAGCGTCTTCGGCGGAACCAAACAGCGTCGTTGTCGACGGCGCGACATTTACCCACGCCTATGTGTCCGTGAACGGTATTCGCCTCCACTACCTCATGGGCGGTGATGGGACGCGCCCGATATTGTTGATGCATGGGTTCCTGGGCAGTTGGCGAAGCTGGGAGCCGTTGATGGGCGCATTGGTGCATGCCGGTTTTACCCCCCTCGTTCCTGATTATCGCGGCGCTGGCGAAACGGATATTTCAGTTGGTGGCTACGACAAAAAAAGCATGGCCCATGATCTGCACGAACTTGCCACCCTCTTGAACATCAAGCAGGTCGATATCATTGGTCATGACATGGGTTTGATCATTGCCTACGCCTACGGGGCGCTTTATCCGGATGAAACCGGGCACATCGTATTAATGGATGGGTTTATTCCGGGCATTCCTGGATGGGAATCTGCCTATAACGGGGATCCCGCAGCCGGCATTGCCAGCAAATGGCATTTTCGCTTCTTTGGCAAAACGGCCATTGGCATGATCAAAGGGCACGAAAAAACCTACCTGGATATGTTTTTTGATGACTTTGTATTCGAGGGCAACGATAAAGTGCCCGATGAAGTGCGACAGGCACTGGTAGACGACTACTCCCGGCCCGGCCGCATGGAAGCAGCATTCAAGCTTTATGCAGCCTGGGTAGAAAATGACGCGAATGACAACCTGGAGTTTGCCAAGAATAAACTGACGATTCCGCTGCTCACCATCGGCGGGGACCATTCAAGAGGAAAAACCCTGGCCGAGCAGGCCCTGCACATCGCAACGCAACCGCACCCATTGACATTGATCAATACCGGCCATTGGGTACTGGAGGAACAAACGCAGGCGACACGTGACGCAATCCTGGCATTTCTGATGATAAAAAATGACGGGTAATAGGTTTTCACAGGGTCTGATGGCGGGACATGAACAAAGAAGGGCGTCCCTTTGGGCGCCCTTCTTAATCAAATCTGCTGGTCGTTTTTCATGTTGCCTAATTAGGTACTGGCATGCAGTTTCAGCCCCAACGCTTTAACAACTTTCAAAATAGTACCGAACTCAGGGTTTCCTTCCCCTGACAAGGCGCGATAAAGGTTTTCCCGAGAGAGGCCCGCGTCACGGGCCACCTGGGTCATCCCACGAGCTCGTGCAATGGTCCCTAGGGCTTTAGCAATGAATGCGGGGTCATCTCCTGCCTCGTCCATGCATGCATCCAAATAGTTCGCCATGTCCTCTTCGGTCTTGAGGTACTCGGCAGAGTCCCAGCGAGTGAATTGTTCGGTCATGGGTTTTGCTCCTGCCAGGATTTTGCGATCAGCCTGGCTTGCTTGATATCACGTGCTTGACTGCTTTTGTCACCACCACACAGAAGGATGATCAATTGTCGGCCTTGCTGCATGAAATAAATTCGATAGCCCGGACCGTAATCGATACGGGCCTCACTCAACCCTTCTCCTAAAGCTTTGACGTCACCCAGATTCCCATCGGCCATACGATCGACTCGAACCTGAATACGCATCCTGGCACGGCTATCAGCCAGCTTCGAGAGCCAGCCGGAAAAGGTAGAGCTTCGAATGATCTCCGTCATGTCGCGCAGTGTAGCCCCTACGCTACACCCGCTCAAGTTTGGGTCACGTCATCCGTCTTCAACAGCCTTGGGAAGCGCAAGTAACGCCTTGATCACCATCGGTCAACAACGCCACAAACGCTGCCGCCATCGGCGAACGCTGATCCTTGCGCTGTACCAGCCACACCGCCGATACCGCCGCCGGGTCGAGCAGCGGTCGATAGACCACACCATCGATACGCATGCGCTGATAAGACGCCGGCAACACCGAGACGCCCAGCCCCGCTGCCACCAGGCCGATGATGGTCATGGCCTCTCCCGCTTCCTGGGCGAAGTGCGGGCTGAAGCCGGCGTCGCGGGCCAGGTTCAGGAGTTGCGCGTAGAGGCCGCTGCCGTAGCTTCGCGGAAAGAACACGAACGGCTCCTGGGCCAGCGCGGCAAGGAACAGGCCGTCTTCGTTGCCCTGGGCCAGCGGATGCTTGGCGCTGAGCACGGCCACCAGCGGTTCGCGGCTGAGTTCGATTTCGACCAGTGAATCGGGCAACGGCAACGGTCGCATGATGCCCACTTCGATCACTTCGTCCATCAATGCATCGGCCACTTGGGTGCTGCTCATTTCCCGCAGGTTCAGGTGCACGGCGGGAAAGCGTTGGCGAAAGGTAAAAATCGCTTGGGGGATAGTGGAGTTGAAGGGCGCCGAGGAGGTAAAGCCGATCTTCAGCTCGCCCAGTTCTCCCAACTGAGCACGGCGGGCCACATCGGCGGCCTTGTCGACCTGGGCCAATACCCGCCGCGCCTCTTCCAGGAAAAGCCGCCCGGCCTCACTCAGTTCGACCCGACGATTGGTGCGATCGAACAGCCGTGCGCCAATCTCTTGCTCCAGCGCCTGTATCTGCTGGCTCAAAGGCGGCTGGGAGATGCCCAGGGCGAGTGCGGCACGGCCGAAGTGCAGTTCTTCGGCGACGGCGATGAAGTAGCGCAGATGCCGCAGTTCCATGGAAACTCCAGTAGGTCGTTCAACGTCTTAAATAGGTCGAACAATATATTGGATAGAATCATTAGCCGGCTATATGCTTTTTTCATTGCCTGCCTGGCCGTGCTCCTCCGAGGTCCACCGTGAAAACTGCTGTCGCCCCACTCGCCCATGAAATCCCTCCCCGTGCGCAGGATGATGTCGTCGCCGAATTGAAGGACATCTACATCGAGAAGGGCACGCCGATGTTCATGCGCACGGTGCTGGCGCTGTTCTGCGGAGGTTTTGCGACGTTTGCCCTGCTCTATTGCGTGCAACCGATGATGCCGTTGTTGTCCCAGGAATTCTCCATCAACGCGGCGCAAAGCAGCCTGATCCTGTCGGTGGCGACCGGCCTGCTCGCCGTCGGCTTGTTGATCACCGGTCCGATTTCCGACCGCATCGGCCGCAAATCGGTGATGGTCGCGGCGCTGTTCGCTGCGTCGGTGTGCACGATTGCCAGCGCGATGATGCCGACCTGGCAAGGCGTACTGGTCCTGCGCGCGTTGGTGGGACTGTCCCTGAGCGGGTTGGCCGCGGTGGCGATGACGTATCTGAGCGAAGAAATCCATCCCAAGCACATTGGCCTCGCGATGGGGCTGTATATCGCCGGCAACGCCATCGGCGGCATGAGCGGGCGCCTGATCACCGGGGTGTTGATCGACTTTGTCAGCTGGCACACCGCGATGCTGGTGATAGGCGGCCTGTCGCTGATCGCGGCAGCGGTGTTCTGGCGGATCCTCCCCGAGTCGCGCAACTTCCGCCCCCGATCGCTGCATCCGCGCAGCTTGCTGGACGGGTTCATCATGCACTTTCGCGACGCTGGGTTGCCGCTGTTGTTTCTTGAAGCTTTCGTATTGATGGGCGCATTCGTGACGCTTTTCAATTACATCGGCTACCGCCTGCTGGCCGAGCCTTATCATCTGGATCAAGCCTTCGTCGGCTTGCTGTCGGTGGTTTACCTGTCGGGGATCTACAGCTCAGCGAAAGTCGGCGCACTGGCGGATAAACTCGGTCGCCGCAAAATGCTCTGGGCGACCATCGCACTCATGTTGACCGGCCTTGTGCTGACCATGGCCACGCCGCTGTGGCTGGTCATCCTGGGCATGCTGGTCTTCACCTTCGGTTTCTTCGGCGCCCACTCGGTCGCCAGCAGCTGGATCGGCCGCCGCGCGCTCACGGCCAAGGGGCAGGCTTCGTCACTTTATCTGTTCAGCTACTACGCCGGCTCCAGTGTTGCGGGCACGGCGGGCGGCGTGGCCTGGCACCTGGGCGGCTGGAACGGCGTCGGCCTGTTCATCGGCGGTTTGCTGGTGATCGCGTTGTGGGTGGCGGTGAAGCTGGCGAAACTGCCGTTGTTGCCGGGGAATGTGCGGGCTTAGCTATCGCTATCCACATCAGGGACAAAGTAAACACTTTGTGGCGAGGGGATTTATCCCCGCTGGGTTGCGAAGCAACCCCAAAACCAGACACCGCGGTGCCACAGATGAACCGTGCAAACCGGTTTACGACTGCTGCGCAGCCGAGCGGGGATAAATCCCCTCGCCACAAGAGCCCATACGCATGGTCGGTCACTGCCGAAAAACCACCTGTGCATGCAACCTTCCATTCTCCACTTCAAGGGTCAGCGAGCGCAGCCCCGCGCCCTCTCGTTCCTGTTGATCCAGCCAACGAAGCAAAGCGTGGGCATCCCCACTGACGACAAGTCGCAACGAATCGCCATCGACGTCCATTTGCGCCATGTCCAGCCCCGCCGCTGTCGCACTTTCATTGATGCGCACCGACAACGGCCGCGCGGCGGCAATCGTGTCCCGGTTAGGTTCGGCATGCTGGATCAGGGCGCTCAATTCAGCTTGTTGGCGGTGCTGTCGTTCGGCAACCTCCAGCCGTTGCCGGGTCGGTTGCCAAATCGCGATGTAGGCCAGCGCCACTGATAACAATCCGGCAAGCCCAAGCAACAGCCACTGTTCACGGCGCGATAGTGTTCCCCAGGCCTGTTGCAGGCCTCGCCATCCATTGAAGTTCATCAACCGTTCTCCAGCGTGAGAATGGCCTGCACGCGATTGTTCTGTTTGCTGGCGCCGTCCAGGGTGACTGGCAATCCGTTTTGCTCTCCGCGTTCACGCAGTTGTTCCAGTTCGACGAAACTGTTCACGGTCAGTTGGATTTTCCAACCTTCGCCTTCACGGAAGTCGATGCGCTGCACCTCGACGTTGCTGGCCCCAATGACCTGCTCCGCCAGACGCGCCAGACGCGCCACCTGGGTGTCCTGGCTATGCACACGACGACTCTGCATTGCCTGGAACTGCGCGGCCAGGTCGACGATCCGCTCCTGCCCGGGATACAGCGACCTGAATTGCTGTTCGCTTTGGGCATACAAACGCCGTGCTTCAGTATCAAGAAAGCGTATGCGGGCTTCGCTGAAGACCCAGGTGAGTAGCAAAAGGCCGAGCGCAACCGCCGAAGCCCCCCGCCATGGCAGCGGTCGGCGCCGGCGACGGAATTCACCCTGCAACAAGTCAATGGGACGGCCTCGCGCGTTCAGCAGCCATTCATCGATGCCCGGGCAATCGCGCTCCTCGTCCAGCCAGTGGATGTCCTCCGGCAGGCCGGGCTTGATGACTGCCAAGGCCCGTGCCGACAACGAGGCCCGCGCCGACAATCCTCCGCCCAACAGCCAACGCCCGAACCAGCGCACGCCGAATGCCTGGTCGCCGGCGGGCAGGTCGGCATCAACCTGCACCGTCCGCGTATCGATGCCCTGGCCGGCGAGCAGCGCCAGCAGCGCCTGGAACCGCGCCCGCTGCGTCACCATCATCGGATAGCGGTGCTGACGATCACGCGGGCCGATGCTGATGTGCAGCGCCTCCAGGTTTTCGCTCAGTTGTTCTTCGATGGCGAAGGCCAGGGCCTGGTGTCGAGGTTGACGTCGAGACGGCCACGGATCGCTGCGCAACCAGCTGCACATTTCCATCGGCAACAGCACGTCGACGAGCCGTCCGTCCAACTCGCCGGCCGCCTCGTGCAAAGGCAGGCGACGGCGTTCGCCGGCTGGCGACCAGACGCAGCACGGCCAGTTGGCGCTGGGCGCGTCCAGGCCTTCGGCTGTCAGGTAAAGCCAGGTTTTCATCAAGGAAGCTCGCTAGGGCTGAAGGGGAGGAAACGACGCTGGCGAACCGTCCAGCGTCCGCTCAGAGGGTCGCGCTCGATATCCGAGGCCAGCCGCAGACGGCTGCCGGCCTGGACCACGCTCACGGTGATCCGGAACCAGCGACTGCCCACCCCCAGCCCATGGCTGTTGAGGCCGAGCCCGGACACCAACGGATCGTGGGTGAACGCCTGCACGCTGGCGTATGGCGCATGGCGACGCTGGTTGACCAATGCCTCGGCTGGCCCGGTTTCCATGCCATTCAAGGTCATCAACACCAGCGGCGGGGCCGTATTGATGTTCAGTCGTGCGTCCTTGGGCAGCAACACCACCCAGGGGTCCAGACGTCGCAGCGTCTGACCATCGATGTCCGGTAACAGGCGCAGTTGGCTCAACTCCTGTACCGGCCCGACCTGGGGCAACGTCAACGGCGGCAGATCCAACAAGGCGAGCAAGCGGGTCCAGCGGCCGAGGCTGACCTGATCGATTTGCCCCAGCGCCAGCAGCCCGTTGAGATTCAGGCGCCCGGACAAATCCTCGATACGGATGTGCAGCTCGGCGCCGTCCACTTCCAGGAGAGACCCGGGCAGGGCCCAATCCTGGCTCAAGTCAACGGACCCGGACGAGGTGATCCCACTGCTTTCCAACACCTCCCGCGCCCAGGCTTCCCCCGCCAGACCCAATTGACGCAACTGGACCTGTTGCAGTTGTTGCGCGCTGCTGTGCAATAACAGGCGATGGCTGCGCAACAGGCCGCCAACCAGCAGCAACGCCAGGCTCAGCACCAGCAGCACGCTGATCAGCGCCACCCCTCGTTGGCGCTTCATGGCAGCGCCTCCGGCAACAGCAGCACGCGACGGATCTGTTCAAAACGCCCCGCCGAGACGATCAATTCCAGCGCCAGCGGCGTGCTGCCACCTGGGGTTTCTGGGCGCCAGCCCCGTTGCCGGTCGAATACGCGCCAGCTCAAGCTGCGGACGTCGTCGAGCAATTTCTGCCGCTGCACAAGCACCGTTCCTTCGCCGACACTCTCGCGCCACAACGCGCTGTCCTTGAGCTGATAGCTCACCGTTTGCCGCTCGCTGCGTAGCTGGTCCAGTGGGTTGCGCCAATGGCTGCGCCGCAGTTGCAACTGCCCAGGGGCGAGCACGACCGAGCCGACCACTGCCTGCCATGCATCCCGTTCGATCACCCCCACCGCACGCTGCAACGCCCGGATGTCACGTTCATGCTGAGTGACCGCCTGCTGGGTCCGTACTACGCCATCGAACAGCCGCCAACTGACCAGGCCGAGCAAGGCAAAAATACCGATGGCGATGACCAGTTCCAACAAGGTGAAGCCCGATTGCTTATTCATGCTGGCGACGGATCCATCCAGTAATGCGGTGCGCGACGGTCGTGCTGTCGGCACGGCTGACCTGGATCTCGACCTGCAGCAGTCGTCCATCACGGGCCGGGGAGGTACGTAGCTGCAAAACCCAGTCGCGGCGATCCAGATGTCGGTTTAGTCGCTGTTGCCCTGGCGGAGTGACGGCTGCCAGGCGCAGTTCGCTCATCTGATTGTCGGCCAGCCAGGCGCCGAACAAGCGGTCTTCGAGCCCGGCGCTTTGCTTGAGCACGAACTGGCTGGCCGAGAGCACGGCCGCCGCCAGCGTCGCGAAAATCGCCAGGGCGATCATCACCTCCAACAGCGTGAAACCCTGGCAGCCGACTGCGTGCCTGCGAGCACTACTCATCGATCAGCGGCTCCGCCAGGCCATCGCTCGAGACCCGGGCAACCGTCTGCCCAGCGACTTTGATGAGCAACCTGAACGGACTGATCTCATCACTGCTGAGCATCAACAATTGCGCCGGACCTTGAGCGTCATCAAGGCGCAGGACATGACCGTCCAGCTCCATCCCAAGCGCCAGCCCCTCGGGCAAGCGATGCAATGCCGACACCGCCGCCCAGCCCTGGGCTTCGAGGCGCAGCGCCTGATAACCGCCAGGCTGCACGCGCACGCCGTATTCCTGCCCGTCCAGCACCGCCCGCTCACGCAACTGCTGCACCACCGCGACGAAGTCCCGGGCCTGCTGCCGGGCCTCCCGCGCCGGGCTAGAGCCCGTGGCGAAGCGGACCATGCCTGCCAGGACGCCGATCAAGACGATGACGACCATCAGTTCCAGCAAGGTAAAGCCTCGGCAATGACGTCCCATGTTCAGTCGGCCCAATTGCCGATGTCGGCCGCCATGCCTTCACCGCCCGACACACCATCGGCGCCCAGTGAATACAGGTCATAGCTGCCATCAAGGGACTTACGTCCCGGATTGAGATACTGGTAGGGCGTGCCCCAGGGATCGACCGGCAGGCTTTTCAGATAGCCCTGGGGGTTCCAGTTCTTCGCCGCGGGGGTGCCGGACGGGCGCTTGCTCAACGCCGCCAGGCCTTGTTGGGTCGAGGGGTACTGAAAGTTATCGAGGCGGTACATTTCCAGCGCAGTGGCAATCGCCTGGATGTCAGTCCGCGCAGCGGTGACCTTGGCCTGGTCGGGACGGCTCATGAACTGCGGCACCACGATGGCGCCCAGGACGCCGATGATGACCACCACCACCATGATTTCAATCAGGGTGAAGCCGCTTTGGGAGCGTGCAGGTCGGTTGCTTTGGAATTTCATCAGTCAATTCACCAATTGGTTGAGGCTCAGGATCGGTAGAAGGATGGCCATGACGATCAGCAGCACGACGCCGCCCATCAGTACCAACATGGCCGGTTCGAAAAGGCTAACCACCAGCGCGATGCGCGCCGCGAGGCTGGCCTCCTGTTGTTCGGCGGCCCGGGCGAGCATGTTGTCGAGTTCGCCGGCCCGTTCGCCGCTGGCGATCATGTGCAGCATCAGCGGCGGGATATCTCCGCCCTGCTCCAGGCCACGGGTCAGGGTCCCACCCTCGCGGACCGAACGGGCCACGTCGGCCATGCGCGCGCGAATCGTCAGGTTGCCGATCACCTGCGCGGCAATGTGCAAGGCATCCACCAGCGGCACCGCGCTTTTGCTCAGGATCGCCAAGGTGCTGGCGAATCGGGCCGCCTCCATTGCTCGCAGCACCTCGCTCAGCACCGGGAGGCGCAGCATCAAACGGTGCCAGTGCAGGCGCCACCTCGGTTGGCGCAGACTCCAGCGCCACAGTCCGAGCAACCCGGCCAACACGACGAACATCAGCAGGCCATGGCGGCGCAATCCGTCGCTCACAGCGATCAGCGCCTGGGTCAGCCAGGGCAACGGCTGACCGCTGTCGATGAAAATCTTGACGACGTCCGGCACCACGTAGCCCAGCAGGAAAGCGACAATCGCAACGCAGGCCAGCATCAGGATCAGCGGATACACCAACGCCAGTTGAATGCGTTGGCGCGATGCCTGGCGCGCCTGGGTGTAGCTCGCCAGTTGTTCCAACACCTGCCCCAGGTGACCGGATTGTTCGCCCGCCGCGACCGTGGAACAGAACAGTTCAGGGAACGCCTGGGGAAAGGCGCGCAGTGCCGTCGCCAGCGCGTGGCCTTCCATCACCCGGCTGCGCACCGCCGCCAACAAGTGAGCGACGCGCCGCTTCTGGCTCTGTTGCGCCACCGCCCCAAGGGATTCTTCAAGAGGCAGGCCAGCCTGGATCAAGGTGGACAACTGCAGCGTCAGCAAAGCCAGGTCCGCCGGGCTCAAGCGCCCCTCGGCATGCCGCCCGCCCGAGGTGCGCTGCGCCTTGGCCTCGACCAGCTCGCTGGGCAACAAGCCGCGCTCGCGCAGCAACTGGCGCGCGTGGCGGGCGCTGTCGGCTTCCACGCGGCCCTTGCAGCGTCGGCCCTGGGCGTCTTCGGCGCGATATTCGAAGGTCGGCATGGCGCTAATCCTCCTGGGTGATGCGTAGCAGTTCATCGACGCTGGTCAGGCCTTGCAGCACCCGCTCGCGGCCGTCCTGAAACAGGCTGCGGGAAGTCTTGCGCGCCGCGGCGGCCAGCGCCTGCTCGGTGGCGCCCTGATGAATGAGTTGCGACAGCACGGCGCTGACATTGACCAGTTCATAGATGCCGAAGCGCCCGCGATAGCCTTTTTGGCACTGCTCGCAGCCCTGGGCCTTGAACAACCGGGGCGCGGCATTGGCTTCGAGGCCCAGGCGCCGACATGTTGCGGCATCCGCCACATAAGGCGTCTTGCAGGACGGGCACAGACTGCGCAGCAAGCGCTGGGCAACAATGCCGGCCAGTGACGACGCCAGCAGGTACGCATCCACGCCCATGTCCACCAGCCGCGTGACCGCGCCGACGGCGGTGTTGGTGTGCAGCGTCGAGAGCACCAGGTGCCCGGTCAGCGACGCCTGGACGGCGATTTCGGCGGTCTCGCGGTCGCGTATTTCGCCGACCATGACCACGTCCGGGTCCTGGCGCAAAATGGCGCGCAAACCCCGAGCGAAGGTCATGTCGACTTTCGGGTTGACCGGCATCTGGCCAATGCCCGGCAAGTGATATTCGATGGGGTCTTCGACAGTGAGAATGTTGCGGCTCTGGTCGTTGATGCCGCTCAGCGCCGCGTACAACGTGGTGGTTTTCCCTGACCCCGTGGGCCCGGTGACCAACACGATGCCATGGGGTTTGCCGAGCAACTGGCGCAGGCTGGCGAAGGTGTCGTCGGGCAAGCCCAGGCGTTGCAGATCAAGGCGCCCGGCCTGCTTGTCGAGCAGGCGCAACACCACGCGCTCGCCATGGGCCGAAGGCAGGGTCGAAACCCTCACATCGACTTCATGGCCTGCCAGTCGCAACGCCATTCGCCCATCCTGGGGCACGCGTTTTTCGGCGATGTCCAAACGCGCCATGACCTTGATCCGCGACACCAGCAGGTTCGCCAGCTCCCGGCGCGGACGCAACATTTCCTGCAACTGGCCGTCGATGCGCATGCGCACCGACAGGTATTGCTCGAAGGTTTCCAGGTGCACATCCGAGGCGTGTTCGCGGACCGCCTCGCTGAGCAGCGCATTGATCAGGCGGATGATCGGCGCATCGCCCTGCTGCTCCAGCAGGTCGGTGGTCTGCGGCATCTGGTCGGCCAGGCTGAGCAGGTCCAGCTCCTCGTCCAGGCCCTGGGCCACCTGCTCGGCGGCGCTCTGGCCCTGGCGATAGACGCTGGCCAAACGTGCGGCGAATTGTGCCGGTTCCAGAACCTGGATAGGTAAGTCCCGCCCGCACAGGCGCCGCACTTCAGCCAGGGCAGTCAGCGGCGTATCGTGGCGCATGACCAAGCTCAAGTTCGGCCCAGCGCCTTCCAGCAGCACGCCCAGGCGCCTGGCGAAACCGAAGGGCAACGGGGCCTGTGAATCAGTCACAAGGCACCCGAGGGCTGTTGAGCCGAATCGGCCGCCTCTGTGGATGTCTCGAACAACCGGCGAGCGTCGCGGGGTAATAACAGTGAATTGTTTTTTCGCGAGCCAGGCTTGCTCAGCTCCCGGAGCGTGTCATAGCGCTGGCGGCTGACCTCGGCGAGGTCTTCGTTGCGGCGCACGATGGTTGGGCGCAGGAACACCATCAGGTTGCTCTTCGTCTGGGTGTCACGGGTCCAGCGAAACAGCGCGCCCAGGTACGGGATACTGCGCAGCAACGGCACGCCGCTTTGCTGGGTGCGGACACTGTCGCGGATCAGGCCACCGATCACGATGATCTCGCCGTCGTCCGCAAGGATCGTGCTTTTCAAGGCACGCTTGTTGGTGATCAGGTCAGAAGAGTCCACACCGGAGACGGACGGCGCGATGTCCGAAACCTCCTGCTGGACTTCAAGGCGCAAGGTCGAGCCTTCGTTGATGTAGGGCTTGACCTTGAGACTGATGCCGACGTCCTTGCGCTCCACGGTGGTGAACGGATTGTCCGCGCCGTTGCCGCTGGTGGCGTAGGAGCCGGTCTTGAACGGCACGTTCTGGCCCACGATGATTTCCGCTTCCTGGTTATCCAGGGTCAGCAGGCTGGGAGTGGACAGCAGGTTGCTGCGGGTATTGCTCGCCAGCGCCGAGATCAGCGCACTGAAGCGGTCGCCGCCCAGCCGCAGGATCGCACCTTCCGGTCCTTTATCCAGCTCACTGAGGTTCAGGTTGCCGATGATCGGGATGTCGGTTCCCGGAAAGTTGATAAACCCGGTCACGCTGCCTCTGTCGAGGCCCCACTGCACACCCAAGGCTTCGGTTATGTCACCGGAAACCTCTACGATGGCCGCGTGGATAAGCACTTGGGCCCGGGGCTGGTCCAGCTCACGGACGATGTTTTCGATAGTGCGGACCTGGGCCGGCTCGGCGATCAGCACCAGGGCATTCTGGCTTTCGTCGGCCTTGATCATGAAGGGGCTGGCGGCGGCAGCATCCCGCAGGCCGGCCGGCGCCGGTGTGGTTCTCTTACCCTGGCCGACACCTTCCAATACTTCAGCCAATTGCTTGGCATCGCTGTGGCGCAGGCGGATGACTCGTGCGTTGTCTTGGGACGGGGCAGCCGGGACATCCAACGTCCGGGCCAGATCGACGAGGCGCTGGCGCACTGTCGGGGCGCCGATGATCACCAGGCGATTGCTGCGAGCATCAGCGATCACGACGCCTGCGGTATCACCTTCACGCTTGCCGCCGGACGCTTCCATAAGTGGCGCGATATCCCCGGCCTGGGCATGCCGTAGCCGCACCACCACATGACTGCGATTACGCCCCGAGTCCAATTGCCGGACCACGTCGGCGATACGCTGGGCATTGGCGGCGGTGTCGGTGACCACCAAGGCGTTGGACGATACCGAAGGGCCGACGTAGCCATTGGCCGACACCAGGGGGCGGACCAAGCCGGCGACGTCGGCGGCGATGCTCGATTGCAGGTCGATGACCCGGGTAACGAATTGCGACGGCGTAGCACGCTGTGCATCAGCGATGCCGGCCCGCGTCTTGGCCTCGCTCACCGGCAGGATCAGGATCCGTTCGCCTTCGTCGATCACGGTGAAGTTATGCGCATCGAGTACCGAATAGAACAACCGACGCACGCCCTCGCGGTCCAGTGCTTCACGGGACATGACGGTGATGCGGCCTGAAACCCTAGGATCAAGCACAACGGTCTTGCCCAGGATCGCTGAGAATTCCTCGACCACATCGCGCAGTTCCGCGTTGTTCATCGCCAGTTGCCATCGAGTCTGTTCGGCGCGTGGTGAACTGGAGAACGCCAGCGGGCAACACACGGCAAGACAGAACAGGACGCGCCAAACACGGTCCCGGATAAAGCAGTTCATGAATTCGATCACTCTGGTTGCCCGGCCACCGGGCGTAGGTATTGCGAGGAATGAAGCGCAGCATGATGCGAGTCGTCGAGACTCAACTGGCGCAGCAAAGGCTTGGCCGGCTGTTGCAGGGCCAATCGCTCTTCGCGCCCGTTGCGCCACAACGTCACATGGCCGGCCTCGACCCGGCGCAACACGCTGCCACCGGGCAAGCGCTCGCCCAACTGGTAGATGCGCGAACCACCGGCGTGCACCAGCAAAGCCCGCGACAGGCCTTGGTCGGCGACAAAACTGGCTTGCAAGGTAATCGGCTCTGAACTGGGTACCTGGGACCCTTGTGGTACAAGGCCCAGCACGGTCGCCACCGCTTGCACGTTGGGCGGTTCGCGAGCCGGCGCCACCATCGAGTCGACCAGCACTGGCACGTCACGGACAGAAGCCTGGCGAAAACGCCACTCTTGCCCGGCCAGGAGCGCCCCATACGACAGCAAGGCAAGCATCGAGACAATCTTCGGCAAACGGTCATTGGTCAGCATCGCTGCCTCCTCGTCAAAGGGCTCCAGGTTATCCAGGCGAATAACCTGGAGCCGTGCCTGTCAGGATTTACAACTTGTCCCAGGCGCTCTGCCACGAGGCTCCGACACCCGGTTCGAAACCGTTCGCCGTCGGGCTGTACTGCTTGCAATAGCCGGACGCGGGGAACGGCTTGCATGCAAAGACTTCGTCAGTCTTGGGTTGCAGCACTTTCGTGCCGGCGGTGTAGTCGCTGATGCCTTCAGGGAACACGAAGTCGTACTCGATGCCTGCGCCTTCTCCGGTCAGGGTCACCGACCGGGTATGTTGGCGAGTGGTGCGACCGTCTTCAGTGGTCCCAAGCAGCGTCAGGGTGTGGGCGCCGGGGGCGCTGCGCACGTCCAGGTTGAGGCCGGTGCTGCCTGCCCCCACGGTCTGGCTTACGATGCCAACCTGTTTGTTCTTCGCGTCGAACAGTGTGGCTTCGAGGTTCATCCTGCGGTTGGTCTGCGCAGTGAACGCCATGCTGGCCCGACCTTTGTCCAGTACATACTCAGGTTGCAGAGAAGAAATCTCCATGCTGGCGCCGGCGTCTTCCTGCATGTCCAGTTGCACTTCGTAGCGTTTCACAGCGCTTTCTTTCTGGGCATACAGCCGGTTGGTCCCCTTGACCGGGTTGATACCGCCCGCATCGTCACGGATACCAGCCCGGATCAGGGTGTGGGCGTTGTTGATGGCTTCGGCCAGCTTGAACGACCAATTCTCGGGCTTGCCCTCTTCAGCGTTTTCGATACTGACTTCTACGCTGTATCCGGCACTTTCGCCGGTCGCGGAAAATGCCCGCGCCTTGACCTTGTCACCCGCCAACAGTGGGGTCGACGGGGCAATGCTGCCAACCGGCTGCCACCCCCCCGGCAAGGCGGCCTCAGCAAGGATGTTCACATCCGCCGGATCGTAAAAGGCATTATCAGTGTCGCCCACGGTCCAGACGGCCAGAATGACGTGATGACCCGACTTGCTATCGGGAATCACGCAGTTGTGCTTGGCACCACTGACCGGAAGTTGATTACCGCCATCCACCGAACAGAACGGCGCGGTGTCGAAAGAGGCGCGCTTGAGCGGTTCGTTTGGGTTCCAGCCGTCCCGGGTGATGAAATATTCATGCTTGGTTGCCGGGTGCGCCGCGGAATACCGCCATTGAAAGGCAATGTTGCGGTCGGCGATTTCCGTCAGTTGCCAGCGCGTGGCGGACTGCGCATCGAGGGCGGAGAACAGGGCATGACCGCCACTGGCGATTTTACCGTCGGCAGGACCTTGCAACGGAGCGCCGCCCATACCATTGGGAAAACCCTTGAAAGTTTCGCCGGCACTTTGAGGTTCGTACTGCGCACCGCCACAATTCTTGTTGTCGCCTTTCTGGCAGAGCAATGCACGTGAAGGCGGTACTTCAAGGTAACCGTGGGCTGATACGCCTTGGGACACAACCATGGCCGACAACAGAACTAATGACGAGGTACATCCCGTCAAAACACTTCGCTTTGCAAAATTGCTATTCATATAAGCTCCAGACTAACCATAAAAGAAAAGAGGCATTACCCCCGACAGGCATGCTGGATCGTCCAGCGCCCGTCCTTTCAAGCGTCGAAACCTTATATAAAACTTAACGTTTTCTATGTAGGACATGTCTCTCTACATAGAAGGAATGGTCGCTAAGTACATTAATCCTACAAGAACAAAATTAACGTCCTACACAAGCAAACAAAAACCGACTTATAAAAAAGCACCCTAAGTTAAATAACGGGCCAGTTCTGCGCAGAACATCAAAAAAACGAACAAAAAAAAGCCTGTCCGGCACGAACCCGGACAGGCTTTGACGACTGGCGCTAATCAGGAATGATAGGGCGCCGACAACTCATGCACCGCCCGCAGGAAGGCACCGGCGTGTTCCGGATCGACTTCCGGGGTGATGCCATGGCCGAGGTTGAACACATGGCCGGTGCCCTTGCCGTAACTGGCCAGGATACGCCCGACTTCAGCACGGATCGCTTCAGGCTTGGCGTAGAGCACCGTTGGGTCCATGTTGCCTTGCAACGCAACCTTGTGGCCGACGCGCTCGCGAGCGTTGCCAATGTCGCAGGTCCAGTCCAGGCCCAGGGCGTCGGCACCGGCATCGGCGATGCTTTCCAGCCACAGCCCACCGTTCTTGGTGAACACGATCACCGGCACTTTACGACCTTCGTGTTCACGGATCAGGCCGCTGACGATCTTGCGCATGTAGGCCAGGGAGAATTCCTGGTACGCCGCCGCTGACAGGTTGCCGCCCCAGGTATCAAAGATCTGCACCGCTTGCGCACCGGCCATGATCTGGCCGTTGAGGTAGGACGTGACCGACTGCGCCAGCTTGTCCAGCAGCAGGTGCATGGCTTGTGGGTTGTCGTAGAGCATCGCCTTGGTCTTGCGGAAGTCCTTGGAGGAGCCGCCTTCGACCATGTAAGTCGCGAGTGTCCACGGGCTGCCGGAAAAACCGATCAACGGAACGCGACCGTTCAATTCACGGCGAATGGTGCTGACCGCGTCCATGACATAGCCCAGGTCCTTCTGCGGATCGGGAATCGGCAGCGCTTCGATGTCGGCCAGGGTGCTGACCACTTTCTTGAAACGCGGGCCTTCGCCGGTCTCGAAGTACAGGCCTTGGCCCATGGCGTCGGGAATGGTGAGGATGTCGGAGAACAGGATCGCCGCGTCCAGTTGAGGATAGCGGTCCAGCGGCTGCATCGTGACTTCGCAGGCGAACTGCGGGTTCATGCACAGGCTCATGAAGTCACCGGCCTTGGCGCGGCTGGCGCGGTATTCCGGCAGATAGCGACCGGCCTGGCGCATCATCCACACGGGGGTGACGTCCACGGGTTGCTTGAGCAGGGCGCGAAGGAAACGGTCGTTCTTCAGGGCAGTCATGTCGGCATCCGGAAAAAAAGTGCGGGCATTTTCTCAGAGCGCGACGCAAAAGGCACGGCAAGAGCCGTGCCTTTTATCTATCGGGGCAATTTGTCGCGGTGCAACACAGTCTTCTAACACCACAAAACAACTGTGGGAGCGAGCTTGCTCGCGATGGCGGCATGTCAGCCAATACATCTGGCGACTGATCTACCGCTATCGCGAGCAAGCTCGCTCCCACAGGATTGGTGTCGTTCGGTCAGACTTGCAAGTAATCCAGGATCCCTTCCGCCGCATTGCGGCCTTCGAAGATCGCTGTCACCACCAGGTCGGAACCCCGGACCATGTCGCCGCCGGCGAAGATCTTCGGGTTGCTGGTCTGGTGCTTGTACTGGCCTTGTTCCGGGGCGACGACGCGGCCCTGGCTGTCAGTCTGGATGCTGAACTGCTCGAACCACGGCGCCGGGCTCGGTCGGAAACCGAAGGCGATGACCACGGCGTCGGCCGGGATGATCTCTTCGGAGCCGGGGATCGGCTCAGGGCTGCGGCGACCACGGGCGTCCGGCTCGCCGAGACGGGTCTCGACCACTTTCACACCTTCAACCTTGTCTTCCCCGACAATGGCGATCGGCTGGCGGTTGTAGAGGAACTTCACGCCTTCTTCCTTGGCGTTCTTCACCTCTTTGCGCGAGCCGGGCATGTTCGCTTCGTCACGACGGTAGGCGCAGGTCACCGACTTGGCGCCCTGGCGAATCGACGTGCGGTTGCAGTCCATCGCCGTGTCGCCACCGCCGAGTACTACGACCTTCTTGCCTTTCATGTCGACGAAATCTTCCGGCGACTTTTCAAAGCCCAGGTTGCGGTTGACGTTGGCGATCAGGAAGTCCAGCGCGTCGTAGACGCCCGGCAGGTCCTCGCCGGCAAAGCCGCCCTTCATGTAGGTGTAGGTGCCCATGCCCATGAAGACCGCATCGTACTCTTCGAGCAGTTGCTCCATGGTCACGTCCCTGCCCACCTCGGTGTTCAGGCGGAACTCGATGCCCATGCCGGTGAAGACTTCGCGACGATTGCTCAGCACGGTCTTTTCCAGCTTGAACTCGGGGATGCCGAACGTCAGCAGGCCACCGATTTCCGGGTTCTTGTCGAACACCACCGGAGTGACGCCACCACGCACCAGCACATCGGCACAACCGAGGCCCGCCGGGCCCGCGCCAATGATCGCCACGCGCTTGCCGGTCGGCTTGACCTTGGACATGTCCGGGCGCCAGCCCATGGCGAACGCGGTGTCGGTGATGTACTTCTCCACCGAACCGATGGTCACCGCACCGAAACCGTCGTTGAGGGTGCAAGCACCTTCACACAGGCGATCCTGCGGACACACCCGGCCGCAGACTTCCGGCAGGGTGTTGGTCTGGTGGGACAGCTCGGCGGCCTGGAGGATGTTGCCCTCGGCCACCAGCTTCAGCCAGTTGGGAATGAAGTTGTGCACCGGGCACTTCCATTCGCAATACGGGTTACCGCAACCCAGGCAGCGGTGGGCCTGGTCGGCCGACTGCTGGGGTTTGAAAGGCTCGTAGATTTCCACGAACTCTTTCTTGCGTTGACGCAACAGTTTCTTCTTCGGATCCTTGCGCCCGACATCGATGAACTGGAAGTCGTTATTCAGACGTTCAGCCATTGTTAAAACCTCATCAAACTCTTCAGGCGCATATCACTGCGGGTTGGCACGAGTGCTGGAAAGCAACGACTTCAGGTTGGCAGCCTTGGGCTTGACCAGCCAGAAACGACGCACATAGTCATCGAGGTTCTCGGCGAGTTCACGACCCCACTCGCTGTCGGTTTCCTCGACGTACTCGTTCAGCACGCGTTGCAGGTGGCTGCGGTAGGCTTCCATCGCCTCGCCGCTGATCCGCTGGATTTCCACCAGTTCGTGGTTGACCCGGTCAACGAAGGTGTTGTCCTGGTCGAGCACGTAGGCGAAACCGCCGGTCATGCCAGAGCCGAAGTTATAACCGGTCTTGCCCAGTACGCAGACGAAACCACCGGTCATGTACTCGCAGCAGTGATCGCCGGTGCCTTCCACGACCGTGTGGGCGCCGGAGTTGCGCACGGCGAAACGCTCGCCCGCGGTGCCGGCGGCGAACAACTTGCCGCCCGTGGCGCCGTAGAGGCAGGTGTTGCCGATGATTGCACTGTCCTGGGTCCTATAGAGGCTGCCCTTGGGCGGAACGATGACCAGCTTGCCGCCGGTCATGCCCTTGCCCACGTAGTCGTTCGCATCGCCTTCCAGGTACATGTTCAGGCCGCCGGCGTTCCAGACGCCAAAGCTCTGCCCGGCCGTGCCCTTGAAGCGGAAGGTGACCGGCGCGTTGGCCATTCCCTGGTTGCCGTGCTTGCGGGCGATTTCACCGGAGATCCGCGCGCCGATGGAACGGTCGCAGTTGCAGATGTCCAGGTCGAATTCGGCACCGCTCAGGTCGTTGATCGCCGCAGCAGCCATGTCGACCATCTTCTCGGCCAGCTCACCCTTGTCGAACGGCGGGTTGCGGTCGACATGACAGAACTGAGGCTTGTCGGCCGGAATCAGATCGCTGCCCAGCAACGGGGTCAGGTCCAGGTGCTGCTGTTTGGCGGTCTGGCCTTCGATCACTTCCAGCAGATCGGTACGGCCGATCAGCTCTTCCAGCGAGCGCACGCCCAACTTCGCCAGCCACTCACGAGTCTCTTCGGCCACGTAGGTGAAGAAATTCACCACCATGTCGACGGTACCGATGTAGTGGTCTTTGCGCAGCTTGTCGTTCTGGGTCGCCACGCCGGTGGCGCAGTTGTTCAGGTGGCAGATGCGCAGGTACTTGCAGCCCAGGGCGATCATCGGCGCGGTGCCGAAGCCGAAGCTCTCGGCGCCGAGGATGGCGGCCTTGATCACATCCAGGCCGGTCTTCAGGCCACCGTCGGTCTGCACCCGGACCTTGCCGCGCAAGTCGTTGCCGCGCAGGGTCTGGTGAGTTTCCGCCAAGCCCAATTCCCATGGCGCACCGGCGTACTTGATCGAAGTCAGCGGCGATGCACCGGTGCCGCCGTCATAGCCGGAGATGGTGATCAGGTCGGCATAGGCCTTGGCCACGCCGGCGGCAATGGTGCCGACGCCGGCTTCCGCCACCAGTTTCACCGAGACCAGGGCCTTCGGGTTGACCTGCTTGAGGTCGAAGATCAGTTGCGACAAATCTTCGATCGAGTAGATGTCGTGGTGCGGCGGCGGCGAGATCAGGGTCACACCAGGTACCGCGTAACGCAGCTTGGCGATCAGGCCGTTGACCTTGCCGCCGGGCAGTTGACCGCCTTCGCCGGGCTTGGCGCCCTGGGCAACCTTGATCTGCAGCACTTCGGCGTTGACCAGGTACTCCGGCGTCACACCGAAGCGGCCGGTGGCCACTTGCTTGATTTTCGAACTCTTGATGGTGCCGTAGCGCGCCGGGTCTTCGCCGCCTTCGCCGGAGTTGGAACGCGCACCGAGGCGGTTCATGGCTTCGGCCAGGGCTTCGTGGGCTTCCGGGGACAAGGCGCCCAGGGAAATACCGGCCGAATCGAAGCGCTTGAGCACCGATTCCAGCGGTTCCACTTCATTGATGTCCAGCGGCGTTTCGAGGGTCTTGACCCTGAGCAGGTCGCGGATCATCGACACCGGACGGTTGTCCACCAGCGCGGTGTACTCCTTGAACTTGCTGTAGTCGCCTTGCTGCACGGCGGCTTGCAAGGTGTTGACCACGTCCGGGTTGTAGGCATGGTATTCGCCACCGTGGACGAACTTCAGCAGGCCCCCCTGCTGGATCGGCTTGCGCGGGCTCCAGGCTTCGGCGGCGAGGGCTTTCTGCTCGGCTTCGATGTCGACGAAACGCGCACCCTTGATGCGACTCGGCACACCACGGAAACTCAGTTCGCAGACTTCTTCGGACAGGCCGATGGCCTCGAACAGTTGCGCGCCACGGTACGAGGCGATGGTCGAGATGCCCATCTTCGACAGGATCTTGAGCAGGCCCTTGGTGATGCCCTTGCGGTAGTTCTTGAACACCTCGTAGAGGTCGCCCAGCACTTCTCCGGTACGGATCAGGTCGCCCAGCACTTCGTAGGCCAGGAACGGATAGACCGCCGAGGCGCCGAAACCGATCAGCACCGCAAAGTGATGCGGGTCGCGTGCGGTGGCGGTTTCCACCAGGATGTTGGAGTCGCAGCGCAGGCCTTTTTCGGTCAGGCGATGGTGCACCGCACCGGTGGCCAGCGAGGCGTGGATCGGCAGCTTGCCCGGAGCGATATGACGGTCGGTCAGGACAATCTGGGTGCGCCCGGCGCGCGCGGCTTCTTCAGCCTGGTCGGCGACGTTGCGGATCGCCGCTTCCAGGCCGATGTTCTCGTCGTAGTTCAGGTCGATGACCTGACGTTCGAAACCAGGGCGGTCGAGGTTGGTCAGCGAGCGCCACTTGGCCGGGGAAATGACCGGCGAGCTCAGGATCACCCGCGAAGCGTGTTCCGGCGACTCCTGGAAAATGTTGCGCTCGGCGCCGAGGCAGATCTCCAGGGACATCACGATCGCTTCGCGCAGCGGGTCGATCGGCGGGTTGGTCACCTGGGCGAACTGCTGGCGGAAATAGTCGTACGGCGTGCGCACGCGCTGGGACAGCACGGCCATCGGCGTGTCATCGCCCATGGAGCCGACCGCTTCGTAGCCCTGCTCACCCAACGGACGCAGCACCTGGTCACGCTCTTCGAACGTCACCTGGTACATCTTCATGTACTGCTTGAGCTGATCGACGTCGTAGAAGGCCGAACCGTGATCGTTGTCTTCCATGGTCGCCTGGATGCGCAGGGCATTCTTGCGCAGCCATTGCTTGTACGGATGACGGGACTTGAGGCGGTTGTCGATGGCGTCGGTGTCGAGGATCTGGCCGGTCTCGGTGTCCACGGCAAATATCTGGCCCGGACCTACGCGGCCCTTGGCGATGACGTCCTGGGGCTGGTAGTTCCAGACACCGATTTCCGACGCCAGGGTGATGAACCCGTTGGTGGTGGTGACCCAGCGCGCCGGGCGCAGGCCGTTACGGTCGAGCAGGCACACGGCGTAGCGGCCGTCGGTCATGACGATACCGGCCGGGCCGTCCCACGGCTCCATGTGCATGGAGTTGTATTCGTAGAAGGCGCGCAGGTCCGGGTCCATGGTCTCGACGTTCTGCCAGGCTGGCGGCACGAGCATGCGCACGCCACGGAACAGGTCGATGCCGCCGGTCACCATCAGCTCGAGCATGTTGTCCATGCTCGAGGAGTCCGAACCGACGCGGTTGACCAGTGGGCCAAGCTCTTCGAGGTCCGGCATCAAATCGTTGGCGAACTTGGTGCGACGGGCCAAGGCCCAGTTGCGGTTGCCGGTGATGGTGTTGATCTCGCCGTTGTGGGCGAGGAAGCGGAATGGCTGGGCGAGCGGCCATTTCGGCAGGGTGTTGGTGGAGAAGCGCTGGTGGAACACGCAGATCGCGGTTTTCAGGCGCTCGTCGCTCAGGTCTGGATAGAAGGCGGTGAGGTCCGCCGGCATCATCAGGCCTTTATAGATGATGGTCTTGTGGGAAAAGCTGCAGATGTAGTGGTCGGTGTCGGCGGCGTTGGCCACGGACGAACGACGACGGGAGCTGAACAGCTTGATCGCCATGTCCTGGTCGCTCAGGCCTTCGCCGGCGATGAACACCTGCTCGATCAACGGCAGGCGCTCAAGGGCCAGGCGGCCAAGGACGCTGGTGTCGATCGGCACTTTGCGCCAGCCGACAAGCTGCAGGCCGGCGGCCAGGATCTCGCGGTTCATGTTTTCGCGAGCCGCTTGCGCCTTTACCGGGTCCTGGTTGAAAAACACCATGCCCACGGCGTACTGCTTGGGCAGGGTCACGCCAAACGTTTCCTGGGCGATGGCACGCAGGAACTCGTCCGGCTTTTGAATCAGCAAGCCACAACCGTCACCGGTCTTGCCGTCGGCGTTGATCCCACCACGGTGGGTCATGCAGGTCAGGGCCTCAATGGCCGTTTGCAAAAGGGTATGGCTGGGCTCGCCCTGCATATGGGCTATCAGGCCAAAACCGCAGTTATCCTTGAATTCATCTGGTTGGTACAGACCTGCTTTCATAGACACTTTCTCACCAGGCTGCCTCTTACCGAGGCAAATTTCTTTTCAATTCAACCAGTTGCATGCCGCGCCGAACGTACGCCAGCTTTGCGGGGGCAAAAGGGAGGTCATTGTACACACCGACACAGAGGCTCACAAATTTGACGACGAACTGTCGCAAATCCATGTCGCATTTGTGAAAGGTTTAAAGCTATATGCTGTGCTAGTCAAAACTTTTTTGGGTTCGACCGCTACGACTCAAACGCTACTGTGACGCAGACACCACAAGGCGCGCGGCCTGAAAGGTCGCCCGCCCTTGCGGAAATGTTGAGGTTGCCGGGAGAGGCGGCCTGGGTAAGGCCGCCGAATCATCAGCGAGTTGCAGCCAGTTCCTGTTGGACGCTGGCGACAGTGCGAGGCCAAGGTTTACCAGCCTGAACCTTCGCTGGCAAGGCCTTGATAGCGGAAACGGCTGCGTCACGGTTGGCAAAGCTGCCATAGGTGATGACGTAAAGCGGTTTGCCGTTGAGCACTTTCTTGAAATAACGGTACTCGCCGCCCTGTTCCTTGACGAAGTTCTGTGCCGCGGTTTCGGAGCTGGTGCCGAGGATCTGCACCACGTAGTTGCCGGGTGCCTGGCCGGCGTACCAGCTACCGCCCGCGGCCTTGGCGGGCGCGGCAGCGGGTTTGGTCGCAGGCGCGGGCGCCGGTTTGGCTGGGGCCGGAGCAGGCTTGGCGGTGGCGACCTGGGTAGGCGCAGGGGTCGGCTTGGCGGTCGGCGTCGGTACTGGCGTTGGGGCCGGACCAGCCGGTACGCCCGAGGGAGGCGAGGTGGTGGTCACGGTTGGCGGAGTATCGCTGCTGTCGTCGATCGGCGGCGCTGCGCCGTCGTCGCCCTCGGTGATTCCGCCTGCCGCTTCAGCCAGGGGACCGCGCATGACCGGTTGCGAGTTGCCGACCAGCGGCAGCGGCATCGGCTGGGTATTACCTGCAAACTCCACCGCCGGGGCGCCGCCGTTGGGTTGCGGCGTGCCCTGACCGAGAGGCAACTGCGCCTGTTCATTGGCAGGTGCGCCGGTGGTGGGCGCCTTGTTGCGACCCGGCATCAGCCAGGCGGCGGCGACCGCGACCACGACCACGGCGGAAATCGCCAATACGTGTTTCTTCGGCATGTTGAACCCCATACTTGGACGCTTCACCGCTGAGCGGCTGGCGATCATGATTTCGATCAGAGCATCTCGGGCCACCTGGTTGATGTTGCCAGGCCAACCGTCAGAGCTTTCGTGAATCTCAGAGATCTGATCTGCGGTGAAAAGTTCGATACCCCGGCCGGCGCCCTCAAGACGCTGGGCCAGGTATTCACGGGTTTCTTCCTCGGTATAGGGCGCCAGTTCGATGACGTGGAAGCGCTCTTCCTCAAGGTTCAACTGGTCCAGTTCGGCGATCAGCGAAGACTCCCCGAACAGGAACACATGGGGACGACCTTCCGGTGCACCGGCAGCCAGGGCCAGCAGGGCTTCCAGGGCTGATTCGTCGAGCTGCTCGGCATCGTCCACCAGCAGATAGACTTCCTGCCCCGTCAATGCCAACTGGACGATCTGGTCGAGGATCGCACCGATCTCCGCCTGGGCGACATTCAGTGCCTGGGCGACTTGGCGCAACACGCCGGCTGCGTCGCCGGCACCACGGGCCGATACCACCACGCTTTGCACGGACTGTTTGTTGGTACTGGCCACCAAGGCCTGGCGCAACAACGTCTTGCCACTGCCCTGGGGGCCGGTGACGACCAACAGCAACTGGCTGTAGCGCGCAAGGTGATGCAGCTGGCCCAACACCGGCTTGCGCTGGGCAGGAAAGAATTTGAAGCCTGGGACCCGCGGAGCAAAAGGGTCATGACTCAACTGGAAATGGCCGAGGAAAGCCTCGTCGGCATGCAAACTAGTCATCGGAATCTTATTAACCTTTAAGCTGAGCCAGGGCGCGGTAATCCGCTCCCAGCGTGGCCTGTAGAACCTCTTTCGGATAATCGTCGGTCACTACCGCTTCGCCCATGCGGCGCAGCAGCACCAGACGCAGACGACCGTCGATCACTTTTTTGTCGATTGCCATGTGTTCAAGGAAATCCGCCTCGCTCATCTCCTCGGGCGGAACGACCGGCAGCCCGGCCCGCTGGAACAGGCGGATCCCACGATCGCGCTCCTGCTCGCTGATCCACCCCAGGCGCGCGGACATTTCCAGGGCCATGACCGTGCCCGCGGCAACCGCCTCGCCATGCAACCAGACGCCATAGCCCATGTGGGTTTCGATGGCGTGGCCGAAGGTGTGGCCGAGGTTGAGCGTGGCGCGCACGCCAGATTCGCGCTCATCGGCACCCACCACGGCAGCCTTGGCTGCACAGGAGCGCTCGATGGCATAGGTCAGGGCGGTCTGGTCCAGCGCACGCAAGCGGTCGACATTTTCTTCGAGCCAGCCCAGGAACGGCTCGTCGCAGATCAGACCGTACTTGATGACCTCGGCCAAGCCTGCGGACAATTCACGGGCTGGCAGAGTCTTCAACGTCGCGGTGTCGATCAACACGACGTTGGGCTGGTAGAACGCGCCTACCATGTTCTTGCCCAGCGGATGGTTGATGCCGGTCTTGCCACCCACCGACGAGTCGACCTGGGACAGCAACGTGGTGGGGATCTGGATGAAATCGACACCGCGCTGATAGCAAGCCGCGGCAAAACCGGCCATGTCGCCGATCACGCCGCCGCCCAGGGCGACCACGGTGGTGCGGCGATCATGCCGTGCAGTCAGCAGACCGTCGAAAATCAGCTGCAGGGTTTCCCAGTTCTTGAAGGCCTCGCCGTCCGGCAACACCACGGAAATGACCGAATAGGCCGACAGGCTGCGAGCCAGGCGTTCCAGATACAAAGGGGCGACGGTTTCGTTGGAGATAATCGCGACTTGCCGCCCGGCGATGTGCGGTGTCAGCAGTTCAGGCTGGTCCAGCAAGCCTTCGCCAATGTGAATCGGGTAGCTGCGCTCGCCCAGGTCGACCTTAAGTGTCTGCATGTGTCCCCACAGTGAAGATGAAATCAGGCGTCCTGCCTGCTATTAACGAAAGTCAACGGTGCCGGCCGTGGCGCCAGTTAATGGCCGTCCGCCACGCCCCGGACGAGCCAAGGCGGGACGCCGAGGATAGCGCATTTCGCGCCACGCATTAACGGGGAGGCAGCTGTTGCAGGCGATCGAGGATTTCCAGCACCACCATCCGTGGCGGCCGCTCGTCGGTTTCGATGACCAGGTCGGCGATTTCCCGATACAGCGGGTCACGCAGCTCCAGCAGGTCGCGCAAGGTCTTGGCCGGATCGGCGGTACGCAGCAGCGGCCGGTTGCGATCACGTGAAGTGCGTCCCACCTGCTGCTCGACGGAAGCATGCAGGTAGACCACTCGTCCGCCGGCATGCAACGCCCGACGATTGGCTTCGCGCATCACCGCGCCGCCGCCAGTGGCCAACACCACGCCCTCGAAACCGCACAGCTCGGCGATCATCGCCTGCTCACGGTCCCGGAAACCGGGCTCGCCTTCCTTATCGAAGATCCATGGGATATTGGCGCCCGTGCGCAATTCAATTTCCTTGTCGGAATCTTTGAAAGGCAGGCGCAGCTCTTTGGCCAGCAAACGACCGATGGTGCTTTTTCCAGCCCCCATCGGCCCAACAAGAATCAAATTTCGCACAGAATCAACGACTCACAGCAATCGCCTGGTTGTTCATGATACGCGGAGTGAGAAATACCAGCAGCTCGGATTTTTTCTCCGAAACCACATCACGCCGGAAAAGGCGGCCAAGATACGGCACATCGCCAAGAAATGGCACCTTATCTACAACTTTGCTCTGAGTATTTGAGAAAACGCCGCCAATCACAATGGTCTCGCCATCGTTGACCAGCACCTTGGCGTTGACCTCGTTTTTCTTGATTGGCGGAACCTCTTGCACCTTGTTCAGGTAATCCGGCTCATCCTTGGTGACCTTGACCTCCATGATGATGCGGTTGTCCGGCGTGATCTGCGGCGTGACTTCCAGCGACAGCGAGGCTTCCTTGAACGACACCGACGTGGCACCGCTGGAGCTGGCTTCCTGATAGGGAATCTCCGTGCCCTTGAGGATTTTCGCGGTCTCCTTGTCGGAGGTCACCACCTTGGGCTGGGAGACAATTTCCCCATTGCCGGTTTTTTCCATGGCCGTCAGTTCCAGGTCCAGCAGCACGTTGTCGGTGATGAAGGCGATGCCGATCCCGGAGGTGTTGCCTGACGCCCCGAGGTCGACGAACGGCTGGTTGGTGCTGGTACTGCCCGGCGTGCCGATGGTGGTGGAATCGCCCGTGGTGACACCGGAAGAGTTCCAGTTGCCTTTGTTCTGCACCGAGCCTCCCCAGCGCACGCCCAGGCTCTTGTCGTAATCGACGTTGGCCTCGACGATCCGCGCCTCGATCATCACCTGGCGCACCGGGATGTCCAGCTGCGCGACGATCCGGCGCAACTCGTCGAGCCGGTCCTGGGTCTGGTAGGCAATGATGTTGTTGGTGCGTTCATCGACCGTGATCGTGCCGCGCTCATCTGCCTTCGCCTCGGCACTGGTGACTGACTGGAACAGCTTGGCGATGTCGGCCGCCTTGGCATAGTTGACCTGCAACAGCTCGCGCCGCAGCGGTGCCAGATCGGCGATCTGTTTCTGGGATTCCAGCTCCTGGCGTTCGCGTGCGGCAATTTCATCCGCCGGGGCCACCAGCAGCACATTGCCCACCTTGCGCTTGTCGAGCCCCTTGGTCTTGAGCACCAGATCCAGCGCCTGGTCCCACGGCACATTCTGCAGCCGCAAGGTGATACCACCCTGCACGGTGTCGCTGGCCACCAGGTTCAGGTTGGTGAAGTCGGCGATGAGTTGCAGCACCGAGCGCACTTCGATGTCCTGGAAATTCAGCGATAACTTCTCGCCGCTATAGGCGGCGCGGTCGCTGTTGCGTTTCTGCAGGTCTTCGACCGTCATGGGCCGGACACTGACGGTCAGCTTGTTGTCGGTCTGGTAGGTGGAGTAATCGAAGGTGCCGCTGGGTTCGATGCTGATGGTGGCGCGGTCGGAACCAGCGCTGGCATTGACGAACTGCACCGGCGTGGCAAAGTCCTTGACGTCCAGGCGTACCCGCAATGGTTCGGGCAATTGGGTCCTGGGGAAATTGAGGATGATCTTGCCTTCGCGCTCCTGGATGTCCGGGGCAATGGAAGGATCGGACAAGTCGATTACCACGTTACCTTCGCCCTGGGTTCCGCGCTGAAAGTCCACGCCTCGGATCGCCTTGCCGGCCGGCGCAGCGGCCCTGGCAGGCGCGGCGCTGGCAACCGCAGGACGCGGAGCCTGAGCAGCGGCCTGGCGGGCGGCTCCCTTGCCAACCACGACGAACAGGTTGTTGCCTTCGATCCGGGTGTCGTACGGCGCCAGTTGCGTAAGGCCGATGATCAGCCGGGTCCGGTCCCCCGCCTCGACCACGGTGGCACTGCGTGCATTGCCACCGCCAAGATCATGGTTCTTGCTGGCCAACCGATTGGTCACGCCGGGCAGGTCCAAGGCGATACGGGCCGGCTGTTCGGTGGTATAGCCCCGGGGCGGCGGCGGCGGCCCGTCGAAGGTAAGCTTCAACTCGACACGATCCCCCGGCAACGCCGCCACATCCAGCGTCTTCAGGCTGGCCGCTTGAACCATCGGCGACAACAGCGCTATCCATAGCGAAATACCGAGGGCTGAAAAAATCCTGTTCATTGTTCGAATTCCACTATGAATGCTCTTTCAAAGTAATGGTCCGTGGTCGCTCCAGCCAAGCGCCTTGGCCATCGGGAACGATTTCGACCACATCGACCTGGGTGGCGCTGATAGCGACGATCCGCCCATCGTTGCGCCCCAGGTAGTCACCGACCTTCAGTCGATGCACCCCGCCCGCACCCCGCAGGAGCGCAAACGAGCCACTGGCGTTGGAGATCGTGCCGACCATTTCAAACTGCTCGATATTGAAGCCCTCCAGGTACTGCTTCGCCCGGTTGGGATCAGGTCTGACATTGCGCGAGCCCTGTTGCCGCTCGGCCTGGTCCATGCGGACCTGCGGGGAAAACGGGCTACGCAGATTGGCGGCGCTGTAGGTGAAGGTTTCGCCAGGCCTGAAGGTCGGCGTGGGCTCGATCTTGCCGGGCGGACGCAGGCGTACTTCGTTCATGTAGGCATCCAGGTCACTGAAACCGTCGTCGCTGTTGCAACCGGCCAGCGCAAGCAGCCCGGCCAGCAGGCCCACGCAATAGACCCGCCTCATGGCAGCGTCTCCTGCTCGTTGTACCGGTAGGTCTTGGCCTGGATGCTCATGCGCAGCTTCGCCCCCGCGCCGGGCTCCACAGGTGCGATTTCGAAATCATGCAGCGTGACGATGCGGGGCAGCCCCGCGACGCCGCTGACGAACGTTGCCAGGTCGTGATAACCGCCCGTCACCGTGATCTGGATGGGCAATTCGATGTAGAACGGCTGGGTGGCCTCCGGCAGCAGCTTGATCTCTTCGAACTCCAGGCCGCTGCCCAGGCCGGTGCGAGTGATGTCCTCCAACAGGCCCGGCACCTCGGTGTCACTGGGCAGTTGGCGCAGCAGCACGCCGAAAGAGGTTTCCATCTGCTTCATCTGTTCGATATAGCGTTCCAGGTTCGCCGCCATGTGGGCCTTGCCGGCAAATTGCGCCTTGAGGGTATTTTCCTCCTCGTGCACCTGCTGCAACTGGCTTTCCAGGTCACTCAAGGCAAAGTTATAGCCCAGCCCCAACACCAGCAATACCAGCAATATTCCGGCCAGCCACTTGATCGGCGCCGGCCAGGAGCCAACGTTATTGGTGTCCAGGTCGCTGAAATCGATCTTGCGCAGCGCGTCCAGCCATTCTCCGGCTTTCATTGGCCATCCTCCGCGTCGGCAGGACGGGTCTGGCGAACCGTCAGTTGGAAAACGCTGGCCTGGTCGGGCTGGCCCGCCGTGGCGGCCTTGACCTCCGTCAGGCTGGGGGCATCGAACAGGTCCGACGAGTCCAGGTTACGCATCAAGTCCGAGACCCGGTTGTTGGACTCCGCGACGCCCTGGATGGAAAGCATGCCCTCTTCCATTTTCACTTCGGTGAAATAAACCCCGTCCGGCAGGGTCCGCGCCAGTTGATCGAAAATCCGCGCACTGACCGGACGGTTGCCCTGCAAGTCCTGGATGATGCGCATGCGTTCCAGCAGTTGCTGTCGACGGGCCTTCAGTTCGCTGATCTGCTGGATACGCTCATCCAGAATGGCAATCTGATCACGGACGTGGCCGTTGCGCGCGGTCTGATAGTCGATCTCACTGTTCAGGTACTGGACCGCAATCAAGGTCAAGCCCACCGCGCCCACCAGCGCGCCCACCAACGCCAGCAGAAAGCGTTTGCGCCGCTCCTCGCGCAGCTCCTCGCGCCAGGGAAGAAGGTTGATCCGCGCCATCAGTCGAAACTCCTGAGGGCCAACCCGCAGGCGATCATCAGCGCCGGCGCATCGCCGGCCAGGGCGCCGGCGTTGACCTTGCTACTCAGGGCCATATTGGTAAACGGGTTGGCGACCTGGGTTGGCGTGCCCAGGCGCTGCTCGATCAGGCGGTCCAGGCCGGCGACTGACGCAGTGCCTCCCGCCAGCAGGATGTGATCCACCGCGCTGTACTGACCCGAGGCGAAGAAAAACTGCAACGAACGCGAGACCTGCTGCACCAGCGCTTCGCGAAACGGTTGAAGCACCTCGCCGAGATAATCGTCGGGCAAACCGCCCTGCTTTTTCGCCAGGCCGGCCTGCTCTGGCGTCAGGCCATAGCGACGCTGGATTTCCTCGGTAAGCTGACGCCCCCCGAACAACTGCTCACGGGTATAAATGATGCGACCGTTGTGCAACACGCTGAGCGTGGTCATGGTGGCGCCGATGTCGACGACCGCCACGGTCAGTCGCTCCTGGGACGCGGCAAGTTGCGTGGCGAGCAGACCGAAGGCTCGCTCCAGCGCGTAGGCTTCGACATCGACCACGCGAGCCGTCAGCCCGGCGAGCCCCAGCGCCGCCTCGCGGACCTCGACGTTCTCCTTTCGACAAGCCGCCAGCAGCACTTCGACCCGTTCGGTGCTGCGGGGAGAAGCACCCACCACCTCGAAATCGATCGCCACCTCATCCAGTGGATAAGGAATGTACTGGTCGGCCTCGATCTTGAGCTGGTTTTCCATGTCATCTTCCGATAACCCGGCATCCATCTCGATGGTCTTGGTGATGACCGCCGACCCCGCAACCGCGACCGCCACGTTGCGCAAGGGCGTCCGGGCCTTGTCGAGCACCCGCGACAACGCCATGCCCACCCCTTCGAGCTCGGCGATATTCTTCTCGATCACTGCGTTGGCCGGCAGCGGTTCGACCGCATAGGACTCGACGCGGTATCGGTCGCCCTGGCGGCTCAACTCGAGCAGCTTGACCGATGTTGAACTGATGTCGATGCCCAAAAGCCCGTGGGCTTTTTTATTGAAGAGTCGCAGCACTACCAATTCCCTATGACTATCCGTGAGTTACGGACTCTCTAATATGCGTTGCGTTCAATCCCCCCGGTCCGACGGACGTCCGGATGGCGTTCCCGACGAAAAAAAATGCTTATAATGCCCAGCGTTTTTTTTCGCTTTGTTGCTGGCACGGGTCCTTCGCTGCACCTGGCGCCTTTTTCATTCTTTGCCTGGATATCCAAAAGCCTTGATTCGTCTGCTGAAATTTTTCGGATGGTCCATCGTCGCCGTTTTCTGCGGACTGCTCCTGGGTCTGAGCGGTGCGTTTCTTTACCTTAGTCCGGGATTGCCGTCCGTGGAGGCGCTGAGAAGTATTCAGTTGCAGATTCCTTTGCGGGTGTACAGCAGCGACAACAAGTTGATCGCCGAATTTGGCGAAATGCGCCGCACACCGATCCGGTTCGCCGACATTCCGCCCAATTTCATCAATGCGTTACTAAGTGCTGAAGACGACAACTTCGCCAACCACTATGGCGTCGATCCGGGCAGCCTGATGCGCGCCGCCAGCCAGCTGGTCAAGAGTGGCCACATCCAGTCCGGCGGCAGCACCATCACCATGCAGGTCGCCAAGAATTTCTTCCTGACCAGCGAACGCAGCTTTTCGCGCAAGACCACCGAGATTCTCCTGGCCCTGCAGATCGAGCGGCAGTTGACCAAGGACGAGATCCTCGAGCTGTACGTGAACAAGATCTACCTGGGCAACCGCGCCTATGGCATCGAGGCCGCAGCGCAGGTGTATTACGGCAAGTCGATCCGCGACGTGAGCTTGGCGCAGATGGCAATGATCGCCGGCCTGCCCAAGGCACCGTCGCGCTTCAATCCGCTGGCCAACCCGGCGCGCAGCAAGGAACGTCGCGACTGGATCCTGGGGCGCATGTACAAGCTCGGCAAGATCAGCGAAGCCGACTACACCGCCGCGATCAACGAGCCTTTGAACGCCAGCTATCACGTACCGACGCCGGAAGTGAACGCCCCCTACATCGCCGAGATGGCCCGGGCCGAAATGGTCGGGCGCTATGGCAGCGACGCCTATACCGAAGGTTTCCGCGTCACCACCACGGTGCCGAGCAATCTGCAGGAAATGGCCAACACTGCACTGCATGAAGGCTTGATGACGTATGACCAGCGCCACGGCTACCGTGGCCCCGAGTCGCGCCTGCCAGGCAAGACCAAGGAGGCCTGGGCCCTGGAGCTGACCAAGCAGCGCACCATCAGCAGCCTGGAACCGGCAATCGTCACCCAGGTGGAAAAGGACGGCATCAAGGTACTGACGCGCAATGGCGAGTCGGAAGAGCACGTGGCCTGGGACACCATGAAATGGGCCCGTCCGTTCCTCAACACCAACAGCATGGGCGCCAATCCTCGCCAGCCTTCGGATGTGGCGCAGGTCGGCGACCTGATCCGGGTGCAACGCCAGCCGGACAACTCGCTCAAGTTCAGCCAGATCCCGGCCGCCCAGGGCGCGCTGGTGTCCCTCGACCCTCAGGACGGCGCGATCCGCTCACTGGTAGGCGGCTTCGCTTTCGAGCAGAGTAATTACAACCGCGCCTTGCAGGCCAAGCGCCAGCCGGGCTCGAGCTTCAAGCCGTTCGTCTACAGTGCTGCGCTGGATAACGGCTACACCGCCGCCAGCCTGGTCAACGATGCGCCGATCGTGTTTGTCGACGAATACCTGGACAAGGTCTGGCGGCCGAAAAACGACACCAATACCTTCCTCGGCCCGATTCGCCTGCGCGAGGCGCTGTACAAGTCCCGCAATCTGGTGTCGATCCGCCTGTTGCAGGCCCTGGGCGTGGATCGCACCATCGACTACATCAGCAAGTTCGGCTTCAACAAGCAGGACCTGCCGCGCAACCTGTCCCTGGCCCTGGGCACCGCGACCCTGACGCCGATGGAAATCGCCACGGGCTGGAGCACATTCGCCAACGGCGGATACAAGATCACCCCGTACATCATCGACAAGATCGAAAGCCGCAATGGCGAGACGCTGTTTGTCGCCAACCCGCCGCGAGTGCCTACGGGCGAGCAGGCCAGCGACGGCGTCGCCGCGCCGGCCACCGAGACCTTCACGGTCAATGCAACGCCAGGCGAAGCCACCACGGCCCCAGGCCTGCCGCAAGCACCCGCCGTCGCTGAACGCATTGTCGATGGCCGCACCACCTACATCCTCAACAGCATGCTCCAGGACGTGATCAAGCTCGGCACCGGCCGCCGCGCCCTGGCGTTGGGTCGCACTGACCTGGCGGGCAAGACCGGCACCACCAACGAATCCAAGGACGCCTGGTTCTCCGGCTACAACGCCGATTACGTGACCACCGTCTGGACCGGTTTCGACCAGCCAGAAAGCCTGGGTCGCCGCGAGTTCGGCGGCACCGTGGCGCTGCCGATCTGGATGAGCTACATGGGCGCCGCCCTGAAGGACAAGCCGCCGCACACCCAACCTGAACCGGAAGGCATCCTCAGCCTGCGGGTCGACCCGGTCAGCGGCCGCGCCGCCACGCCAGGCACGCCAGGCGCGTACTTCGAACTGTTCAAGAGCGAAGACACCCCGCCTTCGGTCAACGAGTTGGGCAACGGTGTAGCGCCGGGCAGCCCGCTACCGGCGGACGAAGCGGCGCCGATCGATCTGTTCTGACCGGCCCCTTCCAAAAAGCCCCGCCTTCGAGAGAAGCGCGGGGCTTTTTTTTGCCGCACAAGGCCCCTGTGGCGAGGGGATTTATCCCCGCTGGGCTGCGCAGCAGCCCCAAATCCAGACTGCGCGGAACAATAGTTGAACCGCGCAAACCAAATTACGACTGCTACGCAGCCGAGCGGGGATAAATCCCCTCGCCACAGATTTTCGACTTGCCCAGCAAAGGGTTTCCACCCATACAACCCAGCCACAAAAAAGCCCCGACTCACACGAGCCGGGGCTTTTTGTTGAAGCGCTACAACAGCTTAGCCGTTGAACACGTCATCCACGCTCTTGAGCGGGTAGTTCTTCGGGTACGGCAGGGTTGCAACACCCGTCTCGATGGCGGCCTTGGCCACGGCGTCGGAGATCAGGGTGATCAGGCGGGCGTCCATTGGTTTCGGGATGATGTACTCACGACCGAATTCCAACTTGATGCCGCCGTAGGCGTCGCACACTTCCTGCGGTACCGGCAGCTTGGCCAGTTCACGCAGGGCGTTGGCGGCAGCGACTTTCATTTCTTCGTTGATGCGCTTGGCGCGAACGTCCAGGGCACCACGGAAGATGAACGGGAAGCCCAGTACGTTGTTGACCTGGTTCGGGTAGTCCGAACGGCCGGTGGCCATGATCACGTCGTTGCGGGTAGCGTGAGCCAGCTCCGGGGAGATTTCCGGATCAGGGTTCGAGCAGGCGAACACGATCGGGTTCGGCGCCATGCGCAGCAGGTTTTCCGCGCTCAGCAGGTTCGGGCCCGACAGGCCAACGAACACGTCGGCGCCGTCCAGCGCGTCCGCCAGGGAGCGCTTGTCGGTCGCGTGGGCGAACACGGCCTTGTACTGGTTCAGGTCGTCACGGCCGGAGTGGATCACGCCGGTACGGTCAACCATGAAGATGTTTTCGATCTTGGCGCCCATGCTCACCAGCAACTTCATGCAGGAGATGGCCGCAGCGCCGGCGCCCAGGCAGACGATCTTGGCTTCCGGCAGGGTTTTGCCAGCGATTTCCAGGGCGTTGATCATGCCGGCCGCGGTTACGATCGCGGTACCGTGCTGGTCATCGTGGAAAACCGGGATGTCGCACTGTTCGATCAGGGCGCGCTCGATCTCGAAGCACTCTGGTGCCTTGATGTCTTCCAGGTTGATGCCGCCGAAAGTGATGGAGATGCGCTTGACGGTGTCGATGAAGGCTTGCGGGCTTTCGGAGTCGACTTCGATGTCGAACACGTCGATGCCGGCGAAACGCTTGAACAGAACGCCCTTGCCTTCCATGACCGGCTTGGAAGCCAGTGGGCCGAGGTTACCCAGGCCGAGAATCGCGGTGCCATCGGAAATGACTGCAACCAGGTTGCCCTTGCCGGTGTACTTGTAGGCCAGTTCAGGGTCGCGAGCAATTTCGCGGACTGGTTCGGCTACGCCGGGGCTGTAGGCCAGCGACAGATCGCGGGCAGTAGCGGTGGCCTTGGTGAGCTCGACACTCAGCTTACCCGGACGAGGATTAGCGTGATATTCGAGAGCGGCAGTTTTCAGATCAGACATGTGGGCATTCCGCTTTTTACTGTGTTGGACAGACGGACCGCCGAGGATACGCGCCTCGCAAAGTCCCTACAAGACTGACCAGTCACTCCTGTCAAGCGCCCTGCCCTACGACTTTGGGCCAAGAGCAGCGAAATACAAGGGCTTGATGCATACAATCGACAGCATAAATGTCTACAATTTTTCTCTCAGGGGAGCGCCTGCAACATCGCCGGGTCGGTCACCGGCAGCATCCATCGCGCCTGCCCGGGCTTTGGCGCCCCGCGCCGGGAGCGATCGACGACCCAACCGCGCGCCTCGATTGTCCGGCCTTCCAGGCGCTTGAGCATCGAAGCGTCAAAGTTACGCTGCAAATCGGGAGCGATGTGCAAGACAACCGCCCCCTGCATTTCCATCCAGATGCCGCCGCGATTGCGCTGCACGCTGTCTACACGACCGCGGACCAATGCAAAGCCGGCCGCGTCGATTTGCTCCGCTCGCGTGACGGGAGACTTTTTCCATATACCGAGCCCGGCCTGTCGCGCCTGGCGTTCCGCCGCCTGTTGGCACTGGACCAGATCGACATTGGGCGCGACGGCCACCAGGAAGCCCAGCCCCTCGGCAATCAGTTGTTCTTCCAGGTTGCGGCCCTGACGGTCATAGACGTGGGCGAGCGTGCGTCCGTAGTTGTCCTGATCATCTTCACCGGGTGATACCTTGACCCGGCCGGCACTGGCAGCCACCAGCGCCTCGAGTCGCTGGTGCGCCGCCACGGCGAACGGTTCGTCAGCACGCCCGCGCTTGCCCAGCTCCGGGCTGTTGAGACCGATCATGCGGATACGACGGCCGTCCTGGAGATACAACGTGTCGCCATCCACCACCCGCTGCACAGCCACTTCAGGCAGCTTGCCCGGCAGGGGGCAGGACGCCTGGGCACCACAGAACCAAATCGCAGGCACAAAAAAGGCGCCCACTAGGGACGCCTTCTTCATTAGCCTGGAATAGCCGGAACGACTTTCCAAGATAATCAGCCTTAGGCTTTCTTCGCGCCGAAAGCACCGAAACGATCGGCGAACTTCTGAACGCGGCCGCCGGTATCCAGAGTCTTTTGCTTACCGGTGTAGAACGGGTGGCATTCGTTGCAAACGTCGATCGCCAGGGCTTTGCCGTAGGTCGAACGGGTTTCGAACTTGTTGCCGCAGCTGCAGGTTACGGCCACAACTGGATAGTCTGGATGGATATCGGTTTTCATGGTGTTTTCCTCAGGCTAGCGTGCCGCCACCCAACACTATTGTTGAATACCGCACGTAATTAGGCCGCGGATTCTACCAGACATCGTCATTCGCGCAAGCTATGCCTTGTACCAACCGTCTGCTAGGCTCGCGCCCTCAAGCACAATCCCTGTGGGAGCGAGCTTGCTCGCGATAGCGGCGATTCAGTCAGCATCAATGTGACAGAACTGACGCCATCGCGAGCAAGCTCGCTCCCACATTGAATAGCGCTCAGCCTTGCGAACTTGTTTGCCTACCGAGATCCCCCGCGTGCCCGACGCCATCCTGCGCCTCGCCCTGCCCTCGCCCCTGCGCCGCCTGTTCGACTACCGCGCTCCGGCCGGGGTCCTGCGCGCCCAGTTGCAGCCGGGCATGCGCCTGCGGGTGCCGTTCGGCCGGCGGGAAATGATCGGGATCCTGGTGGAAGTCACCGACCACAGCGAAGTGCCGGTGGATAAACTCAAGCCAGCCCTGGCCCTGCTCGATGCCACGCCGCCGCTGCCGGCGTCGCTGTTCAAGTTGTGCCTGTGGACCGCCCAGTATTATCAGCACAGCCTGGGCGACACCCTGAGTTGGGCCCTGCCGGTGCTGTTGCGCCAGGGCGAACCGGCCGAGGCACGCCAGGAGCGGTTCTGGTCGGTGGCACCAGGCGCCTCACTGGACGACCCGCGTATCGCCCGCGCACCGCGCCAGCGCGAAGCCCTGGCGACCTTGGCCCAGCATCCCCACGGCGTGGCCCACCAGTTATTGAGCAAACTGATGCTCAGCAAGGACAGCCTCGACCTGCTGCTGGCCAAGGACCTGGTCCAGGTGGAAGTTCGCCGCCATGCCCCAGGCGAGCGCCACGAACACTGGCTGGCCCAGCCAGAACTGCCGCTAAACGCCGAACAACGGGCCGCTTGCGAGGCGATTCGCGCAGGTTTCGACAGCTATCACGCATTCTTGTTGGCGGGTGTCACCGGCAGCGGCAAGACCGAGGTCTACCTGCAGCTGATCCGCCAGACCCTGGAAGCCGGCAAGCAGGCCCTGGTACTGATTCCGGAAATCAACCTCGGCCCACAAACACTGGCGCGCTTCGAACAGCGCTTCAATGCACGGATCGCCCTGGTGCACTCGGCGGTCAATGATCGCGAACGCCTGGAAGCCTGGCTAGCCGCCCGGGACGGCGAGGCCGATATCATCATCGGCACCCGCTCGGCGCTGTTCACGCCGATGAAAAACCCCGGCCTGATCATCATCGACGAAGAGCACGACGGTTCCTATAAACAGCAGGAAGGCCTGCGCTACCACGCCCGCGACCTGGCGCTGGTGCGGGCCCGACAAGAGAACATTCCCATCGTCCTTGGCTCGGCCACACCTTCCCTGGAAAGCCTGCACAACGCCTACACCGGTCGCTACGGCCTGCTGCGCCTCAACGAACGGGCCGGCGGCGCCAAGCAGCCACGCTTCCTGCGCCTGGATGTGAAAAGTCGTCCGCTGGACAGCGGCATCTCCGGACCGATGCAGCAAGCCATCGGCCAGACCCTGGCCGCCGGGCAACAGGTGCTGGTCTTTCTCAATCGCCGGGGATTTGCCCCGACCTTGCTGTGCCATGATTGCGGCTGGATGTCCGGTTGCGAACGCTGCGACGCGCGGATGACCGTGCATCAGCGTTACGGCGAGCTGCGTTGTCACCATTGCGGGCACTCCGAACGCGTGCCGAGGAACTGCCCGCAGTGCGGGAAAGTGGACTTGCGTCCGGTGGGCGCCGGCACCGAGCGCGCCGAAGAACGGCTGGGGATCTTGTTTCCCGACTATCCCGTGCTACGCGTGGATCGCGACAGCACCTCGCGAAAAGATGCGATGAACAATCTGTTCGCCACCATCCAGAAGGGTCAGCCGTGCATCCTGGTGGGCACGCAAATGCTCGCCAAGGGGCATCACTTCCCCCGGGTCACGCTGGTGTCGATCCTGGATGCCGACGGCGGGCTGTTCTCCGGTGATTTCCGGGCCAGCGAGCGCATGGCGCAGCTGATCGTCCAGGTCGCAGGCCGCGCCGGACGCGCCGAGGAACCGGGCAAAGTGATCATCCAGACTCACCTGGCGGATCATCCGCTGCTGATACAACTGACCGAGCAGGGCTATTTCGCCTTTGCCGAACAGGCGCTGAGCGAACGCCGTGGCGCCGGGTTGCCGCCATTTGCGCACTTGGCGCTGTTGCGCGCCGAGGCTCATAAACCGGGGCAGGCGGAAGGTTTCCTGGACGAAGCGTGCAGTGAGGCGGAACGGCTGCTGGCGGAGCAGAACCTCACCGGCATCGAACTATTGGGCCCGGTTCCGGCTCCGATGGAGCGGCGGGCCGGGCGTTATCGCGCGCAGCTTCTGTTGCAAGCCAATGCCCGGGCGCCGTTGCATCGGCTGCTGAGTGCATGGCTGCTGGCGCTGGAACAGATGCCCAGCGGGCGGGCGGTGCGCTGGTCGCTGGATGTGGATCCGGTGGATTTGTATTAATGGATCGCTAATCTAGCCCTTGTGGGAGCGAGCTTGCTCGCGATGGCGGCGGGTCAGCTTGCATGAATATTGAATGCCAGACCGCTATCGCGAGCAAGCTCGCTCCCACAGGGGATCGCGTACATCCGGGCCACCCAGAATAATCACCACACACCCCCAACCAACCCGCTACAGTTGGCAAGCTCGCCCGCGCCACGGATAATGCCCAGTTTTTCCACCAGCGCATCGAAGCGCCGCCGCGCCTGCGGTTGAAAGAGAAGACCATGAAAGACACCATTCGCCAGCTCATCCAGCAAGCCATCACCCAACTCGTCGCTGAAGGTGTGCTGCCAGAAGGCCTGTCGCCGGCGATTCAGGTCGAGAACACCCGCGACAAGACCCACGGCGACTTCGCCAGCAACATCGCGATGATGCTCGCCAAGCCGGCTGGCATGAAGCCTCGCGATCTGGCGGAAAAAATCATCGCCGCGCTGCCGGCCGACGAAAACGTCAGCAAGGCTGACATCGCCGGCCCCGGGTTCATCAACTTCTTCCAGAACACCCAGGCCCTGGCCTCGCGCCTCGACGCGGCCTTGGCCGACGCGCGCCTCGGCGTGCGCAAGGCCGGCCCGTTGCAGCGTACCGTGGTCGACCTCTCGGCCCCCAACCTCGCCAAGGAAATGCACGTCGGCCACCTGCGCTCGACCATCATTGGCGACGGCGTGGCCCGCGTGCTGGAGTTTCTCGGCGACACCGTGATCCGCCAGAACCACGTCGGTGACTGGGGCACCCAGTTCGGCATGCTGATGGCCTACCTGCAGGAAAACCCCATCACCAGCGACGAGCTGTCGGACCTGGAAAATTTCTACCGCGCCGCCAAGCAACGTTTCGACGAGTCGCCCGAATTCGCCGACCGCGCCCGCGGCCTGGTGGTCAAGCTGCAAGCCGGCGACACCGAGTGCCTGGCGCTGTGGACCAAGTTCAAGGACATCTCCCTGTCCCACTGCCAGAAAATCTACGAGCTGCTGAACGTCAAGCTGACCATGGCCGACGTGATGGGCGAAAGCGCCTACAACGATGACCTGGTCAACGTGGTCAACGACCTCCGCGCCAAGGGCATGCTGGTGGAAAGCAACGGCGCCCAGTGCGTGTTCCTCGACCAGTTCAAGACCGCCGATGGCGAGCCGCTGCCGGTGATCATCGTCAAGGCCGATGGCGGCTACCTCTACGCCACCACCGACCTGGCGGCCGTGCGCTACCGCAACCGTGTGCTCAAGGCTGATCGGGTGCTGTATTTCGTCGACCAGCGCCAGGCCCTGCACTTCCAGCAGGTGTTCGAAGTGGCCCGGCTGGCCGGCTTCGTGACCCACCCGATGGAAATGGAACACATGGGCTTCGGTACCATGAACGGCGCTGATGGCCGTCCGTTCAAGACCCGCGACGGTGGCACCGTAAAACTGATCGACCTGCTGACCGAAGCCCAGGACCGCGCCTACAGCCTGGTCAAGGGCAAGAACCCGGACCTGGCCGAAGACGAGCTGCGCAACATCGCCAAGGTCGTCGGTATCGACGCGGTGAAGTACGCCGACTTGTCGAAGCACCGCACCAGCGACTACAGCTTCAACTTCGACCTGATGCTCAACTTCGAAGGCAACACCGCGCCGTACCTGCTGTATGCCTACACCCGAGTGGCGGGGGTGTTCCGCAAGCTCGGCAAGGACTTCGACGAAGTGGAAGGCCAGATCGTCCTCGAGGCCGCCCACGAGCAGGAATTGGCAGCCAGGCTCGCTCAGTTCGGTGAAGTACTGAACAACGTCGCCGACAAGGGCACGCCGCATACCTTGTGCGCGTACCTGTACGACGTCGCCGGCCTGTTCTCCAGCTTCTACGAAAACTGTCCGATCCTCAGCGCCGAGACACCGGCACAGATGCAGAGCCGCCTGCGCCTCGCCGCACTGACCGGACGCACGCTCAAGCAAGGCCTGGAACTGCTGGGCCTGGAAACGCTGGAGCGCATGTAAGTTGGCCGCCAAGAAAAAACCCGCCCCCAAACGCGGCGCCAGTCGTTACCAGCCCCCGGCGAAAAAGCCGATCCCGGGCTGGTTGTGGATGGCCATCGGCCTGACGGTCGGCGCTTTCATTGTCTTCTTGATGAAGCTGGAGCCGGGCCAGGGCGATGACGTCAAGCGCGTCCGGCAAGAGCAGCAGAAAGCCACGCGGATCGCCGAGGCCAACAAGACGCCGCCGAGCCCGACGCAGCCAGTGAAGCCGAAGTACGACTTCTATACCTTGCTGCCGGAATCGGAAGTCATCGTGCCGCCTGACGCCGTGCCGGAGAAAACCCTGCCGACGCCGCAAGTGCCCCAGGTGCCGACCACACCAGTGACCCCGGCCGAAGCGGCAAAGATCGACACCGCCCGCGCCCAGGCGGCCTTGGCCGGCATCACGCCGCCACCCGCGCCGCCTGTGCAGAAAGCAGCGCCAGTGACGAAGTTCTTCCTGCAGGCCGGTTCGTTCCGCAAGGAAGCTGACGCCGACAAGGTGCGAGCGCAGATCATCCTGCTGGGCCAATCGGTGTCGGTGGAATCCGGGACGGTGAAGGACGAGACCTGGTATCGGGTGCTGGTCGGACCGTTCAGCAATCGGGAAGAGTTGACCAAGGCCCAGAAACAACTGGCCGGCAGCGGTTTCAGCAACCTGTTGTTACAACAACGCCAAAGCCGCTGAAGGCAGGCGACCGCGATCCTGTGGCGAGGGGATTTATCCCCGCTGGGTCGCGCAGCGACCCCAACAGCAGTGGACCTGGTGAGTCTGATGCACCGCGTTCTCTGATTTTAGGGCTGCTTCGCAGCCCAGCGGGGATAAATCCCCTCGCCACAGGGTCGCGGAACAATCACAGCGCACCACTCATCCCCTCCCCCACCCCGCAGTTGAAAAAC
>NZ_JAUTYU010000021.1:0-84031 GCF_052112105.1 Pseudomonas sp. BP11-1-1
GGGCCCAGAGTGTGTAAAAACCGATATAAACATCGTCGGCACGTAGTGCCGACAGGTGTTGGCCAACTGATAAAAACCTAAAGCGCTCCTGTACCTCCAAACGGCCCCTACAAGCGCTAGCAAGGCTCAGTAAGCTTGATTAACGGGGCAAAACGGCAGGCTTTCAGGCCGTCAGCGCCTTCATCAGACCTTGCGCACCTAGGATTTTCATCACTCTTTTCCAATTGTAAGCGAGCACATTCAAGCTCATTTCGGTGCTCACCCCAGCCAGCCGTCGCGTCAGAAAATGAGTCGCCCCCATCCATTGCTTCAGCGTCCCGAAGGGGTGCTCGACCGTTCTCTTGCGGATGATCATCATCTGCGGCTCATTGTTCAGGCGGGCCTGCATTTCCTCCAGTACCGCCTCGTGTTCCCAGCGCCGGATCTTTCTCTCTCTGGCCGGTGTGCATTGCGCCTTTATTGGGCAGGCTCTGCAGTTGGAGTGCCAGTAAACGTCCAGCTTCTTGCCCTTGTCGACGTAAAAGTTGCGCCAGATCAGCACTTGCTTGGCGGGGCAGACGTACACATTTTTTTCCGCGTCGTAAACAAACTCGTCATTGCCGAAGCGGCCATCAAATTTGGCCCGCGAGCTCAGCGTTTTTGGCACATAAGCTGTGATTCCTGCCTCGTGACAGGCCAGGATTTCTCCGCTTTTGTAATACCCTCGGTCCGCCACCACCGACAACGATTCGATTTGCATCGCCTTACTGGCTTGCTGGGCCATCGAGCTAAGCTGATCACGGTCGTGACCGACATTGGTCACCTCGTGCGCGACGATCAAATGGTGTTTGGTATCGACTGCTGTCTGCACGTTGTAGCCCACGATGCCATGACCGCTCGTCATCATCATCGAGCGCGCGTCCGGGTCGGTCAGCGAGATCTGTTTGTCCGGCGATGCTTCAAGCTGTATTTCAAACGCCTGGAGCGCCTTCATCTGCTCCTTCAATTTGGCGATCTTCTCTTCCAGGCCGCCTTTGGGCCCTGAAGACTTGGGCTCTTCCCGATCAGCCTCATCCAGGGCCTTCAGATAACGGGCGATGCTTGACTCGATGTCTTCCATCCGACGCTTCAGCTTGGCGCTGGTAAAATTGCGGTCGCGGTTGTTCACCGCCTTGAATTTACTGCCATCGATGGCAACGAAGTGTTCCGAGAAGAGCCCCAGTTGTTGACACAACACGACGAACTGCCGACAGACTCCTCGAATGGCCTTCCCATTGTCTTTGCGGAAGTTGGCGATGGTCTTGAAATCCGGCATCAGGCGACCGGTCAGCCACATCAGCTCGACGTTGCGCTGCGCCTCGCGCTCAAGGCGCCGGCTTGACTGGATACGGTTGAGATAGCCATAGATATAGATCTTCAGCATGACTGCAGGATGGTAAGCCGGTCGGCCTGTTTTAGCGGGGACAGCGCTTTCAAAACCCAAGCTGATCAGGTCGAGCTCATCCACGAAGACATCGACAACGCGCACCGGATTGGTATCGCTGACGTACTCGTCCAAGCTCTCGGGGAGCAAGGTAGTTTGATCTCGGTGCTCACCTTGGATGAAGCGTTTCATGGGCAGCCCTTGCAATGAAATCCTGGGGAAATCATAGCAAGGGTTGGCTTCGGAGTTTTTACACACTCTGGGCCATGGATGGCCCATCGCGGCGGGCCCACGGAGCAAGGCCGGAGTGAGGGCACACCGAGCCTAGGCGAGGTGCCGAGTGGTGGGGCAAAGCCTTTTTGGTTACTTTTTTGGCGTCTGAAAAAAGTGACCCGCTGTAAGAGCGGAACCGCCAGCCGCCGTTACAAAAAAAAGGATATTCACTCGATCCTGGACCAAGCCTACGAACGGAAGCCTCAAGGTTGTTCGCCTATCCAAAGGTGCTTCAAACTGTCGCAGAACAAGGCCTCCAAACCATCTGATCCGGTTTTTATCAAGCCACCTGAGTCTGTTATGCAATCAGTTCAATGGTCATAGTGCCCCGGCCAGATAGCGGCTGATGAGCGACCGACCATGAGCGAAAGAATCCCCGTCCAGTTGATACAGACCTTCGATCCCACACCGACGAAGATAAAATCCAGGACCACCGACCACCTGATCCATACCCGCAGCTTCACCGGCCTGTTCCGCACCCTGCGCATCAGCGGCGCCGGCGTCCTGTTCCTGCTGTTCTTCGGCACGGTATGGCTGAACTGGGGCGATCGCCAGGCGGTGCTCTGGGACCTCTCCGAAAGCAAATTCCACATTTTTGGCGCGACCTTCTGGCCCCAGGACTTCATCCTGCTGTCGGCGCTGCTGATCATCGCCGCCTTCGGCCTGTTTGCGATCACCGTGTTCGCCGGGCGCGTGTGGTGCGGCTACACCTGCCCGCAGAGCTCGTGGACCTGGATCTTCATGTGGGTCGAAAAAATCACCGAAGGTGAACGCAACCAGCGGATCAAGCTGCAGGCCGCGCCGTGGAGCTTGAACAAGTTAGTGCGGCGCTCGGCCAAGCACACGTTGTGGCTCGCCATCAGCCTGCTCACCGGCCTGACATTCGTGGGCTATTTCACGCCGATCCGTCCGCTGGCCGAGGAACTGCTCACCTTGCAAATCGGCGGCGTCAGCCTGTTCTGGGTGCTTTTCTTCACCGGGGCCACCTACCTCAACGCCGGCTGGTTGCGTGAAGCGGTATGCATGCACATGTGCCCTTATGCGCGATTCCAGAGCGTGATGTTCGACAAGGACACCTTGACCATCTCCTACGACGTAGCCCGTGGTGAAATTCGCGGGCCGCGCAAACGCGAGGTGAATCCTGTCGATATTGGCCTGGGCGACTGCATCGATTGCCAGATGTGTGTGCAGGTCTGCCCCACCGGCATCGATATCCGCGATGGCTTGCAAATGGAGTGCATCGGTTGCGCGGCATGCATCGACGCCTGCGACTCGATCATGGACAAGATGGGTTACGCCCGCGGCTTGATCAAATACACCTCTGAACGCCAGCTGCAAGGCGGGAAGACTCGCCTTTTGCGGCCACGGCTGATTGGCTATACCGCCGTGCTGCTGGTGATGATCGGTGCGCTGGCCGTGGCGCTGGTGCAGCGGCCCATGGTGTCGCTGGACGTGAGCAAGGACCGTGGCCTGTTCCGTGAAAACAGCCAAGGCCAGATCGAGAACATCTACAGCCTGAAAATCATCAACAAGACCCAGCAACGCCAAGCCTATCAATTGTCCCTGGTGGACGGTGACGGCTTCGTCCTGCAGGGCAAGACGCAACTGAGCCTGGCGCCAGGAGAAATCATTGACGTACCGGTATCGGTGGCGATGCTCAGCGAACGGCCGCGGAGCGGTTCCCAAGAGATGACCTTCAAGGTTGCGGACAGTGACGAACCTGATATCTACAGCGAAGCAAAAAGCCGTTTTGTAGCACCGATGAATCGATGAAGCCTTAAGATGCCTCGCTCCACAGTCAAAAGCGCAAACCACGCGTTATCCAATACCGGGCCAGCCATGAAACGCTACGAAAAATTCGCCGATGACATCGCTGAACTGATCCGCTCCGGCATGCTCGGGCCCGGCCAGCGCGTGCCGTCGGTGCGCTTCGCCAGCCAGACTTACGGCGTCAGCCCATCCACCGTCTTCCAGGCCTATTACCTGCTCGAGCGACGCGGCATGATCCGGGCGCGGCCGCGTTCCGGTTACTTCGTCAACAATCATGCACCAAGCCCGTTCTGCGAGCCGGTCATCAGCACCCAGGTGCATGAGTCCACCGAAGTCGACGTCAGCGAACTGGTGTTTTCGGTGCTCGACTCGATCAAGGACCCGGCCACCGTGCCATTCGGTTCGGCCTTTCCCAGCCCGACACTGTTTCCGTTGCAACGACTGTCCCGTTCGCTGGCCAGCGCCACGCGTGAAATGGATCCGCGCATGGTGGTCACGGACATGTCGCCGGGCAATCCCCAACTGCGCCGCCAGATAGCCTTGCGCTACATGGTTGGCGGGCTGATGCTGCCCATGGAGGAACTGCTGGTCACCAACGGCGCCCTGGAAGCCTTGAACCTGTGCCTGCAAGCCGTGACCGAGCCGGGCGATTTGGTGGCGATCGAAGCACCCGCGTTCTATGCCAGCCTGCAAGTACTGGAGCGACTGAAACTCAAGGCCGTGGAAATTCCCGTGCATCCACGTGACGGTATCGACCTCGACGTGCTGGAGCAGACGCTGGCGCGCCATCCGATCAAGGCGTGCTGGTGCATGACCAGCTTCCAGAACCCCATGGGCGCGACCATGCCCGAAGCCCGTAAACAGGCATTGGTCGAGTTGTTGCGCCGACACCAGGTGCCGCTGATCGAGGATGACGTCTACGCCGAACTCTATTACGGCCAACAGGCACCCAAGCCGGCCAAGGCGTTCGATACCGAAGGACTGGTGATGCATTGCGGTTCGTTCGCCAAGAGCCTGGCCCCGGGCTATCGCATCGGCTGGGTCGCCGCCGGACGCTACGCGCAGAAGATCGAACGGCTCAAGCTCATGACGTCCCTGTGCGCCTCGATGCCGGCCCAGGCCGCGATCGCCGACTACCTGCAACACGGCGGCTACGACCGGCACCTGCGCAAGTTGCGCTATGCCCTGGAAGAACAGCAAAGCGCGATGCTTGCCGCCATCGGCCGGTATTTCCCAGCCCAGACCCGCGTCAGCCAGCCGGCCGGGGGTTACTTTCTCTGGTTGGAACTGCCGGAACAGATTGACTCGCTGAAGCTGTTCCAGATGGCGTTGGCCCAAGGCATCAGCATCGCCCCCGGGCCGATCTTTTCACCGACCCGGCGCTTCAGGAATTGCATCCGACTGAACTATGGCGGGCCTTGGACCGAGGTGTCGGAAAAGGCCATGGAGACGTTGGGGCGGATTATTCGGTCGTTCTAATATTTGGTTTGCCAGCACTACCGTCATCGCGAGCAAGCTCGCTCCCACATTTGGAACGCAATCCCCTGTGGGAGCGAGCTTGCTCGCGATGAGGCCAGGGCAGACCGCCCAGTTCTCAGCGCCCGCCCCCAAGGTCCACAAACGTCCCCGTCGCATACGAAGCCTTGTCCGACAACAACCAGATAATCGCTTCGGCCACTTCATCCGGGCGTCCGCCGCGCGCCATGGGAATCGCCGACTCCAGCTTGCTGACCCGGTCCGGATCGCCGCTCAGGGCGTGGAAATCGGTGTAGATGTAGCCCGGACGCACCGCGTTGACGCGAATGCCTTCGCCGGCCACTTCCTTGGACAGACCCACGGTGAACGTATCCAGCGCGCCCTTCGAGGCCGCATAGTCGACGTATTCCGCCGGCGCGCCCAGGCGGGCAGCCACCGACGAGACGTTGACGATGCTGCCACCCTGCCCGCCATGCCGGGGCGACATACGCAGCACCGCATGCTTGGAACACAGGATCGGGCCCAATACGTTGGTTTTCAGGATCTTGAGGATGCGGAATTCAGACATTTCATCGAGGCGGGACTTGTGGGCGACCGTACCGGCGTTGTTCACCAGGGCGGTGACACGCCCCAATTCGACGTCAACGCGATTGAACAGGCCGACCACCTCATCCTCGATGCTCACATCGGCCCGCACCGCAATGGCTTGCGCGCCCTTGGCCCGGACCTGTTCGAGAACGTCCTGGGCAGCGTTTTCATCGGATTGGTAATTGATGCAGATTCGATAGCCCAGGTCGGCCGCCAACAGCGCCGTGGCTGCCCCGATCCCGCGCCCGCCACCGGTGATGACGATGACTTTATCCACGCTTGCTCTCCCGTTCCACGCAAACACGTCGGGCCCAAGAATAGCGTTGACCCGACGATTTGCACAACGCGCCCCGCTTACCGGGGCGGCGGCACTCCCTAGCGGGCCAGTGCGCGCAGGTCCAAGCGCCCGTCCAGCAGCGGTGGGCACCAGTAATAACCACCGGTGATCGGTCGGCTCATGCGGTACAAGCCGTCGGTAATGCCGTCTTCGAGGCCACTCATGCGGCGCAGTTGCACCTCGAACGCATCCAGGGAGAAGCCGAACGCCAGGAACATCAGGCCAGCGCGATCACCTTCGATCCACGGCATCGAACGCCGCACGACGAAGGCTTCCGGGGCGAAGCTCTCCTGGGCGGTGCGCTTGACGTGGGCCGACTCCGGCGCCTCTTCGATTTCTTCGTTGTCGCTCAGGCGCCGGCCCATGATGTTGTCGCGCTCGTGGGGCTGCATCGCGGCAAATCCGTCCAGATCGTGTTGCCATTGCTGGATCGCGGCGAAGCTACCACCGCGCAATCCATCCACGCCCTGGGCCAGGGCGGCGGCGACGGCCGCTTCATCGTGGGGGTTCTCAGTGCCATCTTCGTAGCCGGTCAGGTCGTGGCCGGTCATGTGACGGAAGGTTTCGCTCATCTGCACCAGGCGCAGGGCCGGTGCCAGCGCCGCTTCGAGGGCGCGACTGCGGTGCATCAACTCGCCCCGGTCCTCACCATGCAACCAGCACCAGAGCGCATGCTGGGTCGACGGGTTATCCACGCCGACCCCGGCCAACGCAGGAAACGCGCGTAGGCCCTCGACCTGGGCCCCCAAGGCCTGCACCAGCGACTCACCGAAGCCGACGACCGCACGGCCATCCAACTGCAGCAACAATTTATCGATCGCAGCCGGCAGCGCCTCGACCGATTCCAGGGCAAAAAACAGATGACGAGCCTGAGGCGGAACAGGGGTGGCGAGAATGCCGGGCTGGTAGTAACTCATGTGAACTCCTTCAGAAAGAGCCGCGAGTTTACCCGGCGACTGCCGCTTTGTGTGGTTTGGCTTGAGGTCCGATCGCTTCCGGCTACCGGGCGATTTTGTGGGAACCTTCCGTTGATCTTGTCGGACCGCTCGGAAACGACTCTTGGCCCTATGGCGTCGGATTGTCGCGCAGCCACAAACACCCTAGATTGGCGTCCCTCAAGTAGGCCAACGAGAGCGGTCCACCATGCAAATTGTCAAATCGATACTCGCCGGGACATTTTTACTGGTTGGCGCGATGCCAGCGGTCTTTGCCCAGGAGCGCATTGAAGAGACGGTCAACGCCGTCATTCAGCCCTTGATGCAGCAACAGGACATCGCGGGCATGGCGGTGGCCATTACCCACAACGGTCAACGTCATTTTTTCAATTATGGCGTCGCCGCGAAGGACACGAAAAAGCCTGTCACCGACCAGACCCTGTTCGAAGTCGGCTCGATCAGCAAGACCTTCACCGCCACGCTCGGCGCCTACGCCCAGGCCCGAGGCAAACTGCAATTGTCAGACCCCGCCGGCCGCTACGCCCCCGAGCTGAACGGGGCAGCGCTCGCAAACACCCGCCTGCTGGATCTCGCGACCTACACGGCAGGCGGGTTGCCTTTGCAGTTTCCCGACGATGCAGACCAGGCCGACCGGATGTTCAGCTATTACAGGTCTTGGAAGCCGCTCTACCCGGCCGGCACCCAACGGCTCTATTCCAACCCCAGCATCGGCCTGTTTGGCCATCTGGCGGCGCGCGCCCTGGGCCAACCGTTTGATGACGTGATGGAACAGACGCTGATGCCGGGGCTGGGCCTCAAGCACAGTTACGTACGGGTACCGCAAGACCAATTGGGCCGATACGCCCAGGGGTATGCGAAGGATGGCAAGCCCGTGCGAGTCGGACCTGGCGCCTTGGATTCCGAGGCATATGGGGTAAAGACCAGTTCAGCGGACCTGATTCGTTTCGTCGAGGCCAACCTGCGGCCTGAGCAACTGGACGCTGACCTGAAACAGGCCATTGCCACCACACACACCGGTTTCTACCGGGTTGGCGGGATGCACCAGGGGTTGGGCTGGGAGTATTACCCCGCTCCGTTCAGCCTGGATGGCCTGCTCGCCGGTAACACGCCGCATATGGCCCTGACCCCACAAAAGGCCGAACCACTCGACCCACCGCGGCCAGCCCCGGACGGCGCCTGGGTCAACAAGACTGGGTCTACCAACGGCTTCGGCGCGTATGCGGTGTTCGTCTCGGGAAAGGATTTGGGGATCGTGATGTTGGCGAACAAAAACTATCCGAATGAAGAGCGGGTGAAGGCCGCGCACAAAATCCTGATGGTATTGGAACAGCCATGAGGTCCGCTTTTTGGGGCTAGGGAGCTTGCTCCCTCGCCACAGGAACATCGCTGCTGTTGGAATTCAATCATCCAATGGCTGCGGCGCAGCCGCCGGCTTGGCCGTCTTGCCCGACTTGGCACCTTTCGTGTCCTTGGCCGGTGCCGGTTCTGGCGCGGGTGGCGGAGTTGGCGCTGCCGCTTCTTTTTCAGCCGCGGGCAGTTTGTCGACCGTGTCGAACAGCTCCTTCAGCTCGATCGCGCCTGAATGCTCCAGCTTCTTCTCCCCGTCCTTGCCCACCAGGATGATCTTGGTCTGCGCACCGGCCCCCAGCTTGAGGGAGCGGATCAGCGCCATGGTGCTTTGCGGGTCGAGGTCTTTGCCATCCCGTTGGCCGATGGTGTTGAGTACGGTGTAAAGCACCATGTTGCGTTCGGAGAAGCCCTGCTTGCCCGCCGGTTCATCCAGGGATTTTTTCAGGCTGACCCAGGCGGGGTCGACGGTGCTGGGCGCGATGACGATCAAGGGGCGGGCCTTGCCCACCTCCGCCACCAGGGGTGAGTCGCCATCGGCGGCGAACAGGGGCCCAACGAAGGCCAGCAAGGTAGCGAAGGTCAACGACCGAATGAGCATGCGCCTCTCCTTTTGATATTTACGCTGTACTGATTGCACATGGCGGCGATTGTTCCGCGAGAGTCGCCCTTTACCGCGCAGGCCTGTCTTGAAGCTTAGGCCAGCAGCCCCATAGCGCAACCGCGACACAGCGCGATCAGAGGCCGAACGGGAACGTGTCCTCTTCATGCTCCTGTGTGTGCGGCGTCGGCAACGGTGTAACCGCTTCAGTCTGTTCGAACCAGAGCCAGGCGTCGAACTGCTCGGCCAGCACCGCTTCGAAATAATGGCTCTGGCGTTCGGTTTCAGGACGGTAGATCACACCGATGGCGCGTTCGAGCAACGGCTCGGACAACGCGTCCAGCAGCGCTTCGTCAGGCGCCGTCCGCCAGTCGGTCAGCGACGCGCGCACGCCTGCTTGCAAAAATGCCCGCTCCCAACTGCCGGCCAACGCCGGAACCACTGGCTTGATTTTCATCGGCGCGTCCTAGTCATCGGCGGCCGCCACGCTGCCACGGTCAGTGCCCATGCCCAGAAGCACCGCGTCGCGGCCATACGCCATGCGACAAAGTTGCCCAATGTTGAACTCGCCTTCCCAGCCCATGCGTGTCGCGGCGGCATTGCCGATGTGGGAGTTATGGGCCCAGACCACCGCTTTCGCCTCTGGCCCACGATGTTCCAGCAGGCTTTGCAAGGTGTCGAACATATGCCGGTCCCGCAGGTTCCAGGAGGACTTGCCGCCACGATACATGGCGCGATAGTACTGCTCGGCGGCACGCACCACCCGGGCGTTCTGGATGGCGCTGAAAAAGCCTTCATCATCCTTGATCAACGGGTCGAGGCGCTCGGCGAGCATCGTGTTGAGCTGCTCGACCACCGCATCCTCGCAGGTCGCGAGGTTGCCGCGTTCGGTGAAGTGACCATACAGCGCCGGGTCGTCATGCCAGGGCGTCAGGCAGCCATAACGGTGCCGGGCATCACGGGCCAAGTGAGGATGTGCCTGGTCGAGGTAACCGAGCACCTCGTCGATGGAGTGCCGCAGGCTGTAGACATCCAGGCCGCGAAACTCCACGCGCCGGGCATCAGGCTGGCCAAGGTTGTAATCGTGCAGCCAGCGGACGAAGGACTGGACATCCGTGTTGCGCCACATCCAGCTTGGAAACCGCGCGAAGGCCTGTTGTTTCCAGGCCGAGGGGCCGAGGTGGCGAACACAGCGGTCGATTTGCCCCGCGTCGGGCCAGTCGGCTTCGACGGCGACAATGCCGAAGCCGTGGTGCTGGATCAGGTGCCGGGTGATGGCGGCGCGGGTGCGGTAGAAGTCGTGGGTTCCGTGACTCGCTTCACCGATCAACAGGACCTTGGCATCGGCGAAACGATCGAACATCTCGGAAAAGGCCGGACTATCCTCGGCGGGCAGCGGTTCGGCGTGATGACGCAGGATATCGGCGATGTCGGTGCGCGGTTCGGCGCGACGACGGCGCAGGCGTTGCAGCAGATCTCTGGCTGGGCTGTTCATGGATCGTGGCCTCATCAGTACCTGGTTTACAGGTATGACTGTGGCTATGGACGCATGACTCCGATCAAATCAGAACGCGAGCTTGAAGCCGATCATCGCCAGCATCACCGCCAGGCAAGGGCGCAGGAGTTCATCGGAAATGCGTCCCGACAAATGGCTCCCCAGGTAGATGCCCGGCAACGAACCGATCAGCAGGAAGCCCAGGATGTGCCAGTCCATGTTGCCCATGCTCGCATGGCCCAGGCCCGCCACCAGGGTCAGCGGCACGGCATGGGCGATTTCAGTGCCCACCAGGCGCTTGGTGACCAGGAATGGATAGAGGATGAACAACGCGACAGTGCCCAGGGCACCAGCACCAATGGAGGTCAATGCGACCATCGTGCCCAGCACCAGGCCAGTGATGACGGTCAATACGTTGAGCCGCGAGCCGCTGGGGTTGTAGTGGCCGCCGGCGCGATCGTGGGCGAATTGCAGGAGGCGTTTCTTGAACAGAATCGCAAGGGCAGTGGCAAACAGCACGAAACCCAGGGCTTGCTTGATCACCGCGTTCATGGCGTCGGGCGAGCTGTGCAGGCTGTTGAGAAACCACAGCGTCAGCCCCACCGCCGGCACGCTGCCCAAGGTCAGCCAACCGGTGATGGCCCAGTCGATATTGCGGTTCTTGGCATGAACCAGCACGCCGCCAGACTTGGTAATGGCCGCGTACAGCAGATCCGTGCCCACCGCCGTCGCGGGGTTGATACCAAACCACAACAGAATGGGGGTCATCAGCGATCCGCCACCGACACCGGTCATCCCAACGATGAAACCGACCACCAGGCCCGCTACGACTAAACCGACATTACCGAAATCCATCAAACCCGTCTCAGCGCAACCGCATGAAAAATCTGGCCGCGAGCATAGCGATTTTTCTTATAACCCCCTATATCGATGTGATCTATCTTTATTCCATTTCTTGCGCCGTTACTGGACAGGCAGGAAATTGAGGAACAACAGGCTCTGGGCGTAGTTCAGGCCGATGCGCCGGTAGCGCTCATCGAGCATCTGTGTCAACAGGTCCAGGCGGGCGACGATTTTCCCGAACTCAACGGCGAAACTCAGGTTGCTGCCCTCCTCCGAAATTTCATTGGAAAACAGCATCGGCGTGCCGTCCTTGTTTTGGCGCTGTCCGAGCAGCCAAGTGGCTTTTTCGATATTGCGCGCGGCATTGCTGACGAAGCGCGGATCGATGGTGTCGGTCATGTAGAACTCGAGGCGGTTGCCATGGGCCGTCACCAGCATGCTGCCAATGGCATAGATGAATGCGCCGACGCGATCGCCGAGGAACTCCGGGCTCATCGCATAGCTCAGGGCGGCCAGGTCTTTTTTGTTGCCCAGGGCCGGCAAGGGCTGCTGCTGTTCGATGGCTTGGCGAACCTGCTTCACGGCCGTGCGAGCGTCGAGAAAGCCTGACTTGCGCAACTCTTCGGGGTTACGCAGGTAAAGCTTATGCATCAACAGGTACAGACTCTGCAGGTTGTCATGCATCGAGAGGGTGGCCATGCGGTCGACGCTGGTCTGCAAGAACTCCTGGGGCCTGGCGTTGCTGAATTGCGTGACCATGTCCTGGCCTTGCTGATGGCTGCACCCGCCGCAAAGCAGCAGTATCAGCCCTGCTAACAGCAAGCCGCAGCGACGTGGCGACCTCATCACGGAATTTAAAACACCGGCCATCGAATCTCGGTCTGGACATGGGGAAAACGGTCGGGGTTGCCGCTTTCTGGCCATGGATAGAGCGGCAAAAACCGTAAAAGTGCGGCGCCCCACGCAAAAGCTCACGCTTGGGCGAGCTTCGTATCGATCAATTAGTCTTACTTTTTAATTGATAATTCCCGATTTATAGCTATAAATCCCTTCTCCACCCTCAAATAGAAAGACTACTGAACAGAAAAACCTTCATCGCTGTCCGACCAAGTAACGGACTCGACCACGTTAAAAACAACAACAAAACAACAGGAAAGGAAGGTCACACCATGCTGGAATCCAGACATCTGCTCACGGCCCTCGGAGTTTCTCTGATGATTGCCACGTCTTCCCAGGCCGCCGGCCTGACCAATGAACGCGCTGCCTTCGGCAAGACCAATGACGGCACGCCCGTTGAAAAATACGTGCTGCGCAACAGCAACGGCATGGAAGCTACCGTCATCACCTATGGCGGGATTCTCCAGTCGCTGATCGTGCCGGACAAAAACGGCATGACCGACGACATCGTGCTCGGCTTCGACGACGTGCAGGGCTACCAGAAGAACGGCACCGTTTACTTCGGCGCAACCATCGGCCGCTTCGGCAACCGCCTGGCGGGCGGCGCCTTCGAGCTGGACGGCAAGCGCTACCAAGTGCCGCAGAATGACAAGGACAATGCCTTGCACGGCGGACCGCAAGGCTTCGACAAGCGGGTATGGAAAGCCGAACCCCACAATGGCAAGGATTCGGTCGGCGTGACCCTGACGTATGTGTCGGCGGACGGTGAGATGGGCTTTCCAGGGAACCTGAAGACCGACGTCACCTACAGCCTCAACGATCAAAACGAGCTGCGCATCGATTACAAGGCCACCACCGACAAACCGACCGTGCTGAACCTGACCAACCACAGCTATTTCAACTTGGCAGGTGCGGGCAATGGCGACATTCTCAAGCAAGTCGCCACCCTGCATGCGTCCCGCTACACGCCGGTGACCGCCAAGCTCATTCCCACCGGCGAACTCGCGCCCGTGGCCGGTACGCCGATGGATTTCACCAAGCCCACCCCGATCGGCACCCATATCAAGGCCGACCATCCGCAGTTGAAGTTCGCCGAACCTAAACAGGGCGGCTTCGATTTCAACTGGGTGCTCGACGCCAAGGGTGACGTGGGCAAGCTCGCCGCCGATGTCCAGGATCCGAAGTCCGGGCGGCGCCTGCAGCTCTTTACCACTGAACCCGGCGTGCAGTTCTACACCAGCAACTTCCTCGACGGCACGGTCAAGGGCAAGCAAGGCAAGGTCTATCCGCACTGGGGCGCGTTCACCCTGGAGACCCAGCACTTCCCCGACTCGCCCAACCAGCCGGACTTCCCGACCACGCGACTGAATCCGGGCCAGACCTACACCCAGGCCATGGTGCTGAAATTCTCGGCGGAATAATCCCATCGACCGATCGTTCCCGCGCTCTGCGTGGGAACGCCTCCTGTGACGCTCTGCGTTACGCTTTCGGGACGCAGCGCATCCTTGGCTGCTTTCCCGCGCGAATCAAACCTGAACACCTGGTCTATCCTGCTGCCACAGGTTTAATCAACCAGCACGACAGGAGACGTGAATGAAAACTCTGGAATTGGCCGGCGTATCCGTTCCGGTGATCGGCCAGGGCACTTGGCGCCTGGGTGAAGAACCGTCCCATCACAAGAAGGAAGTCGCGGCCCTGCGCCTGGGCATCGAACTGGGTATGACCCTGATCGATACGGCCGAAATGTACGCCGAGGGCGGCGCCGAAAAAGTCGTTGGCGAAGCGATAACCGGGCTGCGCGACCAAGTGTTCCTGGTGAGCAAGGTCTACCCCCACAACGCCAGCCGAAAAGGTATTCCGCTCGCCTGCGAACGCAGCCTGCGGCGGCTCGACACCGACTACATCGACCTCTACTTGCTGCACTGGCGCGGCCAATACCCCTTGGAAGAAACCGTCGAAGCATTCGAGCGACTGCGCGAAGAAGGCAAGATCGGGTCCTGGGGCGTCTCGAACTTTGACGTCGACGATATGGAGGAACTGGCCGCGCCGGCCTGCGCCACCAACCAGGTGCTGTACAACCTGCAAGAACGCGGCATCGAATTCGACCTGCTGCCCTGGAGCCAGCAGCAGCGCATGCCTATCATGGCCTATTGCCCGGTCGGCCAGGGTGGGCATCTGCTCAAGGATCACACCGTGCAGCAGATCGCCGAGCGCCACCACGCAACGCCGGCCCAGATTGCCCTGGCCTGGCTGTTGCGCCAGGACAACGTCATCGCCATTCCAAAGGCCGTGCAGCCCGAACACGTGCGCCAGAATGCCGAAGCAGCGGAGCTGCGGCTAGAGCCCCAGGATCTGGCGGCGCTGGACTTGGTGTTTCCGCAACCTCAGGGGAAGCAGCGGTTGGCGATGGTTTAGCCTGGAGAATCGAAGGCTCCGTGGCGAGGGAGCTTGCTCCCGCTGGGGTGCGAAGCGGCCCTCGCTTTCAGGCGGCTGCTGCGCAACCGAGCGAGAGCAAGCTATCTCGCCACAAGAGCCTCCCCCTCCAGCCCATCACTCAGCGGCGTCAGAACAACCCCATCTGCCCCCCAACCAGCGTCGAAAAATCATCCCCCACAAACGGCAGGATCGCGTCCGCCACCGGCTGTAGCTGCTTGGTCACGTAATGGTCGTAATCGATGGGCGCGCTGCGGGTTTCCAGCGGCTCGGGGCCGGCGACGGTGATCACGTAGCTGATCCAGCCGCCGTTCTGATACTGCCGTGGACGGCCCTGGCGTTCGTTGAACTCGTCGGCGAGCCGCGCGGCCCGTACGTGGGGCGGCACGTTGCGTTCGTAATCGTCAAGGGGGCGGCGCAGGCGCTTGCGGTAGACCAGGCGTTCATCGAACGTGCCGGCCAGCGTCTGGCGCACATAATCGCGCACGTAGTCCTGATAGGGCTGGCGATGAAAGATCCGTCCGTACAGCTCCTGCTGGAACTGCCGGGCCAGCGGCGACCAGTCGGTGCGCACGGTTTCCAGGCCCTTGTAGATGATCTCGTCGCTGCCGTCGGCACGGGTCACCAGGCCGGCGTAGCGCTTCTTGCTGCCCTCCTCCGCGCCGCGGATGGTTGGCATCAGGAAGCGCTTGAAGTGGGTTTCGAATTGCAGCTCCAGCGCGCTTTCCAGCCCGAACTCATCACGCACCTGCTCGCGCCACCACTGGTTGACGTACGCCACCAGTTCCCGGCCGATGCCCGCCGCCTCCTCCTGGCCATGGGCCCGGCGCAACCAGACAAACGTCGAATCGGTGTCGCCATAGATCACCACATGCCCGCGGGCTTCGATCAACTGCCGGGTGCGTTGCATGATCTGATGACCGCGCAGGGTGATGGACGACGCGAGGCGCGGGTCGAAGAAGCGACAGCCACTCGAGCCAAGCACGCCATAAAACGCGTTCATGATGATTTTCAGCGCCTGGGACAGCGGCGCATTGTGTTCGCGCTTGGCGGTCTCCCGGCCTTCGGCGACCCGCGCGACGATGGCCGGCAGGCAATGTCGAGTACGGGAGAACCGCGCCCCGCGAAAGCCTGGCACCGACGCGTGATCATCCGGATGGCGCAGGCCTTCGATCAGTCCCACCGGGTCGATGAGGAAGGTGCGGATGATCGACGGATACAGGCTCTTGTAATCGAGCACAAGAACCGACTCGTAGAGCCCCGGCTGGGAATCCATGACGAACCCGCCAGGGCTGGCCTCGGGCGGACGCTGGCCGAGGTTCGGCGCGACAAAACCCTGGCGATGCATAAGCGGCATGTACAGGTGCGTGAACGCCGCCACCGAGCCCCCGCTACGATCCGCCGGCAGGCCGGTGACGCTGGCGCGCTCCAACAGGAACTCGAGCAGGTCGGTCTTGGCGAAGATCCGCGTCACCAGCTCGCAGTCCTTGAGGTTGTAGCGGGCCAGGGCCGGCTTGTCCTCGGCGAACATGCGGTTGATCTCGTCCATGCGCTGGTACGGGTTGTCGATGGACTTGCCTTCGCCCAACAGGGTTTGCGCGACGTTTTCCAGGCTGAACGACGGGAAACTCCAGGTCGCCGAGCGCAGGGATTCGATCCCGTCGATGATCAACCGCCCCGCCGCCGAAGCGAAAAAATGGTTGTTGCGCGCGCCGTGCTCGCGCCACTGCATTTCCTCCCCGCCACGCCCCAGGCGCAGCGGCACGGCCAGCCGGCGGGCATGTTCGTGCAGCACGCGCAAATCGAACTGCACCAGGTTCCAGCCGATGATTGCGTCGGGGTCGAAACGGGCGAACCACTCGTTGAGCTTCTTCAACAGCAGCGTGCGGGACTCACAGTATTCCAGCTGGAAATCCACCTCGCGATCATCGCCATTCGGCGGTCCGAGCATGTACACCTGGCGTTCGCCACAACCTTCCAGGGCAATGGAATACAACTCACCCTGAGCGGTGGTCTCGATGTCCAGAGACACCAGCCGCAGCGGCGGACGGTATTCGGGCGCCGGTTTCATCTGGGCATCGAGCAGCAGGCCATCGGCCGAGGGCGTGCCGCCGAACCAGACCGGGGCGGTGATGAAGCGCTCCATCAGGTAGCGCTCCGGCGGGCGGATGTCGGCTTCGAATACTTCCACGCCGGCGCGCCGCAGCGTGGTGTCCAGGCGCATCAGTTGCGCATGCTGCCGGCAATACAGGCCCAGCACCGGGCGGTGTTCGAAATCCAGCAGGTCCAGGGGACGCAGTTCGACGTCCTTTTCCCCTTGCAACAACGCCTCGACCTGGCCGCGCTGGACCTGCGGCACGAACGCCACCGAGGGCTGCACCGGCAGGCGCACGCGCCGGGGGCCGGCATCGGTTGCCAGCCAGAACTCGACTTCGGTGCCCGCCGGGGTGTCGCGCCAATGCCGGGTCAGGACGAAGCCCTGCTGTAGATTCACCGCTGAAACCTCGAAACTTGGATGTCACGCATTCTACCCGTGGAGAGGGGATTTATCCCCGCTGGGCTGCACCGCAGCCCCAGCAACTTGCATTAGATGAATGTCGTGTCGACATTTTTGGGACTGCTGCGCAGCCCAGCGGGGATAAATCCCCTCGCCACAACGGCGGATGACTTTAGATAGGAGTGAATTCACCCGCCATGACGGTTTTGGACGACTGACTGCCGCTTTATCGCTTGCTCTGCGCCGTTGGGTCTACGATTCTTTAATCACCCGCAAAAAACGACACCCGAGGCCTCACCATGAAAACCGTCGCGCAGTTGCTCCGGATAAAAGACGAGAAGAACCAGCAAGTGCACACCATTTCACCGGACGACATGGTTTTGCAGGCCCTGATGCGCATGGCCGAGAAAAACGTCGGCGCCCTGCTGGTGGTGAAGAACGACGAAGTGCTGGGCATCATCAGTGAGCGCGACTATGCGCGCAAAATGGTCCTGCACGGGCGCTCCTCGGTGGGCACGAAAGTGAGCGACATCATGGTTTCGCCCGTGATCACCATCGACCCTCATCAGAACGTCGAAACCTGCCTGAGCATCATGACCGAAAAACATTTGCGACATTTGCCCGTCGTGGAGGACGGCAAGCTGGTCGGCCTGTTGTCAATCGGCGACCTGGTCAAGGAAGCCATTGCCGAGCAGGCGGACCTGATCAGACAACTGGAGCAATACATTCGCGGCGAATGATCGACTCGGACGGGTTGCTCATTTGCGACTCACTTCTATATTGAAGGAGTTGTCCCTGCCCGAGCATCCCGATGGCCGTCACCGACCGACTGATCATTTGTGAACATTGCGATGCGGTGTACGAGCCGATTGAGCTCGGCCCGCATCAACGAGCCTTGTGCGTGCAATGCCATGCGGTGATCCAGCGGTACGACGGCCTGACCATCGAGCAGCGCCTGGCCCTGACCATCACCGCGGCGGTGCTGTGGGTCTTTGCCAATGTCTATCCGGTGATGAGCATCCGGCTCCAGGGCTTGAGCAACAGCGCAACGCTGTGGGATTCCGTCGTGGCGCTGAGCCAGGGACCGATTACGTTCATTGCCCTGGTCGCCGCAATCGCGATCATCATCGCCCCCGCCTTCCAATTAGCGCTCTTGCTCTGGGTGCTGGGCTACGCCTATTCAAACCGCCGGGCTCCGGCGTTCAACCTGTGTATGCGCAGCCTGGAAACACTGCGCCCGTGGAGCATGCTGGAAGTGTGCCTGCTGGGGGCGCTGGTCGCGGTCATCAAGCTTGCCGGGCTGCTCGACGTGCTGCCAGGCATCGGCCTGTTCGCCCTGGGAGCCTTGAGCCTGCTGATGATCCGCATCGCCGGCCGCGACGTCCGTGACCTGTGGGACCGCCTGTGAACGGCGCACCGCTGGGCAACCCGCCCCGGGCCGATGATCTGAACCTGTGCCTGTGCCACAGTTGCGGCCTGGCGTGCGACATGGCCGACGAACCCGAGACCTGCCCGCGCTGCGATGCCCGCCTGCACCGGCGCAAACCCGATACCCTGACGCGCACCTGGGCGTATATGCTGGCAGCCCTGGTGTTTTATATTCCTGCCAACCTGCTGCCGGTCATGAACACCCAGATGCTCGGCGAAGGCGCGGACAGCACCATCATCAGTGGCGTCCTCGAGTTCTGGCACAGCGGTGCCTGGGACATCGCTCTGATCATCTTCATCGCCAGCATCGCGGTGCCCGGCATCAAGTTCGTCGTGCTGACGCTGCTGCTGGTGACCGTGCAACGGCGCAGCACCTGGGCCCAGGTCCAGCGCGCGAAGCTGTACCGGCTGGTCGAAGTCATCGGCTATTGGTCGATGCTCGATGTGCTGGTCGTGGCGTTGGTGGCGGCCCTGGTGAAATTCCAGGCGTTGAGCGATATCGAACCGCGACCGGGGATCCTGTTCTTTGGCCTCGTGGTGCTGTTCACCATGCTGTCGGCCATGAGTTTCGACCCACGCTTGATCTGGGACACCCAACCCTCCGAGGAGACCATGGATGAAGTCGCAAGCCACTGACGGACAACCCGCACCGGGCCGCGCGCATGTCACCAGCCGTCGCTGGACGGTCTCGCTGGTGTGGATCGTGCCGATCATCGCGGTGTTGGTGGGCGTGTCCCTGGTGGTGCATAACTGGCTGCAGGAAGGCCCGACCATCACCATTACCTTCAAGACAGGCGAAGGCCTGACGGCCAACAAGACCCCGGTCAAATACCGCAACGTGGTGATCGGCCAGGTGACGGACGTGCAACTGAGCGAGGATCAGAAAAATGTCACCGCCACGGTCAAGCTCGCCAAGACCGCCGATACGTTCACCCACGAAGACTCGGTGTTCTGGGTGGTCAGGCCACGCATTGGCGCGGGCGGGATTTCCGGGATAGATACCTTGCTGTCGGGGGATTTCATCGGCGCCGACGCCGGCCATTCGAAAGTCCGCGCCAAGTCCTTCACCGGCCTGGAGGCGCCACCGCCCATCACCTACGGCGAACCGGGCAAGCGCTTCACCCTGCACTCACAGGACCTTGGTTCGCTGGACATCGGCTCGCCGGTCTACCTGCGCAAGATCCCGGTGGGCCAAGTGGTGTCCTACGCGCTGGATGCCGACGGCAAGGGCGTCAACATCGAAGTATTCATCAATGCGCCAAACGACGCCTACGTTACCGAGAACACCCGTTTCTGGAACGTCAGCGGGGTTGATGTGAACGTCGGAGCCAACGGCTTCGCGGTCAAGACCGAATCCCTGTCCGCCTTGCTGGTGGGTGGCATTGCCTTCAGGGCACCGGAATACAGCCCCAACGACACGCCAGCCGCCGAAGACAAGAATTTCGAGCTGTTCGCCGACCAGCAGAGCGCCCTCGCCCCGCCCAGTGGCAAGGCCCAGTACCTGGCGCTGCGCTTCGACCAGGCATTGCGGGGGTTGCGCGTCGGGGCCCCGGTGGAATTCCTCGGGATCGAGATCGGCCGGGTGGTGGCCATGAACCTGGATTTCGACGAAAAACAGCGCACGTTCCCCGTGAATGTCGGCATCGTGATCTACCCCCAATTGCTGGGCAAGGCGCATGAGAAGTTGCTCAAATCCCTGGATTACGACCCGGAAGACGAAGCCGCCGCGGCTCGGCTGGTCGGCAGTTTCGTCGAGCGGGGCCTGCGTGCCCAGGCCCGCAGCGGCAACCTGCTGACCGGGCAGTTGTACATTTCGCTGGATTTCTACCCCAAGGCCGAAAGAGTCGCCTTCGACACGTCCGCCCGCCCCCTGCGGATCCCCACGATTCCGGGCAGCCTCCAACAATTGCAGGAACAACTGCAGACGGTGATCGAGCGTATCAACAAGCTGCCGCTGGAAAGCATTGCCAGCAATCTGGACGGCAATCTCGTAGAACTGCGCAAAGGCCTGTCGCAATTCAACAGCAAGACCCTTCCGGGCGTGCAAAGTACCTTGCAGGACGTGAGCAAGACCTTGCAGTCGGCCAATTCGACCCTGGCGGAGGATTCCCCACAGCGCGAACAACTGACCCAGACCCTGGACGACCTGGGCCGCATGTCGCGGTCGTTGCGCGAACTGTCCGACTACCTGAGCCGCCACCCCGAATCGTTGCTTCGCGGCCGTCCGAAAGACGCCCCGGCGCAAAACCTTTCCTTCCCGGTGAAAGAATGACCCCTGGAGCACGCCTGATGCCGCTGACGCTGAGATGCTCGTTGATCGCCCTGGCGCTGCTGCTCGGTGCCTGCCGCAGCGACCCCATTCACTATCACACCCTGAGCCCGGCCCAACCGGCCGGCCAGGCACGCGCGGGGGTGGATATCCAGATCGAGCAACTCAGCGTGCCGCCCCAGGTGGATCGCACCCAGATGGTCATTCGCCAGGGCGACAGCGGATTGGCGATCCTGGAGACCGAATGGTGGGGCTCAAGCCTGGCGGATGAACTGCGCAGCAGCCTCGATGAACAACTGAGCAATCCCGGCGCGCCGAAGCGGTTGCTACGGGTGGACGTGCAGCGCTTCGACTCGATCCCCGGCCGGTACGCTCGCATGGACGTGCAATGGCGATTGCGCAGCCTTGGCAACGCCGCCAGCACCCTGACCTGTCGCAGCAGCTTGCAAACGCCGGCCGCAGGCAATATCGACGACCTGGTGAAGGGCCATCAGAACAACGTCCGGCAGTTTGTCGACCTCGTCGGGCAAGCGGCCTCGCGCAACGCCTGCCCTTGATTCACCCAGGCCAGTGGAGCGAAAGCACCGGCGCGACACGGGGGTGGCGGTCGATGCGCTCGAGCAAGGCATAAAACTCGGGACGGGCGCTGAGCATCGCTTCACGGGTCTCGACCCATTTCGTGATCACCGCCGCCAGGATATCCAGCGCCCCGGGCTCGGCACCACTGAGGAACGGTGTCGCCGGAAACTGATCGGCGAACAATGCCCAATTGCGATACAGCCTTTGCTTGGTGCCTGCCACCAGTTGCTCCCGGACAGCCTCGTCCGCGTCCGGCAACCAGCGTTCAGGAAAATCGATAATGCCGATGGGCGTGTAGCAATTGGCGGCAATATAGACCAGGCCGCGTATGACCTGCCCGCGCTGGGCCGGGTTTTCCGGCAGCAACTTCGATTCCGGAAAAGACAACCCCAGGTGGATCAGGATCGCCGCCGCCTCGGTCAGGACCGAGCCGTCCGGCAGTTGCAGGGTCGGAACCTGCTTCTGCGGATTCAACGCCTCGAGTTCTTTCGCCGCGTCATTGTCCTCGGTCGAATACGTATCGACCCGGCGGTAAGGCACCCCACACAGATACAGGGCAATTTCCACGGCAGAAGAACCCGACTGACTGTGGCCGAACAGCTGATACATATGCGTGCCTCCTGCAAAGGGATTCAGCCGGTAGAACCCGCAGCCCCATCAGCGTTCCATCAAGCTCATTGACAACAGCCCGAGCAGCTATCACCGCCATCGATGTTCACCATCATTTCAATGAAGTTCTCCTGACCGGTGCCCGGCGCAACAATGGCCCCACACAAACAAACAACCCCCGGAGCACACCATCATGAAACGCCAAATCATCCTCAGCTTCGCTTTCTCGGTCCTGGCAGCCAACGTATTCGCCGCCTCCTCCCAACCCGTCATTGCCGAAGGTGGCTCTGATCGCCTGATCGAAAACCGCGTCGCTGAAGGCGGTGCCGACCGCCTGCTGGAACGCCGCGTTGCTGAAGGTGGCTCCGACCGCTTGATCGAAAACCGCGTCGCTGAAGGCGGTGCCGACCGTCTGCTGGAACGCCGCGTCGCTGAAGGTGGTTCCGACCGCTTGATTGAAAACCGCGTCGCTGAAGGTGGCTCCGACCGTCTGCTGGAACGCCGCGTCGCTGAAGGTGGCTCCGACCGCTTGATCGAAAACCGCGTCGCTGAAGGCGGTGCAGACCGTCTGCTGGAACGCCGCGTTGCTGAAGGTGGTTCCGATCGTCTGGCTCAGAACCGTGCATGAGTGGCCTGTCGGCGGTGCCTGAAGCAGTCTCGAATAGTGGTCAATGGAATCCGTGGCGAGGGAGCTTGCTCCCGCTTGAGCGCGAAGCGCTCACAAGAAAGGGGCCGCCCGAAGCGTCGGACCGCCCCAGCGGGAGCAAGCTCCCTCGCCACAGGTTCATCGCTTACCCCAAGCGAACAACATTACCCCGGCAAGAGCCCGGCCTTATCCGCCGGGCTTTTTCATGGCCAGCGGTTTAGCGTCCCGAAGCCCGCGCCATGCACCGCTGGTAACGTTCGTCCACGCGCTTGGCGAACCATGCGGTGGTCAGCTTGCGAGTGATTTTTGGACTTTTGAGCACGATCCCCGGCAGCACCGCCCGAGGCAACGGCTTGCCCTCGGCCTTTTCAGCCAGTTCGAACACACGCTTGTAGAGCTTGCTGTCCTCGAACGCCAGGCTGTCCCCCAACTCCAACTGATCGCGGATGGTCGGGTTGCGCATCCCCAACGACTTGCCCAACGTGCGAACCGCCAGCTCCGTGCTGCCGGGCATGATTGAGTCATGCAGGATCAGATCGCCGTCCAGGGCCAGGCTGATGCCCGAAGCACGGCTCACCGCGTGCTGGAACGCCGCGTTGCGACTGGCGTACCAACCGGCGTTGAAATCGGCGAACCGGTACAGCGGCTCGGTGTAGCTCACCGGATACCCCAACAAATGGGCAACGCCGAAATACATGCCGCCACGACGGCTGAACACTTCCCGCCGAATCGAGCCATCCACCGTGTAGGGATAATTCCGCGCATTGGCCTGGGCAAATGCGATGCTGACCTGCATTGGGCCACCCGTGTGCACCGGATTGAAACCATCGAACAGCGTCTTGCCCAGCGGCACCATACTGATGAAATCATCAAAAATCGCGCTGAGTTCTTTCTCGCTTCGCGCCGCACTGAGACGATCACTGTAGCTTTTGCCATTCGGCGAGCGCACCTGGAGCGCGGCGCTGACCAGCAGTCCCGGGACATGAACCTTCGCCGCGCGTCGGTCGATTTCCTGCCGGGCAATCTTGCCCAGTCCCGGTACGGTGGGATCGGCCTGGAAAGTCGATTCCTGCTCGGTCACCGCCAGTACCGAACAAATGTTCTGGGTGGTCGGCGGGATCTGTTGAGCCGAAAAGGCGACGTAGATATCGCTGGCCCAGCCTTCTCGGTCAGCGGTCTTGGCCGGCAATAACCGAACGATCTGCGCCTTGACTTCGGCAGGCTGGCGCTCTGGCTCCTGGGCCTGGCGCGTGCCGCAACCGGCCAGGGCCAGCAAGGCGGCGAGACTGATCGTCAATCGAGTGAATTGCATGGTGCTCCATCAGATCCATTGTTCGGGAGCAACCATACGACCAAAAGCCCAGGGAGGCTACTGAAGGGAAACAGATGAATGACAAGGAAGATCCTGTGGGAGCGGGCTTGCTCGCGAATGCGGAGTGTCAGTCACTACCTTCTGCACTGGCATACCGCTTCGCGAGCAAGCCTGCTCCCACATCGGTCCATCCCTGCGTGGAATGCCTGATCAGATCCCGCTCAACGCCAGGTCCATGGCGAAGTAAGTGAAAATCAGGTCCGCCCCTGCCCGCTTGATCGCGCCAAGGCTTTCACGCACCACCCGAGCTTCGTCGATGGCACCCGCCTGGGCGGCAAATTTGATCATCGCGTATTCGCCGCTGACCTGATAGGCCGACAACGGCAGGTTCGACGCCTGGCGGATGTCGCGGATGATGTCGAGATAGGCCCCGGCCGGCTTGACCATCAGCGCATCGGCGCCTTCCTGCTCGTCGAGCAACGACTCGCGCAGCGCTTCGCGACGGTTCATCGGGTTCATCTGGTAGCTCTTGCGGTCGCCCTTCAAGGCGCTGCCGCCCGCCTCGCGGAACGGACCGTAGAGCGCCGAGGCGAATTTGGTCGAATACGCCATGATGGCCGTCTGGCTGAAGCCCGCCTCGTCCAGGGCCCTGCGAATGGCCTGGACCTGTCCGTCCATGGCCGCTGACGGCGCGATGACATCGGCACCGGCACGCGCTGCCGCCACGGCCTGCTTGCCCAGGTTGATCAGGGTCCGGTCGTTATCCACTTCATGGCCGTGCAGCACGCCGCAGTGGCCATGATCGGTGTACTCACAGAAGCAAGTGTCGGACATCACGACCATTTCCGGCACGGCGTCCTTGCAGATCCCGGCCATGCGCGACACCAGGCCACGCTCACTCCACGTGTCGCTACCGTCGCTGTCCAGATGATGGGACACGCCAAAGGTCATCACCGACTTGATGCCGGCGCGGGCATAGCGCTCGATTTCGCCAGCCAGTTTCGACTCGGGGATACGCATCACACCGGGCATGCTCTTGATCGGCACGAAATCGTCGATTTCTTCTTCGACGAAGATCGGCAGTACCAGGTCGTTCAGGGTGAACTCGGTTTCCTGGAACAGGCTGCGCAAGCTTGCGTTGCGGCGCAGACGACGTGGACGTGCTTCGGGGAAGTGGCTGGACATGGGACTCCTGGGGTAAAAATGGGGCTCGATCACAGGGAGCAAAGCTTATGCCCTGGCCGGCCAGGGCACAAACATCGGCGGGAAAACAGAGTGTTACCGGCAAGGCAATAATCCGCTCAGAGCGTCAACACGCCATTGATGCAGGTCACCACGGCACCACCAATCCAGACCTCATCGCCGATCCGCTCGACATGAATCCGCCCGGCCCGCCCCATGGTCACGCCCTGGCTGACCACGTAGGCGCTGGGCGCCAAGCCCTTGCTCAGCATCCACTGGGCGAGCCCGGCATTCAGGCTACCGGTGGCGGGATCCTCCGGCATGCCATCGCCGGCGATGAACCCACGCACTTCGAATTGAGCGGCATCGCCATCCACCTCCGGATCCCACGGCGCAACAACCCCTACGGCCAGGTCACGCAATTGGTAATAATCCGGCTTGAGCGTCAAGACTTGTTGGCGATCCTTGAGCAGCAAGGCCAACCAACCGGCGCCGTTGTCGACCCACTGTGCGTCGACTATCGCCTCGGCTGGAAGCCCCAACCCCTTGCGCACTCGCTCCAGCACGTCGACTTCCAGCGGGCCGGACTTGAGCAAGGGCGGCGCCAGAAAGGCCAGGCCATAGTCGCTGCGGCGAATCCTGACGAGCCCGACACCGCATTCCTGCACGATTTCCTGCCCTTTCGGCACGCCCCCGGCTTCCAGCCACGCGTGGCAACTGCCCAGGGTCGGATGCCCGGCAAACGGCAATTCGGTCGAGGTGGTGAAGATGCGCACCCGGTAATCGGCTTCCGGGTGCTGCGGCGCCAGCACGAACGTGGTCTCACTGAGGTTGGTCCAGTTGGCGAAAGTCGCCATGCGTTCTTCGCTGATCCCATCGGCCCCCAGCACCACCGCCAGCGGATTCCCCTTGAGCGACGCTTCGCTGAACACGTCCAGCTGCTTGAAATCGAATCGACGCGTCGTCGTCATTCTGGAATCTTCAGGCCGCGAGCCACTGCCGGTCGCGCCAGGAAGCGCTCCAGCACCCGTGTCACGTTGGGAAAGTCCTGGATGCCCACCAGATCACCCGCCTCGTAGAACCCGATCAAATTGCGCACCCACGGGAACGTGGCGATATCGGCGATGGTGTAGCGCTCACCCATGATCCAGTCCCGGCCCTGGAGTCGGCCGTCGAGCACCTTGAGCAGGCGTTTGCTTTCTTCGACATAACGGTCGCGCGGACGCTTGTCTTCGTAATCCTTGCCGGCGAATTTGTTGAAGAACCCCAACTGCCCGAACATCGGCCCGATCCCGCCCATCTGGAACATCAGCCACTGGATCGTTTCGTAGCGCGCCGCCGATTCCTGGGCCAGCAGTTGACCGCTCTTGTCCGCCAGGTAAATCAGGATCGCCCCCGATTCGAACAACGCCAGCGGCTGATCCCCCGGCCCATGGGGGTCGAGAATCGCCGGGATCTTGTTGTTGGGGTTCAGCGACAGGAACTCAGGCGACAACTGGTCATTGTTACCGAAGTCGACTTTATGTGGCTCGTAGGGCAGGCCGGTCTCTTCGAGCATGATCGAGACTTTAACCCCATTGGGGGTTGGCAACGAGTAGAGCTGAATCCACTCAGGGTACTGGGCCGGCCATTTTTGAGTGATGGGGAACGGGGTCAGGTTGGGCATGAAATGGGTTCCAAGTGTCAGTCAGAAAGCTGAAGCATAAATCAGCTGATCGGCTTTTGGCCGTCGCCCTTCTTAAATCCGCAACATCCTGTCGCTAACATTCGCTTCAGTCTCTGGCGGGATGCCGTTACAACACAGCGCACCGGCCAGGATCGAACCAACGGGCGGAAAGGGACTCAGAGAACTGCCCCGAGGAATCGAAGCGGCGTAACGACAGGGAAACACCCAAGCCCTCAGGCTTCGTGGTGCCGGGGTTTGTCAGCCTGAATCGAAACCGAAGATGCCTATGATGAAGCCACAGAAATTCGCCCGTTACTTCAAAAGCCGTTCGTGGCTGATGCTGCCGACGCTACTGGTAGTCTGTGGACTGGTGTTGTCACTGGAATCCAGCGTGAGCCGCGCCCAGCCAGCCGATGGCGTGCAGACCCTGGTGTTCCTGCGCCACGCCGAGAAACCCGCCGGAGGCCTGGGCCAGCTCAATTGCCAAGGGCTGAATCGCGCCATCGACCTGGCGACCTTGTTGCCGGAAAAATTCGGCAAGGCCGACTACGTATTCGCCGCCAACCCTACCCGGAATGTCGAAGAGGGTGAGCTGGACAATTCCTACAGCTACATCCGCCCGCTGATGACCATCAGCCCCAGCGCCATCAAGCTGGGCCTGCCGGTGAACATCGAATATTCAGCCAACGACACCAGCGACCTGGCCGACGAACTGCTGCACGACAAATACCACAACGCCACCATCTACACCGCCTGGTCCCACGGCTACTTGCCGGAACTGATCAACAAGGTCGCGGGCGAAGCGGTGGGCAAGCGGCTCAAGATCACCGATGACTGGGCGTCGAGCGATTTCGATTCGCTGTACGTGCTGACACTGACCTGGCACAACGGCAAGGCCAGCCTGACCAGCCAGAGCTACAAGCAAGGGCTGGATAACGGGCAGGAGACGTGCCCGACCTAAACCGCCAACTCGATGTGTCGACGAACCCTGACTGTGGGAGCGGGCTTGCTCGCGAAGGCGGCGTAACAGTCAGCGATGATGTTGAACATGCGGGCCTATTCGCGAGCAAGCCCGCTCCCACAATGCTTCGGTGCCCTTGCTAAAGAGTACTGCCTCATCCGCCTCGAGCGGCGCGCTCAGTCAGATATTCCAACACCGCCAGCCGCTCCCCGGCGAACTCGATCCGCCCGCCCTTCTTCTCCCGCTGGAACACGTACATCGGGTCGTAGTATTCGCGCAGCAGGCCTTCGATCCAGCCGCGATGCAAATCGACGGCACCCGTGCTGGCCTGCTCGCCCAGGGCGGCTTCCATGATGTCCATCAATCGCCGATGACGGTCGCCACCCAGGCGCCTGTGAATGTTGCCGAGACTCGACAGCAGTCGCTCGGAAAACAAAGCGAAACCTTCGTCGCCATGCACGTTGATGAACTCGGCGCACAGGTTGATCACGTAGTCCTGCAGGATTCGCTCGACCCGCCGCTCAAGGCTGTCTTCCAGCCAGACCATCGGCACCTGCTGCATGCGCTGGTACAACGGCAGCGGGACGGCGCAGCTGCCCACCATCCGACTTTCGTCTTCCAGCACGAACTGCTCGACGCCGGCAGCGCGTTTTTTCAGCACATCCACCGCCAGCAGATTCTCGAAATCGATGTTGGACGGCTGTCCGGTGGCACGCTTGCCAAAGCTCGAACCGCGATGGTTGGCGCAACCCTCCAGGTCAAGCGCATTGGGCAGTTGCGCCAGCACTTCGGTTTTGCCCGTGCCGGTCATGCCACCCAGCAAGACCAGGTCGCACTGGGTTGCGGCCTGCTCGACGGTTTCGAGCAAAAAGGTACGCATGGCCTTGTAGCCGCCGCCGACACGGGGGTAGTCGATACCGGCTTCGTCCTTGAGCCATTGCTGGACAATTTGCGAGCGCAAGCCGCCACGGAAGCAATAGAGCAACCCGTCCGGATGAGACCGGGCGAAGTCGGCCCAGGCCTGGATGCGCTGGGCCTTGGTTTCACCGGAGACCAGCTGATGCCCCAGGACAATGGCGGCCTGCTGTCCTTGCTGTTTGTAACAGGTGCCAACCCGTTGCCGTTCGATGTCGGTCATCAGCGGCAGGTTGACCACACCGGGGAATGCACCCTTGACGAACTCGACGGGCGCACGGGTATCCATCATCGGACGATCGTTAAGGAAGATATCGCGGTAATCGGTAATGTCGTTGGGCATCAAGACACCTCGACCGCGTGGGTCTGTCGCTCGACCAATTCGCCAATCGGCTCCAGTGCAAGGCCCAGCTCGGCGGCGACCTGCAGGAATTCGCCTTCACCTTCTGGCGTGACGGCAATCAGCAGGCCGCCGCTGGTCTGCGGGTCGCACAGCACGCGCTTGTGCAACTCCTGGACACGGCCGACCTTGCTCGCGTAACTGTCATAGTTGCGCAACGTGCCGCCCGGTACACAGCCCAGGTCCAGGTAATACTCGACGCCCGGCAAGCGCGGCACCGCGTCATAACGGATGCGCGCGGTGAGCTGGCTGCCATCGGCCATCTCCACCAAGTGCCCGAGCAAGCCGAAGCCCGTGACATCGGTCATCGCGGCCACGCCGTCGAGCTTGCCGAAACGGCTGCCGGGCTTGTTGAGCGTGCACATCCAATCGCGGGCCAGGCCCACGTCGGCGGCGCGCAGCTTGCCTTTCTTTTCCGCCGTGGTGAGGATGCCGATACCCAGGGGTTTGGTCAGGTACAGGCGACACCCGGCGACAGCGGTATCGTTGCGTTTCATATGGCGCTTCTGCACGAGCCCCGTCACTGCCAGGCCGAAAATCGGCTCTGGCGCATCGATCGAGTGCCCACCCGCCAAGGGAATGCCCGCCTCATCGCACACCGAGCGACCACCGCGGATCACCTCCCGGGCGACTTCCGGGGCCAGGACGTTGACCGGCCAGCCGAGGATCGCAATCGCCATCAGCGGATCGCCGCCCATGGCGTAGATATCGCTGATGGCGTTGGTGGCGGCGATGCGGCCGAAGTCGAACGGATCGTCGACGATCGGCATGAAGAAGTCGGTGGTCGAGACCACCCCGCGCTCCTCGTCGATGGCGTAGACCGCCGCATCGTCCCGGGAGGCATTGCCCACCCAAAGCTTGGGGTCAAGATTCTGCGCGCCGCTGCCGGCCAGGATCACTTCCAGCACCTGGGGCGAAATCTTGCAGCCGCAACCGGCACCGTGGCTGTACTGGGTCAGGCGAATCGGCTCGCTCATGGGCATACCTCTCGTAAGTCAAGGTGGGTGATTCTACCAGCAACCCCCACCGTCCACCGCCAGTCGCGATCATTCGCAGCGCATCCGACGGAATTTTTCCGCCGTGGGAAGACTCACTTGAACAATAGCCGAGCCCCCACAGGAGATTGCCGATGGACCCAAAACCCGCCGCAAACAATCATCTTGATTACGGTCTCGACACGCTGTTCGGCCGCGAGACCAAAAGCGTCGACTGCCAATTCGAGGTCAAGCGTCTCGACGATGGCGAGCCGCCGTGGTTTGCCCTGCATGTACGCCCGCCGCTGCCCGAAGACCTGGCGAAAGCCCAAATCGTGGTGTTCCGCGCCGAAGGCCGGCGCATCAGCGGCATCGTCCGGCGTACCGAGCGCCTGGCCGACGACAGCCTGCAACTGGACGTCGAACCGGACTGAGCCGCCCCGGCCGGCGTCCCTAGCCATCACGGAGTGCGTTCGCGCTTGCATTTGATCAGCGCAGTGGAGTCCGGGGCGACGACCATGGGATGATCGGTCCTCAAGCACGACCACCCGTGGAGCATTTGAATGTCATCGCTGAGTCAAAACGCCGCCGCCCTGCTGCTGACGGCCATCGCCAGCCTCGTCGCATTGCCTGCGCTGGCTGCCCAGCCCAAGGCCGTGGCGCAAGCGCCCGTCCAGAAGATCTCGATGTTGGGCGGCAAATTCAGCTTCAGCCTGCCCAAGGGCTTCACGGCGACGCCCTTGTCCGCCGGGGATGTGGCGCAGGGGACCGCCGGGGCCGCCGGTACGATGTACAGCAATGCCACCACCAGAACGGTGGTGATCACGGCCGAAAACACCTTGGTCGACGGGGCGAATGTGAAGGACAACGACACCGCCTTCCTGGATACCACCTTCGCCAACTTCGCCGTCCAGAAAACCAAGGCCCTACCGGATGCCAAGATCCTCGGCGAACAGAGCCTGACCCAGAAAACCACGGGCCTGGGCCTGCGTCAGCTCGATACCAAGGCCACGCAGGGTGGCGGGCCAACGTTGGATACCACGTTGATCGGCGCTTCCGGCACGCGCATGGCCGTGGTGCAGATCATTTCCAGGGCCAGCGACCAGGCCGGTCATGAAGCGCTGGTGAAGCAGATCGCCAGCGGCAAGTGATGATTTGCTGCAGTTTTGTGGGAGCGAGCCTGCTCGCGAAGGCGGCGGCACATTCAGCATCGACTCCGGCTGAACCACCGCTTTCGCGAGCAAGCCCGCTCCCACAGGGATCCGGGGTGCATATCAGGGATTGAGGCGCTCCAGCCAGGCCCGCAGATCCTTCACTTCCTGCGCACTGATGCTGTGGCCGAGGCCTGGATAGGCATGGAATTCCGGCTCCAGGGCCAGGGTCTTGAGGAATGTGTCGGCGTCGGTGCCGTCACGGTAGGGAATGATCGGATCCACTGTTCCGTGACCGATGAACACCGCGAGCGCCCGCCGCGATTCATCGGGGGTCAGTTCGGCCCGCAGCACCGGCAGGACCCGCCCGCCCATCGCGGCAATACCGCCAACGGCTTCGGGGTGTCGCAAGGCGACTTCGTAGCTCATCATCGCCCCCTGGCTGAACCCCACCAGGTAGACGTTGCTCGCATCAGTCGGGTATTTGGCCCGGGCCTTGTCGATGAACTCCAGGAGCATCTGGCCGCTGGCCTTCAGGTCGGATGTGTCACCGTCGTACGCACCCTCGCCCTTTTTCGCAAACCACTGGTAGTGCCCCGGCTCCATAGCCTTGGGCGCCCGCACCGATAGGTAGTTGTAGTGCTCGGGCAGTTCGTCCGCAAGCCTGAGCAGGTCCTCTTCGTTGCTGCCCGACCCGTGCAGGAAAATCACCAGCGGTCGGTTCCCGGCCTTTTCGTCAGCGCGGGCCAGGTAGTTGAGTGGCAAGTCGGTATGCAGCGAAGGTTGAGCCTGCACGCCGACGGATACCAGCAGCAGAAACAGGGCGAACGCTTTGAGCATCAGTCTTCCTCCATCATTGGATAGCCGCACGGCAACGACCGTGCGGTGAGGTAGACCGCACTCATCAGTCGTTGATCAATTTCCCCGCCCGAATCGGCTCGCGCCCGGCGACTTTCGCCTGCCAGATGCCCGGCTGGGTGTAGCGTCCGCGATCCAGTGCGAACAATACCCCGCACGTGCCGGCAGGAACAACGGTGACCCGGTCATTCAACGGATCGACCACTTCGAACAGTGGATCGCCCCGCTCCACCCATTCGCCCGCTTCGCGCAAAAAGCTGACCACGCCATGGTGCGGCGCGAACAGGTACTCGGTGCCTTCGAATGGAAAACCTTCGCAGCACGCTTGCGGCGCGGCCGGCCAGTCACCGCCGATAAAGCCCTGTTCCGCCAGGAACCCGAGGATGGCTTCGCAATTGGCTTGGGCCTGCTCCACCCGGGTGTCGCCCATGCTGCCGAGTTCCAGCGTCGTCGCCAGGTTGGCCGGTGGAATCGCTGCTTGCGGAAAAATCTTCGCCAGGCGCAACCACGGCGTCGAGCAAGACTCATCGAACGAACTGCCGCCGGAATCTTCACACAGCAACGCCACGCCAGCCTTCAACCGCGCGGCCAATGAGCGCCATTGCGGCCACTGTTGCGGCAAGGCGTACAAGTGGATCGCAGCCTCGAAATCACAGTGCAGGTCCAGGGTGACATCGGCGTCGCAAGCGTGGCGCAGTAACAGCCGATGCAAGGCTTCGAGCTGAGACGGGGGCGGCGGGAGATCATCCAGCACCTCGATCATGGTCTGGCGAATCAAGGTGATATTCGCGGCCGGGTCATCCCCGAGGCGTTCACCGACGCGCTGCGCCACCGGGGCACTGAGTTCAACGAAGGATCGGTTGAAGTTCTTGCCACTGCCCAGTTCGAAACGCCCCATGTGGGCGCTTTGCAGGTGCTGGTCCAGGCCGATCGGATTGGCCACCGGCACGAGTTCGATCACGCCCTTGAGCAGGCCTTGGGCTTCAAGCGTGTTGAGGCGTTGTTTCAATTCCCATGCCGTGCGCATGCCGGGTAATTCATCGGCGTGCAGGCTGGCCTGGATATACGCCTTGCGCGGGCCGTGGCCGTAACAAAACACGCTGAGCGAACGTTCCGTGCCCAGGTGGCTCCAGGGCAAGGTATGGTCGATGCGTTGCATAGGCTCTCCAGATATCGGTTTCTCGACAGGCGCAGGGTAAGACAATCGCCCATGAAAAAGGTGGCCGGCCGGGTCAGCGGCGGGCCACCTGGTGACGTCAGCGATTAATGCCCGTAGACGTCAAAGGCAAAGTATTTGTCTTGGACTTTCTTGTACGTGCCATTGGCGCGGATTTCGGTGATGGCAGCGTTGAATTTCTCGGCAAGCGCCTGGTCGCCCTTGCGCACCGCGATACCGGCGCCGCCGCCGAAGTATTTCGCGTCTTCATAGGTCGGCCCCACGAAGGCAAAGCCTTTGCCGGCGTCGGTCTTCAGGAAGCCTTCGTCAAGGGTGACGGAGTCGGCCAGCGTCGCGTCGAGGCGACCGGAAACCATGTCCAGGTTGGCCTCCTGCTGGGAGCCGTAGCGCACCAGGTCGATCCCCGCTGGCACCAGCACCTCGGTTGCGAAGCGATCATGGGTGCTGGCGCGCAGCACACCGACTTTCTTGCCCTTGAGCTCGGTCAGCGGGTCCTTGACGTCGGAGCCTTGCTTCATCACGAAACGCGCCGGGGTGTGGTAGTACTTGATGGTGAAGTCGACGTTTTTCTTGCGATCGTCGGTGATGGTCATGGACGACAGGATCGCGTCGATTTTCTTGACCTTCAGCGCCGGGATCAGGCCGTCGAATTCCTGCTCGACCCACGTGCACTTGACCTTCATCTGTGCGCACAGCGCGTCGCCGATGTCCACATCGAAACCGGCCAACTTGCCATCAGGGGTTTTCATCGAAAACGGCGGATAACCCGCCTCGATCCCGAGACGGATCGGCTTGGCGTCTTCGGCCACGGCCGAGAATGACAATACGGACAGTGCGAGGGCACCGAACATGGCTAGCTTCTTCATTTTTGCTCCTGAGTGCGCAGGTATTTATTGATCGTTATAGGCAGAATCGGAAACAGCGTTCGGTCGATGAAAACCGAAGTGGCCCGGAGTCTAGAGATGCACCCAGGAGGGAAATTACGTCGAAGCGACAAATAGTTATAGAAATACTGCCTGGGAGCTGCGTAGAGCTGCCGAGTGAAACGAGGCTGCGATCTTTTCAAAAGATCAAAGATCAAAAGATCGCAGGCTTCGCCAGCTCCTACAGGGCCCAGCGGGAGCAAGCTTTCAGCAATCGCAGCTGATCGCCTTTTCCGCCACGCGCTCGACGGAACCGGTCAGGCGAAAACCCTCATCGAGCCAGCCCATGACCCCGCCGATCATTTCCTTGACCGGGTAACCCAGCGTTGCCAGGCGCACCGCGGCCTTGTTCGCACCGTTGCAATGCGGGCCGGCGCAATACACCACGAACAGCGTGGCCTTGGGGTAGGCCGCCAACGCCTCGGCGGTGAGGGTCCGGGTTGGGAGATTTATCGCCCCTGGCACATGCCCGCGTTCGTAAGCCAGCGGTCCGCGCACGTCCACCAGGACAAAATCGATGGTGCCCGCCGCTTGGCTGGCATGCACATCGGAACAATCGGTTTCGAACATCAGGCGACGGCTGAAATGCTGCAGGGCGAGGTCGGATGGGGCAGCAGGCACTTCGCTAACAAGACTGGTCATGCGTGGTTACTCCGGGACAAATGAAGACTGGAACAGACTTTATCCCCCCGACGCTAACCGCTACAGTGGCGCACAAGACACTCTGTGGGAATTTTCCGCCAAATGCAGCCTGCTCCCGGCCTGGTCGCCATCCTCGCGTATGACGGCTTGTGCACATTCGAATTCGGTGTCGCCGTGGAAATCTTCGGATTGGCCCGGCCCGAGTTCGATTTCCCCTGGTATGAGCACCGCATCGTCGCCGTCGACGACGGTCCGATGCGCGCCATGGGCGGCTTCCAAGTCCTGGCCGATGGCGGCATGGAGCTGCTCGACACCGCCCGGACCATCATCGTGCCAGGCTGGCGCAGCCGCAGCGAACCGCCCTCCGATGCCCTGCTCCTCGTCCTGCGCCGTGCCCACGCCCGCGGTGCCCGCTTGCTGTCGATCTGCTCCGGGGCGTTCGTCCTGGCGGCCACTGGACTGCTCGATGGCTTGGCGGCAACGACGCACTGGCGCTACACCGACGAACTGGCGCAAGGCTATCCTGCCATTCGGGTCGACCCGGATGTGCTCTATGTCGACTCGGGCCAGCTCATTACTTCCGCTGGCAGCGCCGCGGGCATCGATGCGTGCCTGCACCTGGTAGCCCGGGACTTCGGTGCCCAGGTCGCCAATGCCGTGGCGCGTCGGCTGGTCATGCCGACACAACGCACCGGCGGCCAGGCACAATTCATCCCCTCACCGGTCAGCCGCACGCCACGCGGTGATTTGTCCAGCGTCATGCAGTGGGCCCGCGAGCATCTCCACGAACCGCTGGGCGTGCGCGAATTGGCGAGCCGCGCGGCGATGAGCGAACGGACCTTCCTGCGCCGCTTCACCCAAGCCTGCGGTGTATCGCCCAAGGCCTGGCTGCAACATGAACGCTTGGCCCGGGCCCGGGAACTGTTGGAAAGCACCGCAGACAACACCGACAACATCGCCCAGCTATGTGGCTATCGTTCGGTGGAAAGTTTTCGCGTAGCGTTCCGCAGCGTGGTAGGCGTGGCGCCATCGGTGTATCGGGAGCGGTTTGGCCGGGGCTGAAGATGCGCCGCGTCCAAGGCCATACCTTTGTGGCGAGGGAGCTTGCTCCCGCTCAACTGCGAAGCAGGCGCAAGATTAAGCGTATGACTGTCAGATGTCGGGGTCGCTGCGCAACCCAGCGGGAGCAAGCTCCCTCGCCACGGTTGGATCGAATCTGCAATCAACGCCTGCGCAGCAGGTATGTGTCCATGATCCAGCCATGCTCTTCTCGCGCCGCCTTACGCGTGCGCTCGATATCGTCGGCCACGTCGCCCAACCGCCCGGCGATCAGCCGTTCATCTGGCGTTCCCACATAGGCGCCCCAATAGATCCGCGTATCGGGATCGCTCACGCACTGGTAGGCATCCCCGGCATCAAGCATCACCACGACGCTTGCCGCGTCGCCCACCTGCCCCGCCGCCAACCGACGTCCGGTGGTGATCTCCAGCGAACCGCCAATCGTGTTCAACGGCACTTTATGCTTCGCCGCAAGGGCCTGGACGCTGGTGATGCCGGGGATCACATCGAATTCGAAGGCACAGCGTCCCGCGTCGAGGATCGCCTGCAGGATGCGCAAGGTGCTGTCGTACAACGACGGATCGCCCCACACCAGGAAACCGCCATGCTGCCCGTCAGATAACTCTTCATCGATCAACCTTTCGAAGGTGGTCTGCTTCGCACGGTTCAATGCTTCGACGCTCGCTGTGTAGTCCGTGTCGTCGCGTTGGCGCTCTGGACTGTAGGCTTCGACGAAACGGTAGGTACGACCGATGATGTAGCGTTGACAGATTTCGCGGCGCAGATCCAGCAGCATCTCCTTGGCGGGCCCCTTGTCCATGAGAAAAAACACATCCACCTGGTTCAAGGCCTTCACCGCCTGCATCGTCAGGTGATCCGGGTCACCGGCGCCGATGCCTATCACTGATAATTTCTTCACTTACGCTGGCTCCTGTAGGCGCAATCGCCAGACTTCGTTGAAGCGCAGGTCGACGACGCCCAGCGGTTCGATGTCGATCCGGTTGAGCGTGGCCATGGGACAACCCAGCACATTCACCAGCGCGGCGCGAATCACGAACGGATGGGTCACTGCCAGGTAGTGGCCCGGTGTGTTTTCCAGGGTTGCCAGCCAATCACCGACGCGGCGGCACAGCCGGGAGACCGACTCACCCCCATGGGGTGCGGCATCCGGGTCGTCGCGCCAGGCTTGAAGCAGTTGCGGTTCGGTCTTGAGCAATTCATCAACGGACAATCCGCGCCACTGGCCAAAATCACAATCGGCCAGGGCCTGGATCGTCTGCGGCTCGTCACCCAGCAGCGCGGCCGTCTGACGTGCCCGCAGCTCCGGCCCGCATAGCAGATGGCGGACGTTACGGTACTCACGCCCGACGCCAGGGCGCTTCGCCAGCCAGCCGGTATCCAAGGGTTCATCCAAACCGAAACGCGCGGCTTTCTGGGCGGCGGTGCGGCCGTGGCACATCAGGGTCAGGCGAGTGGCTTGCACGCGGGATACTCGGTTTGGCGAAGAGTCATGGCAGGAACAATCCCTGATTTTCTTGTACAGCACCTTATATGAAATCAAATAACCGAGACAAAAAGGCGTAATTTCCGACACTGAAAAAGGCTATGCCTGACATATGACGACGCTCCAGCCAAACCCTTGTCCTACAAGGCTTCTGTAGATACTTTCTGGCTTTTTAAACGGAACGTAAAAACCTCTGGACACGTAGCACCTGCTGCCCAAATACTATTTTGAGCGTTATGAAAGATTTCGACACTCATCCAGGCAAGGAGCACGGATGCCTCTCTCCAGAGACCGGATCACCGATCCATGCCTGGTTTTGACGCCATCGGAACGCCAGGTCATGGGACCGCCGCGCGATCAGGCTGTACTCGAAGCCTTGCCCGGCCTGTTGGCTGGGACCTGGTTCGCCTTTAACGCCCGGAAATTGGCCTCGACCCAGACGCTGTCATTTGCCGAGCCTTGTAAACACTATGCGTGAATCCATTGAATGTGCTGAGGCGGGTCTGTACACCAAGCCTGCTTTCCGATTGCTGCGGGAAGATTCCGATCATCCGTTGCTGCTGGTATGCGAACACGCCAGCCGCTTCATCCCAAGCGCGCTGAATGACCTCGGCCTGGATGAAACGGCCGCCCAGGAACATATTGCCTGGGATATCGGCGCCCTGGCCCTGGCTGAACGGCTGTCCGAAACCCTCGGCGCAACGTTGCTGTCCGCCAACTACTCGCGGCTGTTGATCGACCTGAATCGTCCACTTCACGTCGCCGACAGCATCCCGGCCCAAAGTGAGATTTATCAGATTCCCGGCAACCAGTCCCTGGACGACGCTACGCGCGAATACCGGCAGCGGTGCCTCTTTCATCCATTTCATGATCAGTTAAAGGCGTTGATCGACCAGCGCCTGGCGGATAAGCGGACCGTGCGGGTAGTGGGCATTCACAGTTTCACACCGGTGTTCTACGGCCAACCGCGCGCCCTCGAGGCCGGGGTGCTGTTTGGCGACGCCGGGGAATATGCCCGGCGCATCGTCGAAGGGTTGGGAAGACATTCGCTGCGGGCCGCCGGTAACCAGCCCTACAAAGTCAGCCCCCTGAGTGACATGACAGTACCGGTACACGGCGACGGACGCGGCCTCGATTCGGTATTGATCGAAGTGCGCAATGACCTGCTGCGCAGTCCAGAATCGATACGGACCTGGAGCGCCTATCTCGCACCGCTGCTATGACGCGACGGTGATCAATCAGTTTTCAGCTTCAACGCGTGGACATCGACAGTGATCGTCAAGCCCGGTGTAGATCATCGGGTTCTCTGGAACAGGAGTGCAATCCATGCTGGCCTTACGTCCAGTTCAGTTATCCGATTTGCCGCAACTGCAGCAACTGGCCCGCGACAGCCTGGTGGGTGTCACTTCGCTTCCAGACGACACGGATCGCCTGCGGGAGAAAATCCTCGGCTCGTGTGCCTCGTTCGAAGCGGACGTGCAGGCGCCGGGCGGGGAAAACTATTTCTTTGTCTTGCAGAACCTCGCGTCCGGCCACTTGGTGGGTTGTTCGGAGATCATCGCCAGCACCGGTTGCACCGAACCGTTCTTCAGCCTTCGCCACCGACCATTTTCCAGCGAGTCCCGGGAACTGAACATCCACCACGGCGTGCCGGCGCTGTCGTTGTGCCAGGACCTCAGCGGCCAGACATTGCTGCGCGGTTTCCACATCGACGCGACTCGCGTGCGCACCCCGGAATCGGAGTTGCTGTCCCGGGCGCGGCTGATGTTCATTGGCGCTCATCCCCGGCGCTTTGCCGAATCGGTCATTACGGAAATCGTCGGTTTCAGCAGTGAAGACGGCCGCTCTCCGTTCTGGGACGCCATCGGCCAGCACTTCTTCGACCTGCCCTACACCGAAGCCGAACGCCTGTGCGGCCTGCAGAGCCGCACCTTTCTCGCTGAATTGATGCCGCAGTATCCGATTTATGTGCCGATGTTGCCGGAGGCGGCCCAGGCCTGCATCGGCCGGGTGCACCCCGACGGCCAGGAGGCGTTCGACATACTCGAGCGCGAGGGTTTCGAAACCAACAGCTATGTGGACCTCTTCGACGGTGGGCCGACGTTGCACGGTCGAACCACGAACATTCGCTCGATCGTCCAAAGTCGCTCGGTCATCACCCGGCAAAGCCGAGTAATCGATGCCCGTGGGCGGTATCTGGTGAGCAACGATGGCCTCGCGGGTTATCGGGCCATCATCGCCGACCTGGACGTCAGCGGCGAGGGCCCGGTGGCACTGCACCCTGACATGCTGGTGGCGCTGGGAATCACCGAGGGTGAGCGGATCCGAGTGGTGAGCCTGTGAGATCGATCGAATTGCATGCCGCCCCTCGACACCGCGCCGGGCATGAAGAAGGAGCCGCTTCATGATCGTCCGTCCCGTCGCCCTGACAGACCTGCCTGCGTTACTGGACCTGGCCCGCTGCGCCGGCCCGGGCTTCACCAGCTTGCCGGCCAACGAGGAGCGCCTGGCGCATCGCCTGCGCTGGGCCCAGCGTACCTTCGCCGGACAGGTCGAACGGGCTGATGCCGACTACCTGTTTGTGCTCGAGGACGATGATCGGCAAGTGGTGGGCATCAGCGCGCTGACCGGGGCCGTCGGGGTTCGTGAACCCTGGTACAACTATCGCGTCGGCGTGACGGTCAGTTCAGCGCCTGAACTGGGCATCCAGCGGCAGATCCCGACATTGTTCCTCAACAATGAAATGACCGGGCAATCGGAAATCTGCTCGTTGTTCCTGCGGCCCGAGCAGCGTCGGGGCCATAACGGCCGGCTGCTGTCCTTGGCGCGCTTGTTGTTCGTCGCCGAGTTCCCCAGCCTGTTTGGCGAAAAGCTGATTGCCGAACTGCGCGGCCACGCCGATGCACAGGGCCGCTCGCCTTTTTGGGACAGCCTGGGGAGGCACTTCTTCCAGAAGGATTTCAGCTACGCCGATCAGCTGTCCGGCATGGGTAACAAATCATTCATCGCCGAATTGATGCCGCGTCAGCCGCTGTATACCTGCCTGCTCACCGAACAAGCCCAGGCCGTGATTGGCAAGGCTCACCCCAACACCGAACCGGCCTTGAAAATCCTCAGTGCCGAGGGTTTCGCCCATAAGGGATACATTGATATTTTCGACGGCGGCCCGGTGGTCGAGGCGCCGGTGTCGAAGATCCGTAGCGTGCGCGACAGCCAGCCGCTGACGCTGGCGATCGGTACACCGGACGAACAGGCCCCGACCTGGCTGATTCATAACCGACGCCTGGAAAACTGCCGCGTCACCAGCGCCCGCGCCCATCAACACGGCCATAGCCTGCTCGTCGACCGCGTCACCGCCAAACGCCTGCAAGTGCAGCCGGGCGACACCGTACGCGCCGTGACATTGCCCTGGCAGGGACAACGAGCGGTTGCAGCGTAAGCGGCGTGTTACAGGCTTCCCAGCCGGCGGGCTCTGGCCTGATGCCATAACGGCATCGCCTATACACATTCGTCATCATCTCTGCGCTTGCCACGTGATAGCCTTTGGATCTTTCGGCGTTGACACTTTTGCTCAAGCCTTTCCATTCCATTGGTGGATCTCATATGTCCAGGCTTTCCCATCAAGATTTGCGTCGCAGCTTTCGCCAATTGCTGGCTTCCAAGACCTGCTATCACACCGCCTCGGTGTTTGATCCGATGTCGGCGCGCATCGCCGCTGACCTGGGTTTCGAAGTGGGCATCCTGGGGGGCTCGGTGGCGTCGTTGCAGGTATTGGGCGCGCCGGACTTCGCATTGATCACCCTCAGTGAATTTGCCGAGCAGGCGACTCGCATTGGCCGCGTGGCCCAGTTGCCGTTCATTGCCGACGCCGACCATGGCTACGGCAACGCACTGAACGTGATGCGTACCATCATCGAACTCGAGCGCGCTGGCGTGGCTGCGCTGACTATCGAAGACACCTTGCTGCCAGCCCAGTTTGGCCGCAAATCCACCGACCTGATCAGCGTGGCCGAAGGCGTCGGCAAGATCCGCGCGGCATTGGAGGCACGGGTCGATTCGGAAATGGCGATCATTGCCCGCACCAATGCCGGGATCCTGCCGGTCCAGGAAATCATCAGCCGCACCCGGCAATACGAACGGGCCGGCGCGGACGGGATCTGCATGGTGGGCGTGCAAGACTTCGAGCATTTGGAGCAGATCAGCGAAAACCTGAACGTCCCCTTGATGCTCGTGACCTATGGCAATCCGTTGCTGCGGGATGATAAACGCCTGGCCGAACTGGGCGTTCGCGTCACGATCGATGGCCACGGCGCCTATTTTGCCGCGATCAAGGCCACCTATGACAGCCTGCGGGAGCAGCGTCAGATCTTTACCCAGGCATCAGACCTGAGCGCCACCGAACTGACCCACACCTACACCCAGCCCGAGGAATATATCCGTTGGGCCGAGGAATACATGAGCGTCAAGGAGTGAACTGACGACCACGGGCTTCGCAACGAAGCCCTGTCGGATGTACCCCTGTGGGAGCGGGCTTGCTCGCGAAGGCGGAGTGCCAAGCGACATGTTCTTTGCAGATACACCGCATTCGCGAGCAAGCCCGCTCCCACCGAGAGTATGGGGCCTGTCTCATTAGAAAAAGTTTTCAGCGCCCGCTACGCAGCATCTCCTTGGGCACATATTTGCCGATCTCGAACTTGCCGATAGCAGCGCGGTGGACTTCATCCGGGCCGTCGGCCAGGCGCAAGGTGCGTTGCATGGCATACATATAGGCCAGCGGGAAATCGTTGGAAACCCCGGCGCCGCCGTGGATCTGGATCGCCCGGTCGATGACTTTCAAGGCCACGTTAGGCGCAACGACCTTGATCTGGGCAATTTCACTCTTCGCCACTTTATTACCGACGGTGTCCATCATGTACGCCGCCTTCAAGGTCAGCAGGCGCGCCATGTCGATTTCCATCCGCGAGTCGGCGATCTTGTCGATGTTACCGCCCAGGCGTGCAAGCGGTTTGCCGAATGCGGTGCGGCTGACGGCGCGCTGGCACATCAATTCCAAGGCGCGTTCCGCCATGCCGATCGAGCGCATGCAATGGTGAATCCGCCCCGGGCCCAGGCGCCCCTGGGCAATCTCAAAGCCGCGGCCTTCACCCAGCAGGACGTTTTCGTACGGCACCCGCACGTTATCGAACAGCACTTCGGCATGACCGTGAGGCGCATCGTCGTAGCCGAACACCGGCAATGGCCGGACGATTTTTACCCCGGGGGTGTCCACCGGCACCAGGATCATCGAGTGTTGGGCATGGCGTGGCGCGTCGGGGTTGCTCAAGCCCATGAAGATCAGGATTTTGCAGCGCGGATCGCAGGCACCTGAAGTCCACCATTTCTTGCCGTTGATCACCCATTGATCACCATCACGCTCGGCGCGGGCGGCCATGTTGGTGGCGTCCGAAGAGGCGACGTCCGGCTCGGTCATGGCGAAGGCCGAGCGGATCTCGCCCCGCAGCAGCGGCTCGAGCCAGCGTTGCTTCTGTTCTTCATTGGCGTAGCGCACGAGGACTTCCATGTTGCCAGTGTCCGGCGCCGAGCAGTTGAACGGCTCCGGCCCCAGCAACGAACGTCCCATGATTTCCGCCAACGGCGCGTATTCCAGGTTGGTCAGGCCGGCACCCAGTTCGGATTCCGGCAGGAACAGGTTCCACAAGCCCTCGGCTTTTGCCTTGGCCTTGAGTTCTTCCATGATGGCCGTGGGCTGCCAGCGATCACCTTCCGCTACCTGGCGCTCGAACACCGCTTCGGCCGGGTAGACGTAGGCATCCATGAACGCCGTGACGCGCTCGCGCAGTTCCTGAACCTTGGGGGAGTAGGCAAAATCCATCGGCAGCACCTTCTGGCAGAGGTTGTTTTTAGGTCATGGAATCGATGCTAGTTGAGCTACGAAAATTTACCTAACCTATTCTCGGCGTGTATTAACATTCATCACCGATATATGGTTCACTGATTTGCATCGCCACCCGGCACCTCATACAAGCCCAAGAATAAGAGTGCAGCGCCATGAATCTGAGCAAGGTCGACCTCAACCTTTTCATTGTCTTCGATGCCATCTACACCGAAGCCAACCTGACCCGCGCCGGGCAGATCGTCGGTATCACTCAGCCGGCCGTGTCCAATGCCCTGGCGCGCTTGCGCGAGACCTTCAACGACCCACTGTTCGTGCGCACCGCCCAAGGGATGGTGCCCACGCCGATGGCCCAGAATATTATCGGGCCGGTACGTAACGCCTTGTCGCTGCTACGGGTGTCGGTGCAGGAAAGCCGGATTTTCAATCCGCTGCAAGCCGTCAAGACCTACCGCATCAGCATGACCGACCTCACCGAAGGCGTGATCCTGCCGCCGCTGTTCCAGCGCTTGCGCCGACTGGCGCCGACCGTGGCCATCGAGAGTTTCCTGTCCAAGCGCCGGGAAACCACCAAGGAACTGGCCGCCGGGCGCCTGGACTTCGCGGTCGATGCGCCGCTCAACACCGATCCGCAGGTGCGCCACGTCAAGTTGTTGGAAGACCGTTACGTGTGTGCCATGCGCAAGGGCCATCCTTTGGCAGGCAAGGAAAAGCTCAGTCTTGACGATTACCTGGCCCAGACCCACGTGCATATATCCAGTCGCCGCAACGGCCTGGGTTATGTCGACCTGGCCCTCGGCAAAATAGGCATCCAGCGCAAGATTGCCCTGCGCTCGCAACATTATTTGATGGCTTCCCAGGTGCTGCAGCAGACCGACATGGTCATGACGGTTCCTGAACGTTTTGCCCGCCGCCACGATCTGCATGCGGTCCACGTGCCCGTCAACGATGTGCCGCCGGTGGAAACCCATCTCTACTGGCATGAAAGCACTGACCAGGACCCGGCCAACCGCTGGATGCGCGAACAGATGATCGAGCTATGCCAGCAGGTGACCGCCCATGAGAAGAAGCTCGATAGGGTGGTGTAAGGCTATAAACCGCGCCATCGTTTTTCGCGAGCAAGCCCGCTCCCACATTCGTCCTGAGTGCACGCTGCATTTGTGTACGACGCAAAACCTGTGGGAGCGGGCTTGCTCGCGAAGAGACCCGCGCAAGCAACACACCCGCGACTGCTTGACGTGAACGTCAACCTGCCTTTAGCTTAGCGCCAATCTCTTTCGTTTCGAGCGCTTCCATGAGCAGCCAGACCTACAGCATCTCCGACCTCGCCCGCGAATTGGATATCACCACCCGCGCCATCCGCTTCTACGAAGAACAGGGCCTGTTGAGCCCGGAGCGCCGTGGCCAGGAGCGTGTCTACTCACCGCGGGACAAGGTCAGCCTGAAACTGATCCTGCGTGGCAAGCGCATTGGTTTTTCCCTCGCCGAGTGCCGCGAGCTGATCGAACTGTACGACCCCAGCAGCGGCAACCAGAAACAACTCCACAGCATGCTGGCGAAAATCGCCGAGCGCCGTGAGCAGCTCGAACAGCAGCTATTGGATATCGAACAGATGAAGCTGGAGCTGGACACCGCCGAGGAACGCTGCATCCAGGCGCTGGAACAGACGCTCAAGGGCGAGGAAATCGTCCAGTAACACAACAGTTACCCTGTGGGAGCGAGCTTGCTCGCGATGGCGGTGTGTCAGTCAATATCAATGTTGTCAGTCACACCACTATCGCGAGCAAGCTCGCTCCCACAAGGGTCTCCATCAACGTTCACGATGTTCTGCAACCTACTACAGGTCAAACCCCATGTCCCTCCCCTCCTTTGTACGCCTGATCGAAGTCGGCCCGCGCGATGGCCTGCAGAATGAATCGCACCCCATCAGCGTCGCCGACAAGGTACGCCTGGTAGATGCACTGAGCGCTGCCGGCCTCGGTTACATCGAAGTCGGCAGCTTTGTCTCGCCTAAATGGGTGCCGCAGATGGCCGGCTCGGCCGAAGTCTTCGCGCAAATCCAGCGCAAGCCCGGCGTGACGTATGGCGCCTTGGCGCCGAACCTGAGGGGTTTTGAAGACGCGCTGGCAGCAGGCGTGAAAGAGGTCGCGGTGTTCGCCGCCGCGTCCGAAGCGTTTTCCCAGCGCAACATCAATTGCACCATCAAGGAAAGCCTGGAGCGCTTCGCCCCGATCATGGAGGCGGCGACGCGCAATGGTGTCAGCGTGCGTGGCTACGTATCGTGCGTGCTGGGTTGCCCTTACGAAGGCGACGTCAAGCCTGAGCAAGTGGCCTGGGTCGCCCGGGAGCTGTACGCAATGGGCTGCTATGAAGTGTCCCTGGGCGACACCATCGGCACCGGTACAGCCGGCGCGACGCGCAGGATGTTCGAGGTGGTGAGCGCCGACGTCCCTCGGGACAAACTTGCGGGACATTTCCACGACACCTACGGCCAGGCCCTGGCCAACGTCTACGCCAGCCTTCTGGAGGGCATCGCCGTGTTCGACAGTTCCATCGCAGGCCTGGGTGGCTGTCCTTATGCCAAGGGTGCCAGCGGTAACGTCGCGACTGAAGACGTGCTGTACCTGCTCAATGGCCTCGCCATCGAGACCGGCATCGACCTGGACGCGCTCATCGCCGCGGGCCGGCAGATTTGTGACGTGCTCGGCCGTCCGACCGGTTCGCGCGTTGCGAAGGCGCGGCTGGCGCAGTGAGGTGTTACCGCCCCCGTTTGTAACGGGGGTGAAACGAGTAACACGGAAACAATTTGTCAGGGTTTCGCGGGATGGATTTTCCGACAAAAAACTCAAACCATTGATTTATATGTATTTTTTAAAGTTGGCACGGCACCTGCTATATCTCTTGCACAACAAGAATAAAAAAAAGCGACAAACCCAATAAAAACAAGACGAAACGACTCTGACATAACAAAAACAACACGGCAGAGACGCAGCTAACAGATTTTTTTGGAGAAGATGTGCTTTTCAGGGTGCTTCCAGGAGCAACCCGCAACCGGGCAGAGAACAATAAAACTACCTTCAGGTAGCTCCCGAATCGGTTGGATCGCCAGGCGAAAAAGCAGATCAGCGCTCAAAAAAATACGTTTGCTCTTGATCCCGGATGGGGATCGCCAAAAACAGCGGTAAAGGGCCACGGCTGCCAAAAACAACAACAGGCCGCCCCTCAATAATAAAAAAAGAGCACGCGACGACAAAATTAAAGGGGAGCTTCGGCTCCCCTTTGTGCTTTCCAGGATTTGGTTTTTGTGGGAGCGGGCTTGCTCGCGAAGACGGCGTCACCGTCGACATCTATCTCGCCTGGAACACCGCTTTCGTCGGATCGCCGCCCGGAGCAGGCTCGCTCCCACGGGGGATCTTGCTCAGCCTTCGTTACCGCGCAGTTCTTCCATGCTGATTTCACGCATGCGAAATTTCTGGATCTTGCCGGTGACCGTCATCGGAAAATCTTCGACGAACTTGAAATGACGCGGCGTCTTGAAGTGGGCGATGCGCTCCTTGCACCAAGCCTGCAGTTCCTGCTCGGTGGCGCTGTGGCCGGGATGGAATTTGATCCAGGCGACAATCTCCTCGCCATAACGCGAGCACGGAATACCGATCACTTGCACATCGGCCACCGCGGGGTGGGTGAAGAAGAACTCTTCCAGCTCCCGGGGATAAACATTCTCTCCGCCGCGGATGATCATGTCCTTGTTACGCCCGACGATGCGCACGTAGCCCTGCTCGTCCATGGTCGCGAGGTCGCCGGTGTGCATCCAGCCTTGCGGATCGATGGCATCGGCGGTGCCCTTGGGGTTGTTCCAATAGCCGAGCATCACGCTGTAGCCGCGCGTGCACAGTTCGCCGATGGTCCCGCGGGGGACGATATCGCCCGCCGCGTCGATGATCTTGCTTTCGAGCTGCGGCTGGGTCCGCCCGACGGTGGTCACGCGCAATTCCAGCTCATCCGTGGGACCGGTCTGCAACGACACCGGGCTGGTTTCCGTCATGCCGTAGGCAATCTGCACTTCAGCCATGTGCATCTCGCTGATGACCCGGCGCATCACCTCGATGGGACAAGTGGCCCCCGCCATGATTCCGGTGCGCAGGCTGGACAGGTCGAAATCCCCTCGCTGTGACTGGTCGAGCATGGCGATGAACATGGTGGGAACGCCGTACAGCGCCGTGGCTTTTTCCTCGGCCACGGTGCGCAGGGTCAGCAAGGGATCGAAGGCATCGTTGGGGTAGATCATGGTGCTGGCGTGCGTCACGCACCCCAGGTTGCCCATGACCATGCCGAAGCAGTGATACAACGGCACCGGGATCACCAGCCGATCGTCAACGCTCAGGCCCAGGCTTTCGCCGACCATGTAGCCGTTGTTGAGGATGTTGTAATGGCTGAGGGTCGCACCCTTGGGAAATCCGGTGGTGCCTGAGGTGTACTGGATATTTACCGGCTGATCGAAATGCAGGCTCCCCTGGCGTTCAGTCAGTTGCCCTAGCGACACCGCTGCACCGAGGGCAGCCATCTGCGACCAAGGTAAAAATCCCGAAGGCGGCTGCGAATCGAGGCTGATCACCCCGCGCAGGTCCGGCAGGCGCTCGCTTCGCAATTGTCCGATCGATTGCTCTGCCAGCTCTGGTACCAAGGCTTGCAACATGGCGTGGTAATCCGAGGTCTTGAACGACCCGGCGCACACCAGCCACTGGCAACCGGATTGCTTGAGCACGTACTCCAATTCGGAGGCGCGATACGCCGGATTGATATTGACCAGGATCACGCCGATCTTCGCACTGGCAAACTGACTGATGCACCATTGCGCGCAATTCGGCGCCCAGATGCCAAGGCGGTCGCCCGCCTGCAAGCCCAGCGCCAGGAAGGCCCGGGCGTGCAGATCGACCGCTTCGGCCAGTTCTCGCCAGCTGTAGCGCAGCGACTGGTGGCGAACCACCAACGCCTCGCCATCAGGGAATTCGGCGACAGTCTGGTCAAACGCCTGGCCGATGGTCTGCGCGAGCAAGGCCTTGGCCTGGGAACCGCGGGTGTAGCTGAGTTGCGGGTGAGAACCGGGTTGATCCATAACGCGCCCTCTCTTGTCTTTATTAGTGGGTGTAGCGGTGGAACCTCATGCAAGAGCGGCCTTACTCTCGCCCAAGTTGACGTTAACGTAAAGAGCGATTGACAGCCATTCGTCACGAGCTTACGTTAACGTAAAGGTGAGAGCCGCCACGCCGCTCTCCACACCCGACAAAAAATCCAAAAGGTGCCCCATGAGCTACCCATCCCTGAATTTTGCCCTCGGCGAAACCATCGACATGTTGCGCGACCAGGTGCAGTCCTTCGTCAAGGCAGAGCTGGCGCCTCGGGCTGCACAGATCGACATCGACAATCTGTTCCCCGCCGACATGTGGCGCAAGTTCGGTGACATGGGCCTGCTGGGCATCACCGTCCCCGAAGAATATGGCGGCGCCGGCCTGGGCTATCTGGCCCATGTCGTCACCATGGAAGAAATCAGCCGCGGCTCGGCCTCGGTCGCCCTCTCCTACGGCGCCCATTCCAACCTGTGCGTCAACCAGATCAACCGCAACGGCACCCATGAGCAGAAGAGCAAGTATCTGCCCAAGTTGATCAGCGGCGAGCATATCGGCGCCCTCGCCATGAGCGAACCGAACGCCGGCTCCGACGTGGTTTCGATGAAGCTTCGGGCCGACAAGCGTGGCGACCACTACGTGCTCAACGGCAGCAAGACCTGGATCACCAATGGCCCCGACGCGAACACCTACGTGATCTACGCCAAGACCGACCTGGAAAAAGGCGCCCACGGCATCACTGCGTTCATCGTCGAGCGCGATTGGAAAGGTTTCAGCCGCAGCAACAAGTTCGACAAGCTCGGCATGCGCGGCTCGAACACGTGCGAGTTGTTTTTCGACGACGTCGAAGTGCCTGAGGAAAACATCCTCGGCGTGCTCAATGGCGGCGTGAAAGTGTTGATGAGCGGCCTCGACTACGAGCGCGTTGTCTTGTCCGGCGGCCCGACCGGCATCATGCAGGCGTGCATGGACCTGATCGTCCCGTACATCCACGACCGCAAGCAGTTCGGCCAGAGCATCGGCGAATTCCAGCTGATCCAGGGCAAAGTCGCCGACATGTACACCCAGCTCAACGCCAGTCGCGCCTATCTGTACGCAGTGGCGCAGGCGTGCGAGCGCGGCGAAACCACCCGCAAGGACGCCGCCGGGGTGATCCTCTACAGCGCCGAGCGCGCCACGCAAATGGCCCTTGATGCCATACAGATCCTGGGCGGCAACGGCTACATCAATGAATTCCCGGCTGGCCGTCTCTTGCGTGACGCCAAGCTGTACGAAATCGGCGCCGGCACCAGTGAGATCCGTCGCATGTTGATTGGCCGCGAACTGTTCAACGAAACCCGCTAACGGAGCTGACCATGGCCACGCTGCATACTCAGCTCAACGCTCGCTCACCGGAGTTCATCGCCAACCGCGATGCGATGCTCGGACAAGTCGAGGCCTTGCGCACCTTGCTCGCTCATGTCCAGCAAGGCGGCGGACCCAAGGCCCAGGAGCGGCACACATCGCGGGGCAAACTGCTGCCGCGCGAGCGCATCAATCGCTTGCTGGACCCAGGCTCGCCGTTCTTGGAAATCAGTCCGCTGGCAGCTTACGAAGTCTATGGAGAAGACGTCCCGGCAGCCGGTGTGATCGCCGGCATCGGTCGCGTGGAAGGTATCGAGTGCATGATCGTCGCCAACGACGCGACGGTCAAAGGCGGCTCGTATTATCCGCTGACCGTGAAAAAACACCTGCGCGCCCAGGCCATCGCCCAACAGAACCGCCTTCCTTGTATCTACCTGGTGGATTCCGGTGGCGCCAACCTGCCACGCCAGGACGAAGTGTTTCCCGACCGTGAGCACTTTGGCCGGATCTTTTTCAACCAGGCCAACATGAGTGCCCAGGGTATTCCGCAGATTGCCGTAGTCATGGGCTCCTGCACCGCCGGTGGCGCGTATGTGCCGGCAATGGCGGACGAGGCAATCATGGTTCGCCAGCAGGCGACGATCTTCCTCGCCGGCCCGCCGTTGGTAAAAGCCGCCACCGGCGAAGTGGTCAGCGCCGAGGACCTGGGCGGCGCCGATGTGCACTGCAAGATCTCCGGCGTGGCTGACCATTACGCCGACAGCGATGAACACGCGTTGGCATTGGCCCGCCGCAGCGTTGCCAACCTCAACTGGCGCAAACTCGGCGAGCTGCAGCAGCGTGCGCCCATCGCCCCGCTGTACGCGGGCGACGAACTGTACGGCGTGGTTTCGGCCGACGCCAAGCAGCCGTTCGATGTGCGGGAAGTCATCGCACGCCTCGTCGACGGCTCGGTATTCGATGAATTCAAGGCGCTCTTCGGAACAACCCTGGTGTGCGGCTTCGCCCATCTGCACGGTTACCCGATCGCCATCCTCGCCAACAACGGCATCCTGTTCGCCGAGGCCGCGCAGAAAGGCGCGCACTTTATCGAACTGGCGTGCCAGCGTGGGATTCCCCTGCTGTTCCTGCAAAACATCACCGGTTTCATGGTCGGCCAGAAATACGAAGCCGGCGGCATCGCCAAGCATGGTGCGAAACTGGTCACTGCCGTGGCTTGCGCACGAGTACCGAAGTTCACCGTAATCATCGGAGGCAGTTTCGGCGCGGGCAATTACGGCATGTGCGGTCGCGCCTACGATCCACGGTTCCTGTGGATGTGGCCGAATGCCCGGATCGGCGTGATGGGCGCCGAACAAGCCGCCGGCGTGTTGGTGCAGGTCAAGCGCGAACAGGCCGAACGCGGCGGACAGCCGTTCAGCGCCAGCCAGGAAGCCGAGATCAAGCAACCGATTCTCGACCAGTACGAAGAACAGGGGCACCCCTATTATTCCAGCGCGCGGCTGTGGGACGACGGCGTCATCGACCCGGCGCAGACCCGCGACGTATTGGGCCTGGCCTTGTCCGCGTCGCTGAACGCGCCCATCGAATCGAGCCGCTTCGGCGTGTTCAGGATGTAATCGGGAAAATGCCCATGACTCAGTACAACACCCTCGAACTGCACACCGACCCACGCGGCTTTGCCACTTTGTGGCTCAGCCGCGAGTCAAAGAACAACGCGTTCAACGCCGAGATGATCCGCGAGCTGATCCTCGCCCTGGACGAGGTCGGCAGCGATCCGACCTTGCGTTTCCTGTTGCTCCGTGGCCGTGGCAAACACTTCAGCGCCGGCGCCGACCTGGCCTGGATGCAACAGTCCGCCGAGCTCGACTACCACACCAACCTCGACGACGCCCGGGAACTGGCGGAACTGATGTACAACCTCGCCAAACTGAAGATTCCGACATTGGCTGTGGTCCAGGGCGCGGCGTTTGGCGGTGCACTGGGCCTGATCAGTGCCTGCGACATGGCCATCGGCGCCGACGAAGCGCAGTTTTGCCTGTCGGAAGTGCGGATTGGCCTGGCGCCTGCGGTGATCAGCCCGTTCGTGGTGCAGGCCATTGGCGAACGCGCGGCGCGGCGTTACGCCCTGACTGCGGAGCGTTTCAGCGGACAACGTGCGAAAGAGATTGGTTTGCTGTCGGAAAGTTACCCGGCCGAGGCGTTGGACGATCAACTCGGGCATTGGATCGACAACCTGCTGCTCAACAGTCCGGCGGCCATGCGCGCGAGCAAGGAATTGCTCCGTGAGGTCGGCAACGGTGCACTCACCCCGGCGTTGCGGCGCTACACCGAGAACGCCATCGCCCGGATACGCGTCAGCCCCGAAGGCCAGGAGGGCTTGCGGGCTTTCCTGCAAAAGCGGCCGCCGAACTGGCAAGCCGAGTCAGATAACAAGGAGCCGCGTCGATGAGCGCCCCTGCCCTCACCTCTCTACTGGTGGCCAACCGCGGTGAAATCGCTTGCCGTGTCATGCGCACCGCCAAGGCCATGGGCCTGGCCACTGTCGCCGTGCACAGCGCCACGGACCGTAACGCGCGTCATTGTCGGGAAGCCGATATCTGCGTCGAGCTGGGCGGCAGCAAGGCCGCCGACAGTTACCTGCAAATCGACAAATTGATCGCCGCGGCCCAGGCCAGCGGTGCCCAGGCGATTCATCCTGGCTACGGTTTCCTTTCCGAGAACGCAGGGTTCGCCAGGGCCATCGAAAAAGCCGGGCTGATCTTCCTGGGCCCTCCCGCCTCGGCCATCGACGCCATGGGCAGCAAATCCGCCGCCAAGGCCTTGATGGAAACCGCTGGCGTGCCGTTGGTGCCCGGCTACCACGGTGAAGCCCAGGACCTGGAAACCTTCCGCGCCGCCGCCGAACGCATTGGCTATCCGGTGTTGCTCAAGGCAACCGCGGGCGGCGGCGGCAAAGGCATGAAAGTCGTGGAAAACGTCAGCCAACTGGCCGAAGCCTTGGCTTCGGCGCAGCGTGAGGCGCAATCGTCGTTCGGCGATGCGCGCATGCTGGTGGAGAAATACCTGCTAAAGCCACGCCACGTGGAAATCCAGGTGTTCGCCGACCAACATGGCAACTGCCTGTACCTCAACGAGCGGGATTGCTCGATCCAGCGTCGGCACCAGAAGGTCGTCGAGGAAGCGCCTGCGCCGGGCCTCAGCCCGCAATTGCGCCAGGCGATGGGCGAAGCCGCGGTGCGTGCGGCCCAGGCGATCGGCTATGTCGGCGCGGGCACGGTAGAGTTTTTGCTGGACGCGCGGGGTGAGTTTTTCTTCATGGAGATGAACACCCGGCTGCAGGTCGAGCATCCGGTCACTGAAGCGATCACCGGACTGGACCTGGTCGCCTGGCAGATCCGCGTCGCCCTCGGCGAGCCGCTGCCCATCACGCAAGAGCAAGTACCGCTGCGGGGACATGCCATCGAAGTACGGCTCTATGCCGAAGACCCGGCCAATGATTTTCTCCCCGCCACCGGGCGCCTGGCGTTGTACCGCGAATCCGCTGCAGGCGAAGGGCGGCGGGTCGACAGCGGCGTTGAAGAAGGTGACGAGATTTCGTCTTTCTACGACCCGATGCTTGGCAAGCTGATCGCCTGGGGCGAGAACCGCGAGCAGGCCCGTTTGCGCCTGTTGGCGATGCTCGACGAGTTCGCCATCGGCGGCCTGAAGACCAATATCGGATTCCTTCGGCGCATCGTCGGTCACCCGGCGTTTGCCGCTGAGGCACTGGACACTGGATTTATCCCACGTTACCAGGCGCAACTGCTGCCCGAGCCAGGCGAATTGGATGACGACTTCTGGCACGCGGCCGCCCAGGCCTTCGCCTTGAGCCTCAAGCCGCACGTCCGCGCCGATGACGCGAATTCTCCCTGGAGCAACACCGGTGGGCTGCGCCTCGGACTGCCACGGGAAATCACCCTGCATCTGAGCTGTGAAGGTCAGGACCGCGCGGTGACGTTGGACAGTGCCTCCCTTTGTGCCGAGCTCAAGGGCGAGCACCTGGTGATCGAGCGTAATGGCGTGCGTCGCGGCCACCGCGTGATTCGCCAGGGCGACAGCCTCTACCTGCAATGGCAGGGTGATCTGCATCGCGTCGAGTCATACGACCCGTTGGCCGCCGCCGACGCCAGTCACAATCCTCATGGCAGCCTGGTTGCGCCCATGAACGGCAGCATTGTTCGGGTGTTGGTAAGTGCCGGCCAGACGGTGGAAGCCGGAGCACAGCTCGTTGTGCTGGAGGCGATGAAAATGGAGCACAGCATCCGTGCGCCCAAGGCCGGCGTGGTCACGGCGCTGTATTGCCAGGAAGGTGAAATGGTCAGCGAGGGCAGCGTACTGGTGGCGCTGGAAGAATAGGCATCGGCCCGTTGTCCGGGCCGATCCGGTTCAGAACCTGATGGTTGCCTGCACGACCACGCCGATGATTCGGCATTGCTCGGTGTACAAGCTTTTCGGGTAAGTAGGATTGAGCGGAACCAGGTAAAGCTGACCGCTCTCTTCAATCAGTTTGCGAAAGGTCGCATCGCTGCTGCCAGGCAACTGGGCGATCACCAGCTTACCGGGCACCGCCTCGATCGCCGGGTCAACCAGGATCGACATTCCCTCCGGAATACTGAGCCCGCTCGGCGCGGTCATCGCATCCCCCACCACCACCAGCCAGAACGCATCTCCCAGGGCGTGGTAGTCCGTCAACTCATAGCGCGACGGTCCGTAGTCAGCGAGATCGCCTTCACGAACAGTGCCGATGTCGTGCCATTCGCTGATCGGGTAGCGGAAGTACGGGTTGTACTTCTGCGCCAGGGCCATGCCCTCGTCCGTGGAGGTATCCGGCTCGCGGATCACCATGGCCACTTCGAGAAACTCGAGCCCCAGTTCCTTCAGCACCCGGTTCATGTCTTCAAGACTGGGCTGTCTGCGCTTGGTCAGCCAATGGCCGATACCGCCCTGTGACATCCCCAAACGCTCTGCAAGCACCACTTGCGTGATGTGCAGCTCCTTCATCTTGGCCTTGACCAACTCTATCCATTTATCCATGAGCGGCACGATACGTGGATGACCACGCCCATCAAAACACAAATTGTAGTATTTAAATTGTCGTCACAATTACGCTGCGTACTAAGCTGGGAGCACAGGATTTCATCTCACACGGAGTAACTCGACACATGGACACGCCCAACAAACACGAACCCGTCACTTCCCTGGACCCGGCATTCCCATCGTTTCAGGATTGCCCGGCGGCCCAACGCGCCTTGGATTACTACTTGAAACCAGGTGTTGCAACAGCCCAGGCCGAGCAGCGCTTTTTCGACGTGAACCGTAACATCAGCGGCGAAGAAGCCTTGGTCCATGCTTGCGACCTGCTGCGCTGCGCTGCGGCCACTGCCCACGAATCTGCCAATAGACTGAACGGTTCGAACCGTGACCTGGCATTTTCTGTCGTGCACATGATTGATCTGGTCAAGGTCATGCTCGACCGATCCCTTGACGGCTACCCCACTCGCTAAGCGTTGCGCGCAGAATGGAGCCACGAATGCGGGCCACGGGAAAAAATTTTCCAACCGATGCGATAAAATCATTTGACTTGCAAATGATAATGATTATTATTGCAACAACTGATCGCGAGATCGGTCGATAGGCTAGGAGACCTTAGGTCGGACTTCTGGCATATCTCCTCATCAGGCTAATCACGGTTTTTGACCCGGCTTTTTGCCGGGTCTTTTTTTTTGCCGATTTTCGGCTTATGGCTTCAGGCTAATGAAGTCTTTTGGAGGGTGTTGATCTCAATGTTGGCGATGATAGCAAATGCCCATCCGCCTGCAGAAGTCCCTGCGCCATCCCGCTGACAAACCCGCGACAGGCAGCACTTGAGAATCGGCCAGCGAGACTCTACTCTGCTTCAGCGTCCAGGGAGGGCGCCCCCTCTTGTCATCGATGCAAATCGTCCCGATTTACCCCGCCTTGCGTGTAAAGTAACGGCACAAAAATCCTCTGCAGGAACCGTGACCGTGGCTAAATCCTCCTTCGATATCAGCGCCAGTTTCGACAGTGGCAACATTGAAGTCGTAGACATCAGCAACCCCTTGCAATCGCTGTTGAAGATTCGGCCTGACACCCGCAGCGCGCATTTCCAGTGGTTCCACTTCAAGGCCAGCGGCTTGCACGTCGGCCAGGAATATTCCTTTCGCCTGCTCAACGCCAGCCAGTCTTCCTATAACAAGGCCTGGACCGGCTATCAGGCAGTCGCGTCCTACGACCACATCAACTGGTTCCGTATTCCTACGCAATTCGAAGGCGATGCCCTGCGCTTTCATCTGGAAGCCGAACAGCCTCACGCCTGGTTCGCCTATTTCGAACCCTACAGCCGGGGCCGTCATGACTGGCTCATCGAGCAAGCGCAGCACAAGGCCGGTACCGAACTGTTGGCTACCGGCAAGAGCGTCGAAGGCCGTGACATTCCATTGCTGCGCAAGGGCAGCGGTGCCGAGGGACACCGAAAGATCTGGATCATTGCGCAGCAGCATCCCGGCGAGCACATGGCCGAATGGTTCATGGAGGGGGTCATCGAACGCCTCCAGCACCAGGACGACGCCCAACTGAACCGCTTGCTCGCCAAGGCTGATTTGTACCTGGTCCCCAACATGAATCCGGATGGCGCGTTCCACGGGCATCTGCGCACGAACGCGATGGGGCAGGACCTGAACCGGGCTTGGCAGAATGCCAACCCGGAAATCAGCCCCGAGGTATTTTTCGTACAACAGCAGATGGAAAAATATGGCGTCGACCTGTTCCTCGACATTCACGGCGATGAAGAAATCCCCCACGTCTTCACCGCCGGTTGCGAAGGCAATCCGGGATACACGCCACGGATTGCCGATCTCGAAGAGCGTTTTCGCAGCCACCTCAAACACCAGACCAAGGACTTCCAGACGACCTATGGCTACACACGTGACGAACCAGGCCAGGCCAACATGACCCTCGCCTGCAACGCCGTCGGCCAGAAATACGACTGCCTGTCCCTGACCCTGGAAATGCCATTCAAGGACCACAACGACCACCCGAACCCACACACGGGCTGGTCCGGCAAACGCTCGATGCAACTGGGCAAGGATGTGTTGAGCACCATTGAGGCGATGGTCGACGAGTTGCGCTGAGGTCACTCAAACACCCGTCCCCTGTGGCGAGGGAGCTTGCTCCCTCGCCACGGGTTGCAGGTTCACAGGATCAACGCTTGCCACGCAACATACTGTCCAACACCTCATCCCGGCGCACCCACCCGTGAAACAGCGCCGCCGCCAGATGCACCAGCACGGTCAGGAACAGCAGATAGGCCAGGTAGCCATGGGCCTTGCGCAGCAGTGCAAAAGTCTGGGCATCCGCCGGCAGGATGGAAGGCAGGCGAAGCGATTCGCTGAGCATCACCGGGTCGCCCGCCGCCGAAATCATGCTCCAGCCCAACAGCGGCAAGACCAGCATCAAGGCGTACAGCAAGACGTGCGAAGCTTTGGCCGCCAATGCCTGCCAGCCCGGCAGGTCGGCCGGCAATGGCGGTGTTCGCGTGGTAAAGCGCACCACCAGCCGGACAATCACCAACAGCAGGATCGCAATGCCCAAGGGCTTGTGCAACTGGAGCAACCATTCATGGCGCTCGGACACTGAGGCAACCATGCCTGCGCCGATGAACAGCATGGCGATGACCATCAAGGCCATCAGCCAATGCAGCAGCCGAGCCAACGGTGCGAAATGTCGAGGCGCGTTCATTGGCGAGACTCCTGGGTGGCGGGCAATTGGCTGACTTCACTGCTACGCCGCAGATAAGAACTGGCATAGGCCGCCGAACGCGCGGCCAGCAGCGGGTCATCGGAGCCTTCGATACCACTGGGCAGGATCAGCGGGTCGTAGTTGATGTCACGGCATTCGCCGTTGTCCTGGGCCTGGGTGCTCTCCAATACCAAGGTACCGGCGTTGATCACCTTGCGGTCGCTGGGCCAGGCCTTGCTGGCGTTGTTGACCGGATCGCCCGGGTTGGCCAAGGTGATGTCCAGCCGCCAGCGCAAGGGACCGGCCGCCAGGCGTTTGCCCAGGTCCTGTTCAAGAAAATCGGCGCCTTGGGGTGGTGTCGCGTCCGCCGCATCCTGGCTCATCGGCACCACACCCCAGCGCACGGCCTGGCGTTGCCCGGCAGGATTGACCAGATAGAACGCATTGATCCCGTTGTAGGTTTCGGTGGCGTAGCTGGCCGATGGCTTGGCCGTCTTGATCCATTGCAGGAACGGCATCGCCTCGGGATGCGCGGCAAAAAATGCCGGCACCGCTGCAGGGTTCGGCTTGCCCGTGGTCGGATCTGGCGATTGAGCCTGTTGCAACTGATAGAACGCCTCGGGCGTCCCCACCGGAAACACTGGCATGCTGTTCATGCCAGTGCGCCATTGCTGCCCATTGGCCTGGGTGAACCGCAATGCCAGGCTTCGGATCGGCACACTGCCGTCCGGTGCGTAAGGATTGCCGCTGGGCAGCGCAAAACGCCCGACCACCGGAGTCCGCGCATCGTTGAACACCTGCGCGCTGGAATAGGCGCGCGCCTCGCCGCTGCTTTCAAAGTAACCGGCGACACAGACACCTTTGGAGTGATTGCGCCGGAAACCCGCATGAACTCCGTTGTTTGTTTCCAGGACATTGACCAACGCCTTGGGCGTCAGGCGATGCGGGTCGAGGGTGCCGTTGACGTAGGCAAATGCTCCGGCCAGCGCCGCAACGACGACGGCAATGCCCGTCAGGCGCAATGTCAGGCTGGCGGCGCTCAGCGGCGGCCGACGTTCAGGAGAAGGGTCAACCATAGGAGACTCCGAGGCACAGGGCCATTTGTGGAAAGGATCCGTCAGACGAAAGCACGATGGGTTTATTCCCTCGCGTCGTATTTATTTTTCCTACGCTGGAATAATCTCGTTCCAGGATCGTCTTTCCAGTCACAAGCAGCGACGGACCCACGAAGCCATGCCCCCATGAACGAACTCGACGACCAGTTGCGCCTGCTCATCCCGCGGCTTAGACGTTTTGCCGTGTCGCTGACGCGCAATCCCAGCAATGCCGATGACCTGGTTCAGGCCTGCCTGGAACGGGCCTTGTCGAAATGGAACGACAAACGCCCGGAAGGCGATCTGCGGGCCTGGCTGTTTTCAATCCTTTACCGGCAATTTCTCGATGCCCATCGCCGTTCCCGGCGGTACGCGCGCATGTTGGAATTCTTCACCGGGCGCGACGATGCACACCCGTCCGCCGAGCGCAGCGTCATTGCCCAATCGTCCCTCCAGGCTTTCGATCAACTGCCTGCCGAACAGCGCGCGCTGCTGCTGTGGGTCTCCGTGGAAGGCCTGAGCTACCAGCAAGTCGCCGACATCCTCGACGTGCCGACCGGAACCGTGATGTCGCGCCTGTCCCGTGCGCGCCAGGCGTTGCGCCAACTCAGCGAAGGCGAAATCGCCCGCCCTGCCCTGCGGATACTCAAATGATCAGCATGCCCCCCAGTGACAACGATCTGCACGCCTACGTCGATCACCAACTGAGCGAAGCCGACCGGCGCCAGGTGGAAACCTACCTGGCCAGCCACCCCGCCGTCGCCAAGCGTGTGCGAGCTTGGCAGCAAGATGCGCAGCATTTGCGCGCAACCTTGAGCGCAACCTTGCAGCAACCGCTTAATCCGAGCCTCGACCCGACCGTCATCCGACAACGCATGAAACATCGTTCGCGTCGGCATCTCGCCAGCGCAGCGGTCTTGATGCTGGCCGTCGGTGTCGGTGGATTGGGCGGTTGGCAGGCCCGGCAAATAACCCTGCTCAGCGCTGCAGCGCCCATGGCTGATGCATTGCAGGCGTACCGGCTGATTGCCCAGCAAGGCGTGCTCCCGGCCGATTACCAGACGGGCGACGAACACAGCATGCAAGGCTGGCTCGACCGTTACTTCACCCAGGCCGACCGTTTGCCGGACCTTTCGGCGGCGGGCTTCAAGCCGGTCAGCGGACGATTGCTCAGCACTGAACAAGGCGCGGCGGCGATGGTGGTCTATCAGGATCCGAGCGGCCAGAAGATCAGCTTCTATATTCGCCCACCGGGTCCAAGGAATTTCCTGCTGCCCCGTGGCAGCCGGCGCGACGGCGAACTGCAAGCCGAGTACTGGTCTGGACCTGGGTACAACTATGCGATGGTCATCCCCAGTGATACGCCGACGGCGCAGAAGCTCAAGCAAACCCTGGATTTCTGACGCACCACCTTCCCCTGTGGGAGCGAGCTTGCTCCGGGCGGCGATCCGACGATAGCGGTGGATCAGTTGGAAGTGATCTCCCACAGAGTGACAAAAGTCCGGAAGACTTCATTTATCCCTGCCTGAACACCTGCGAAGGCCTGCGCAGCAGCGGGTCGAACGGATTGATCCGCGGTCCGATCACCGCCGCTTCGCGCTTGAGCATTTCCACCACGGTCGGCAGGCGATCCGGCCCGAGCCGGTCGCTGATCGTCGCCACGCTCAGGGCAGCCACGGCCCGTCCTTCACGATCGAGTATGGGCACCGCCACCCCGGCCATGCCCTGCAACACCCCAGTGTTGCGCCCGGCATAGCCCAGCGCGCGGACGTTCTCCACTTCCGTGCGCAGGAAGACTTCATCGTAGAGATGGAAATCCTTGAGTCGCGGCAAGTTGTATTGAATCACCGTGTCGCGCTCTTCCTCCGGCAGGAACGCGAGGATCGCCAGGCTGCCCTGCCCCACGCCCAAGGCCACTCGACCGCCGATGTCACCGGTGAAGGTGCGGATCGGAAACGGACCTTCACTGCGGTCCAGGCAGATCGCATCGAAGCCGCAACGGGCCAGCAAGAATAGCGAATCCCCCAGGGACGCCGACAACCGCAACATCGCCGGCCTGGCCAGTTCCCGCAGGTTGCCGGTGTTGCCAGCGCGAGCGGCCAGGGCGAAGAAATCCAGGCTCAGGCGATAGCGTTTGCTGCGCGCATCCTGCTCGACCATGCCTTCGTCCATCAGGTTGCGCAGCAAGCGGTGCGTGGTGGGCTGGGACAGGCCGATGCGCTGGGCCAGTTGCGTGACGCGCTCGCCCCCTTCAGCGGTCTCGCCCAGGCTGCGCAGCACGGCAAACAACCGGGAGACCGAGCCAACCCCCACTTCGTTCTTTTCGATATTCCGCTCAATGGAATCAGGCATAAAATTTTTTACTCAGTTATTTACTCACCGAATGAAACTGAAAATAGTCATCGCTTCAGTGAAATAGTCCATTGAGCCCATCCTATTCTTCGTCCTACTCTGCGTCCATACAGGGGCGATTCGAACAACAGCGGCAGCCGACTTGAAGTCGAGCGCCAACGCACCCCGCGACATCTTTCGTATCTGCCCATACAAAAAAGCGCGCCTCGCGGCGACGCATAACAATCTCAGGTGGAGCGCAGTCATGGCTTTCGTGCAACTTGAAGACTTGAGCAAACGTTATGGCGACCTGGACGCCGTGGTCGCCACCAACCTCTCAGTGGAGAAAGGTGAGTTCGTCTCGCTGCTGGGGCCGTCCGGTTGCGGCAAGACCACGACGTTGCAAATGATCGCCGGCTTCGTCGAAGCCAGCAGCGGCCGCATCCTGCTGGACGGGCGCGACATCACCCACGCCAAGCCCGCCAGCCGCGGCTTGGGCGTGGTGTTCCAGAGTTACGCGCTGTTTCCCCACATGACCGTCAAGGACAACATCGCCTTCGGCTTGCGCATGCGCAAAGTGCCCAACGTCGAGCTGCAGTCCCGGGTCGACCGCGTGCTCAAGCTGGTGCGCCTGGATCGGCATGCCGAGCGTTACCCACGAGAGCTTTCAGGCGGCCAACGCCAGCGCGTCGCGTTGGCCCGGGCACTGGTAATCGAACCGCCGGTGCTGCTGCTCGACGAGCCCCTGTCCAACCTCGACGCCAACCTGCGCGAAGAAATGCAGTTCGAAATCCGCCGCATCCAACGCGAAGTCGGCATCACCACGCTGATGGTTACCCATGACCAATCCGAGGCGCTGTCGATCAGCGATCGGGTCGTGGTCATGCAGGCCGGCCGTATCACCCAGATCGACGCGCCCTACACCCTTTACGAGCACCCGCGCACCGAGTTCATTTCCGGCTTCGTCGGCAAGGCCAACCTGCTGCCCGGTGAACGTGACAGCGCCGGAGTCGTGCAAGCCAGCAGCGCCGGTAAAGGCGAACTGACCCTGAGCCTGCGCCCGGAAAAAATCGACCTGTGCGCCCCCGGCTCGGGACGGCTGCAAGGCACCATCACCAACCGTTTCTTCCTCGGCAGCCAGTGGTTGTATGGGGTCTCCACCCACCTGGGTGAACTCAGCGTGGTACGGCGCAACGACGGTTCGGCGCCGCTGGCCGAAGGCACTGCCGTCGGCCTCGACTGGGACCCGGCGCTGCTGCGGGTGTTGAGCGTGGATGAGGTGTCGGCATGAAGCTGATCGACGCCATGAAGCGTGGCCGCCAAGGCTATTGGATGTCGGCCCCGGCCCTGGCCTTGTACCTGGGTCTGCTGGTGATTCCCCTCGGCCTGACGCTGGTGCTGTCGTTCAACGTCTTCGACTACGGCTCGGGCATCAACGGCGACGCCTACACCTTCGAGCACTACACCAGCCTGCTGGGCGATCCGTACTTCTATGAAATCTTCCTGCGCACCTTCTGGATCAGCGCCCTGACCACGCTGCTGTGCGTGGTGATCGGCGTACCCGAGGCCTACATCCTCAGCCGCATGGGCGCGCCGTGGCGTTCGATCTTCCTGATCCTGATCCTCACGCCGTTGCTGATTTCGGTGGTGGTGCGAGCGTTCGGCTGGAGCCTGCTGCTCGGCGCCGACGGCCTGGTCAACCAGACGCTGCAAGCCCTCGGCGGCTCACCGATGAAGCTGCTCTATACGCCGTTCGCGGTCGTCATCGCCCTGGTGCATGTGATGCTGCCGTTCATGATCATTCCGGTGTGGACCTCGCTGCAAAAACTCGACCCGGCCGCCGAACAGGCCGCCCTTTCCCTGGGTGCGAGCCAGATCACGGTGATCCGTAAGGTGGTGCTGCCACAGATCATGCCGGGCGTGCTGTCCGGCACGCTGATCGTGTTCGGCCTCGCCGCCAGTTCGTTCGCCATCCCCGGCCTGCTCGGCGGCCGGCGCTTGAAAATGGTCGCCACGCTGATCTACGACCAATACCTGTCGGAACTCAACTGGCCCATGGGTGCTGCCATTGCCGTCGCGCTGTTGCTGCTCAACCTGCTGATCATGCTGTCGTGGAACCGCATGATCGAAGGCCGCTACAAGAAGTCATTGGGGTAATTCTTCATGTCCAGGAACGGTCCTTTCGCCCTGTTGTTCCATGCCTTGGTAGTGGTGTTCATGCTGGCGCCGCTGGTGGTGGTCTGCCTGGTCGCCTTCACGCCGGAAAACACCTTGAGCCTGCCCACGACGGAATTCTCCCTGCGCTGGTTCCGTGCCGTGTTCGAGCGCGCGGACTTTGTCGATGCGTTCTACAACAGTCTGATCCTGGCGTTCAGCGCGGCCTCGCTGGCGACGCTGATCGCGGTGCCGGCGGCGCTGGCGATCACTCGGCTGGAGTTTCCTGGCCGGGATTTTTTCAACGGCCTGTTCCTGTCGCCGATCATCATTCCGCACCTCGTGCTGGGCGTCGCGCTGCTGCGGCTGTTCGCGCTGATGGGCGTGAACGGCAACTTCAGTTGGCTGATCTTCGCCCATGTGTTGGTGATCACGCCGTATGTGCTGCGACTGGTACTGGCCTCGGCCATCGGCCTGGACCGCAGCGCCGAGCAAGCCGCGCAATCCTTGGGAGCCGGTCGTTTCACCCTGTTCCGGCAGATCACCTTGCCGATGATTTTGCCCGGCGTGGCCGGAGGCTGGCTGCTGGCGTTCATCAACAGTTTCGATGAAGTCACGCTGTCGATTTTTGTCACCTCGCCGGCCACGCAAACCCTGCCGGTACGCATGTACGTCTACGCCACCGAATCCATCGACCCGATGATGGCGGCGGTGTCGGCGCTGGTCATTGCGCTCACCGCGCTGACCATGATTCTGCTCGACCGGGTGTATGGCCTGGATCGGGTCCTGGTAGGCAAACAATGAGGGCGCCATGGCTCTGCTGAAACGACTGGCCGAAAGCGACCGCCCGGCCCTGGACTTCCTGCTCGACGGCGAACCCGCCAGGGGATTGCTCGGCGATACCGTGCTCACCGCCGTCCTGACCTGCAGCGAACACTTGCGCGGCAGCGATTTCAGCGCCGAGCCCCGTGCCGGCTTTTGCCTGATGGGCGCGTGCCAGGATTGCTGGGTCCGCCTGGGCGACGGCCGCCGCGTGCGCGCCTGCTCGACGATGCTCGAAGCTGGCCAGCAGATCATCCGAGAACCGGGGCGGCAGGTATGAATGGCTTTGACAGGTATGGCCCCATCGCGAGCAAGCTCGCTCCCACAGGGGAACTGTGGCGCACGCGCAATCGGCATCCGCAACAGATCCCATGTGGGAGCGAGCTTGCTCGCGAAGGCGGCCTCGACAGCAGCGAAAATCCGCTGCCGGTGAGGTTGCCATGAAACCCATCGTCATCATCGGCGCCGGCCCCGCTGGTATCCGCGCTGCGCAAACCCTGGTCACCCATGGCCTCTATCCGGTCCTGCTGGACGAAGCCGCGCGCGGTGGCGGACAGATTTACCGGCGCCAGCCCGCGAACTTCACCCGGCCGGCGGACACGCTGTATGGCTTCGAAGCAGCCAAGGCCAACGCCATCCACCAGACTCTGGATGAATTGCGCAAGCAGCTCGATTACCGTCCCGACACGCTGGTCTGGAACGCCGAAGCCGGTCAGTTGGATACCTTGCATGAGGGCCGCGCCGCTCGCCTGGATTACGCCAGCGTGATCGTCGCAACAGGGGCCACCGACCGGATCCTGCCTGTTCCTGGCTGGACCTTGCCAGGCGTCTACAGCCTGGGCGCGGCGCAGATCGCCCTGAAGTTCCAAGGCTGCGCCGTAGGTGAACGTGTGGTGTTCGCAGGCAGCGGACCACTGCTTTATCTGGTCGCCTACCAATACGCCAAGGCCGGCGCCAACGTCGTCGCCGTGCTCGACAGCTCGCCGTTGAGCGCGCAGGTCCGCGCCCTGCCCGGTCTGCTCACGCAACCGGCCACGCTCGCCAAGGGGCTTTATTACCGCGCCTGGCTGACGACTCATGGAATCCCGGTGCATCAAGGTGCCAGCCTTGCGCGCATTGAGGGCGAGCGCCGGGTGCAGTCGTTGAAATGGCGCAACAAAAAAATCGAGCACACCCTCGATTGCGATGCGGTCGCCTTCGCCCATGGCTTGCGCAGCGAAACCCAACTGGCCGATCTGCTGGACTGCGAATTTGCCTGGAGCCCGCTCAACCGCGCCTGGCTACCGCAACGCGACAGTGCCGGGCGCAGCAGTTCAGCCGGGGTCTACCTGGCCGGCGACGGCGCCGGAATCATGGGTGCGGACGCTGCCGAGATGGCGGGTGAGCGAGCGGCCCTGGCGCTGCTCGAAGACCTCGGCTACCGAGTCGACCCGCAACGTTGCACCCAGCTGGAACAGTCCCTCGTCCGCATCGGCCATTTCCGCCAGGGCCTGGAGCGCGCCTTTGCCTTCCCCGAGGACTGGGCCGGCGTCGCTCCCGACGACCTGATGATTTGCCGCTGCGAAGAAGTCAGCGTCGGCGATATCCGCCAGGTCGTCCGGGAAGGTCATTGGGAAATCAACCGGGTCAAGGCCCATTGCCGGGTCGGCATGGGCCGCTGTCAAGGGCGGATGTGCGGTGCCGCGGCAGCAGAAATCATCGCCCATGAAAGCGACCGCGCCGTCGGGGAAATTGGCCGCTTGCGGGCACAGGCACCGGTCAAGCCGGTGCCGTTTGGCCTGGAGGTCGAGCCATGATCGAGGTCGATGCAGTGATCATCGGTGGCGGCATCGTCGGCGCCTCGGCGGCGTTGTTCCTGAGCAAGGCCGGGCGTCGTGTGGCGCTGCTGGAACGGGACTTCTGTGGCTCGCACTCCAGCGGCGTGAATTACGGCGGCGTGCGGCGCCAGGGCCGTCCGTTGTCGCAACTGCCGCTGTCGCAACGGGCGCATGAGATCTGGGGGCAATTGCCGCAATTGATCGGCATCGACGGCGAGTATCAGCGCAGCGGCCATCTGAAGCTGGCCCGCAGCCTCGATGACTTGCGTTCCTTGCAGGACTACGCCGCCAGCAGCCGGGGCTTTGGCCTCGATTTGCAGCTGCTGGATCGCGACGAATTGCGCAGGCGCTTTCCCTGGGTCGGCAGCGTCGCGGTCGGCGCCTCGCTGTGCCCGGACGACGGTCATGCCAACCCGCGCCTGGTCTCGCCGGCATTTGCCCAGGCGGCTCGCAGGCACGGCGCGCAGGTGCACGAACAGTGCCCGGTCAGCCAGGTCACGCACGACGGCCAGCGCTTTGTCGTGCGCACCGAAACCGGCCTCGAATTTCGCGCGCCGTGGCTGCTGAACTGCGCCGGCGCCTGGGCGAGCCGGTTTGCCGCGCAGTTCGGCGAAGCAGTGCCGATGCATGCCGGGCACCCGGCGATGCTGGTGACCGAGCCGCTGCCGGTGGTGATGGACGCCAGCACCGGCGTCGAGGGCGGTGGCATCTATGCGCGCCAGGTCGCCCGGGGCAATTGCGTATTGGGCGGCGGTCAGGGTTTCGCGCTGGACGACGCCCGCGCCCGGCCTGGCCAGAACGCGGTCATCGAGATCCTGCGCCAGGCCGTCGAACTCTACCCGTTCCTGGAGGGCGCCCAGGCGATCCGTACCTGGAGCGGCACCGAAGGCTACCTGCCCGATCGCCAGCCGGTGATCGGCCCCAGCAGCACCCAACCCGGCCTGTTGCATGCGTTCGGCTTTGCCGGCGCGGGCTTCCAGATCGGCCCGGCGGTGGGCCACGCGCTCACCGAGATCATCTGCAGCGGGGCTTCGTCCACGCCGCTGGATGCGTTTTCCATCACCCGGTTCCACTCCATCTCCGTTGCTTGATAGAGGAAGGTCGCGCCAATGAATAACGTCAAACGCAGTGCACTGTTTGGTTTCTGCTCGCTGGGTTCCGCTTGCCTGGGCGCCCTGCTCCCGGTCACCCAGGCGTTGGCCGAGCCGACGCTTTACCTGGGCATGAACGGCGGCACCATGGAGCGGTTGTACGCCGACAAGGTCCTACCCGCCTTCGAGAAGGCCAACAACGTCAAGGTGGTGATCGTGCCGGGCACTTCGGCCGACATCCTCGCCAAGGTCCAGGCCAGCAAGGGCAACCCGCAGATGCACGTGATGTTCCTGGACGACGGCATCATGTACCGCGCCATCGCCATGGGGCTGTGCGACAAGCTGCAAGACAGCGCGCCCCTGGCGCAGATTCCGGCCAAGGGGCGCATCAAGGACCAGGCCGTCGCCGTCAGCCTCGGCGTCACCGGGCTGGCCTACAACACGCGGCTGTTCAAGGAAAAAGGCTGGAACACGCCGACGTCGTGGATGGACCTTGCCGACCCGCGATTCAAGGACAAAGTGGTGTTCCAATCCATGGCCTCGTCCACCTTCGGCCTGCACGGTTTCCTGATGTTCAACCGGATCCAGGGCGGCAGCGAAACCGATGTCGAGCCGGGCTTCAAGGCGTGGCCGAACACGGTCGGGCGTAACGTGCTGGAGTACATCCCCAGCTCGGCGAAAATCTCCGAAATGTTGCAGACGGATGAAGCGGCGCTGTTCCCGCTGACGCCGACCCAAGTCACCGCCTTGAAACTCAAGGGCATGCCGGTCGAGTACGCGCAACCGAAGGAAGGCGCGGTGGTGCTGAACGTCGCCGAATGCGCCGTCGCCCAGAACAGCGAACCCGAACTCGCACAGAAACTCGCCGCGTTCCTGCTGACCCCCGAAGCCCAGGCCATCGCCCTGGAAGAAGGCGACCAGATCCCGTCCAACCCCAACACGCCGACCACCGACAAGACTCGCGGCCAGGTGGAAGCAATGAAAAAATACCTGGAAACCGCGATTGCGGTGGATTGGGATCAGGTCAACGAACAACGTCCGGCCTGGAACGCGCGGTGGAACCGCAGCATCGAGCGCTAGGACCGCTGGCGCTGCCTTTTTTGTTTATCATGCGGGCCTGCGCTGGTTTCATTATGGCGCTCGGCCCCCTTGATGACAGCGACCTCCACCATGCACACCCTCACCCAACTCCAAACCAGCCAGCTATCGGGCATTACCCGATTGAAGCTGTCATGCGACCTGACGGTGTTCCCCCAGGAAATCTTCGAGCTGGCGGACTCGCTGGAAATCCTCGACCTGAGCGGTAACCAGCTCGACAAGTTGCCCGACGATCTGCACCGCCTGACCCACCTGAGGGTGCTGTTCTGCTCGGATAATCACTTCACCGAACTGCCCGAATGCCTGGGCCGTTGCAGCGCATTGACCATGGTCGGCTTCAAGGCCAACCAAATCGAACGCGTCACCGGTGCGGCGTTGCCGCCGCTGCTGCGCTGGCTGATCCTGACCGATAACCGCATCAGCCAACTGCCGGCGGAGCTGGGCCAACGCCCGCATCTGCAAAAACTGATGCTGGCCGGTAATCGCCTGCGCGCGTTGCCGGAGAGCCTGGCCCAGTGTCATCGCCTCGAATTGCTGCGTGTTTCCGCCAATCAGTTGGCCGAGCTGCCGTCGTGGTTGTTGGAACTGCCAAGGCTCAGTTGGCTGGCCTACGCCGGCAACCCACTGGAAGCGGAAGCCGACGCCCGGGCGCTGCATATCGCGACGCCGATCGACTGGTCGCAACTGAGCTTGCAAGCCTCATTGGGCGAAGGCGCTTCGGGCGTGATCCATCAAGCACTGTGGCAACCGCCGGGCCAGGCCGGGCGCAACGTCGCGGTCAAGCTCTACAAAGGCCAGATGACCAGCGACGGCTCGCCGTTGCATGAGATGCATGCGTGCATCACCGCCGGTAAGCATGCAAACCTGATCGAAGTGTTGGGCCAGGTTGCCGGTCACCCTGAGCAACAGGCCGGACTGGTGATGGCCTTGATCGGACCCGAATACCGCAACCTGGCCGGGTTGCCGAGCCTGGAATCCTGTACGCGCGACGTGTATGCCGATGAACTGCGCCTGGGCGCCGACGTGGCCATGCGCATCGCCCGGGGCATTGCCTGTGTGGCGGGTCATCTGCATCGGCAAGGCCTTACCCATGGGGATCTGTATGGCCACAATATCCTCTGCAATGACCAAGGCGATTGCCTGCTGGGGGATTTTGGCGCGGCGTCTTTCCATGCCACGGTTGATGACAGGCAGCCACGCGCGTTGCAACGCATCGAGGTGCGGGCCTTCGGGATTCTGCTGGGAGAACTGCTTGCGCGGATCGATCCGGCGCTGGGTACCGAGGACCTTGCACGACTGCAAGACCTGGAGGCGCGCTGCTGTCAGCCGGATGTGCTGGCGCGGCCCGGGTTTGACGAGATTGAAGACTTTCTGGACGACCGTGGCGAGGGAGCTTGCTCCCGCTCGGCTGCGAAGCAGCCGTAAAACCGGCGAATGCGGTGTATCTAAAGCTCCACATTCGGCAGTTTTGGGGCCGCTTCGCGACCCAGCGGGAGCAAGCTCCCTCGCCACAGGTGGTTGGACGACCTTAAGTGAACAGCGTTACGTCAGGACGAGGGTTTAACCCGCCAAGCCGACAAACATGTCCTGCACGTCGTCATGGTTGTCGAGGCCTTCGAGGAAGGCCTCGACTTCAGCCATCTGCTCATCGGTCAGGCCGCTGACCGGGTTTTTCGGCTGATAGCCCAATTTGGCGGACAACACCGTGAAGCCCTGCTCCGGCAACGCCTTTTGTACGGCGTCGAGATCGGCAGGCTCGGTGATGAACAGCGTCGCACCGTCCTCGCCGGGTTCGAAATCCTGGGCTCCGGCCTCGATGGCGGCCATTTCCGGATCCGCGTCCGGGCTGTCCGGGGCGGCCTCGATCATGCCGACGTGATTGAAATCCCAGGCCACCGAGCCCGAAGCGCCAAGTTGGCCCTTGCGGAACGCGACGCGGATCTCGGCGACGGTACGGTTGATGTTGTCGGTCACGCACTCAACGATCAGCGGCACCTGATGGGGCGCAAAACCTTCGTAGGTGACACGATGGTATTGCACGGTCTCGCCAAGCTGGCCGGAACCCTTCTTGATCGCACGTTCCAGGGTCTCGCGGGGCATCGAGGCCTTTTTCGCCTGCTCGACCACCAGCCGCAAGTGCGCGTTGGTCGCGACATCGGCGCCGTTGCGCGCGGCAATGGTGATTTCCTTCACCAGCTTGCCGAAGATCTTGCCCTTGGCGTTGGCAGCCGCTTCTTTGTGTTTAACCTTCCACTGTGCGCCCATTACTCACTCTCTTGTCTGACGCGCCGAGACATCTGCCGGCCGGCGCTGTGGCGCAAGTTTATACGCCCACAACCAGCTGATCGACCAAAAAATCGTTCCCGCTTCATCGACATTTTCACTACATGCTGTAGGGCGTTTCCGAAATAGCGATTCGGGCACGGCGTCATACGCTGGGGTTTCGTACCCTTCGCACTTCTCTCCGTGAAAATATGGGCGGCAATGCGCAACGATATGGAAAATCCCTTCAGCCTGACGATCATGCAAAGCGACATGCGCCTGCATGTCCTGGGGCTCAACGGCCGGGAAGCCCTCAATCAGCCGTACCGCTTCGACCTCGACCTGATTGGCCAGGAGCCGCCGATCAGTCCCGACGCGTTGTTGGGCCAAGCGGCCTTCCTGCGCCTGGACGGTGAGTCCGGCATACACGGGATCGTGCACAGCGTGAGCCTGAGCGCCGAGGCTGCGCACCGCGTCGGCTACCGGCTGACGCTGGTGCCGTACATCCAGCAACTGGAACAAGGACTGCGACGTCGAGTTTTTCATCGGCTCACCGTTGTGCAGATCCTGCAGCGCCTGCTGGAAGAAAACGCAATTCCCGCCCTCAGCTATCGCTTCGAACTGCCAAATGGACATTACCCGTGTCGGCCATTTTGTATCCAGTACGAGGAAAGCGACCTGACGCTGCTGCAGCGGCTATGCGAAGAAGAAGGCATTCATTACCACTTCGAACACAGCCCCCTGGGTCACGTCATGGTATTTGCCGAGGATCCGAAGAGCTTTCCCGTACAGGCGGTTGAACTCCTGATGGAGGCGGATAAAGTCGGCGCCATTACGCGGTTGTATCAACGCCACCATTCAATACCTCCAGGTCCGCCCCACGGATTTCGCGATCGTGCAGCGGCCGAAACGGCCGACACCGCGAACCCCGCATCCGAGGCGGCGCACGAAAGAAAGCGTGACGACCCGACACGGATTCACCGTTTCCAGGCAGGCCGGCGGCATCTGGAACGGTTGCGCTACCGAAAACGAGAGATCCATGGGCACACCCTCTCGCCGGCCCTGCGCAGCGGTCATATCGCGCGGATCGATGGGCACCCGGTATCGACGTTCAACGACCAATGGCTGATTACCGAGGTTCGGCATCGCGGGCGACAATTTTCGATTCTTGAAACGAACCTGCCAACCCCACCCGCGGCAAAGGACTACCGCAATCAGTTCTGCGCGATTCCTTGGTCCTCCGTGTACCGACCGCTCCTCGTGCATCCCAAGCCATGCGTACCTGGCAATCACCTCGCCTATGTACTCGGTCCGCCTGGCCAGGCCGCGACATCCGACCTACAGGGCCGGGTCATGGTCAGCCTCTGGAACCGCGACGACGAAGGCATTGCGCTGCCCGTGTCGTGCCTGACGCCCGGCGATCACCCTTCGTTGCTGGCCGGTAGCGAGGTGCTGGTGAGCTTCCTCGACGGCGATCCCGACCGACCGGTCCTTTGCGTGGGATTGCTCGAGCCCGGCCCGGGCAATGGTGGCCCCACGTCGCCCCGCCCCTTGGCGCCGAGCAACGACAATACGGGTTTATTGTTCGAGTGGCTCTTGAACCCACCAGACATCACCCCTTGAGAAAGCCCATGAGCTGGCCGGAAAAATGGGTTCCCGCCGGCTGCATGGCGAGAGCATTTTGCGAGCGGATCATAAATTCATCGACGCAACCTGATCTGGCTCATGCAAACCCAGCGAAACGGGCTTAAAGTGCAAGCACAACGCTGCTCTAGACAGCGCTTTACCCTGATGGCTGGAGATACCCGCATGCCCTGGAAAAATTCCGCAAACCGTTACAGTACCGTCACGGTCACCTTGCATTGGCTGATGCTGGTGCTGTTGGCAGTGGTTTATGCCTGCATTGAGTTCCGAGGCATTTTCCCCAAGGGCAGCGGCGGCCGAACGCTGATCAAGGAAGCGCATTTCATGCTGGGCCTGACCGTGTTCGTGTTGGTATGGCTACGCCTGTTTGCTCGCAGCATGGGCAAGGCCCCGGCGATTTTCCCGGCTTCGCCCGCATGGCAAACATTCCTGGCGCGCCTGATGCACTGGGCGTTGTACCTGTTCATGATCGCGATGCCTCTGCTGGGCTGGTTGATCACCAGCGCCGAAGGACACCAAGTGATGTTCTACGGATTTGATTTGCCACTGCTTGTCGAACCGGACAAGGCGTTGGCCAAGCAAGTGGAAGGCTGGCATGTGCTCGGCGGCACCATTGGCTATTGGTTGATTGGCCTGCATGCGCTGGCGGGGCTGTATCACCACTACGTGGTGCGCGATAACACGTTGCTGCGGATGATGCCCAAGCGCGGCTGAAGACAGTCACTGGAATCCCCGGCGGCCTTGCAAGCCGCCGGTGTGGACAAAGATCAGCCGAGTGCCGGCGGCAAACTGCCCGGCCTCGACCCGAGCCTTGAGCAGCAACAGTGCCTTACCGGTATACAACGGCTCCAGCTCGATCTGCGCTGTGGTTTCGATGAAGGCTGTGAGCCCTTCGTCAACCCGGGCAAATCCGCCACGACTGCCGTCAATCAGTTCATAAAGCGGATTGCCCAACCCCGCCTCTTTCACGATGCCTTCGACTTGCTGCTTCACGCCGTGGCTTTCGGGGACCGCCAGGACGCCATGGACCGGACGCCTTCCTGCCTCCGCCAGCACCAGGCCGGCCAACGACGTTCCAGTGCCGCACGCCAGCCACCAACCGTGATAATCGCTCCACCCCAAACCCGCCAATTGATCGCGAACGCTGGTCTCCCAGATCATGCAGCCCTGCGCGCCAGGCAACCCCGAGCCGCCTTCAGGGATCGGCCACAACTGCGGATATTGCGCCTGCCAGGGCGTCCAGAAATCCGCATCATGGCGCCTTCGATACCCTTCATAACCCAACCAGTGCAGCGTCATGCCGAACGCTTTCAAGTCGAGTACCGTCGGCGTTTCCTGAGGATGGCCACGCAGCAGTCCCACCGTTGGGAAACCGAATCGTTGGCCCGCCGCCGCCAACGCGTGCAGGTGATTGGAGTAGGCGCCGCCAAGGCTGATGATCCCCTCCGCACCTGACGCATGGGCGCCACGCAGATGATGGAGCAGCTTGAACCACTTGTTGCCACTGATCAGCGAATCGATCCGGTCCAGGCGCAACACCGCCACCTCGACGCCAGCATCGGCGAGCCAGTCCAGGTGAAGGGGTTCGAGGCGAGGCTGGGGGTGCCAGTCGAGGGCGTGAAGGAGCATGGCTGTGGGCCGGTTGGAAAACAGGCCGGCATATTAACAGCTGGTCGCGCGCACCCTGACATCGAAAAAACTGTGGGAGCGAGCCTGCTCGCGATAGCGGTGGGTCAGCCAACACTTCTGAAACTGACTAACCGCCATCGCGAGCAAGCTCGCACAGGTACTGATCTGACTTCTTAAGCCTCGGGCATTTTCCGGAAGCCCACCGCCAGCCGGTTCCAACCGTTGATGGCGTTGATCGCCACGGTCAGGTCGACCATTTCCTTGGGCGTGAAGTGCTCGTTCAGCAGTTCGTAGTCGGCGTCGGGCGCGTGGGTCTCGCTCAGGCGCGTCAGGGCTTCGGTCCAGGCCAGCGCGGCGCGCTCACGACCGGAGAAGAACGGCGTCTCGCGCCAGGCGGTCACGGCATATAAACGCCGCTCGGTCTCGCCGTCCTTGCGCGCATCGGCGGTGTGCATGTCGATGCAGTACGCGCAGCCATTGATTTGCGAAGAGCGCAGCTTGACCAATTCGATCAAGGACTTTTCCAGGCCCAGTTTAGAGACCGCGTTCTCCAGGCCCAGCATGGCTTTATAGGCATCAGGGGAGGCGGCATAGAAATCGATACGCGGTTGCATGATGAACTCCTGAACAATTGGGTGTAGCGCTACGTTAGCCCTGCACTGGCGCGGGACAAATAGCCAATTGTTGGGAAGTTCGGGTGGCCAATGGAGACCGAGACGCCTATGGAAATGACGCAAGCTTCTGTGGCGAGGGAGCTTGCTCCCGCTCGGCTGCGTAGCAGTCGTAAACCGGTTGGCACGGTTTAACAGATATACCGAGGGGCCTGGTTTCAGGGCGGCTGCGCCACCCAGCGGGAGCAAGCTCCCTCGCCACAAGGGCACGGCGTGCTTTCGAAGGGTGTCACGCTCGGCTGCGCAGCCATTGCAGGAAGCGTTTCTTGGCGACCGGCTTGGGCAGTTCGCGGGTCAGGTTCTGGGCCAGGTGGATGCGCACGTCCAACAGGTTTTTCATGGCGTCGCCGATGTCGCGACGGGCCTCGAGGCAAGGTTTGAGGTAGCTGTTCTCGATGCGATAAAGCGTGCAGAAAGTCTTGGCATTGAAATTCGCCAACGCCGCTTGTTCGGCGACGATCCCGGCTTCGCCGATCACTTCGCCCGGCCCCATGCGGCCACCCTCGAGAGGCTGGCCGTTACGTAGGAGGCTCACGCTGACGACGCCGGACTCGATGATGAACAGATGATCGCTGACCTCCCCGGCGGCCAGGATCACCTCGCCGGCGCGAAACGTCTGCAGGGTCATGTTCTGGCTGAAGGTGTCTTTTTCGTCCGGGCGCAGCGTGGAAAAAATGCTCGAGCTTTCCAGCAACGCACGGGGCCGCGACACCGCCAGGGCCGCAGTGCTTTCGCTGGTGGATAGCAGGCTCACGCCCGATGCATGCAGATGCCGAAACGCCAAGTCGAACAGTTGATTGCGCACCTCGCGTTTCTGTCCCATAGAGGCCACGAACCCGCTGATTTCATATTCCGCCCCGGCGCTGCTGGTGCTCTTGAGCGTGACGCAGGGCGCCGGGCTGGCAAGCAGTGCACGACAGCCGATCATCGCCCGTTCCAGCGCTTCGATCACTTTTTGCGGTCGCGCATGGGGGCTGACCTGAATGCTGATGGACAAACCATGCATGTCGCTCGGTCGGCTGAAATTGACGATCTTGGCTTTCGCCGCCAGCGAGTTGGGGATCACCGCCATGCTGCCCTGGGAGGTCTGCAACCGCGTGGCACGCCAGTCGATGTCGGTGACCCGGCCTTCGGTGCCGTCGATGGAAATCCAGTCATCGACTTGATACGGCTTGGTGGTGTTGAGCACGATGCCGGAAAACACGTCGCTGAGGGTGCTCTGCAAGGCCAGGCCGACGATGATCGCCATCGCGCCGGAGGTTGCCAGCACGCCCTTGACCGGCAGGTCCAGCACATATGCCAAAGCCGCGATGACCGCGACCAGGAAGATCACCGCGCCGAGCAGATCCTGCAACAGCCGCCCCGTATGGCCGACCCGTTGCATCATGACCGCACCGATCATCACGGTCAGGGTCCGCGCGGCAAACAGCCACCACGCAATCTGCAGGCCGGTAGCCGCCAGGTGCCGAGGCACGTCATCGACCCACTGCGCGGTCTGCATGGGGTTGAGGCCTTCGTTGAACAGCAGCATGCTGAACAACATGAAAATCACCAGCCGCCCGCCGATCTTCCAGTACATCCGTTCGGCACTGACGAACCGCCACGCCAGCAAATCGAGCACAAGCAACGCCAAGGCACTGAGCAGCGGGTGGGCGGTGATCAGGGAGAACATCGGGGACAGCTCCAGGAGGGTCGTTGGCGTGAAGATTGGCACAGAATCAACACGCTGTAGAGATCACCACAAGACTCCTTGTGGGAGCGAGCCTGCTTAGCTAGCCATCCATCCGCCCAAAGCGCCCGGAATGAAAATCCTCGAAGGCCTGGTGAATCTCCTGCTCGCTGTTCATCACGAACGGACCATGGCCGACAATCGGCTCGTCGATGGGCTCGCCGCTGAGCAGCAACACCACGGCGTCGTTATCGGCTTGCAGATTCACCTGGTCGCCGGCCCGATCGAACAAGGCCAGTTGCCCCGCCTCGACCCGCTCGCGGCCATTGACCTGGACCGTACCTCGCAGCACCACCAGCGCCGTGTTATGGCCCGCTTGCAAATCGAGGGTCAGGTCCTTGCCGGCATTCAAGCGAATATCCCAGACCTCGATGGGCGTGAAGGTCTTCGCCGGGCCCCGATGCCCCTCGAAACTCCCGGCGATCAGCCGCAGGCTGCCAGCGTTATCCTTCAAGGCAATGTTGGGGATGTCACTCTTGAGCAGGGTCTGGTAGCCGGCCGGGGCCATTTTGTCCTTGGCCGGCAGGTTGACCCACAACTGGACCATTTCCATGAACCCGCCTTGTCGAGCGAAGGTTTCGGAATGGAATTCCTCATGGATGATCCCGGAGGCGGCGGTCATCCATTGCACATCACCAGGGCCGATCTTGCCGCCGCTGCCGGTGGAATCACGGTGTTCAAGCTCGCCCTGATAGACGATGGTCACGGTCTCGAAACCGCGATGGGGATGCTGGCCGACGCCACGCCGCTCTGAAGTAGGGGAAAATTCGCTGGGCGCCGCGTGGTCCAGCAGCAGGAACGGACTGATGTGCGTGCCCAGGTTGTCGTAGGAAAACAACGTGCGGACCGGAAAGCCGTCGCCGACCCAGTGGGCCCGCGGGCTGGTATAGAGGCCGATGATGTTTTTCAAACTGTGTCTCCAAATCAGGTGTTGCGACTCGATGGACACAGCTTAAAACCCGTACCGTTGATGCACCAGACTGCAAAAACCGGCCATAGCGTTCTATTTACAGAACAGCCAACAAGCTCGCTTTACCTTAAAGATGATTGCGCTTGGCAAATTCCGACAGCCCCACCAGGGAAGTGAGACCGAGCTTTTCCAACAGGCGCGTCTTGTAGGTACTGACCGTTTTCGGACTGATGAACAATGCATCGGCGATGTCCTTGCCACGCATGCCCATCGACAGCATCCGCAGGATGGACAGCTCACGGGTGGAGAGGCTTTCCAGGGCCTGCTGTTCGCCACGCTGTTGAAAATCCAGCCTGACAGGCATTTGAGGGAAATAGGAATAGCCGGATTTCAACGCGTGAATCGCCTTGATCAGCTCCTTCAGGTCGCTTCTCTTGGTGACGAACCCCCTCGCCCCGGCCGCGATACAACGGTTGCAGAAATGCTGGGCATCCTGGGAAGTGAACACCAGCACCGCGCAGCCGGGAAATTCCATCAGGATCCAGACCAGCAGGTCCAGGCCATCGAAACCATTCATCACCAGGTCCAGGATCACCAGGTCGGCCCGCGCCTCCTTGATCTGCGCCTTGGCCTCAGCCACGCCGCTGACGTCACTGATATTGGTAAACCCTTCGTTCTGGCACACGAGCCGCAAAGCGCCACGTATGACAGGGTGATCATCCACGATCATTACATGCTTCAAGACAGCTCCCCGAATGAATGCAAACCACGCCGATGCTCAAACTGCAGCGGACTGTTACACAAGCGATAGGCCGCGCCACCTGTCAGACCTGACAGTGCCGACTAACGGTGCGATCAGCTTCCCAGGCCCCGCCTGCAGGCATGGGGCCAAGGCTGAGCCGACTCGCTGGCCTCGGGGTCAATGAAGGTCATCAGGCGTTCCAGCACGGCCGAATCGGGCAACGCGGCAGTGGTCACCTGCAAGGAGGGCGGATGCGCGACGGGCACCGATTCCAGGTGCGCTTGCTGGGCGTTATAGATCATTGAATGACGAACCTGCAGGTTGCCGCGCAAGAATCCGGTCAGATCCAGTGATCCGCTTGCAAGGCCGGCATTGACCAGGATCAGGTCGAAAGGCTTGCTGCCGTATTCCACCAACGTCAGGAATTCCTCCAGGCTACCCACCGGCGCGATGCAGAAATAGCCGTGATGATTGAGCAGCCGTTCAAGCTTCATCCGATGATAATGCTCCGTGTCGGCAATCATGATTCGTAGTGCTTTGTTCGGCATGGCAGGCATTCCAATGGCAACGCGGCAGGTGTAGACCGGGTCGGAAACGTTAAGTCGCGACAGGCTAGAGGAAGGTTTTTTAGGACGCTGTAGGACAATTCCCAAATAAAGCACGGAAAAATCCGCGCCCGACTTGCGGCTCAGGGCGCCTTGGTCTGGCGGTGATCGGGCGAAGCCTGAAGAGGTTCGCCGGCAGGCCCGGAGGGGGCGGACTCTCCAGCCATATAAGAGTGCAACCGTTCCGTGAGGTGCTCCATCGCCCGGCACACCGCTTCCACCGATTCGGTGAGCGCCGCGTTGATACCCTCGCGACAAGCGCTTTCCAGCGCGTCGCATGCCACCACCAGCGGCTCTGCCTGGATAATCCGTGCGCCGCCCTTGATCCGATGCGCCAGGTCGGCCAACCCGGACACGTCATGGCGCGAAGACAAATCCAGCAATCGCGCCTTGTCCATGGCGTTGCTGGCGACCAGTTCCTTCAACAACGGGTGAATCGACAGCCTGTCGCCACCGGCCAGCTGTTCCAGGGTGGTCAAATCGAAGTCGCCCGTGGAGGCCGGCGCGTCGCGCTGGGGCGTGATCAATACCAGGCGCGCGTTCAATTGCTGCAGGCTGATGGGTTTGAACAGGCAGTCATCCATGCCTGCCTCGATGCAGCGAGCCGTTTCCTCGGGCTGGGCATTGGCCGTGAACCCCAGGATCACCGTCGGCGACAAAGCCCCGGCCCGCTCCTCTTCGCGGATGGCACGGGCCATTTCATAACCGCTCATCAACGGCATGTTGCAGTCGGTGATGAGCACGTCGAACTGCCCGTCGCGCCAGGCACGCAGCCCTTGGACGCCGTCTTCAGCCTGCTGCACCGGGTGCCCCAAGTACCTCATCTGCTGGCACAGCAGCAAACGATTGGCTGGATGATCATCAACGACCAGGATCTTCAGCACCTGGCCCAGCGGCGTCTGAACCTCGACTGCGGGCACGCGGGGCAACGCCTCCAGCAACGGCACCGCCAGCCGGATCTCGACTTGCGTGCCCTGCCCCGGCACGCTGCTCAACGCCAGGGTGCCGCCCATCATTTCACACAGGGTGCGGCTGATCACCAACCCCAGCCCGGAGCCACCGCGAGCGCCCTGGGCGTGGTCGCCGACCTGGGTGAACGGGCTGAACAGGCGTTGCTGGTCTTGCGCCGAAATGCCCGGGCCGGTGTCTTCGATCAACACGCGGATGGCCAGGCGCTTGTCCTCCCCAGCCGGCTCAGCTCCAAGGCTCAGGCGTACCTGGCCTTGTTCGGTGAACTTGATGGCGTTGCTCAGTACGTTGGAAAGGATCTGCTTGAAGCGCAGCGGGTCGATCAAAACGTCATGGTCGCTGGCTGCATCCAGGTCCAGATCCAAGGACAGCTGTTTTTCCCGGGCCAGGCCATCAAACATCCGCGCCACGGCCTCGATCAGTTCCCGCAAATTGGCCCGCGTCGGCACCAGGGACAGCTTGCCGGATTCGATGCGAGCGATGTCGAGGATGTCACCGATCAGGTCCAGCATGCCTCGGGCGGCACCTGAGGCCACTTCGATGGCCGACTTGTCCATGACGCCCTGGTCGGCTTTTTTCAGGGCCAGTTCCAGCATGCCGATCACGGCGTTCATTGGCGTGCGGATTTCATGGCTCATCGTCGCCAAGAACGTGGTCTTGGCCCGGTTGGCGTCGTCGGCGCTGGCCTTGGCCACGCGCAACTGTTCCAACAGCCGTCGCAGGTAGACAACCCAGCCCAACACCAGCAGCAGGAGCAGCGCGGCGATGGCAAACCCTTGGACAATCGCAGTGCGATGGCGCAGCCAGTAGCTGTCGTTGATCACCACCTCACTGCGCCAGCGGTTGGTGAGCTCGTCCATTTCCTCTGGGGAAATGCTCAGCAGTGCCTTGTCCAGGATCGAGTAGAGCTCGGTCGCGTTGCGGCTCGTCGCCAAGGCAACGCGGATGGGCACCGTGCCCACGGTGCTGGTGACTTGCAATGTGTCGCGGTACTGGCGCGAGATCATGTAGCGGGCACTGATCAGCGAATTGATCGCACCATCCGCCCGACCTGCGGCGACCATGGCCATGGCATCGGCCATGTTTTGCGCCGGCACCCGTTGCACGCCGGGGAACTGCTCCGACAGGTACTCACGCAACACGTTGCCACGCACCAGCGCCAGCCGCTTGCCGGCCATCCGGTCCACGGTCAGGGCGTCCGAGGCTTTGGCCGGCACCACCAGCACGAAAGGGCTTGTCAGGTACGGGCGGGTGAAGCGCAGTTCATTTTCAAGCTCGGCGCTGGGGATCGCGGTAGCCAGGACATCGGCCTTGCCAGTGGCGATCCGGGCGATCAGGTCGTCCACCGAGTCGCCACGCTGGATGTCGAATTTCAGCCCGGTGCGCAAGCTGATCCTGGCCAGCACATCGGCACCGATGCCGCGCAATTGGCCTTGCTCATCGAAGAAGGTCAACGGCAGGAAATCCGCGCTGACGGCTACGTTGATACGCGGATGAGCATCGAGCCAGCGCTGTTCATTGACGCTGAAATGCAACGCTTGCCGGCCCGGCACGCTCGCCCCACCGGCGCTCCAACGCCGCAGGATGCCCATGCGTTCGCCGACGGGAATGGCCTGCAGCGCGGCATTGACGACGCGCAACAGGCGCCCGTTCTCGCGGCTGACCGCAAAGGCGAACGGCTGCACTTCCATGCGGGAGAAATCCGCCAGTTGTACGTTGTTCAGGTAGTTCTTGCTGATCAGGTAATGGGCGCTGATCGAATCCCCCAGGTAAACGTCGGCCTGGCCGAACGCCACGGCGCCGATGGCGCTCAAGGTCGAGGGGAACAGCTGCAACGTGGCGTCCGGATAAAAAGCTTCGACCGTTTCCGGTGGCAAGTAGTGATAAAGCATGGCCAGCCGTTTGCCCGCCAGGTCCGCCGGCAGCTCTTCGCTATCGTCGACACGGGTCACCAGCGTCGGCACGTCATCGGCATATGCCCGTGACATCGCCAATGCGGGGTCGCCGGCCTCGAAACCGTTGGCGGTGCCGAGCAGATCGATTTCCCCGCCATGCAGGGCCTGGAGTGATGCATCCCGCGACGCGTACCGCCGCACTTGTATGTCGATGTGCAACAGCTGACCCAGCAACTGCGCATAGTCAGCCGTCAGGCCTTCATAATCGCTGCCATTGCCGGTGATGCTGAACGGCGGGTAATCCGGTGCCGAGGCACCCAGGAGCAACGTGCCCTTGCGTCGCAGCCAGGTCCGGTCAGCCTCGTCCAGGGTCACCGAATAGTCGTTCACAGCAGAACGCCCGAGCACATGCAGCGACTCGGGTGCCGCGCCCACCTGGGGCGCCACACTTGATAGACCCAGCCATATCGCCGCCAGGCCTGTGCGCAGGAACAGCATCATTCGATCAGGTTTCGCTTGGCGAAATCGGCCCGGACGCTACATCAGCGACCGGCTGATCGGTTCAAACTGCCAATGCGAGGGAACAGTGAACCGTCCACGTACCTCCCGGAAAACCAGGAGGAGCGTGAGGTGAGTGTAGGAAGTTTCTGAGGAATTTCCTGGCGGGCTTGCGATTGTTCTGTAGGAGCTGGCGAAGCCTGCGATCTTTCTCTTGGAACTCAGGTGTCGGGAAAAGATCGCAGCCTCGCTTCGCTCGGCAGCTCACACAGCGGCCAATCGCAAATCGCGCTCCGGCCGAGCCTGCCCGCGATTGTTTCCATGCTCATAGAGCGAGCCGGCGATCTCATCGGCGCGCACCGGCAGGATCGACAGCAAGGTGTCGCTCAGCCCGTGGCTGGCCTGGCAGAAACCCTGCATGTAGATCGCCGCCTTGCAGCGCTCGTCGGTGATCAACTTGTAGTTGCGATCCACCTCGAAATCCCCGAGGTATTGCGCCAACGGTTCGAGCAAGGTGCGGTGCATCTGGCGTTCGTAGCCGGTGGCGAGCACCACCGCGTCGTATCGGCGCACCGACAACTCGCCAGTGGCGTTGTTGCGCACCGCCAGCTCCACGCCATCCTTCGTCGCGGTGGCTTTCTCCACCGTGGTCAGGGTGCGGAACCCATGACGGGCGATGCCCGAGACTTTCTGACGATAGAAAATCCCGTAGATGCGCTCGATCAGGTCGATGTCCACCACCGAATAATTGGTGTTGTGGTACTCGTTGACCAGGCGCTCGCGTTCGCTGTGGGGCTGCTGGAACACCAGGTCGGTGAATTCCGGCGAGAACACTTCGTTGACGAACGGGCTGTCATCCGCCGGCTTGAGGGCCGAGCCGCGCAGGATCATGTCGACCTGCACCGACGGGAAGCTGTCGTTGAGGTCAATGAACGCTTCCGCCGCGCTCTGCCCGCCGCCGATGATCGCAACGTTCATTGGCTGGCCGCTCGTGCACGGTTGGCTTGCCATGCGCTCCAGGTACTGCGAGTGATGGAACACCCGAGCGTCATCCTTGAACGTCTTGAACGCCTCGGGAATGCGCGGCGTGCCACCGGCACTGACCACCACTGAACGGCTGATGCGCACGCACTCTTCCCCTTCGCGGGTGCGGGAAATCACCCGCAAGGCTTCGACCTGCTGGTAATGCAGCACCGGTTCGATGCGCAGCACTTCCTCGCCGTAGCGGCTCTGCCCGGCGAATTGCGCCGCCACCCAGCGCAGGTAGTCGTTGTACTCCATGCGGCACGGGTAGAACGTCCCGAGGTTGATGAAATCCACCAGGCGGCCATGGTGCTTGAGGTAATTGACGAACGAGTAAGGGCTGGTGGGGTTGCGCAGGGTCACCAGGTCCTTGAGGAAGGAAATCTGCAGCTCGCTCTGGGTCACCAGCGTGTTGCCGTGCCAGCGATAGTCAGCCTGTTTGTCGAGGAACAGCACGTCCAGTTCGCCCTGCACCGGGCCACGCTCCTGCAGCGCGATGGCCAGCGCCAGGTTCGAGGGGCCGAAGCCAATGCCGATCAAGTCGTGAACGTGGGGCGCTGCAATTGCCTGAGTCATGTCCAGTGTCCTCTGGAAAAGCCCCTCAACAGGGCACGAAAGCCGGGTGACCTGTTCGGCGCGCATCGGGCCGCCAGATCGTCTGTTGAGAGGAACGAAGAGGATGTCAGAAAATTTACCGCCGCAGGATTCACGCCGGGTGAATCAGGTCGCGTCCCACTGCCGTACGCGAACGCGGCAATGCTTCATGGCGTTGACGATGTGTTTTTCCACCAGCGCGCGGGAAATGCCCAGGCGCTCGGCAATCTGCGAATGGGACAGGCCTTCGAGCTTGCGCAGCAGGAAGCTTTCGCGGCACAGCGGTGGCAACTCGGCCAGGGCGCGTTGCAGCATGTCCAGGCGTTGGCCGTGGTCGAGGCTGGTATGGGGCGACGGGGTGAAGAAGCGTTCTTCTGTGTCGAGCACGTCGAGGGATTCGGATTGGCGCAGCGTGTTGCGCCGATGCCCATCGATCACCAGGTTCAGTGCGGTGCGATACAAGAACGCCCGCGGCTGCTCGATGGGCGTATCGCTGGCGCGCTCCAGCACCCGCACATAAGCGTCATGCACCACATCTTCGGCCGCCTGGCGGTTGCCTAGCCTGGCGTTCAGGAAACACACCAGCTCGCGATAGTAGTTTTCCAACATGACTCCCGTGCGCAGTGACTGCGACAGCTTTCCCTGGGCCCCTCGGCATGCCGGAAAACGCATGGCACGATGGTGGCAGATTCAATCGCGTAATTTATAGTAATTCTCATATAGATTTAAAGCTTTGGTTTGCATCAGGCCTCAATCGTTCAGTTGATGGGGCAGCAGAACCCGCTTTCGTGGCGAGGGAGCTTGCTCCCGCTGGCCTGCGCAGCAGGCCCAAGGCAGGCGACACATGCTCGAGATCGGGAGCCCAGGTCTTGGGGCCGCTTCGCGGCCCAGCGGGAGCAAGCTCCCTCGCCACGGGATCGGTGTCGTTTCAAGGACTGCCCAGTCTCAACTCATTAAATTCCCGCCCCGAACACTCGTCTACCAGAACAGCCTCCCGTCCCGCCCCTCCGTGCGACGGGCCCGACATCACCGGCAGGAACCCTGCATGAAACGTCCCCGCCTCCCCCGCCCCGCCTGCCTCCTGACTTTTGCCCTGCCGCCGGCCGTGGACTTCGCCGCG
>NZ_JAUTYU010000022.1:0-79282 GCF_052112105.1 Pseudomonas sp. BP11-1-1
CCGCTGGGCCATGTAGGGAAACTCGAAGCGCAACACATTGACGCCATGCACGGCAAGGCGCGCGGCCATTTCCTCCATGAAACCGCTGTCCATCGGTGCTCCGGCACCATGGGCCAGGATCAGGATCGGCGACTCGGCGTCAGCGCCCGGTTTCGCCGCCGTCCACAACCAGCCACGTTCCGCCACGCATCGCGCCCATTGATCCCCGTCAATACTGGCCTTGTGCTGTTTGTCCATGCTTGCCTCGCTTTTAGTCTGCCTATAACTCCAGGCGAAGAACGCCGCCTTGCCTTGCGCAGGCGCTCACTTCGGCTGAACCGTGGATGGGGAACCATGAACACTTCTATCAGTACCGCCTACAACTACAAGGTGGTCCGCCAATTCGCCATTATGACGGTGGTGTGGGGCATCGTCGGCATGGGGCTCGGGGTTTTTCTCGCCGCCCAATTGGTCTGGCCACAGCTCAACTTCGATTTGCCCTGGACCAGCTTCGGCCGCCTGCGCCCGCTGCACACCAACGCGGTGATCTTCGCCTTCGGTGGCTGCGCCCTGTTCGCCAGTTCGTTCTACTCAGTGCAACGCACCTGCCAGACCCAGCTGTTCGCGCCGAAACTCGCTGCGTTCTGCTTCTGGGGCTGGCAACTGGTGATCCTGCTGGCGGCCATCAGCCTGCCGCTGGGCTACACCAGTTCCAAGGAATACGCCGAGCTCGAATGGCCGATCGACATCCTGATCACCATCGTCTGGGTCGCCTACGCCATCGTGTTCTTCGGCACCGTGGCCAAGCGCAACACCAAGCACATCTACGTCGGCAACTGGTTCTTCGGCGGGTTCATCCTGACCGTGGCGATTCTGCACATTGTGAACAACCTGGAACTGCCGGTGAGCTTCACCAAGTCCTACTCGGTGTACGCCGGGGCCACGGATGCAATGGTGCAATGGTGGTACGGCCACAACGCCGTGGGCTTTTTCCTCACCGCCGGCTTCCTGGGGATGATGTACTACTTCGTGCCGAAACAGGCCGAACGCCCGGTGTACTCCTATCGCCTGTCCATCGTCCACTTCTGGGCGCTGATCACCCTGTACATCTGGGCCGGCCCACACCACCTGCACTACACCGCGCTGCCGGACTGGGCACAGTCTCTGGGCATGGTGATGTCGCTGATCCTGCTGGCGCCAAGCTGGGGCGGCATGATCAACGGCATGATGACCCTCTCGGGCGCCTGGCATAAGTTGCGCAGCGACCCGATCCTGCGGTTCCTGGTGGTGTCCCTGGCGTTCTACGGCATGTCGACCTTCGAAGGTCCGATGATGGCGATCAAGACCGTCAACGCCCTCTCCCACTACACCGACTGGACCATCGGCCACGTACACGCCGGCGCGCTCGGCTGGGTGGCGATGATTTCCATTGGTGCGCTGTATCACATGATTCCGAAGGTCTTCGGTCGGGCGCAGATGCACAGCATTGGCCTGATCAACGCGCATTTCTGGCTCGCGACCATCGGCACCGTGCTCTACATCGCCTCGATGTGGGTCAACGGCATCGCCCAAGGCCTGATGTGGCGTGCGGTGAACGAGGACGGCACGCTCACCTACTCCTTCGTCGAAACCCTGGTGGCCAGCCACCCTGGCTTCATCGTGCGACTGGTAGGCGGGGCGATCTTCCTCAGCGGCATGCTGCTGATGGCCTACAACACCTGGCGCACCGTGCGGGCCTACCAGCCTGCCGAAGCCGCCGCTGCCGCGCAGATGGCTTGAGGAGTCCGCCATGAAACACGAAACAATCGAAAAAAACGTCGGCCTGCTGATGCTGTTGATGGTGCTGGCCGTGAGCATCGGCGGCCTGACCCAGATCGTGCCGCTGTTCTTCCAGGACGTGACCAACAAACCGGTGGACGGCATGAAGCCCTACACCGCCCTGCAATTGGAAGGCCGCGATATCTACATCCGCGAAGGCTGCGTCGGCTGCCACTCGCAGATGATTCGTCCGTTCCGCGCCGAAACCGAGCGCTACGGCCACTACTCCGTGGCTGGCGAAAGCGTCTGGGACCACCCGTTCCTGTGGGGCTCCAAGCGCACCGGACCGGACCTGGCCCGCGTCGGCGCGCGTTACTCCGATGACTGGCACCGCGCGCACTTGTACAACCCACGTAACGTCGTGCCCGAGTCGAAAATGCCGGCCTACCCATGGCTGGTGACACAGGCAGTCGACAGCAGCCACACCGAAGGCAAGCTGCGCGCCATGCGCACCCTCGGCGTGCCGTACACCGATGACGATATCGCGGGCAGTGTCGCCTCGCTCAAAGGCAAGACCGAAATGGACGCGCTGGTCGCCTACCTGCAAGTGCTCGGCACTGCCATCAAGAGCAAGAGGTGAGCCATGGTGCTTGAAATGAGTACTGGCATGATCCGCGGCCTGGGCACCGTCGTGGTGTTCATCGCCTTCATCGGCCTGATCCTGTGGGTGTACAGCAGCAAGCGCGGGCCGGAATTCGCCCAGGCGCGCCTGCTGCCGTTCGCCGACGAACCGCCCGCCGACATTACCCCCCAAGACCCCGCACCAAGGAGTACCCGGTCATGACCACTTTCTGGAGTACGTGGATCTGCGTACTGACCATTGGCAGCCTGATCGGCCTGACGTGGCTGCTGATCGGCACCCGCAAGGGCGAGACCAAGGGCAGCGTCGACCAGACCATGGGCCACAGCTTCGACGGCATCGAGGAATACGACAACCCGCTGCCGCAATGGTGGTTCCTGTTGTTCGCCGGCACGTTGGTGTTTTCCGTTGGCTACCTGGTCCTTTACCCGGGCCTGGGCAATTGGAAAGGCATCCTGCCCGGCTACGACAACGGCTGGACCGGCGCCCATGAATGGGAAAAGGAAATGGCCAAGGCCGACGCCAAGTTCGGGCCGATCTTCGCCAAGTTCTCGGCGATGCCTGTAGAGGAAGTCGCCAAGGACCCACAAGCCTTGAAGATGGGAGGTCGCCTGTTCGCCTCCAACTGCTCGGTCTGCCACGGCTCGGACGCCAAGGGTGCCTTCGGCTTCCCGAACCTGGCCGACAGCAACTGGCGCTGGGGCGGCGCGGCCGACACCATCAAGACGACCATCATGGGTGGCCGCATGGCGGCGATGCCGGCCTGGGGCGAAGTGCTGGGGGACGCCGGGGTCAAGAACGTGGCCGCGTATGTGCGCCACGACTTGGCGGGCCTGCCCTTGCCGGCGGACAGCGGTGCCGACCTGCAAGCCGGCCAGCAAGCGTTCAACACCACCTGCGTCGCTTGCCATGGCGCCAATGGCCAGGGCACCGAAGCCATGGGCGCGCCGAACCTGACGCAACCGGCCGGTTTCATCTACGGCACCAGCCTGGCCCAGTTGCAGCAGACCATTCGCCACGGACGCCAAGGCCACATGCCGGCGCAAAATGAGCTGCTGGGCAATGACAAGGTGCAGCTGCTCGCGGCTTACGTGTACAGCCTTTCGAAGGCTGATGAGCAGTTGAGCGGTGAGCGTCAAGCTGCAAGCTTCAAGTAAAAGCAAAAGCAAAAGCAAAAGCAAAAGCAAAAGCTGCAGGCGACGAGTACCCACTTGAAGCTTGCAGCTTACAACTTCTAGCTGCTTCTTTTTGTCACACCCCTCCCATCGTCTTCCTTTCGGTTCTCTGGAATCGGGTCTAAGCTTGCCTTTGCGTGCACTGGCGACTGCCGGTTTCAGGTCAATCCGACCCGATGCGTTCGACAATCGTTCGTTCAAGAGGCCGCAAACGCAGGTGAATACCGGCTGTTGCGACAGTTGCCTGGCATCCCCCGAACGCCGTGTTTGAACACACCCCGTTACAACCGACCTGACCCCCTCGCCTCCTTCCTTCGTCGAGACATTTTGCCGTGGGCCAATTTTGTCCCTACAGAGAACATGGAAAGGCCGCAGAATCAGCTTTGGAAAGCATTGACCCAGGTCATGGCGCGTTGCAATGACCCCCCGCTTTCTCCATACTTGCGACCGATTTTTATCCTAATAAAACACCCAAACCGTGGAACCTTAGAATGAGCACAGCAATCAGTCCGACTGCTTATAACTATAAGGTAGTCCGCCAGTTCGCCATCATGACGGTGGTCTGGGGGATCCTTGGCATGGGGCTCGGTGTCTTCATCGCCTCGCAACTGGTCTGGCCGGAGTTGAACTTCGATCTGCCATGGACGACATTTGGACGCCTGCGCCCGCTGCACACCAACCTGGTGATCTTCGCCTTCGGTGGTTGTGCGTTGTTTGCCACTTCTTACTATGTCGTGCAGCGAACCTGCCAGACGCGACTGATTTCCGACAGCCTCGCGGCCTTCACCTTCTGGGGTTGGCAAGCGGTGATCGTCGGCGCGATCGTGACCTTGCCCATGGGTTTCACCACCACCAAGGAATACGCCGAGCTGGAATGGCCCCTGGCTATCCTGCTGGCCATCGTCTGGGTGACCTACGGTCTGGTGTTCTTCGGCACCATCGTCAAGCGCAAGACCAAGCACATCTACGTCGGCAACTGGTTCTACGGTGCCTTCATCGTCGTGACCGCCATGCTGCACATCGTCAACCACGCCTCCCTGCCGGTCAGCTTCTTCAAGTCGTACTCGGCCTACTCGGGCGCGACCGACGCGATGATCCAGTGGTGGTACGGCCACAACGCCGTGGGTTTCTTCCTGACCACGGGTTTCCTGGGGATGATGTACTACTTCGTGCCGAAACAGGCCGAGCGTCCGATCTATTCCTATCGCCTGTCCATCGTCCACTTCTGGGCGCTGATCACCCTCTACATCTGGGCCGGTCCGCACCACCTGCACTACACCGCGCTGCCGGACTGGGCGCAGTCCCTGGGCATGGCGATGTCGATCATCCTGCTGGCGCCAAGCTGGGGCGGCATGATCAACGGCATGATGACCCTCTCGGGCGCCTGGCATAAGCTACGCACCGACCCGATCCTGCGCTTCCTGGTGGTATCGCTGGCGTTCTACGGCATGTCGACCTTCGAAGGCCCGATGATGGCCATCAAGACCGTCAACTCCCTGAGCCACTACACCGACTGGACCATCGGCCACGTACACGCCGGTGCACTCGGCTGGGTAGCGATGATCTCCATCGGCGCCATCTACCACATGATCCCGAAACTGTTCGGCCGTGCGCAGATGCACAGCACCGGCCTGATCAACGCGCACTTCTGGCTCGCGACCATCGGCACCGTGCTCTACATCGCCTCGATGTGGGTCAACGGTATTACCCAGGGCCTGATGTGGCGTGCGATCAACGACGACGGCACCCTGACCTACTCGTTCGTCGAAGCGCTGCAAGCCAGCCATCCTGGTTTCATCGTGCGTGCCCTGGGCGGCGCGTTCTTCGCCAGCGGCATGCTGTTGATGGCCTACAACGTGTATCGCACCGTTCGTGCCTCTGACCCGGCTGAAGCTGAAGCCGCCGCCAAGATCGCCGTAGTTGGAGCTCACTGATGAAGCACGAAGCAGTAGAGAAGAATATCGGCCTGCTGGCCTTCTTCATGGTCATCGCCGTCAGTATCGGCGGCCTGACCCAGATCGTTCCGCTGTTCTTCCAGGACGTGACCAACAAGCCGGTCGAGGGCATGAAGCCGCGCACCGCCCTTGAACTGGAAGGCCGCGACATCTACATCGCCAACGGCTGTGTCGGCTGCCACTCGCAGATGATCCGTCCGTTCCGTGCCGAAACCGAACGCTACGGCCACTACTCCGTTGCCGGCGAAAGCGTCTGGGACCACCCGTTCCTGTGGGGTTCCAAACGTACCGGCCCGGACCTGGCCCGCGTTGGCGGCCGCTACTCCGACGACTGGCACCGTGCGCACTTGTACAACCCGCGCAACGTCGTGCCTGAGTCGAAGATGCCGGCCTACCCGTTCCTCGTAGAAAACAAGCTCGACGGCAAAGACACCGCCAAGAAAATGGAAGTCTTGCGTACCCTGGGCGTGCCTTACACCGATGAAGACATCGCCGGTGCCAAGGATGCCGTCAAGGGCAAGACCGAAATGGACGCGCTGGTGGCCTATCTGCAAGGCCTGGGCACCATCATCAAAAGCAAACGGTGATTTGGATGGATATCGGGATGATTCGTGGCCTGGGTACCGTCGTCGTGATGGTGGCCTTCATCGGCCTGGCGCTGTGGGTATTCAGCCCCAAGCGCAAGTCGGAGTTCGACGACGCGACCTTGCTGCCGTTCGCGGATGATCCCGAAGCCATCAAGCACGTCGAGCAAGCTTCTAGGAGTAACAAAGAATGACTACATTCTGGAGTCTGTACGTCACAGTCCTCAGCCTGGGAACGATCTTCTCCCTGACCTGGCTGCTGCTGTCGACCCGCAAGGGCCAGCGCAGCGAAGCCACCGAAGAGACGGTCGGCCACTCCTTCGACGGGATCGAGGAGTACGATAATCCGCTGCCGAAATGGTGGTTCATGCTGTTCGTGGGCACCATCATTTTCGCCCTTGGCTACCTGGTCCTCTACCCTGGCCTGGGCAACTGGAAAGGCCTGCTGCCAGGCTACAACTACCTGGACACCGAAAAGCAGACCGCCTTCGCCAACGGCCAGACCGGCTGGACCGGCGTGCACGAGTGGGAAAAGGAAATGGCTCGCTCGGACGCCAAGTTCGGTCCGATCTTCGCCAAATTCGCCTCCATGCCGATCGAAGAAGTCGCCAAGGACCCGCAAGCGTTGAAAATGGGCGGTCGCCTATTTGCTTCCAACTGCTCGGTCTGCCACGGTTCCGACGCCAAGGGTGCCTACGGATTCCCCAACCTGACCGACGCCGACTGGCGCTGGGGCGGCGAGCCGGAGACCATCAAGACCACCATCATGGGCGGTCGTCACGCCGTGATGCCGGGCTGGGCCGCCGTGGTCGGCGAGCAAGGCGTGGCTGACGTGGCTTCCTACCTGGTGACCAGCCTGCACGGTCGCAAGCTGCCCGAAGGCGCCAAGGCCGATCCAGCCAATGGCCAGAAACTGTTCGCAGCCAACTGCGTGGCCTGCCACGGTCCAGCCGGCAAGGGCACGCCCGCCATGGGCGCTCCCGACCTGACGCACCCGGCCGGCTTCATCTATGGTTCGAGCTTCGCCCAGCTGCAGCAGACCATCCGCTACGGTCGCCAGGGCCAGATGCCGGCCCAGGCTGACCTGCAAGGCAACGACAAGGTCCACCTGCTGGCAGCCTATGTCTACAGCCTGTCGCACGGCGAAAAGGCTCCGGCCGCTGACGCTCAGTAAGGCGAGTCACTGGTACACGGAAGGCCCCGCCAATCTGATTGGCGGGGCCTTTTTTTTCGACCGTCGAAACATCACGAGCCTGTTTCCCCTTGCCTGCACCCTGGCGCCAGTAGTAACGTGCCTACATTCGATTTTCTTGGGGGACGCCAGCATGTCCGTCACCACTATTTCCAGCCGCGAATTCAACCACGACACAAGTGGTGCCAAAAAAGCCACCCGTGAAGGGCCGGTCATCATCACCGACCGTGGCAAGCCGGCCCATGTGCTGCTAAGCATTGAGGAGTACCAGAAACTGACCGGCGTTGGCGCCAGCATTGTCGAGTTGCTGGTCATGCCCGATGCGCCGGATATCGACTTCGATGCCGAGCGTGCCGTCATTACGCCCCGCTCGGTGGACCTGTCCTGAATGTTTCTACTCGATACCAATGTCATCTCGGAGCTGCGCAAACCCCAGGCCGATAAAAACGTGCAGGCCTGGGCGCGCAGCGTGCCCGCCCCCAGCCTCTACGTCTCGGCGATTACCGTACTGGAACTGGAAACCGGCGTCTTGCGCTTCGAGCGCAAGGATCCGGTGCAAGGCAGTCGCCTGCGTGCGTGGCTGGACAACCACGTCATGCCCACGTTTGCCGGCAGGATTCTCGTAGTCGACCGCGCCGTGGCGCTTCGCTGCGCGCGTCTTCATGTTCCCGATCGCAGCAACGAATGCGATGCGTTGATTGCCGCCACCGCGCTGGTCCACGGGTTGACCGTGGTGACGCGCAACGTGACGGATTTCCAGAGCAGCGGAGTGGCGCTGCTCAACCCTTGGTCAAGCTGACATCACGACGGACCCGTAACTTACCGCCAGGGAGACAGGCGCAATGAAACGCATCGAACCATTCCAGCACACAGGCATCGGCCTGGGCTTCGCGCATGTCTGACGCACTCTGGGCTGCCCGCCTGGGCGATGCACTCAACCACACTTCGATGATGGCCGACGTCCTTGGCGGCGTGCTGGAAGTGGCGGCGAACATTGCGATTACTGCCGTGGCGACCGCCGCGGTGGTCGCGGCCACGGGCATTACCGTGGTCACCGGCGGCCTGGGCTGCTTCGTGCTCGGACTGGTGGTGGGAACGGTGGTCGGGCTTGCCATGAGCAAGACCGGGGCCGACAAAGGGTTGAGCAATATATGCGAGGGCATCGGCAACGCCCTCTTTCCGCCCACGGTCCAGGCCAACATCCTCACCGGCTCCACTGACACCCTCACCAATAACATCCCCGCAGCCCGCGCCGCCGGGGCGATTCCGTCCCACGTCGCCCCGGCCGGCACCGAGCTTGAAGCGCCCGAGCCTGAAGAAGAACCCAGCTACCTGGACATGGCCGGGGAGTTCTTCTCGCAAATGTGGCGCCCCACCGTCGCCACGCCCGCCCCCGGCGCCGTGCCCAAGCCGGAGGACCTGGTCATCTGCATGAAGCATCCCCCGATGCCACCGCAGTTCATGGCCGAAGGTTCGGACAAGGTCACCATCAACGGCCAGCCCGCCGTGCGCAGCGGCGACCGCAGCACCTGCGATGCAACAGTGGTGTCGTCCGGACTGATTTCGCCCAACGTGACCATTGGCGGCGGTTCGGTGGTGGTGCGCGAGATCCGCAGCGGCAAGACCCCGGGCGTTGGCTTGGCGGTCACGGCCCTGTTGATGCTCAAGGGCGGCAAGGGCAAATTCTTCAGCAAGCTGCCGTGCATGCTGGTGGGCGGCGCGGCATCCATGGCCGCCAGCAGCGCGGCGAACGCAGCGGCCAATGCGGCCATGGGTTCGTCGAACCCGGTGCACGCGGCCACGGGTGCCAAGGTGCTTGGCGGTGGTGAAGAGCTGGACTTCGTCTTGCCCGGCATCCTGCCGATCGACTGGCAACGCTTCTACAACAGCCGTGACGAGCGTCGCGACAGCCTGTTCGGTGCCGGCTGGAGCGTGACCTATGAGGTACGGGTCGACATCCTGCCCCACCCCGACGGCGGCGAAACCCTGGTCTACACCGACGAACAGGCGCGCGCCATCGACATGGGATCGATCCCGTTGGGCGGCGCGGTGTTCAGTGCCGGCGAAGGCCTGGCGGTGCGCCGCCATGTGAGTGGGCAATTGCTGATCGAAAGCGATGACGGCCTGTACCGTTTGTTCGAACCCACGCCGGCCAACCCATCCCACTTGCGCCTGAGCCAACTGGGCGACCGCAACGACAACCGTATCCACCTCGACTATGACGAGGGCGGGCGCCTGGTGCGGCTGCACGACGCCTTCGATCTGGTGCAGGTTGAGTTGATTCGCGAAGGCGAACGCGTCAGCCAGATTCAACGGCTCTATCCTGATCAATCGCGGGAAGTGCTGGTCAGCTACGCCTACGACGCATCGGGCAATCTCGCCGAAGTACGCGACGCTGGCAACCAGATGCAACGGCGCTTCAGCTATGACGCTGGACGGCGGATGGTCGAGCACCAACTGCCCACCGGCCTGCGCTGCCTCTACGAATGGGCCTTGATCGATGACCAGGAATGGCGCGTGGTCCGGCACTGGACAGATGAGGGTGATGCCTACCAGTTCGACTATGACTTGCAAGCCGGCATCACCCGCATCAGCGACAGCCTGCAACGCACCAGCATCCGTCACTGGAACAGCCAGCACCAGATCGTCCGGTTCAGCGACAACCTCGGCCAGACGTGGCTGTTCGAATGGAACGATGAGCGCCAGTTGCTCAGTGCTACCGATCCACAAGGCGGCCAGTACTCATTCAGCTACGACGACGCCGGCAACCTGATCAGCGAAACCGACCCGTTGGGCCGCAGCGAGTCCACCCTCTGGCTCGAACATTGGGCCCTGCCGCTGGTGGACACTGATGCCGCCGGCAATAGCTGGACGTACAGCTACGATCAACGCGGCAACTGCACGGCGCAAACCGACCCGCTGGGCCATCGCACCCGCTACCGCTACGACGCCCACGGCCAGGTGGTAGAAATCATCGATGCGACCGGCAAAAGCAAGAAGCTGCGCTGGAACCCGTTCGGCCAACTGGTCGAACACGTTGATTGCTCGGGTTACCCGACACGCTTTAGTTATGACGCGCGCGGTTACCTGCAAACCATCACTGACGCCCTCGGCGAGCGCACCCAATTCAGCTACGACGCCCAAGGCCGGCTGCTGGGCAGCCAATTGCCGGACGGCCGCACCGAGCATTATCAGCGCGACAGCGCCGGCCAGCTCACCGGCTACACCGACCCGGTCGGGCACACCACGCACTACCAGCACAACCGCCGCGGCCAGGTCCGCCTACGCACCGACGCCCAGGGCCGGCAAGTGCAGTTCGCCTACGACAGCTTCGGCCGGCTGCAAGCGCTGGTCAACGAGAATGGCGAGAGCTACCGGTTTGCCTGGGACGCTGGGGATCGGTTGAGCGAGCAACAAAACCTGGATGGCAGCGCCAAACGCTACGACTACGACCGCCTCGACAACGTCGCGGCAGTGACGGCGATGCCTGCACCGTACGGCACGGGCCTGGCGCTCATTCCCGAAATACCGCCGGCGCCCATCGTCCATTGCCTGGAACGCGATGCCGTGGGCCGCCTGATCGCCAAAGTCACCGACGACGGCCGCACCGAATACCGCTACGACGCGCTGGACCAACTCACCGCCGTCACCTTCACCGACCTGCAAGGCAACGCGCAAACCCTGAGCTTTACCTACGACGCCCTCGGCCAGCTGCTCGCCGAAAACGGCGCCGCCGGCAGCCTGCAACACCACTACGACGAACTCGGCAACCTGATCCAGACCCAACTGCCCGATGGCCGCTGGGTCAACCGCCTGTACTACGGCAGCGGCCACCTGCACCAGATCAACCTCGACGGCCAGGTCATCAGCGACTTCGAACGCGACCGCCTGCACCGCGAAGTGCTACGCACCCAAGGCCAGATCAGCACCCGCAGCGAATACGACCGCAGCGGCCGCCTGCGCACGCGACAACGCCGCCACAGCGGCCAACCCTCGCTGCTGCCGGCGGCGGTACAAAAACACTTCGAGTACGACCCCGCCGACAACCTCATCGGCAAGCTCGACCAGCAACCCGCCGCGCAACAGCGCCAATTGCTGCACTACGACGCCACCGGCCGCATCATCGCCAGCCAGGACAGCCTGCACGGCCAGCGCGAAACCTTCAGCTACGACGCCGCCGCCAACCTGCTGGACGGCCCCACCCCAGGCGCCGGACTGGTGGTGCACAACAAACTGCTGACCTACCAGGACAAGCGCTACCGCTACGACGCCTTTGGCCGGATGATCGAAAAGCGCAGCGCCAAACGCGGCGTGCAGCGCTTCGCCTACGACGCCGAAAGCCGCTTGATCGAAGTGCGCAACGACGACGGCAGCGTGGTAAACATGGCCTACGACCCGCTCGGCCGGCGCATCGCCAAGACCGAGCAGGACAACAAAGGTTACCCGCTGGGTGAAACCCGCTTCACCTGGGACGGCCTGCGCCTGTTGCAGGAACATCGCCACCAGCAAACCAGCCTGTACCTCTACGAAGACGACGACTACGAACCCCTGGCCCGCATCGACGGGAGCGGCCCGCTGCAAAAGATCCGCTACTACCACAACGACCTCAACGGCCTGCCGGAGCAACTCACCGAAGCCGACGGGCACAACGTTTGGCAGGCTGCGTATCGGGTATGGGGCAACACGCTGGAAGAGGTGCGCGAGCCGTACTACATCGAAGAGCAGAATTTGCGGTTCCAGGGGCAATACCTGGATCGGGAAACGGGGCTGCATTTTAATACGTTCAGGTTTTATGATCCGGATGTGGGGCGGTTTACTACGCCGGATCCGATTGGCTTGGCAGGTGGGTTCAACCTCTATCAATACGCACCGAATCCTATTGGGTGGGTGGATCCGTGGGGTTGGGAAGTTTGTCGACTCAGCGCCTCACAGAAGAGAGCGATGGGGCCTGCGCCTAAGGGTATGGTGAAGCCGCATTACCATCATATCGTCCGCGAAAAAGCTCCGAAAAGCTGGAGAGCGCAAAATCGAAAATACATTACCGACTCGCAAAAAATTCTGACCAAACACAAAATCGGCCTGAACGACGATCCGCGCAACTTCACTTGGGCCCAAAATGGTGGGGGAAATCACTCGGTAGCCAGCGCGAAAAAAGTTTATGAAATTCTTCAGAAAGCGGACATCGGTGGGACGGCCAGTGTCGAAAACGCATTGAAAAAAATGGGTGATCAAATGGCAAAAGGAATTTTTTAAATGACCAACCCAGAAGAAATTTATGAAAAGAACATCAAGGCTTTATCCGCCATTCATGCCGACATCGCCTCGGGAAATGAAGCCTCGCTAAAAAAGCGCCTGGAGGAAAATCCCGCTCTATTGCACCTACCCCTGTATGGCCTTGAGGGGCAGGAGACGTTGCTGCACATGGCTGCCGAACAGGGTCAAACCGAAGTTTGCCGCTTATTGGTGGCTTTAGGTATTGCACTGGACCAGCCTGCCCCGAGTTCTGGTAACAGCACCCCCCTTGCCGCCGCCGCCGGCAACGGACATCTACAAACATGCCAATGGTTTCTGGAGGCAGGTGCCTTGGTGGACGGTTGGCCTGACAGCATAACCACCCCGCTGATTGACGCGATCACCTCCGGGCACCAGCACATCGTCAATCTTCTTATAGAACACCATGCCGACATCAATCGACTGCACACCCGGCTGAATAACGCGCCGTTGGACATCGCCAATACGTGGGGATTTACAGACATTGCGGCCGTCTTAAGAAAAGCCGGGGCGGTCAGTATCATGGACGTTATTGAGAACCCGGCCGAAGAATTCGGCGGACCTATAGCCACTTTCGTGCACAACACAGCAGGTTGGGTTTTACCCGCGCAGCTAAGTCCCTTCAGTAATGAAGCGGGGCTGGAGCTGCGTATCAGCTGCATCGAGGGTAAGAACAAGTTCAAGTTACTCTTCACCATCGGACTTTTTGCCAAAAGCCCTCATACCGAATTATTCGTATGTTTGCCCGGTGACTGGCCTCTCACGCAGCAAGGTTTTCCCCCGCACAGTCCTTGGGTTTTCCCGGTTGAGTTGCTGTCCCTGCTCGCTCGCCACACGTTCGATAACGGCCCCTTGTCGGAAGGCCAGATCATTTCAAAAATAGATAAAGACTTCGCCCAGCTCAGCTGGCCGAGCGATACCGACGCGCTGTTGGTCGTGGACAAAATTTGGAACACCACCGAAGAACCCGTGGATGAACACCATGAGGACTCGGTAAAGCTCTACGTTCTGGTTCCCTTCAAGCTGCCGAAGAAAGGGCTGCCTGAGGGTGACGCTTTAGCCTCGCTCTTGGAAAAAAAACGAAAGGCGAGCTGGAAAAGTATCGCGTTGACTTCTCCGCTACAAAGTTAACGCGTAGAGGATGAATCTCCGGAGGGCAGTGATGCTTGAAAATAAATTTCCAGACCCTGAAACGGCCGTTACCTCGATGGACCTGGATCGTTTGGAATCTATCATTGGCAAGCGTCTACCGGCTCCCTTTCGGAGCCATTACCTCAAGTACAACGGTGGCGTACCGGAGCGCACCTACTGGCTCGGCGACGATTTCGACGAGCCATTGGAAGTGGCTGCCTTCAAGCCAATTGCTGGTAGTGATTCCACGGTGTTATCCACCTACCAGCTAATGCTGAAGAAACAGCTACTTCCTGCGAATTTATTACCTTTCGCAAATGACTGGGGTGGCAACTTCTTTTGCCTGAACCTTGATACCGAAGCCGTTAGCTATTTCACAACTGATAGCTTTGATAGCGGCCGGAGCCCTGAAGAGAACCAGACTCACTCCGAGAGACCTGTTTGTTCCAATTTCCTCCGTTTCGTCCAAGGCCTGATCCATGAAGATGACCTGGACGAGGAAGAATGAGCCAATACCACAACGTTTGATCCAAAACGGAAAGTCCCGTGGCGAGGGGGCTTGCTCTCGCTGGGCGGCGAAGCCACCCCCATCCAATCTCTGCCAACGCCATACCCTGTCTATAGTCAATTGATCCAGGTCATGACTTGTTACATCCGCTACACCATTCGACCCAGACACCCAACGCGACCAAAGGTCGCACCCTTGACCTAGAGCGACAGGCGTATCATTGCGCCACTGCAACACCCTTTCTGACCGTAGCCGGCACGTACTGGCCTCGGCGTTTTTCCACTGCCGTGGGATGCATCTGATGAGCAACCAGATTCCGGTACATGACGTTACCCCGCCTGCCAAGGACGCCAACAAAAGCGTCGACCTGTATGCCTCTCGGGAAAAAATCTACACCCGCGCCTTCACGGGCCTGTTCCGCAACCTGCGAATGGTTGGCGGAGCCTTCCTGTTCCTGCTGTATTTCGGCACGGTCTGGTTGAATTGGGGCGGTCACCAGGCTGTCTGGTGGAACCTGCCGGAACGCAAATTCTTTATTTTCGGCGCCACCTTCTGGCCCCAGGATTTCATCCTGCTGTCGGGGATGTTGATCATCGCCGCCTTCGGCCTGTTTTTCATCACGGTGTATGCCGGTCGGGTCTGGTGCGGCTACACCTGCCCGCAAAGCGTCTGGACCTGGATCTACATGTGGTGCGAAAAGGTCACCGAGGGCGACCGCAACCAGCGCATCAAGCTCGACAAGGCGCCCATGAGCGCCAACAAATTTTTGCGCAAATTCGCCAAGCACAGCCTCTGGCTGCTGATCGGCTTCGTCACCGGCATGACGTTCGTTGGTTACTTCACGCCGATCCGCGAGCTGGTCTTCGAGTTCTTTACCGGCCAGGCCGATGGCTGGTCGTATTTCTGGGTCGGTTTCTTCACCCTCGCCACCTACGGCAATGCCGGCTGGCTGCGTGAACAAGTGTGCATCTACATGTGCCCTTACGCCCGCTTCCAGAGCGTGATGTTCGACAAGGACACCCTGATCGTTTCCTATGACCCACGTCGCGGTGAAAGCCGTGGCCCGCGCAAGAAAGGTATCGACTACAAGGCCCTGGGCCTCGGCGACTGTATCGACTGCACGATGTGCGTCCAGGTCTGCCCCACTGGCATCGACATCCGCGACGGCTTGCAGATCGAATGCATCGGTTGTGCAGCCTGTATCGATGCCTGCGACAACATCATGGACAAGATGGACTATCCGCGTGGCCTGATCAGCTACACCACCGAACACAACCTTTCGGGGCAGAAAACCCATAAACTGCGCCCGCGCCTGATCGGTTATGCCTTGGTGCTGCTGGCGATGATCAGCCTGCTGGTCACGGCGTTCTTCATGCGTTCGCTGGTGGGTTTCGACGTCAGCAAGGACCGCGTGCTGTATCGAGAAAACGCCGAAGGCCGGATCGAGAACGTCTACAGCCTGAAGATCATGAACAAGGACCAACGCGACCATACGTACGTGTTGGAAGCCGCCGGCTTGCCTGATCTCAAGCTGCAAGGCCGTCGCGAAATCAAGGTTGCCGCAGGCGAGATCTACAGCCAGCCGGTTGAACTGTCCAGCGCACCGGAACAACTGCCGTCGAGCACCAACGAGGTAACGTTCATCCTCAAGGATGCCGATGACGACAGCGTCCATGTTGAAGCCAAGAGCCGGTTCATCGGCCCACAGACTCGTTGAGAGAAATGCCCATGCCTGCAGCAACCGCCACCAGCCCTTGGTACAAGCACCTCTGGCCGTGGATCATCATCGGGATCCTCGCCTGCTCGGTAACGCTGAGCCTGACCATGGTGACCATTGCGGTGAAGAATCCGGACAACTTGGTCAACGACAACTATTACGAGGCTGGCAAAGGCATCAATCGCTCGCTGGAGCGCGAACTGCTGGCCCAGACCCTGCAATTGCATGCCAATGTGCAATTGGACGACCTTACCGGTGAAGTCAACCTGCGCCTGAACGGCAACAGCCGGCCCCAGACCGTGGAACTGAGCCTGATCTCGCCGACGCAGCCGGAGAAGGACCGCAAGATTGTCCTGACCCGCAACGACAGCGAACCGGGGCGCTATGTTGGCCAGTTGGCGGACAAGATCGAAGGTCGGCGCTTTGTCGAATTGCTCGGTGTGGAGAACGACAAGACCTGGCGGCTGTTCGAAGAAGAGCAGGTCAATCACAACCAGGACATCCTGCTGGGCGATGAGCCGCTGCAAGGCGCTGAAGACCTGAAGAAATAAGCTGCTTTTGTGGCGAGGGAGCTTGCTCCCGCTGGGTCGCGAAGCGGCCCTGTTTTTGATCCGACATTCCTCGGGCATATTACGTATTGAAACACGACTGCTGCGCAGCCGAGCGGGAGCAAGCTCCCTCGCCACAAAAGGCCTTCACCCGACAACCATGACCACCCCACAACCCTGCTACCACTGCGCCCTGCCCGTCCCTCCCGGCAGCCGCTTCACCGCCGTTGTCCTCGGCGAGACCCGCGAGCTGTGCTGCCCGGGCTGCCAGGCGGTAGCCGAGGCGATCGTCGCCGGCGGGTTGGAAAGTTACTACCTACATCGCAGTGAAGCGTCGGCCAACCCCGAGACCTTGCCCGTCCAGTTGACCGATGAGCTGGCACTGTACGATCGCCCGGACGTGCAGCAATCGTTCGTCCGCCATGAAGGCGACCTGTCCGAGACCACCCTGCTCATGGAAGGCATCAGTTGCGCGGCCTGCGGCTGGCTGATCGAAAAACACCTGCGCACCTTGCCGGCCGTGGCCGAGGCGCGGCTGAACCTGTCCAACCATCGCCTGCACGTCCGCTGGGCCGATGCTCAATTGCCGCTGAGCACATTGCTCGCCGAACTGCGCCAGATCGGCTACGCCGCGCACCCCTACCAGGCCGATCAGGCCAGCGAACAGCTCGCTGCGCAGAACCGCCTGGCCCTGCGCCAATTAGGGGTGGCGGGGTTGTTGTGGTTCCAGGCGATGATGGCGACCATGGCCACCTGGCCGGAATTCAACATCGACCTGAGCCCTGAGATGCACACCATCCTGCGCTGGGTCGCGCTGTTCCTGACGACGCCGATCGTGTTCTACAGCTGCGCACCGTTTTTCAAAGGCGCCATGCGCGACCTGCGCACCCGCCACCTGACCATGGACGTTTCGGTGTCCCTGGCCATTGGCAGTGCCTACATCGCCGGAATCTGGACGTCCATCACCGGTGCCGGCGAGTTGTACTTCGATGCCGTCGGCATGTTCGCCCTGTTCCTGCTGGCCGGCCGCTACCTGGAACGGCGGGCCCGGGAACGCACCGCTGCCGCCACCGCGCAATTGGTCAACCTGCTGCCCGCCTCGTGCCTGCGCCTGGATGATCACGGCCAGAGCGAGCGCATCCTGCTCAGCGAACTGCGCACGGGCGACCGGGTATTGGTCCAGCCCGGCGCGATCCTGCCGGCCGACGGCCGAATTCTCGACGGCCAGTCCAGCGTCGATGAATCGCTGCTGACCGGCGAATACTTGCCACAACCCCGCCAGGTCGGCGACGCGGTCACTGCGGGTACGCTGAATGTCGACGGCGCCCTGACCGTCGAAGTGCAAGCGCTGGGCCATGACACCCGGCTGTCAGCCATCGTGCGGCTGCTGGAACGGGCCCAGGCCGAAAAGCCACGACTGGCGGAAATCGCCGACCGCGCAGCCCAATGGTTCCTGCTGTTTTCCTTGATTGCCGCAGTCGCCATCGGCCTGCTGTGGTGGTACCTGGACGCATCCCGCGCCTTCTGGATCGTCTTGGCAATGCTGGTCGCCACCTGCCCTTGCGCGCTCTCGCTGGCGACGCCGACTGCCCTGACCGCCGCCACTGGGACCTTGCACAAACTCGGACTGCTGTTGACCCGAGGTCATGTGCTGGAGGGCCTGAACCAGATCGACACGGTGATTTTCGACAAGACCGGGACCCTGACCGAAGGCCGCCTGGCGTTGCGCGCCATTCGACCGCTCGCCGCACTCGACAGCGACCAGTGCCTGGCCTTGGCCGCGGCGTTGGAAAATCGCTCGGAACATCCTATTGCCCGTGCCTTCGGTCGCGCCCCGCTGGCCGCCGAGCACGTCCAAAGCTTCCCGGGCCTGGGCCTGGAGGGTTCAGTGGGCGAGCAGAGACTGCGCATCGGCCATCCAGTGTTCGTCTGCGAACCGAGTGGCGCCGCGGTACCGTTGATGCCGGACGAACCCGGGCAATGGCTGCTGTTGGGGGATGATGTCGGCCCCCTGGCCTGGTTTGTCCTCGACGATCGTTTGCGCACGGATGCCCCGGCGCTGCTGGCCGCCTGCAAGGCGCGGGGCTGGCGGACACTGCTGCTGTCCGGCGACAGCTCGCCGATGGTTGCCAGCGTCGCCGCCGAACTGGGCATCGATGAAGCCCGCGGCGGCTTGCGTCCGGACGACAAGCTGGCAGTGCTCCAACAATTGCATCAGCAAGGCCGCAAGGTGCTGATGCTCGGCGATGGTGTGAACGACGTGCCGGTATTGGCGGCGGCGGACATCAGCGTCGCCATGGGTTCGGCCACCGACCTGGCCAAGACCAGCGCCGACGCGGTGCTGCTGTCCAATCGCCTCGATGCCTTGATCCATGCCTTCAGCCTGGCCCGGCGCACCCGTCGGGTGATCATCGAGAACCTGGTCTGGGCAGGGCTGTACAATGGGCTCATGTTGCCGTTCGCCGCCCTCGGCTGGATCACGCCGGTGTGGGCCGCGGTCGGCATGTCCATCAGTTCGCTGACCGTGGTGCTGAATGCGCTGAGGCTGACCCGTCAACCGCAGGCGCTCGACGCCACGCCCGATACCCGCCCGCTGCCGGCCTGAGCCGCGCGGGCATGGAGTTCCGACATGCCAGCTCTCTACGTAATGATCCCGGCCGCGCTGCTGATCGTGGCCATCGCCGTGTACATTTTTTTCTGGGCCGTGGACAGCGGACAGTACGACGACCTTGATGGTCCGGCCCACAGCATCCTGTTCGACGACCAGGACCCGAACCACAAGGCGGCAGTGGACGAAGCCAGCGGCGAGGTCCAGAAACCGGACGACAAGGCGCCGCCCCATGCTTGACCTGGCACCGCTGCTGGTTTCAGCCGTCATCCTGGGTCTATTGGGCGGCGGCCATTGCCTGGGCATGTGTGGCGGCCTGATGGGCGCCCTCACCCTGGCGATTCCCAAGGACCAACGCAGCCGCCGCTTTCGGCTGTTGCTGGCGTACAACCTCGGACGGATCCTGAGCTACGCCACCGCTGGCTTGCTGATCGGCCTGGCCGGCTGGGCCGTCGCCAACAGCCCGGCGGCGATGATCATGCGCGTGCTGGCCGGTTTGCTGCTGATCGCCATGGGCCTGTACCTCGCCGGATGGTGGAGCGGCCTGACCCGCATCGAAAGTATCGGTCGTGGTTTGTGGCGACATATCCAGCCTGTCGCCAACCGCTTGCTGCCAGTGTCGAGCGTGCCTCGGGCCTTGCTGCTCGGCGCATTATGGGGCTGGTTGCCGTGCGGATTGGTCTACAGCACCCTGCTGTGGTCCGCCAGCCAGGGCAATGCGCTGGACAGTGCGCTGTTGATGCTCGCCTTCGGCCTCGGCACCTGGCCGGTGCTGCTCGCCACCGGCCTGGCGGCCGAGCGCGTCACCGCGCTGCTGCGCAAACGCAGCGTACGCATGGCCGGGGGATTGTTGGTGATTGTCTTCGGTATCTGGACGCTGCCAGGGCCGCATCAGCATTGGCTCATGGGGCACTGAGCGAATCGCCATCTTCGCCAGCCATTCAGAGAGAATGAACTCAACCACCGCAACAGCCCCCGTGGCGAGGGAGCTTGCTCCCGCTGGCCTGCAGAGCAGGCCCCTACGATCTTCAGGCAGAACGCATCTAGCTGATATTGCGTCTGCTGCGCAGCCGAGCGGGAGCAAGCTCCCTCGCCACGGGTCTTGAGTGGTCTGGACAGACGTCGCCCCTCGACGACTGCTGATGCGCCGTTGACGCAAATCAACACCCCCCTCCCCACGCCCCCATAGACTCCCGACCATGCCAGCCTATCCGGGGAACGCCCGCATGCTCGACGCCATTCGTTGGGACTCAGACCTGATCCGCCGCTACGACCTGGCGGGACCACGCTACACCTCGTACCCGACCGCGGCACAGTTCGGCAGCCAGGTGAGCTCGTTCGACCTGCTTCACGCCCTGCGCGACAGCCGCAAGGCGCTCAAGCCGCTATCGCTGTATGTGCACGTGCCGTTTTGCGCGAACATCTGCTACTACTGCGCCTGCAACAAGGTCATCACCAAGGACCGCGGTCGCGCCCATGCCTACCTGCAACGCCTGGAGCAGGAAATCCAGCTGATCGGCTGCCATCTCGACCCCGCCCAGCGCGTCGAACAACTGCATTTGGGCGGTGGCACCCCGACGTTCCTCAGTCACGACGAGCTGCGCCAGTTGATGGCCAAGCTGCGCCAGCACTTGAACCTGATGGACGACGATTCCGGCGACTACAGCATCGAGATCGACCCTCGCGAAGCCGACTGGTCGACCATGGGCCTGTTGCGGGAATTGGGTTTCAACCGGGTCAGCGTCGGCCTGCAAGACCTCGACCCGGCCGTCCAGCGCGCCGTCAATCGCCTGCAAAGCCTGGAAGAAACCCGTGCCGTGATCGAAGCGGCGCGGACCTTGCAGTTTCGCTCGATCAACATCGACCTCATCTACGGCCTGCCCAAGCAGACCCCGGACAATTTCGCGCGCACCGTCGAGGAAGTCATCAACCTGCAACCGGACCGCCTCTCGGTGTTCAATTACGCCCACCTGCCGGAACGCTTCATGCCCCAGCGGCGCATCAACAGCCTGGACCTGCCAAACCCCGAGCAGAAACTCGCCATGCTGCAAGGCACCATTGAACAACTGACCGCCGCCGGATACCGCTACATCGGCATGGACCACTTTGCCCTGCCCGACGACGAACTGGCGATCGCTCAGGAAGAGGCGACATTGCAGCGTAACTTCCAGGGCTACACCACCCATGGCCACTGCGATCTGATCGGCCTAGGGGTGTCGGCCATCAGCCAGGTCGGCGATCTGTACTGCCAGAACAGCAGCGACCTGAACCATTACCAGAACACATTGGCCGATGGGCAACTGGCAACCAGTCGCGGGCTGGTGTGCAACGCCGACGACCGAGCGCGTCGAGCGGTGATCCAGCAACTGATCTGCCACTTCATCCTGGCGTTCGCCGAAATCGAGCAACGCTTCAACATCGATTTCCGTGACTATTTTGCATCGTCATGGCCGCAGTTGCAGGTCATGGCCGACGATGGCCTGATCGAATTGACGGACACGCATCTCCAGGTCTTGCCTGCCGGGCGCCTGCTGGTGCGCTCGATCTGCATGGTGTTCGATGCCTATCTGGAGCAGCAAAACCGGCAGCGTTTTTCCCGAGTCATCTGAGCGCGACAATTTGACGGTAACGCTGCACTGGCCGGAGTGTGTGCGCTGGGTTACCCTTACGTCTAATGTGTGTTTTTCCCACAAGGATTTAAGAAATGTCCGAGCCAGTCAAATCGCGCGCTCATAACCAGGCTCATTGCAAGGATTGCAGCCTGGCCCCTCTCTGTCTGCCACTTTCGCTGAATCTGGAGGACATGGACGCGCTGGACGACATCGTCAAGCGGGGACGTCCCTTGAAAAAAGGCGAGTTCCTGTTCCGCCAGGGCGATGCCTTCGACTCGGTCTACGCCGTGCGCTCGGGCGCCCTGAAGACGTTCAACCTGAGCGACGGTGGCGAAGAACAGCTCACCGGGTTCCACCTGCCCAGTGAACTGGTGGGCCTGTCCGGCATGGACACCGAAAGCCATCCGGTCTCGGCCCAGGCGCTGGAAACCACTTCCGTGTGCGAAATCCCCTTCGATCGCCTGGATGAACTGGCCATACAGCTGCCGCAGCTGCGCCGCCAGTTGATGCGGGTGATGAGCCGGGAGATCCGCGACGACCAGCAAATGATGCTGTTGCTCTCGAAGAAGACCGCCGATGAGCGCATTGCGACGTTCCTGGTCAACCTCTCGGCGCGCTTCCGTGCCCGTGGGTTTTCGGCCAATCAGTTTCGCTTGAGCATGTCGCGCAACGAAATCGGCAACTACCTGGGCCTGGCGGTGGAAACCGTGTCCCGGGTGTTTACCCGGTTCCAGCAGAATGAATTGATTGCCGCCGAGGGCAAGGAGATCCATATCCTTGATCCGATCCAGCTCTGCGCTTTGGCTGGCGGCTCGGTCGACGGCTGATGCGCTTGCGCGGCTGAGGCTTTCGCCTCGCCGCGCTATACTGCCGCGTTTGCAGCCAGCCAGGACACCTCAACGATGGTCTTCGACTCCTTCGACATCAAATCCCTGATCCGCCCCGTGATCGATTTCCCCAAGCCAGGCGTGATCTTTCGCGATATCACACCGTTGTTTCAGTCACCCACGGCCCTGCGGCTGGTCATGGACAGTTTCGCCCACCGTTATGTCGAGGCCGAGTTCACGCACATCGGCGCGATGGATGCACGCGGCTTCCTGATTGGCTCGATCCTCGCCTATCAGTTGAACAAGCCTCTGGTGCTGTTTCGCAAGCAAGGCAAACTGCCGGCCGACGTATTGGCCGAGGGTTACCAGACCGAGTACGGCGAAGCCTTCCTGGAAGTCCACGCGGACAGCCTGTGCGAAGGGGATTCGGTGGTGATGTTCGATGACCTGATCGCCACGGGCGGCACGTTGATCGCCGCCGCCAACCTGATCCGCCGCATGGGTGCGAAGGTCCACGAAGCGGCCGCGATCATTGATCTGCCGGAGCTGCTCGGGTCCCAGCGCCTGGAAGACATGGGCATCCCGACGTTCTGCCTGACGCAGTTTTCGCTCAGCGAAAAATAACCTCCAAACAACGAATAACCCTGTGGGAGCGAGCTTGCTCGCGATGGCGGTGGATCAGTTGATACTTATACTGGCTGACACACCGCTATCGCGAGCAAGCTCGCTCCCACAGGGGGTTGTGTGGGGGTTGTGTGGCGGTTATAAGGCGATCGGCTTACGCCCCGCAAACGAATGCGCCAGCGTCCCGCCGTCCACCAGCTCAAGCTCCCCACCCAGCGGCACGCCGTGGGCGATGCGAGAGGCCACCAGGCCTTTATTGCTCAGGAACTGGGCGATGTAATGGGCGGTAGCTTCGCCTTCGACCGTCGGGTTGGTGGCGAGGATGACTTCGGTAAACGTGCCCGCCTCCTCGATCCGCGCCATCAATTGTGGAATGCCAATCGCCTCGGGCCCCAGGCCGTCGAGCGGCGACAAGTGCCCCTTGAGCACAAAGTAACGGCCACGAAAACCGGTCTGCTCCACCGCATAGACGTCCATCGGCCCCTCCACCACACAAAGCAGGCTGTCGTCCCGACGCGGGTCGGCGCATTGCGGACAAAGGTCGTCCTCGGTCAGGGTCCGGCACAGGCGACAGTGCCCTACCCCTTCCATGGCCTGGCTCAAGGCCTGGGCCAGGCGCGAGCCGCCGCTGCGATCACGCTCGAGCAATTGCAACGCCATGCGCTGGGCGGTTTTCTGACCCACGCCCGGCAAGGTTCGCAGGGCATCAATCAGTTGGCGGATCAAAGGGCTGAAGCTCATCGAGGAAACGTCCGACATAACAACGAGACGCGGTTTATACCCGCGCCTCCGATTAGCGTCAAATACTCAATCGCGCGCCACCCGCACGACCAGCTTGCCGAAATTGCGCCCTTCCAGCAGGCCGATGAACGCCTGTGGTGCATTCTCCAGTCCGTCGACGACGTCTTCGCGGAACTTGACCCGGCCGTCGCGCACCCAAGGCGCCATGGCGCTGATGAATTCCGGCTGGCGGTCACCGTAGTCATCGAACACGATGAAACCCTGGATGCGCACGCGTTTGGTCAACAGGGTGCGCTGTAGCTGCGGCAGGCGATCCGGACCACTTGGCGGCTGATGATCATTGTAGGACGCGATCAAACCGCAAAGCGGGATGCGCGCCTTGGCGTTGAGCAATGGCAGCACTGCCTCAAAAACCTTTCCGCCGACGTTTTCGTAATAGATATCAATGCCCTTGTCGCAGGCCCGAGCCAGCTCTTCGGCAAAATTCGCGCTCTTGTGGTCGATGCAGGCGTCGAACCCCAGCTCATCGACCACGTATTTGCATTTTTCACCGCCACCGGCCACGCCCACCACCCGCAGGCCCTTGATCTTTGCCACTTGGCCGACCACTGAGCCCACCGCGCCGGAGGCCGCCGCCACGACCAGGGTTTCTCCCGCCTTGGGTTGGCCAATGTCCATCAACCCCATGTAGGCGGTCATGCCGGGCATGCCCAAAACACCCAGCGCCATCGAAGGGCTGGGCAATCCTGAAGGGATTGGAATGACATTGCGCCCATCGCTGATGCAGTGGCTTTGCCAACCCGTGGCGCCCACCACCAGATCACCCTCCTGGAATTTCGGGTGCATCGAGCGCTCCACGCGACTGACAGCGCCACCGGTCATCACTTCGTCGATTTGTACCGGGGCCGCGTAGGACGGTGCGTCACTCATGCGCCCGCGCATATAGGGGTCCAGGGACAGGAACAGCGTCTTGAGCAGGATCTGCCCTTCGGCCAGATCCGGCAGCGTCATGTGTTCAAGGCGAAAATTTTCAGCGGTTGGCGCGCCGGTGGGGCGCGAGGCCAGGACGATGCGCTGGTTGGAAATCGATGACATGGGGCGTCTCCTTGTTCGTTGAGCGGACACGTATAGGGAGCAGACCATTGCCGAGGGGGCGGCGTTCGATGTTTGTTCGGTTGGACCGCAGTGGCCGCATCGTCGGAACGCCGCCCGGAGCAAGCTCGCTCCCACAGGGTTCATGGGTGAACACACATCTTGTATTCATCACAATCTACTGTGGGAGAGCTTGCTCGCGATAGCGATCTGGCATCCACTGCTATCTCTGAAGCAGAAACAAAAATGCCAGGCGCGATGCCTGGCATTGTGTGTAGCCCATCCCGACCGGGATGGCGAATCAGAACGGCAGTTTCATGCCCGGCGGCAATTGCATGCCCGCGGTCATGCCGGACATCTTGTCCTGGCTGTTGGCTTCGATCTTGCGCACCGCGTCGTTGACAGCAGCGGCGAACAGGGCTTCGAGCATTTCCTTGTCGTCTTCGCTCAGGCCTTCGACCACGCTTGGGTCGATGCTGACGCGCTTGATGTCATGGCGACCGGTCATGACCACGGTCACCATGTCGCCACCGGACTTGCCGGTGACTTCGGCGTTGGCCAACTCTTCCTGCATCTTGGCCATTTTTTCCTGCATCTGCTGCGCCTGCTTCATCAGGCCGGCCATGCCACCTTTCATCATGGGAATCACCTCGAAAGTACTTGGATAAACAACGCGCCCGGCCGGCACGGCCCGGCGCCTTCAGTTATGAGCCCTGGGGGACCGGGGCCTCGACAGGTTCGATAGTATCGTGACGGACCACGGCGCCGAACTGTTGCATCATCTGCTGGATGAACGGATCGTTGTGGATCGATTCCTCGGCTTCACGCTGCCGGTCGGCACGGCGCCGGGACGCGGCCTGGGCCGGCGTTTCCTGCTCGGGCTTGATCAGCTCGATGGTCAACGCCAGGGTGCGCTGATGGTACTGGTTCAGCGCATCGTTGAGGCGACGCTGCTGGGTGGCGTTGAACAGCGCGCTGTGGGCCGGGTCCAGGTGCAGCAACCAATGGTCACCTTCCACCGAGATCAGCGTGCAGTTGGCGGCGATGCTGCCGGTCATGCCGCTGATCTGCAGCTTCGGGAACAGCTCCAGCCATTGCAGGGCCAATCCGGTGGCCGGCATCGCCGCCGGTTCCGGCTCGGGCTCCGGGGCCGGCTCGGCGGCATGCTCGCTGGCCAGGTCATCCAGGTAGCTGTAGGCCGAATCCATGTCCGGTTCGATGTAGTCCTCGTCCAGCGGCGGCTCGTCGTCCAGGTCGATGCCCGGCGTGGCGACATCGACGTCGGCCACCGTTGGCTCCGGCATCGGTGCAGCCACCCACTCCGGCGCGTCAGGCACTGCGCTGTCCGGCGTGGGCATGGGCATCGGCGGCAATTCAGGCTGCTCGGCAACGATCTCCAAAACGGGCTCGACGGCCGGTTGCTGGACAACTTCCGGCTCGACCGGATCGTTCCAAGGCAGGTCGATAACGTCTTCGGCAACCGGCTCGGGAAGCGCCTCGGCGCGCGGCTCAGGTTCCGGCTCGGGTGTCGCGACGACAGGCGCCGGCACCGGCTGGGCTACAGGCGCCACCTCTGCCGGAACAGGAGCCGCTGCCGGCGCAACCACGGGCGCGGCAGCCACTGGCTTGGCGGAATCAGCTGTGGCCTGGCTGATCCCCACTGGCTTTAGCGCTTGTCTCGGCGCATCCGACGTATCGGCGGGCCGGAACGCAAGCATCCGCAGCAAGACCATTTCGAAACCGCCTCGCGGGTCCGGCGCCAGGGGCAGGTCGCGACGGCCGATCAGGCCCATCTGGTAATAGAACTGCACGTCCTCGGCCGGCAGCGCCTGGGCCAGGGCCAGTACGCGATCACGGTCGCCATGACCGTTGTCGACGCCATCAGGCAGGGCCTGGGCGATGGCGACACGGTGCAGCACGTTGAGAATTTCCGAGAGCACGCCATTCCAGTCCGGGCCCTGCTCGGCCAGGTGACGCACCGCTTCCAGCAGCGCCTTGGCATCGCCTTCGATCAATGCGTGCAAGACGTCATAGACCTGGCCGTGATCAAGCGTGCCAAGCATCGCCCGCACATCGGCGGCCATGACCTTGCCTTCGCCGAACGCGATGGCCTGGTCGGTCAGGCTCATGGCGTCGCGCATCGAACCATCGGCGGCGCGGCCTAACAGCCACAGCGCGTCGTCTTCAAACGGCACGTTCTCGACGCCCAGCACGTGGGTCAAATGCTCGACGACGCGTTCCGGCGTCATGTTCTTGAGGGAGAACTGCAAGCACCGCGACAGAATCGTTGCAGGGAGTTTCTGCGGATCGGTGGTCGCCAGGATGAACTTGACGTAGGGCGGCGGTTCTTCGAGGGTCTTGAGCAGCGCATTGAAGGAATGGCTGGAGAGCATGTGCACTTCGTCGATCAGGTAGACCTTGAAGCGCCCACGGCTCGGCGCGTACTGCACGTTGTCGAGCAGTTCGCGGGTGTCCTCGACCTTGGTGCGGCTGGCGGCGTCGATTTCGATCAGGTCGACAAAACGGCCTTCGTCGATTTCCCGGCAGACCGAACATTCGCCGCAGGGCGACGAGGTGATGCCGGTTTCACAGTTCAGGCACTTGGCGATGATCCGCGCGATGGTGGTCTTGCCCACGCCACGGGTGCCCGTGAACAGATAGGCGTGGTGCAGCCGCTGGCTGTCCAAGGCATTGATCAGAGCCTTGAGCACATGGGTCTGGCCGACCATTTCGCGGAACGAGCGCGGACGCCATTTACGTGCAAGAACCTGATAACTCATCGAAAACCGTCGCAACGAAGGAACATAAGCGGCTAATGCTAGCGGAGCAGGGGCGAAATTGCATCCGGTGTGCTCGTCTAATCTGGCTAAGCTAGGTTGAGCAGCTCGATTGTCGGCACGTTTTTGTATAGTCAGGAGAGTTTATGCGTTCGGCCATGGGGGCTTTGCTGTTGTTGGGAACGGGATGTTTCGCAGAAGAGGTCCCCTTGCGCTTCGCCATTACCGATGGCTGGGCCATGCCCATGGTGCAGATAGAGAGGGGCCGTCCAACCCAGGGCATCCTGCCGGATATCATGACCAGCCTGGCGACCCGAGTGGGCATGCCGGCGCAATTCCACGTGCTTTCCCGCGCGAGACTCGATGGCGCCATGGAGCACGGTGAAATAGACATGCGGTGTTACGTCTCGCCTGATTGGGTGGACCACGAAGCGCCCGACTACCTTTGGAGTGTCCCGCTGTTTTTTCAGCGCGATGTACTGGTCGGCTCGTCCAGCGCTCCGGTGAAAATCAACCCCGCGGCGCTGGCACAGCAATCGATCGGCACCGTGCTCAGCTATAGGTATCCTACCCTTCAGCCTTTGTTCGACAACGGCCATCTCCGGCGGGACGACGCACGCAGCCAGGACCAGGTGCTGGCAAAGCTGCTGGCGGGACGTTATCACTATGCGGTCAGCAATCAATGGGCGTTGGACTGGTTCAACCAACGCCACACCGCTGACCGGCAATTGCACGAAGTCGCGGTCCTCCAGGAACAGCAACTGAGCTGTTACCTGCGCAATGACCCGAACATCCCGGTGCAACGCATTCTGCACACCTTGCAGGAGATGAAGGCATCCGGGGAAATCGACGCAATCATCCAGCTTTATACCGGCCGCGGTGACGGGTCGCAGGCCAGCGCCGCTTCGCTCTGATCGGCTGGCCGGGCCTGCCATTGGAACGGTGGAATAAACGTCTTGACCCAGCCCGGTATCTGCCTGGCGGGCATCGGTCGGGCGATGAAATAACCCTGGGCCACTTCACAACCCAGGTCCAACAGGAGCTGCCCATGCTCCAGGCTGTCCAATCCCTCCGCGACCACCTGCCGACCAAATGCCCGGGCAAGGCCGATCACCGCTTCGGTCAAGGCCAGGTCGTCCCGGTCATTGAGAATATCGCGCACGAACGTCTTGTCGATCTTGATGGTTTGCGTGCGCAGGTGCTTGAGGTCGTTGAGCGAACAATTCCCCGTACCGAAGCCGCCCAGGGAAAAGCCCACGCCCAAGGCCTGGCACGCCTGGAGGCAAGCGCTGACATGCGCCAGGTTTTCCACGGCCACCGACTCGACGATTTGCAGGTCGAGCATGCGCGGCGACACCGCCGGATGCCGTTCCAGTACCTGCCGCAGCCGCTCGACAAAGTCCGCCCGCTGAAAATGCCGCGCCGAAATATTGATGCTGACCGGCCAGCCCGGTCCCGTCCGTTGCCATTGTTGAAGCTGGGTCAATACCTGTTCCATGACCCATTCGCCGATGTCGACGATCAGATCGGTTTCCTCCACCAACGGCAGGAATTCCCGTGGCGGCACCAGGCCTCGCTGCGGATGCTTCCAGCGCAACAAGGCCTCGAGCCCGACCACCACACCATCGCGCATATTGACCTTTGGCTGAAAATGCAACCGCAACTCATTGTCGGCCAGCGCCTGCCGCACCCGCTCTACGGTCTGGTACGTGGCCCGCACTTCCTTGTCCCTGGAAACGTCGAACAGATGGAAGCGATTGCGACCGCTCTGCTTGGCCACGTACATCGCCTGGTCGGCGTGGCGCAGCAGCGTGTCGGCGTCCTCGTTGTCCCACGGAGACAGCGTGACGCCGATGCTGGCAAAGACGTTGATGGCCTTGCCGTCGATGACATAAGGCATGGAAACCGCGATCAGGACCCGGTTCAAGGCCGCATGCAATTCGTCCATCCCTCGCACATGGCGCAACACCAGGACGAACTCATCCCCGGCCAGCCGCGCCACGACGTCTTCGCCACGCACGATGCTGCGCAGGCGCCTGGCGACTTCCACCAGCAGCCGATCGCCACTGGCATGGCCATACCCGTCGTTGACGGCCTTGAAGCCATCGAGGTCGAGCATGCACACGGCCAAGGGCAAGTTTTCCACCCGGGAAAACGCCAGGGCCTGGTCCAGCAGTTCGGATAAATAGGTGCGATTGGGCAAGCCGGTGAGCACGTCGTGACCGACACGCCATTGCAAGGAATGCAGCAACCGACGCTTCTCGCTGACGTCAAAACGAATCGCCAGATAACGCTTGATCTTCCCTGTCGCTTCGTCGATCACCGGCACCAGGGTGGTATCGACCCAATGCAACGCCCCATCCTTGGCCCGATTACAGATCTCGCCCTTCCAGATCTTGCCCAAGACGATGGTGCGCCACATGGCGCTGAAGAACTCACTGGGATGTTGGCCCGAGTTGAGCACGCGGTGGTCTGCCCCCAGCAACTCATCCCGACCGTAGCCAAACAGGCTGCAGAATTGATCATTGACGTAAGTGATGCGCCCGCTCAAATCGGTTTCGGAAAAGATCGCGGCGGCGTCAACAGCCCTGCGGTACTTCTTATCCATCGAAGCAGTCATCCATGAGTCAGGCTCGTTTGTCGCGCACGGTTGCACCGCCCCCGCAGAGGCGAAAATCAACTAGGCTCAAATACCTTGAGAAAGCTGGAGCATGGACGCTGGCGGTGCGACCTGAAAAGCTCCAGGCCCCGCCCTGTGTCGCTGCAAAAGAAGCGCGAGCCCCGGTCTTTCCTGCACACCGGCTCCTGAAGCAGGTCACTAAAATACCCATGCCAAAGGCCGATTCTACGAAACGCATCACATTTTGCAAAGCAAGGTGATGGAACGAGCGGTTGCCTAATGCGAAGATCTATCGTTAAGTTCTTGATTCTGAATGGGAATTAAGCGATGCGAATTTCAAGTCTGGGTCCGGCCATCAGACGCTACCGCAAAGTAGCGGGGCTCACTCAGGCTGAACTTGGCGAAAAAACCGGTTTCGACCCGAAAACCATCAGCCGCTTCGAAACCGGCGCCTACACTCCGAGCGTCGAAGCCCTGTTCCTGTTTGCCGACGCACTGGACGTCCAGCTCAAGGCATTCTTCGCTGACATGGGCGCCGAAGACGAGCAGCGGGCGTACCTGTTCAACATCATTCACAAAGCCACCCCGAAGGACCTTGGGAAGCTGATCGTGGCGGTTGACCAGGCGCTGTCCAAGCCTTGATGCAGTGAAATAGAAGCAGGGGGTGCCAACGGCACGTCTCGGTCTCCTTGTTGGCGCTCGGCTGCCTTGTCCGCGAAAACCAGGGCAGCAGAAAGCACCGATCAGTGTCGATCAGCAAAACAACAAGAAATTTTGAGTTTGGCAAACCTTGCGAACGAAGGCCTGGAGCGTTATGGAGGCAACCCCACCAGCCACACCCCGGCACACAATGTTCCCGCTGTGGCTGCTTCCTTCCGGATCTGACCAGGTTCACGGGTAATCGTTGCGGGGGGACCGATGGGGTCACCATAACGACGCCCGCCTGACGGCGAGCCGCGCCATTGTACCTATCTGACAAGAAGTTACAACCGTTCGTGGCGGATTAAAAACTGAAGATGTTCAAGCACTTGCTATGGGATCCCGGTTTGCCTGCGAGGGTGTCGGCACGTTCAGCATGACGTTGGCTGACCGGCCGCTATCGCGAGCAAGCTCGCTCCCACAGGGGTTCTGTGCCCGGACGTCAGAGCTGCGGACAACCGCCAGCCAGTGTGGGAGCGAGCCTGCTCGCGAAAGCGTCGGCACATTCAACGAGGATGCAGCCGGCCTCCACAGACACTTACAACAACACCTCATCCGCCCGACCGCCCTCCTCCTGGATCACCAGATGGATGAAATGCAGTTTGGTGATCACCGCAGCCGGCACGACGAACGGGTAGAAATCCGGCTGGCCCATGCTGCGCGACAGCTCGTTGAGCATGCCCGCCAGTTCGATCCAGGCGTTGACGAATGACAGGAACGCCGTGCCACCCGCATGCCCCGGGTCAAACAGGGTGTCGGGCGGGAACGGCTGATAGTCGAAATCCATTTCCCGCGCACTCATGCCGAAGCCCAGCGCCGTGTCCACCGCGTCCATCATGTGCAGGTAATGAGCCCAGGTCTCGGCCCAATCCTCCCAAGGATGCATGGTGGCGTAGGCACTGACGTAGTGGGTTTGCCAATCCAGCGGCGCACCTTGTTGGTAGTGCCGCTCCAAAGCTTCGGAATAACTGGCGCGTTCATCGCCGAACAACGCGCGAAACGGTTCCAGCCAATGACTGTTGGCAATCAACCGATCCCAATAGTAATGGCCGACCTCGTGGCGAAAGTGCCCGAGCAAGGTGCGATACGGCTCGTGCATCTGCTGGCGCACGTGCTCGCGATGAGCATCGTCGGCTTCTTTGATATCGAGCGTGATAAGCCCACTGGCGTGCCCGGTCGTCGGCGGTTTTCCGTCGGGATCGACGCCGATGAAATCGAAGGCCAGGCCGATGTTGTCGTCGACAGTCTTGGGAATGACCGGCAAGCCGAGGGTGATCAACTGCGCCACCAGACGGCGCTTGGCCGTTTCAACCTTGCCCCAGCGCTCGGGGTTTTCCGGGAGCGACAGGTCAGGAATCGTGCGGTTCAAGCTGCAGGCGATGCACAGCGTGTCTTGTCCGTTGGCGGGAAGCAGCCAGTTGCAGGCCGCAGGGGTATCGAGATTGGCGCAGCGGCGGAACAGCCCGGCCTGCGGGTCGGCATCCAATGTCCAGGTATCAGGCTGCTCGCCGGGCTGGAGGGACGATAGGCGACTCTGCTCCGGCTGGTAGCCCAGCGCCGCCAGGCAAGCCAGGCATTGGCTGTTGCGAAAGAACAATGACTGGCCGCAACGGCACGGCCAGACCTTGCTGTTGCGTGACCGGTCACCGAGGAACGGCGCGGCGATGCGCGAGCTCAATTGTTCGAAGAAGCGGTACATGGCGATCTCTCCCTGGAGCCTGCAAGACTAGATCACCTTAGGTTCATGATCGTTCCAAAACACTGGGTCATAGCGCCGATAAACCGTGGCGAGGGAGCTTGCTCCCTCACCACAAAAGCCGAGCGCCCTCAGACCGGGATGCCATGGCCCTTCAGAAAGTCGACAAACGCTTGTTCGTCGAGCACCTTGAGCCCCAGCTCATTAGCCTTGGTCAACTTCGACCCCGCCCCCGGCCCGGCCACCACGCAGTGGGTCTTTGCCGACACGGAACCAGCCACCTTGGCCCCCAGGCTCTCCAACTTGTCCTTGGCTATGTCGCGACTCATCAGCTCCAACGAACCGGTCAATACCCAGGTGTGCCCTGCTTCGGGCAAGCCTTCGACAACCTTTTTCTCGCTCAGCCAGTGCATGCCGAAATCCTGCAGTTGCTTCTCTGCGGCCAAGGCCTGCTCTCGATTGGCAGCGACAGCGAAGAACTCGCGCACGGCGTTGGCCTGTTTTTCCGGAAGCGCCTGGCGCATGTCCAGCCAGTCGGCGTTCATGACTGCTTCGAGGGAACCGAACTTGTCCGCCAGTTTCTGCGCGCCGCCCGGGCCGACTGAAGGAATGTGCAGCTTGTCGAGGAAGCCGCCCAGGGTCGTGCTGGCAGAGAACTCCGCGCCCAACTCGCCCTGATCCTGAATTTCCAAGCCATGGCGCAGCAGATCCTTGATGACCTGGCGATTGTGCGGGTCCTCAAAGAAGCTGTGGATCTCATGGGCGACCTCCAGCCCCACATCCGGCAGGTACGTCAGCACTTGGGGCAACGCCGCCTGCACGCGCTCCAGCGAACCGAGGGAGCGGGCCAGGACCTTGGCGGTCTCCTCGCCCACGTCCGGGATGCCGAGGGCGTAGATGAAGCGCGCCAGGCTCGGCTGCTTGCTGTCGACGATGGCCGCCAGCAAATTCTTGCTCGATAGCTCGGCGAAGCCTTCCAGGTCGACGACTTGCTCGAACGTCAGCGCATACAGGTCGGCAGGCGACCCCACCAGCCCTTCATCCACCAACTGCTCGACACTTTTTTCGCCCAGGCCTTCGATATCCATCGCCCGCCGCGAGACGAAATGGATGATCGCCTGCTTGAGTTGCGCGCCACAAGCCAGGCGACCGACGCAGCGGTACACCGCGCCTTCGCTGACGGTCTCACGTCCCTTGCTGCGCTTGATCAGTTGCGTACGTTCGACATGGGAACCGCAAACCGGACACAGCTGCGGCACCTCCACCGGGCGAGCATCGTCCGGACGGCGCTCGGTGACGACTTGCACCACCTGCGGGATCACGTCGCCGGCGCGGCGAATGATCACCGTGTCGCCGATCATCAGACCCAGGCGCGCCACTTCGTCCATGTTGTGCAACGTGGCATTGGCCACCGTCACGCCAGCCACCTTGACGGGTTTGAGCCGCGCCACGGGTGTGACAGCACCGGTACGGCCGACCTGGAACTCGACGTCGAGCAATTCGGTGAGTTCTTCGCTGGCGGGGAATTTATGGGCGATGGCCCAGCGCGGCTCGCGGGCACGAAAACCCAACTCGCGCTGGGAGGCGATGCTGTTGACCTTGAACACCACGCCGTCGATTTCGTAGGGCAGCGAATTGCGTCGCTCGCCGATGTCGCGGTAGTAATCCAGGCATTCGTCGATGCCGTGGGCCAGCTTCAGCTCACGGCTGATGGGCATGCCCCAGGCCTTGAGTTGCTTGAGGTTACCGATGTGGGTGTCGGCGATGTCCGATGTCACCTGGCCGATGCCATAGCAACAGAACTCAAGGGGACGGTTGGCCGTGATTCTCGAGTCGAGCTGGCGCAGGCTACCCGCCGCCGCATTACGCGGATTGGCGAACGTCTTGCCGCCCGCTTCCAGTTGCGTGGCATTGAGGCGCTCGAAACCGGCCTTGGACATGTACACCTCGCCGCGCACTTCCAGCACCGGCGGCCAACCGCTGCCCTGCAGCTTGAGGGGAATATTGCGCACCGTGCGCACGTTGACGCTGATGTCCTCGCCCGTGGTGCCGTCACCGCGCGTGGCACCGCGCACCAACATGCCGTCCTGGTACAACAGGCTGACCGCCAAACCATCGAGCTTCGGTTCACAACTGTATTCCACCGCCGCACCGCCGCCGAGCAAATCGCCCAGGGGCAGGTCAAGGCCTTCTGTCACGCGCCGATCGAATTCACGCAGGGTGGTTTCGTCGAACGCGTTGCCCAGGCTGAGCATCGGGATCTCATGCCGCACCTGGCTGAACGCCGACAGCGCCATGCTGCCGACTCGCTGGGTCGGGGAGTCGCTGGTCACCAGTTCCGGGTGCTGCTCTTCCAGGGCCTTGAGTTCGTGGAACAGGCGGTCGTATTCGGCGTCCGGGATGCTCGGTTCATCGAGTACATGGTAACGATAGTTATGCTGATCCAGCTCGGCGCGCAGCTCTAGGATGCGGGTTTCAACGGCGTTCATGGTGTTCTCTCATAAAGCAAAAGAGCAGCCTGGGCTGCTCATTCTCAATACTTAGGTCGCTGCGGGCCCCGTAGGAGCCGTAGGAGCTGCCGTAGGAGCCAGCGATCTTTGGCCTCAGCGCTTCTGGGTCAGCGCCCGGCGCTCGAATTCGACGATGCGCTGGCGGTAATGCTCGATCGTCTGGGCGGTCAGCACGCTGCGCTGGTCATCCTTCAATTCACCGTTGAGCTCCTGGGACAGCTTGCGCGCCGCAGCGACCATCACGTCAAAGGCCTGCTTGGGATGGCGAGGGCCTGGCAAGCCGAGGAAGAAGCTCACCGCCGGGGTGCTGAAGTGGTCGATGTCGTCGAGGTCGAACACCCCAGGCTTGACCGCGTTGGCCATAGAGAACAACACCTCGCCATTGCCGGCCATGCTTTCGTGGCGATGGAAAATGTCCATTTCGCCAAAGCGCAGGCCGCTCTCGAGGATGTTCTGCAGCAGCGCCGGGCCCTTGAAGCCGGCCGGGTCGCGGCAGATCACGCTGATCACCAGCACTTCTTCGGCCTGGGCCTGTTCCTTGTCGGCGCTGGAAGGCTTGCTCTCGTCCGGGAAATCGCCATCACGGCTGCTGAAGCCCGGGCCGCCATCCAAGTCCAGGTTCAGGTTCAAATCGCCCTGGGAAGGCTCGCTGTTGCGCTTGCCGCGCTTGGAACCCGACTCTCGTGGCTCACGTGCAGGCGCGCTCATCGACGGCAGGTCATGCTCGTCCAGCTGCGGCTCCTTGTGGGTGTCGAGCACCCTGGGCGGGCCAAGCAGTTCGGCGCTGTCATCTTCATCCGGCAGGTTCGACAGGCTGCGATCCAGGCGAAACTTGAGTTTCCCCTTGCCGCCGCGCATGCGACGCCAGCCGTCGAAAAGAATACCGGCAATGACAATGATGCCGATGACGATCAGCCACTCGCGCAGACCGATTTCCATGTAATCCCGTGCCTCTATAAAAATGCTGAAAAATAAGGGGCTTAGCTATTTGCAAACCGCTTTAAAACGTGGCGCCAACTCTATGTTCTGAATGGCGTTTTGCCCACGCACACGAAAAATTGACATTAAACTAGCACGACCAAAGACAACTTTACACCGTCTGTCGCATAGGCTTGTGCCCAATCTGTGAATTGAACATCAGCCCCAAGGGTAAAAACACCTACGGCGTTCGAAGTAGAAGCCCTACAACCTTGTTCAGGCGTCCACCATGGCCATGGCCTCCTCCACATCCACCGCCACCAGTCGCGAACAACCTGGCTCATGCATGGTCACCCCCATCAGTTGATCAGCCATCTCCATGGCGATCTTGTTGTGGGTGATGTAGATGAACTGCACTGTTTCAGACATCTCCTTCACCAGCCGTGCGTAACGGCCTACGTTGGCGTCGTCCAACGGCGCGTCGACTTCGTCGAGCATGCAGAACGGCGCCGGGTTCAGTTTGAAAATGGCAAAGACCAGGGCCAGTGCCGTCAGCGCTTTTTCACCGCCGGAGAGCAAATGAATGGTGCTGTTCTTCTTGCCGGGAGGACGCGCCATGATTGTCACCCCAGTATCGAGTAGATCTTCGCCCGTCAGTTCCAAATAGGCGCTGCCGCCACCGAAAACTTTTGGGAAAAGTGCCTGCAAACCGCCATTGATCTGATCAAAGGTATCCTTGAAGCGGTTGCGGGTTTCCTTGTCGATCTTGCGGATGACGTTTTCCAGGGTCTCCAGCGCCTCCACCAGATCGTCGTTCTGGGCATCCAGGTAGCGCTTGCGCTCGGACTGCTGCTGGTATTCGTCGATTGCGGCCAGGTTGATCGCGCCCAGGCGCTGGATGCGCTGGGCAATGCGCTCAAGCTCTTCCTCGGCGTCCTTCTCGTTCGCCCCCGCCACCAGGGTCGCGAGTACGCCGTTGAGGTCGTAGCCGTCCTCCAGCAGTTGGTCCTGCAAGGCCTTGCGGCGCACGGTCAGGGCTTGCCACTCCATGCGTTGCTGTTCCATCTGGCCACGGATCAGTTGCGATTGCTGCTCGGCCTGGCTGCGGCGCTTCTCGGCATCGCGCAATTCGCGGTCGGCGTCTTCCAGGGCGATCTGCGCGGTCTTGAGCTCTTCGTCGACGCTCATGCGTTTGTCGAGCAATTCTTCAAGCTTGAGGCGCAGCTCTTCCAGCGGCGCCTCGCCCTCCTCCAGGTTGAGGCTCAACTGTTCGCGCTTTTCAGTCAGGCGCTCGGACTGCATTTCCAGGCGCTCCAAGGCCTGGCGGGTGGAATCGTATTGCGCCTTGAGCGAGCCCAGGCGTACCGCCAGTTGATGAGCATGATCCTTGTGCTGGCGCGCTTCCTGGCGCACGCGGTCGAGGCGTTCGCGCAGGCTGTCGCGCTGGGCCAGCAGTAATTCACGCTGCTCGGTATCCAGCGCCATCGCATCAAGGGCTTCCTGCAATTGCAGGCGCGCCTCGCCGATCTGCTCGTGTTCCAGCGCCCGCTGCTCGCCCAACTCGGCGATTTCTTCGTCCAGACGGGTGCGGCGCAGGGCCAATTGTTCGACCTTGGCCTTGCCGGCGGACAGCTGCGCCTTGAGTTCGCCCTGCTGGCGCGCTTCGTCCTGTAACAGCCGACGCAAATGTTCGCGACCGTTTTCCTGTTGACGCTGTTGCGCCCGCAGGTTCTGCAATTCGGTTTCCAGCGCTTCGACGCTGGCCTCGCGCTCTTCGCGCTCGGCGCCCAGGCGCTGGATTTCCTGGCCGCGGGCGAGCATGCCACTCTCCGCTTCGCTGGCCCGGCGCACACGCAGGAAATGCCGGCCGACCCAATACCCGTCACGACTGATCAGGCTTTCGCCGGCCGCCAATTGCCCACGCAAGGCCAAGGCCTGTTCCAGGCTGTCCACTGGCTTGACCTGCCCCAGCCAGGGCGACAGATCGACCTGGGCCTCGACTTTGTCCAACAGGCTGCCCGGCACCCGCACGCCGTCGCCGGCCGGGCTGAGCAGGCGCAGATCGCCTTGGCTGAAGCCGGAAAGGTCGAAGCCGGCGAAATCATCGACCAGCACCGCTTGCAGGTCGGCACCCAGTACGGTTTCCACCGCCAACTCCCAACCGGCATCGACCTTCAACCCTTCGGCCAGGCGCGGACGCTCGGCCAGATGCTGGTCGCGCAGCCATTCGGCAGTGCCGGTGCCCGGGTCCAACGCTGCCTGTTGCAAGGCTTCCAACGAGGCCAGGCGGCCGTTGAGGCGCTGCAATTCGCCCTGGGCCTGTTGCTGGTTCTGCAGGGCCAGTTGCAAGGCTTGGCGCAGTTGTTCGAGGCGTTCGACCTGGGCGTCTTCGCTGGCCTGCAAGTCTTCGAGCGTGGCTTCGCTGGTGGCGAGTTGCTCGCCCAGCTCCAGGATGGCGGCGTCCTCCGGGTCTGCCGCGAGCAATGCACGCTCTTCGGACTGACGCCGTTGACGCTCGGCCAGGCGCTCCATGCTGGTTTCCAATTGCTGGATGCGCGACTGCTGGACTTCAGCCTGGCGCCGTGGCTCGGCGGAGGTCAGGTTGAAGCTGTCCCACTGCTCCTGCCAGCCGTGCATGGTCAGCTCGGCTTCCTCCAACGCTGCGGCCGCCTCTTCGGCGGCGGCGCTGGTGAGTTCCTGCTCCGGGGTGAGCCGTTCCAGTTCTTCGCCAAGGGTCAGCAACAAGGTGCGGTCGTGGCCCAGGTGCGATTCGGTTTCCAGGCGCGCGCGCTCGGCTTCCTTCAAATCATCCTGCAACTGGCGCAAGCGTTGCTGACCATGCTGGATGCTTTGTTCGACCCGGGCAATGTCACCGCCCACCGAATAGAAACGCCCTTGCACCAGATTGAAGCGTTCGGACAGTTCGTGGTGCCCATCGCGCAGGCGCTCGATGGCGGCATCGGCGTTGCGTTGTTCGGCCACCAGCGCTTCGAAACTGACTTCCTGGTTGCCAATGATCGCCTCGCGCTGGCCAACCTGCTCGTCCAACGCCTGCCAGCGCAGGGCCGATAGCTGGGCCTTGAGCTGGCGCTCCTCGCCTTTGTATTCCTGGTATTTCTTCGCGGCTTCGGCCTGGCGGTGCAGGCGTTCGAGTTGGCGCTCGAGTTCTTCGCGAAGGTCGGTCAGGCGGGCGAGGTTTTCGTGGGTTCGACGGATGCGGTTTTCGGTCTCGCGGCGCCGCTCCTTGTACTTGGAGATTCCGGCGGCTTCCTCGATGAAATTGCGCAGGTCCTCGGGCTTGGCCTCGATCAGCTTGGAGATCATGCCCTGTTCGATGATCGAATAGCTGCGCGGGCCCAGGCCGGTACCCAGGAAGATGTCGGTAATGTCCCGACGTCGGCACTTGGCGCCGTTGAGGAAATAACTGTTCTGGCTGTCGCGGGTCACTTTGCGCCGAATGGAAATTTCCGCGTAGGCCGCGTACTCGCCAATCAGCGTGCCGTCAGAGTTATCGAACACCAGCTCGATGCTCGCCTGGCTCACCGGCTTGCGACTGGTGGAGCCATTGAAGATGACGTCAGTCATCGACTCGCCGCGCAAGTTCTTGGCCGAGCTTTCGCCCATCACCCAGCGCACCGCATCGATGATGTTCGACTTGCCGCAGCCATTGGGCCCGACCACTGCCGCCATGTTGCTGGGGAAGTTCACCGTGGTCGGATCGACGAAGGATTTGAACCCCGCCAGCTTGATGCACTTGAGGCGCATGTTCAGGCCTTCGTCAGGGCTGAAACCACCAGATCGCAACTGCGCTGGGCGTAGGCCGTCAGCACGATGCGGATCTGCGGCAAATCACGGGCCAGCACGGCGACGAGCAGGCGCTGGAACAGGTCGAGGAATTCGCTCATTTCAGCCTTGCGCTGCTCCAGGGCCAGGAAGTAGGCGCGGCTCATGGCCGGCTGCAGGTTCTCGACGGTTTCCTGCAAGTATGGATTGTTGGCAAAGGGATACGCGGCGCGCATCACGCTGAAGCTTTCATCGACGAAGGTGCGGATGTCCTGACGCGCGTAGGCGTCGTTGAGGCGCTGCTGGATCGCGACGAACGGTGCCATGTCGGCCTGTTCTTTCCAACCATGGGCCACGGCGTTGCCCAGCAGGATGTACAGCTCGCTCATCAGCGCACAGAGGCTACGCACGTTGTGTTCGGTCAACTCGGTGACATGCGCCCCACGGCGCGGCAGGATCGCGATCAAATGGCGTCGCTCCAGGATCAGCAAGGCCTCACGGACCGAACCACGGCTGACATTGAGCGCCAGCGTGACCTTCTGCTCCTGGATGCGCTCTCCCGGCTTCATTTCGCCGCGAATGATGCGCTCGGCGAGATGGTGGGCGATTTGCTCGGCGAGGCTGTCCGGGGCCTTGAACGTCATGGTTGTCCTTCAAACTCTTAGATCTGCACAAGCGGCGCAGTGTAGCGCACTCGATACGTCATGGCGCAGGGCCTGCACCGGGTTTTTGGCACGATATAAGCAAAAAAGTTAAGGAGTTTGCCCTGAAGCGAAACCCGTGGGAGCGAGCTTGCTCGCGATAGCGGTCTGTCAGCTTGCATCCATACTGAATGTATCGCCGCCATCGCGAGCAAGCTCGGCTCCCACAGGGTTCTACAGTGTCCATAGATCGTTGTTCATCGACCGAATGGATTTTCTTGACCCTTAAGTCAGAAAATCATTGACCGAAAAGTCAGAACTGCTAAATTCAGCCCACGTCGATACAACAATAATGAATCTGCGAGGCCTTCCGTGATCCAGTTTTTACTCAACCAGGAACTCCGTAGCGAGCATGCCCTGGACCCGAACCTGACCGTGCTCGACTATCTGCGCGAACACGTTGGTAAACCCGGCACCAAGGAAGGCTGCGCCAGCGGCGACTGCGGTGCGTGCACGGTGGTGGTGGCCGAATTGGACACGGATGCGAATGGCCGCGAATGCGTTCGCTATCGCAGCCTCAATTCATGCCTGACATTCGTCTCGTCCCTGCACGGCAAGCAACTGATCAGCGTCGAAGACCTCAAGCACAACGGCCAACTGCACAGCGTCCAGCAGGCGATGGTCGATTGCCATGGTTCGCAATGCGGTTTCTGCACGCCGGGCTTCGTCATGTCGCTGTTCGCCCTGCAGAAGAACAGCGAGCAAGCCGACGCTCACAAGGCCCACGAAGCCCTGGCCGGCAACCTGTGCCGCTGCACAGGCTACCGGCCGATCCTGGCGGCCGCCGAGCAGGCCTGTTGCGGCAAGCAGCCAGATCAGTTCGACGCCCGTGAGGCCGAGACCATTGCCCGCCTGAAAGCCATCGCGCCGACCGAAACCGGCGAACTCAACAGCGGCGACAAGCGCTGCCTGGTGCCGCTGACCGTGGCGGACCTGGCCGATCTCTACGACGCCTATCCGCAAGCGCGGCTGCTGGCCGGCGGCACCGACCTGGCCCTGGAAGTCACGCAATTTCATCGCACCCTGCCGGTGATGATCTACGTCGGCAACGTCGCCGAACTCAAGCGCATCGAGCGTTTCGACGATCGCCTGGAAATCGGCGCCGCCACCCCGCTTTCCGATTGCTACGAAGCCTTGCAAGCCGAATACCCGGATTTCGGCGAATTGCTCCAGCGCTTCGCCTCGTTGCAGATCCGCAACCAGGGCACCCTGGGCGGTAACATCGGCAACGCCTCGCCGATTGGCGACTCGCCGCCCCTGCTGATCGCCCTCGGCGCGCAGATTATCCTGTGCAAAGGCCAGGTCCGTCGCTCCCTGGCCCTGGAAGACTATTTTCTCGATTACCGGGTCACCGCCCGGCAGGAAAGCGAATTCATCGAAAAAATCATCGTGCCCCGGGCCAGCGCCGAGCAGGCGTTCCGCGCCTACAAGGTTTCCAAACGGCTGGACGATGACATTTCCGCCGTCTGTGGGGCATTCAATCTGCGCATCGAAAACGGTGTAGTCCAGGACGCTCGCGTCGCCTTCGGCGGCATGGCCGCCACACCCAAGCGCGCCAAGCATTGCGAAGCCGTCTTGATCGGTGCGCCATGGAAAAACAGCACCGTCGAACGCGCCTGTCTCGCCCTGGCAGAGGACTTCACGCCGCTCTCGGACTTCCGCGCCAGCAAGGAATACCGCCTGCTCAGCGCCCGCAACCTGCTGCGCAAATACTTCATCGAACTGCAAACCCCGCACATCGAGACTCGGGTGACCGCTTATGTCTAATCATCACGCCGTAGAGAAGAGCCAAGCTGAACTCGCGGAGCTGTTCGCCCGCGACCTGACGACCGGCGTGGGCCGCAGCGTCAAGCACGACAGCGCTGCCAAGCACGTGTCTGGCGAGGCGCAGTACATCGATGACCGCCTGGAATTCCCGAACCAGTTGCACGTCTATGCGCGGCTGTCGGACCGCGCCCACGCGCGAATCCTGCGCATCGACACCGCGCCCTGCTACGCCTTCGAAGGCGTGCGCATCGCCATTACCCACCAGGACATTCCCGGCCTGAAGGACATCGGCCCGTTGCTGCCCGGCGACCCGCTGCTGGCGATCGATGACGTGCAGTTCGTCGGCCAACCGGTGCTGGCCGTCGCGGCCAAGGACCTTGAGACCGCACGCAAGGCGGCCATGGCCGCGATCATCGAATACGAAGACCTCGAACCGGTGCTGGACGTGGTCGAGGCGCTGCGCAAGCGGCACTTCGTGCTCGACAGCCACACCCACCAGCGCGGTGATTCAACCACCGCATTGGCGAGTGCCGAGCATCGCATCCAGGGCTCGCTGCACATCGGCGGCCAGGAGCACTTTTACCTGGAAACCCAGATTTCTTCGGTGATGCCGACTGAAGACGGCGGCATGATCGTCTACTGCTCGACCCAGAACCCCACCGAAGTGCAGAAGCTGGTGGCCGAAGTGCTCGGTGTGTCGATGAATAAGGTCGTGGTCGACATGCGCCGCATGGGCGGCGGCTTTGGCGGCAAGGAAACCCAGGCCGCCAGCCCGGCGTGCCTGTGCGCGGTCATCGCGCACCTCACCGGCCAGCCCACCAAGATGCGCCTGCCCCGGGTCGAAGACATGCTGATGACCGGCAAGCGCCACCCCTTCTACATCGAATATGACGTCGGCTTCGACAGCACCGGGCGCCTGCATGGCATCGCTCTTGAATTGGCCGGCAACTGTGGCTGCTCGCCGGACCTGTCGGCCTCGATCGTCGACCGGGCGATGTTCCATGCCGACAACGCCTACTACCTGGGCGACGCGACCATCAACGGCCATCGCTGCAAGACCAACACCGCGTCAAACACCGCCTACCGGGGTTTCGGCGGCCCCCAAGGCATGGTCGCCATCGAAGAAGTGATGGACGCCATCGCCCGCCACCTGGGGCTCGATCCGCTGGCGGTGCGCAAGGCCAACTATTACGGCAAGACCGAGCGCAACGTCACGCATTACTACCAGACCGTCGAGCACAACATGCTCGAAGAGATGACCGCCGAGCTTGAACAAAGCAGCCAATACGCCGAGCGCCGCGAAGCGATCCGCCGCTACAACGCCAACAGCCCGATCCTGAAGAAAGGCCTGGCGCTGACGCCGGTGAAGTTCGGCATTTCGTTCACCGCCAGCTTCCTCAACCAGGCCGGCGCGTTGATCCACGTGTACACCGACGGCAGCATCCACCTCAACCATGGCGGCACGGAAATGGGCCAGGGCTTGAACACCAAGGTCGCACAGGTAGTGGCCGAGGTGTTCCAGGTGGAAATGGACCGTGTGCAGATCACCGCGACCAACACCGACAAGGTGCCGAACACCTCGCCGACCGCGGCCTCGAGCGGTGCCGACCTGAACGGCAAGGCTGCGCAGAATGCCGCCGAAACCATCAAGCGGCGCATGGTGGAATTCGCCGCGCGGCAGTACAAGGTCAGTGAAGAAGACGTGGAATTCCACAACGGCCACGTGCGGGTGCGCGATCACATCCTGACCTTCGAGGCGCTGGTGCAACAGGCGTATTTCGCCCAGGTCTCGCTGTCGAGCACCGGCTTCTACAAGACCCCGAAAATCTACTACGACCGCAGCCAGGCCCGTGGTCGGCCGTTCTATTACTACGCCTACGGCGCGGCGTGTGCCGAAGTGATCGTCGACACCCTCACCGGCGAGTACAAGATGCTGCGCACCGACATCCTCCACGACGTCGGCGCCTCGCTGAACCCGGCCATCGACATCGGCCAGGTCGAGGGCGGTTTCATCCAGGGCATGGGCTGGCTGACCATGGAAGAGCTGGTGTGGAACGACAAGGGCAAGCTGATGACCAACGGCCCGGCCAGCTACAAGATCCCCGCCGTCGCTGACATGCCTTTGGATTTGCGGGTCAAGTTGGTGGAAAACCGCAAGAACCCCGAAGACACGGTATTCCACTCCAAGGCCGTCGGCGAGCCGCCGTTCATGCTCGGCATCGCCGCGTGGTGCGCCATCAAGGACGCCGTGGCGAGCCTCGGGGATTACCAGCATCAACCGAAGATCGACGCGCCGGCGACGCCGGAGCGGGTGTTGTGGGGGTGTGAGCAGATGCGCGGGTTGAGGGTGGTGCAGGTAGGGGAAGCTGAAACCGAGTTGGCTTCGCTTTAGACCGCGGCGCTGCTATCGCGAGCAAGCTCGCTCCCACAGGGGACCGCAATCCAATGTGGGAGCGAGCTTGCTCGCGAAAGCGGCCGGACAGATAAGAGAGATGTCGAGGTGAATATGTACAACTGGATCAGCGCCCTCGCCGACCTGCAGACCCGCGGTGAATCCTGCGTGCTGGTGACAATCATCGAGGAGCTCGGCTCCACCCCGCGCAACGCCGGTTCGAAGATGGTCATCAGCGCCAGCCAGGCGTTCGACACCATTGGTGGCGGACACTTGGAATACAAGGCCATGGAGATCGCTCGGCGGATGCTCGTCAACGGCCAGCAGAACACCCATCTGGAGCGCTTCAGCCTCGGCGCCAGCCTGGGCCAATGCTGCGGCGGCGTGACCGTGCTGTTGTTCGAACCCATGGGCCAGGTCCAGGCGCAGATCGCCGTGTTCGGCGCCGGCCACGTCGGCCGCGCCCTGGTGCCGTTGCTGGCGAGCCTGCCGTGCCGGGTGCGCTGGATCGACTCGCGGGAAGCCGAGTTTCCCGAACACCTGCCCCAAGGCGTGCGCAAAATCGTCACCGAAGACCCGCTGGATGAAGTCGACGAGTTGCCCCCCGGCAGCTACTGCATCGTCATGACCCACAATCACCAGATCGACCTGGAACTGAGCGCCGCGATCCTCAAGCGCAACGACTTTGCCTACTTCGGCCTGATCGGCTCGAAGACCAAGCGGGTCAAGTTCGAACACCGCCTGCGGGATCGCGGCTTCGACAGCGGCACCCTGCAACGCATGCGTTGCCCGATGGGCATCGGCGAAGTCAAAGGCAAGTTGCCTGTGGAAATCGCCATCTCCATCGCTGGCGAAATCATCGCCACCTATAACGCGGATTTCGGCCAGCACACCTCACGCGCCGAACCGATTGCCAAGTTGCTGCCGGTTTCGCGCCGCAGCCAGCGTTAATCTTTTTTAACGAGACAAACCATGCCCCTGACACGCAAAGCCTACCGCGCCGCCCTGCTCCACAGTCTCGCCGACCCGGCCGAGGTGGGCATCGAGGCGTCCCATGAGTATTTCGAAGACGGCCTGCTGGTGGTGGAAAACGGCCAGATCAGTGCCATCGGCCACGCCAGCGACCTGCTGCCGACCCTGGCGGCGGACATCGAGATCACGCATTACCAGGACGCGCTGATCACCCCGGGCTTCATCGACACCCACATCCATCTGCCGCAAACCGGCATGGTCGGCGCGTATGGAGAGCAACTGCTGGATTGGCTCAACACCTACACCTTCCCCTGCGAAAGCCAATTCGCCGACAAGGCCCATGCCGAGACAGTGGCGGATATTTTCATCAAGGAACTGCTGCGCAACGGCACCACCAGCGCCCTGGTGTTCGGCAGCGTGCACCCGCAATCGGTGAACGCGTTTTTTGAAGTGGCCGAGAAACTCGACCTGCGGATGATCGCCGGCAAAGTGATGATGGATCGCAACGCCCCCGACTATCTGGTCGACACCGCCGAATCCAGCTACACCGAGAGCAAGGCGCTGATCGAGCGCTGGCACGGCAAGGGCCGCCTGCACTACGCCGTGACCCCGCGCTTCGCACCGACCAGCACCCCGGAACAACTGAGCCTGGCCGGCCAATTGCTCAGCGAATACCCGGACCTGTACATGCAGACCCACATCAGTGAAAACCTGCAGGAAGTGCAATGGGTCAAGGAGCTGTTCCCGGAGCGCAAGGGTTATCTGGACGTCTACGACCACTACCAACTGCTCGGCGAACGCTCGGTGTTCGCCCACGGCGTGCACCTGTGCGACGACGAGTGCGCGCGCCTGGCGCAGACCGGTTCGGCCATTGCCTTCTGCCCGACCTCGAACCTGTTCCTGGGCAGCGGGCTGTTCAACCTGCCGATGGCGGAGAAGCACAAGGTGAACGTAGGGTTGGGCACGGACGTGGGCGGTGGCACCAGTTTTTCGCTGCTGCACACCTTGAACGAAGCCTACAAGGTCATGCAGTTGCAAGGCGCGCGGCTGAGTCCGTTCAAGTCGCTGTACCTGGCCACCCTCGGCGGCGCCCGGGCCTTGCGCCTGGAGGAAAAGATCGGGACGTTGCAGCCAGGAACCGATGCGGATTTCCTGGTGCTGGACTACAACGCGACGCCGCTGTTGAGCTATCGCCTCAAGCAGGCCAAGGACATTGCCGAGCGGTTGTTCGTGTTGATGACGCTGGGGGATGACCGGACGGTCGCGCAGACTTATGCGGCTGGGAGGTTGGTTCACCAGCGATAAAACTTCAGCGCATGTTGGATCGCCATCGCAAGCAAGCTCGCTCCCACAGGGGATATGTGTTGTTCACACTAACCCTGTGGGAGCGAGCTTGCTCGCGATTGGCGGTATGACTGATTCAACCCTCAGAGCTTGGCAGGCGTACGCCCCGGCTTCTTGCTCTGCAACAGATGCGAGAACACCGCGTGCAAGTCATCCGACGCGCTTTCCTCGTCGAGGTTGAGTTTGCTGTCGATGTGGTCCATGTGGTGCATCATCAGGTCCACCGCCAGCTTGGCGTCGCGGGCCTCGATGGCGTCGATCAGTTGGGTGTGTTCGTCATAGGAACAGTGGGATCGATTGCCGCTTTCATACTGGGCGATGATCAATGAAGTCTGGGATACCAGGCTGCGCTGGAAGCTGATCAGCGGGGCATTCTTCGCCGCCTCGGCCAGCTTCAAGTGGAACTCGCCCGACAAGCGGATGCCGGCGCCACGATCGCCGCGGGAGAAACTGTCGCGCTCGTCGCTGACCATCTGCCGCAGCTCGGCAAGCTGCTCGGCGGTGGCGTGCTGGACCGCCAGTTCCGTGATCGCCTTCTCCACCATGCGCCGGGCGAAGAACACCTGGCGTGCCTCTTCGACACTCGGGCTGGCGACGACCGCGCCGCGATTGGGCCGCAACAGCACCACGCCTTCATGGGCCAGGCGTGACAGCGCACGGCGAATGATGGTGCGGCTCACCCCGAAAATCTCCCCAAGTGCCTCTTCGCTCAATTTGGTACCGGGCGCCAGGCGCTGCTCGAGGATGGCCTCGAAAATGTGCGCATAGACAATATCGTCCTGGGTTCCGCTGCGGCCGGCTTTGCCTGCTCGCGGTTGTTTCTTGAGGGGCTGCAACTGTTCGTTCATGGGCACTCGAGTCGGGAGAACTGCGGCGATTTAACCGTGACTGTAATACGGCACAGCGGGTCGCTGGCAAGTATCGCGTAAAAAACACGGCGATTGTACACAACCTCTGATGGCAACACGACTGTACGGCTCTTTGCGGACATGGCTGTATTGCAATCGACCACGGTGTTGAGTTTAGGCTTAAACCACGAAACCCGTGGCCCATCAAGGCCAGCCAATCTACAACAAGGAACACCGCCCACCATGACCGAAGTCACGACCGCGCCACTTCGTCCCTTGGCCGATACATCGCCCTCGGCCATCGTCGCCGGCTTCATCGCCATGATGACGGGCTACACCAGTTCCCTGGTGCTGATGTTCCAGGCTGGGCAAGCGGCGGGCCTGACCAGCGGGCAGATTTCCTCGTGGATCTGGGCGATTTCCATCGGCATGGCCGTGTGCTCCATCGGCCTTTCGCTGCGCTATCGCACCCCGATTACCATTGCCTGGTCGACTCCCGGCGCGGCGTTGCTGATCACCAGCCTGGGCGGCGTGAGTTATGGCGAGGCCATCGGTGCCTATATAACGTGCGCGGCGTTGGTGACAATCTGCGGCCTGACCGGCAGTTTCGAGCGCCTGGTCAAGCGCATTCCGGCCTCGCTGGCGGCGGCGTTGCTGGCGGGCATCCTGTTCAAGATCGGCAGCGAAATCTTTGTCGCCACCCAGCACCGCACCGGCCTGGTGCTGGGCATGTTCTTCACCTACCTGATCGTCAAGCGCCTCTCGCCGCGTTACGCGGTGCTGGCGGCGCTGCTGGTCGGCACCGCGCTGTCGGGCCTGTTGGGACTTTTGGATTTCAGCGGTTTCGCCCTGGAAGTCGCGACACCGGTCTGGACCACGCCGCACTTTTCCCTGGCGGCCACCATCAGCATCGGCATCCCGCTGTTCGTCGTGGCAATGACCTCGCAGAACATGCCTGGCATTGCCGTGCTACGCGCCGATGGCTACAACGTACCGGCGTCGCCGTTGATCACCAGCACCGGCGTCGCCTCGCTGCTGCTGGCGCCGTTCGGCTCCCACGGGATCAACCTGGCGGCGATCAGCGCAGCGATCTGCACCGGGCCGCACGCCCATGAAGATCGCAACAAGCGCTACACGGCCGCCGTGTGGTGCGGGATTTTCTATGGGATTGCCGGAGTGTTCGGCGCAACGCTGGCCGCACTGTTCGCGGCATTGCCCAAGGAACTGGTGCTGTCCATCGCGGCCCTGGCGCTGTTCGGGTCGATCATCAATGGGCTGAGCATCGCCATGAGCGAAGTGAAGGAACGGGAGGCGGCGCTGGTCACTTTCATGGTCACGGCGTCGGGGCTGACGCTGTTTTCCATCGGTTCGGCGTTCTGGGGGATTGTGGCGGGGGTGTTGACGTTGCTGATCCTGAACTGGCGCAACGCCTGAAACTTAAAAGCTTCGCGGGCAAGCCCGCTCCCACAGTGGATATGTGTCGTTCATATCACCTCTGTGGGAGCGGGCTTGCTCGCGAAGGCGGCCTGGCAAGCGCCGCACAAATGGCAGGCACAAAAAAACCGGCACCTGTAAAGGTCGCCGGTTTTTTTTACACCATCAAGCCTTCGGGTTGATCGGCTTTTCCGGGTACCACACGTCCAGCAACGGGCTGACTTCAACGCTGGTCAGCTCAGGACGGGCCTTGAGCCAGGCTTCAACGGCAGCGCGCTGCTCTTCGGTCACCGAGCCACGCTTCTGCAGGCAAACCAGGCCGTAGTCGTCACCGCCGACATAACCCAGGCCGTTGGCTTCCATGGCTTCTTTCAGGAAAGCGTCGAGGAAAGCGTCAATAGCCTCATCGGCCAGATCTTCTTTGAAATCCAGGTTCAGTTCGAAACCCAGCTCTTGAAATTCATCCACGCACAGCTTTTTGCGCAGACGCTGGGAACGGTTAGTCGCCATTGGAACAATCCTCATAAGTAATAACGGCCGGCACTTTACCAGTTTGGTGCGTCGATTGCCCGACTCATCGGGCATGTCGCGCTACCGCCGGTAAAAAAATACCGCTTCGACGGGCTTGGGCACGGCACAAGCCGTTGCGCCTTGGGGCATAATGCCGAACTTTCATGACCGTTGAGGGCGTTCATTTTCATGTCCTCGTCTTTTTCCCCCTCGCCTGCAGGGTTTTACTTCACATGATCAAATCTTTGCGTCCATTGCTCCTGGCCAGCCTTCTTCTTCCCCTGGCCCTTCCTGTCACCACCCACGCCGCCACCATCAACACCGCCCTGTCGCCGAATGTGCAAAAGGCCCTCAAGAACAGCAAGCTGCAAGACAACGCCCTGTCCCTGGTCATGGTGCCGCTCGATGGCCCTGGCACCCCGACGCTGTACAACGCCGATGTCTCCGTGAACCCGGCGTCCACCATGAAATTGGTCACGACCTACGCTGCTTTGGAGATGCTCGGGCCGAACCACCAGTGGAAAACCGAGTTCTACACCGACGGGACCCTCAGCGGCGGGATCCTCAACGGCAACCTGTACCTCAAGGGTGGCGGCGATCCCAAGCTGAACATGGAAAAACTCTGGCTGTTGATGCGCGACCTGCGGGCCAACGGCGTGCAGCAGGTGACCGGCGACCTGGTGCTGGATCGGAGTTTTTTCATCCAGCCACAATTGCCCGAGTTCAACGACGACGGCAACGACGAGAACAAACCCTTCCTGGTCAAGCCCGACTCGCTGCTGGTCAACCTCAAGGCCCTGCGCTTCGTCGCCCGCAACGACGGCGGCCGGGTGCTGGTATCGGTCGAGCCGCCGATTGCCAGCATCCGCATCGAAAACGTGGTCAAGGCCGCCAATGGCAAGCAGTGCGCCGGCGGCGTTCGCTACAACCCGGTGGCGAACGCCGATGGCAGCATGACCGTCACCGTCAGTGGCCAACTCGGCGATGGATGCAGCTCCCAGACCTACCTGTCATTGCTCGATCACGCCACCTATACCGCTGGTGCCGTGCGGGCGATCTGGAAAGAACTGGGCGGCAGCATCCAGGGCAACGATCGCCTGGCCGCGACCCCGGGCAACGCCAAGTTGCTCGCCCGGGCCTTCTCGCCAGACCTGGCGGAGATCATCCGCGACATCAACAAATACAGTAACAACACCATGGCCCAGCAACTGTTCCTCAGCCTCGGTGCGCAGTTTCGCAACGAGGCCGACGGCGACGACGCCAAGGCTGCACAGCGGGTCGTACGCCAGTGGCTGGCCAAGAAAGGCATTACCGCGCCGCACCTGGTGATGGAAAACGGCTCGGGCCTGTCCCGCGCTGAACGGGTCAGTGCCCGGGAAATGGCGGCGATGCTGCAAGCGGCATGGCACAGCCCCTATGCGGCGGAGTTCGTCAGCTCGATGCCCATCGCCGGCACCGACGGCACCATGCGCAAGCGCCTCAAGACCACCGCCATGGCCGGCGAAGCCCACATCAAGACCGGCACGCTGAACACCGTCCGCGCCATCGCCGGCTTCAGCCGCGACATCAATGGCAACACCTGGGCGGTCGTGGCGATCCTCAACGATCCGAAGCCATGGGGTGCCTCTTCGGTGCTGGACCAGGTATTGCTTGACCTGTATCGCCAGCCGAAGCTCCCGCAGGCGGCTTCGGTGCTCTGAGCCGGGACGACAGAGATCAAGTGTGGGAGCGAGCTTGCTCGCGATTCGGTAGGTCAGCACACATCGATGCTGAATGAAATACCGCTTTCGCGAGCAAGCTCGCTCCCACAGTGGTTAGCGTAAAAGGCACTATCCCAACGGCGCCTCGACCCGATCGCGCCCGGCCTGCTTGGCCGCATAGACCCCCGAGTCAGCTCGTAGCAGCAGCGCATCGGCGCCTTCGCCGGGACGGAGGCTGGCGACGCCAAAACTCGCAGTGATGACCCCCACCTCCTCGATCGGCGCCCCGCGCAGGCCGTCCCACAATCCCACGGCCAGCGCGTAGGCGCTTTCACCGTCGGTGTCCGGGCACAACACCACGAACTCTTCCCCGCCCAGCCGGCAGAACACATCGGTGCGTCGCAGTCGCTGGGTGATGCGCTCGCAGACCGCTTGCAAGACTCGGTCGCCCATCGCGTGCCCATATTGATCGTTGATGCGTTTGAAATGATCAATGTCGAGCATGATGACTGCCATTTCCCCGGAGCCGCGCTCGACCCGGGCCAACTCCGAGGTCAGCCGCTCCTGGAAATAACGCCGGTTGCGAATCCCGGTCAGGGTGTCGGTCACGGACAGAGCCCGCAGCTCTTCTTCCACACGCTTGAGATCGGAAATATCCGAAATATAACCGTGCCACAGCACCCCGCCGCCCGGCAGTTGCTCGGGCGTTGCCTCGCCGCGGACCCAACGCAGGCCCCGCAGTGGCAACTGCACCCGATACTCTTCGCGCCATGGGCTCAGGGTATCGGCCGAGGTGCGGATCGACGCGCGAACCCGCGCACTGTCCAAGGGATGAATGCGGGAAAAAATCGCTTCGGCGTGCCGCACCAGCACGTCCGGCTCCAGTTCGTAGATATCGCGGATGCCATCGCTGGCGTAGATCACACTGAAGCTGCCGTTGAAATCCATCTTGAACTGATAGATGCCGCCGGGAACATGGGCGCTGAGTTTCTTCAACAACAGATCCCTGGCGGCCAATGCTTCGTGGACGCGCTTGCGCTCGGTGACGTCGATGCAGATCGCCAGGTGCCCGACCCAAAGCCCCTGGTCGTCCAGCACCGGAGTCGCCAGCATGTTCACCGTCAGATAGCTGCCGTCGCGGCGTACGAGCGTCCACTCCCGCGCCTGCTGGCCACCCTGCTCGCCGCCTTCCAGCAACATGGCGTGGCAGGTGGGGATCGGTTTGCCAAAGCGAGCGGCGAGCTGGGCTGCCCGCTCCTGCAGCTCGCGCGGGACATGGAGGCTTTCCAGGGTCATGCTCTGCAAGACATCGCAGCTCTGATAACCGAGCATCTGCTCGGCACCGGCATTGAAAGTGGTGATGACACCGCGCAAATCCGTGGCAATGATCGCAACCTGTGTCGCGGCGTCGAGCACGCCCCTCAACTGGCCATGGGTCCCGCGCAATTCCGTTTCCCGGGCCCGCAGTTCCTGGGTCCGTTGCTCCACCAGCGCCAGGGCCCGTTGCCGCTGGCTGACCAGCGTGTAGAACAAGACACTGAGCATCAGGCTGAGTAACCCGCCCAGCACCGTCAGGCTCATCACGCTGGAATGATTGCTCGACAGGAACAAGTGGCTGGGTCGCAGCTCAACCCGGAAGTCACGATCGGCCAGGCGCAACAGCCGGGTCGCCGACAACTCGCTTTTGCCCGGGCGGTCAGGGCTTTCGTACAGCATTTCTTGATGATCGTCGCTGGACAGGTCCAGCACCCGCATCGACAAGTTGTCATGACCGGAATCCGGCAGGCCATCAGACATCAGTTGGCGCATGCTGACCGCAGCCACGACGAAACCCAACAGTTCACTTCCGGAATGCCGCACCACTGGCGCGGCCAGCATGATTCCCCTGGAAAAGATCGGATCGACGCCGACCAGGTCCAGGGGCTTGGACACTGTCATGGCGTTACGTTCGCGGGCCCGTTCCAGCGTGGCGCGGCGGGTGGGTTGGTAAAGCAGATCCAGGCCCAGCGGTGCGCCATAGGAGGGCTGGCCCTGGACGTACAGCACCGGTACGTATTCGTCCCGCTCGGGGGCCTCGCGCAGCAGGCCCGCCTCGTCCGGCTCACGAATGGTAAACGTACCGGAGACTTCGGCGCGCGCCTGGTGCTCGAATGCCTGCCGCTCGTCCCGAAGCACCCGGGGCGCCCAGGCGAAGGCCCGGGTATGGCGCAGCATGGCTTCGGTGTAGCCATGGAATTCGGTGTTGGAAACCCCATCGGAGTTGGCGAAGAAACGCCTCAGGCTGTCGAGGCGTTGGACCTGGTCCTGGAAGCGCTCTTCGATGCGGCTGTAGCGCTCGTCGACTTGCAGCGCGAAACGTTGGCGCAGTTGCTGATTGAACAGATTCAACGTGCCCCAGGCCAACAAGCCGGTCAGCAAGCCCCCCGCCACCAGGACCAGTGAAGCCACCAGCCACGCTGAAACATCTTCGCTGATAAAACCCAGGATCCTGGGACGCACCGGATGTAATGCCATACCCATAACTCAGAAAAGGACCAGGCATTTTGAACCGCCCCGATCACAGCTAAGTTATAGCTATTTGCCACTATTTTAGCCAGCCCCAAAAACACCCGGAAGCCTTGAATTTCAAGGCTTGGGTGGATCCAATCAACGAGATCAGCGTGCCGTGATTTTCCATGCGCGGTGAATCTTGCTGTTTCGGGCGAAATCCGGATCGATGGTCTTCGCGGTGATTTCCTCCACCGCGTAACGCTCGGCCAAGTTCTCTTCGAGTTGGAACTTGCGGAAGTTGTTGGAGAAATACAACACGCCGCCCGGCGCCAGGCGCGCCATGGCCAGGTCCAGCAACTGGACGTGATCGCGCTGCACGTCGAACACGCCTTCCATGCGCTTGGAGTTGGAGAAGGTCGGCGGATCGATGAAGATCAGCTCGTATTCGTCACGGCTGGCTTCCAGCCACGCCATCACGTCACCCTGCTCCAGGCGGTTCTTGTCGGAAAAGCCATTGAGCGACAGGTTGCGCCGCGCCCAATCCAGGTAGGTTTTCGACAAATCGACGCTGGTAGTGCTGCGGGCACCGCCCTTGGCAGCGTGGACGCTGGCGGTCGCGGTGTAGCAGAACAGGTTGAGGAAGCGCTTGCCGGCCGCTTCTTTCTGGATTCGCAGACGCATGGGCCGGTGATCGAGAAACAGCCCGGTGTCGAGGTAATCCGTGAGGTTGACGAGCAGCTTCACGCCGCCTTCGTTGACTTCGGTGAACTTGCCTTGGGCACTCTGGCGCTCGTACTGCTTGGTGCCGCTCTGGCGCTCGCGGCGCTTGATGATGACGCGGCTCTTGTCGACGTTCAAGGCCTGGGGGATCGCCGCCAGCGCATCGAACAAGCGGGCCGAGGCCTTTTCCGGATCGATGGACTTCGGCGCGACGTACTCCTGCACGTGAACCCAATCGTGGTACAGGTCGATGGCCATCGAGTATTCCGGCATGTCGGCATCGTAGACGCGATAGCAGTCCACGCCTTCACGCTTGGCCCACTTGCTCAGCAGCTTGAGGTTTTTCTGCAGGCGATTGGCGAACATCTGCCCGCCTTCGCTCAGGCGCGCCTGCTCGACCACGGGGGCCGGTGCCGGCGCTGGCTTGATCGGGTTGCCGTTCTTGTTGTACTGACGCTCCTGCGGGACATCCGGGGTCTGGTCGTAGGCGGATTGCTCACGCTCGGCCTGGCGCTGTTCCGGGGTGCGGCGCTCGCCGGTGACGAACTGATCCGGCAGCACCTTGATCAACAGCAGCTTGCAGGGCAAGGCGCCGTTCCAGAACGAATACTGCTTGTGGCTGCGAATGCCCATGCGCTTGCCCAGGTCCGGCGCGCCGGTGAACACCGCGGCCTCCCAGTTCAGGCAGGCCTGGCGCAGGCGTTCGCCGAGGTTCTGATAGAGATAAAGCAGGCTGGCTTCATCGCCCAGGCGCTCGCCATACGGCGGGTTGCAGATCACCAGGCCTTTCTGGTTCTGGTCCGGGCGCGGCTCGAAGGTGGCGACTTCGCCCTGGTAGATCTTGATCCACTCGCTCAGGCCCGCGCGCTCGACGTTGTTGCGACCCGGCTGGATCAGCCGTGGATCGGCCTCGTAGCCGCGAATCCACAACGGCGGCTTGGCCAGCCCGGCAGCGGCGCGTTCAGAGGCTTCTTCATGAAGCTTCTTCCACAACGCCGGCACATGGCCGAGCCAGGCGGTAAAGCCCCATTGCTGGCGACGCAGGTTCGGCGCCATGTCGGCGGCGATCATGCCGGCTTCCACCAGGAACGTGCCGACGCCGCACATCGGGTCGGCCAGCGCCCCGCCTTCGGCGGCAATGCGCGGCCAACCGGCGCGGATCAGGATCGCGGCGGCGAGGTTTTCCTTCAGCGGCGCGGCGCCTTGCTGCAGGCGATAACCGCGCTGGTGCAGGCTGTGGCCGGAAAGGTCCAGGGAGAGGATCGCTTCGCCGCGGTCCAGGCGCAGGTGGATGCGCAGGTCCGGGTTGAGCTTGTCGATGGACGGGCGCTCGCCCGACGGGGTACGCAGTTTGTCGACAATGGCGTCCTTGACCTTCAAGGCGCCGAAATGGGTGTTGTCGATGCCCGAGCCGTGGCCGCTGAACTCCACCGCCAGGGTGCCGTCGGCGAGCATGTGGTCTTGCCAGTCGACATCCAGCACACCGTGGTAAAGGTCTTCGGCATCCTTCATCGGGAAGCGCTTGAGCACCAGCAACACGCGGTTGGCCAGGCGGGACCAGAGGCAGAGCCGATAGGCCGTCTCCATGTCAGCGTTGCCGCGCACGGCCGAGGTGTGCTCGCGCGCCTCTTCAAGGCCAAGCCCGACGGCTTCCTCAAGAAGCAGGCCTTCGAGGCCCTTGGGGCAAGTGAGGAAGAGTTCAAAACGGTCAGACATGGGATTTCCAGAGCCTTTGGCTAAGTGGGACGGGCAACGCATTGCCGGGCCGGGTTCAATCAGGTGCTTTTCTCAAGAGCACCCGCGTGGCACGAAAGTGTGCCGCTCCGTCCTCGCCGCTCAGGTTCAAAGAGCTTAGATGCGAGGACAGATAAAAAATTCTGTGCAACAAATTGTGAAAAGTTGTCCCTTTCGTCGATTAGTACCCGAGTGCAACAGGGGGACATTCTCATTCGTTTCCGGCGACCGCCTTTCAGCGCAGGGCTGATCATACAGGGGTCTTGCTCAAAAGCGGGCGTCGAACATCGTGTTACTTATCGCACTAACATCTTTATTGTTACGTGCTTATGACAAAACGATCATTCCATCCGTGTGACGCTTTGGTTAGAACTCACCACAGGTTGACGTCGCAACGGCGTCAACACCTTGGCTCGTCACGCCGGCAACGAGCCACCAACGGCAGAATGATTCTGCCCCGGCCTCGATAGAGGTCGACGCTAAGCAACAGTCAACAAGTGAGGGCAACACCCTATGAGAAGACTTAAGCGTGATCCGTTGGAAAGAGCTTTTTTACGCGGTTACCAATATGGCGTTGGTGGTAAATCCCGTGAGCTTTGCCCCTTTACTCTACCGTCGGTACGTCAAGCCTGGATCAATGGCTGGCGGGAAGGACGCGGCGACAACTGGGACGGTATGACCGGCACTGCGGGTATCCACAGACTCAACGAACTTCACGCCGTCGGCTGACACAGGGCCTATTACTCAAGAACTCGACAATCTGACATCCAAACCGATTTAACCACGCACGTCCCATCCGGACGGCGGGCTGCGGCCCAGGGGGCTCCTTCAAGGAGCCCTTTTTAATGCCCGGGTTTCTTGGACTTGAGCTGCAAACACTGCTGTGGCGAGGGGATTTATCCCCTCGCCACAAATGGACCTCACCAACCTTAGGAATCACCCCAACGCCGCAATCGCATCCACCGACTCGCGAATCAACGCTGGCCCCTTGTAGATGAACCCCGAATAAACCTGCACCAGGCTCGCCCCGGCGGTGATCTTCTCGGCGGCGTGGCGGCCTTCGGTAATCCCGCCCGCCGCGATGATCGGCAAGCGTCCCGCCAGCTCCCCCGCGAGGACTTTCACGGTATGGGTACTCTTGTCGCGCACCGGCGCGCCAGACAAGCCGCCCGCCTCGTCGCCATGCTCCAACCCTTCGACACCTTCACGGCCCAGCGTGGTGTTGGTGGCGATCACCGCGTCCATGCCAGTCTCGATCAGCGCCTGGGCTACCTGGACGGTTTCCTCGTCGCTCATGTCCGGGGCAATCTTGATCGCCAGCGGCACATGTCGGCCATGGGTGACCGCCAGCTCCGCACGGCGCCGGGCCAGGTCGGCCAGCAGTTGCTTGAGCGAATCACCGAACTGCAGGCTGCGCAGCCCCGGGGTGTTCGGGGAACTGACGTTCACGGTGATATAGCTGGCGTGGGCGTAGACCTTGTCCAGGCAGATCAGGTAATCGTCGACGGCACGCTCCACCGGGGTGTCGAAGTTCTTGCCGATGTTGATGCCCAGCACACCCTTGTACCTGGCCGCCGCGACACGGGCCAGCAGGTGATCGACGCCCAGGTTGTTGAAGCCCATGCGATTGATGATCGCCTCGGCCTGGGGCAGACGGAACAGTCGTGGCTTGGGGTTGCCCGGCTGCGGCCGCGGCGTCACGGTGCCGATTTCCACGAAGCCGAAACCCAATTGCGCGAAGCCGTCGATGGCCGCGCCATTCTTGTCCAGACCCGCCGCCAGCCCGACCGGGTTGGGAAACTCCAGCCCCATGACCGTCACCGGCAGTTTCGCCGGGGCCTTGCACAGCAGACCGTTAAGGCCCAAGCGCCCGCCCGCGCCGATCAAGTCCAGGGACAGGTCATGGGAGGTTTCCGGGGAGAATTTGAACAGCAGTTCACGGGCCAGGGTGTACATGGGCGGCTTTGACTCGGGCGACGAAATGAGGCGGCGATTATAGCCGCGCAACGGTGTCGCAAGCGAGGCGCTCGCACAAAACCACAGCGCTGGCATATGCCTTGCACCTTTTTGGCCATCAGCGCCCCATGCCAACGACGGAATGAGTGCCGCACTGTTTCAAAGGACAACGGCGTCGGCGTCCGGCCTCTCCTGGCCAGGACACGGCGCCTTTTCATGTGGAAGGTGATATCGATGAATGAAGTTCCAGCCACGCCCCTGGCCTGGGTCAATGGCAGCGATGCCCCAGAAAAGAGCGCGATCAACCTCGGCTTCATGGCCTTGAGCGACTGCGCCCCGGTGGTGGTGGCCGCCACCCAAGGCTTCGCCCAACCCTACGGCCTGACCCTGAATCTCAAGCGCCAGGCATCCTGGGCCAACCTGCGGGACAAGCTGGTCAGCGGTGAAATCGATGCCGCCCACAGCCTCTATGGCTTGATCTACGCAGTGCATCTGGGCATTGGCGGCGTCGCACCGACGGACATGGCCGTGCTGATGGGGTTGAACCAGAACGGCCAGAGCATCAACCTCTCCCACGGCCTCCAGGCCCAAGGCGTGACCAGTCCTGAAGCACTGGAACGGCACGTGCACCAAACTCGCCCGAAACTGACCTTCGCCCAGACCTTCCCCACCGGCACCCATGCCATGTGGCTCTATTACTGGCTCGCGGCCCAGGGCATCCATCCGCTATCGGATGTCGACAGCGTCGTGGTGCCGCCGCCGCAGATGGTCACCCACCTGCAAGCCGGGCGCATCGACGGTTTTTGCGTGGGCGAGCCCTGGTGCGCCAGTGCGGTAAAGCAAAACCTTGGTTTTACCCTGGCGACCACCCAGACCATCTGGCCCGACCACCCGGAAAAGGTCCTCGGCTGCACCCGCGCGTTCGTCGAGCAATACCCCAATACCGCCCGGGCGCTGGTAATGGCGATCCTGGAAGCCAGCCGCTTCATCGAGCAAAGCACTGAAAACCGTCGCAGCACCGCACAACTGTTGAGCGCACCCGAATACCTCGACGCGCCGCTGGACTGCATCGAGCCGCGCCTGCTGGGCATCTATGCCGACGGCTTGGGCAACAGTTGGCAGGACCCCCATGCCATGCGCTTCCACGGAGGCGGCGAGGTGAACCTGCCATACTTATCCGATGGCATGTGGTTCATGACCCAGTTCCGTCGCTGGGGCCTGCTGCGTGAAGACCCGGACTACCTGGCCGTCGCGCGCCAGGTCCAGCAGCTCAAGTTGTACCGTGAAGCCGCCGCGGCGCTGGGCGTAATCTCCCCAGGCCAGGACATGCGCAGCAGCCAACTGATCGACGGCACCACCTGGGACGGCACTGATCCGGCCGGGTACGCCCGCAGCTTCAAACTGCACGCCTTGAGCGATGCGGCTCCCCTTCTCGCCAGCCGCTGACAGGAGCCACGACCATGCTGCGTATCCTGCTGATCAACGACACCGCGAAAAAAGTCGGTCGCCTGAAAGCCGCCCTGATTGAAGCCGGTTTCGAAGTGATCGACGAATCCGGCCTGACCATCGACCTGCCGGCGCGCGTCGAAACAGTGCGTCCGGACGTGATCCTGATCGATACCGAGTCACCCGGACGCGATGTGATGGAGCAAGTGGTGCTGGTCAGTCGTGACCAGCCGCGACCGATCGTCATGTTCACCGACGAGCACGACCCGGATGTAATGCGCCAGGCGATCAAGTCGGGCGTCAGCGCCTACATCGTCGAAGGCATCCATGCCGCGCGCCTGCAACCGATCCTCGACGTCGCCATGGCCCGCTTCGAAAGCGACCAGGCCCTGCGCGCCCAACTCCTGGCCCGGGACCAGCAACTGGCCGAACGCAAGCGCATCGAACTGGCCAAGGGCATGCTCATGAAGATGAAGGAGTGCAACGAGGAACAGGCCTACACCCTGATGCGCCGCCAGGCCATGAGCCGCCAGCAGAAGCTGATCCAGGTGGCGGAGCAGATCATTGCCATGAATGAGCTGCTGGGCTGAAAGCCTTGTAGCGCAGGGCCTGCCGCCATCGCGAGCAGGCTCGCTCCACAGGGAGCCCCGGGCTGGACTTCATATTTGTCGCACCACAAATCAACTGTGGGAGCGAGCTTGCTCGCGATTGCGATCTAATGTTCAACATCGATATCGACTGACCCACCGTCATCGCGAGCAAGCTCGCTCCCACAGGAAGTCCCGGGGTAGACTTCATATTTGTCGCACCACAAATCAACTGTGGGAGCGAGCTTGCTCGCGATGGCGATCTAACGTTCAACATCGATATCGACTGACCCACCGTCTTCGCGAGCAAGCTCGCTCCCACAGGAAGTCCGGAGTGGACTTCATATTTATGAACGCCACAAATCCACTGTGGGAGCGAGCCCGCTCGCGAAGGGCTCGCCCCGAATTATCAGGTTGGCACAGATCTCGCTTAACCCACCCCACAGGTAACCAACGGCGGTTGCCCCACCTACGACAAAGACGTCGCATACCCCATTGCCCTCCAGCAATCCGGGTTGCGGCGTTTTTTTGTTTTGGTCCTGCGGGACCGGTGGTGCGACCACAGGCGGCGCACTGCTCAAAGCACTGACTCATTTCTCGAGACTTTTACAGCTGAGGTGCGCGATGAATTCAAGCTTCTGGAAATCCGGCCATACCCCGACACTGTTCGCAGCCTTCCTCTATTTCGACCTGAGTTTCATGGTCTGGTACCTGCTCGGCCCGATGGCGGTGCAAATCTCCGCCGATTTGCATTTGAGCACCCAACAACGTGGCTTGATGGTGGCGACGCCCATTCTGGCCGGCGCGGTGTTGCGCCTGTTCATGGGGTTGCTGGCCGACCGCCTGTCACCCAAGACCGCCGGCATGATCGGCCAAGTCATCGTGATCGGTGCCTTGTTCTGTGCCTGGAAACTCGGCATCCACAGTTATGAACAAGCGCTGCTGTTGGGGCTGTTCCTGGGCATGGCCGGGGCCTCGTTCGCCGTGGCGCTGCCATTGGCGTCCCAGTGGTACCCGCCGCAACATCAGGGCAAGGCCATGGGCATCGCCGGGGCCGGTAACTCGGGCACCGTGTTCGCCGCCCTGGCCGCGCCGATCCTCGCGGTGTCGTTCGGCTGGACCAACGTGTTCGGCTTCGCGCTCATCCCGCTGATCCTGACCCTGATCGCCTTCAGCTTGATGGCCAAGAACGCCCCCGAGCGCCCCAAGGCCAAATCCATGGCCGACTACCTCAAGGCCCTGGGCGATCGCGACAGCTGGTGGTTCATGTTTTTCTACAGCGTGACCTTCGGCGGCTTCATCGGCCTGGCCAGCGCCCTGCCCGGCTACTTCAACGACCAATACGGCCTGAGCCCGGTCACCGCCGGCTACTACACCGCCGCCTGCGTCTTCGGTGGCAGCCTGATGCGCCCACTGGGCGGCGCCTTGGCAGACCGTTTCGGCGGCATCCGCACCCTGCTGGGCATGTACACCGTGGCGGCTATCTGCATCGCTGCCGTGGGTTTCAACCTGCCGAGTTCCTACGCGGCGCTGGCACTTTTCGTGTGCACCATGCTCGGCCTGGGTGCAGGCAACGGTGCGGTATTCCAACTGGTGCCACAACGTTTCCGTCGCGAAATCGGCGTGATGACTGGTTTGATCGGCATGGCCGGCGGCATCGGCGGCTTCGCCCTGGCGGCGGGCATGGGTGCGATCAAGCAGAGCACCGGCAGCTATCAACTGGCGTTGTGGTTGTTCGCCAGCCTCGGTGTCCTGGCCTGGTTCGGCCTGCATGGCGTCAAGCGTCGCTGGAGAACCACTTGGGGTTCGGCCGCCGTCACCGCTGCTCGGGTATAACAGCCCACCATGAGCCTGCAATTGAGCTTCGCCGAGGCCAGCGCCATCGGCCCCCGGGAAGAAAACCAGGACGCCCTGCGCCTGGTCACCCCCGCCCCGGCCTTGGCCGCCAGCAAGGGTTATCTGTTCGCCATCGCCGACGGCGTGAGCCAATGCGCCGATGGCGGATTGGCCGCCCGCTCGACCTTGCAAGCGCTGGCCTTGGATTACTACTCCACGCCGCAAACCTGGGGCGTGGCCCAGGCGCTGGACCGGCTGTTACTGGCACAGAACCGCTGGTTGCAAGCCAACGGTGGCGGGCAACCGCTGCTCACCACCGTCAGCGCGCTGGTGCTGCGGGGCCGGCGCTTCACCCTGGCCCATGTCGGTGATTGCCGGGTCTACCGTTGGCAAGCCGATCATCTGCAACGGATCAGCGAAGATCACGTCTGGGAACAACAGGGCATGCAACATGTGCTCAAGCGCGCGCTGGGGCTGGATCAACACCTGATCCTGGATTTCCTCGACGGGGAACTGCGCGAGGACGAGACCTTCGTGCTGCTCAGTGACGGCGTGTGGGCAGTACTCGGCGACACCGCCATCGCCGGCATTCTACGTGACCAGCCAGACCTCGAACTCGCGGCCCAGACACTGGTGAACGCCGCCCACCTGGCCGGCAGCCAGGACAACGCCAGTGCGTTGCTGGTGCGCGTCGATGCCTTGGGCGAAGCCAGCATCGGCGATGCGTTGATCCAGCTCCAGCAGTGGCCGTTGCCGCCGACGCTGAAACCCGGCCAAGCCTTCGAGGGTTGGCAGATCGAAGGTTTGCTCGGCCAGAGCCAGCAATCGTTGCTTTACCGGGTCCACGACGGCCAGGGCCAACCCTGGCTGCTGAAAACCTTGCCTGCACAGCTGCGGGACGATTCCCGGGCTGGGCAGGCCTTGTTGTCGGAAGAATGGTTTCTCAAGCGAGTCGCCGGCAGGCAATTTCCCGAAGTGCATGGCGTGCCCCAGCGCCAGCATCTGTACTACGTGATGCGCGAATATTCGGGCATGACCCTGGCCGAGATGTTCGACCGGACCGGCACGCTGCCCCTGGCGCAATGGCAGGACCTCGCACAACGGCTGGTGCGGGCGGTGGGCCTGTTGCATCGACGGCAGATCTACCACCGCGACATCAAGCCGGAAAACCTGCACCTGGGCGACGACGGCGAACTTCGCCTATTGGATTTTGGCCTGGCGTATTGCCCAGGCTTGTCCGAGGACCAGGCCAACGTTCTGCCTGGCACGCCCAGCTACATTGCCCCGGAAGCCTTCGGCGGTGCCGCGCCGACTGCTCAACAGGATTTGTACTCGGTCGGCGTGACCTTGTATTTCCTGCTGACCGGGCACTATCCCTACGGTGAAGTCGAAGCCTTCCAACGCCCGCGCTTTGGTGTGCCGGTCAGCGCCAGCCGCTATCGACCGGACCTGGCCGAATGGCTTGGCCAAAGCCTCGAACGTGCCGTCGCGGCGGACCCGGGCCAGCGCTTTGAAACCGCCGAGGAATGGTTGCTGTTGCTGGAACAGGGCGAGCGCCGCAGCTTGAGCGTAAGGCCCCGGCCCCTGCTGGAGAGAGAACCGCTGAAGGTCTGGCGAACGTTGGCGCTGGTGTCGCTGGTCGTGAATATCGTGCTGTTGTTCCTGGTATTCCACGGCTGAAATCGGTCGCTCCCCGCAAGGGATTGTCTTGCGGCAAGCCTGGAAATCAGCTCAAGCACTGATCGCCAGGCCATGCCGGCGATGATGCATGCTCAACTGATCCTTGATCAGCCGCAGCACCCGGGCTTCGTGTTCATGGATAAAGAAATGCCCGCCCGCGAGCATGTCCACGGAGAAACTGCCGCAGGTTTCCCTGCTCCAGCCAATCAGTTGTTCCGTGGTGGCCTTGTCGGCCGCGCCGCCGAGCACATGCACGGGGCAGTTCAGCGGTGATCGGAGCTTGGGTTGGTAGCGCCCGCAGAGCAGGAAATCCGCCCGCAGCACGGGCAAGGTCAGGGCCATCAGTTCTTCGTTGGCCAACACCTCTTCGCTGGTGCCATTGAGGGTGCGCAACTGGTCGATCAGTTCCGCATCGGTTTTCGGCTCGGCGAAGCCGCGATCGTAATCGGCGCGCATCGTCGGCGCCGCAGTGCCCGAGGCAAACAGCGCCACCGGTTCCGGGCAACCCAGCTCGCGCAGGGCATGGGCGAGCTCGCAGGCCAGCAAAGCCCCCAGGCTGTGGCCGAACAGGGCGTAAGGAGCCCGGAGCGTCGGGTACAGCTCCCGTGCCAGTTGCTTCGCCAATGGCCCCATGTCGGTGTGCAGCGGCTCGGCAAAACGCGCCCCGCGCCCCGGCAATTCCACCGGTTGCACCGTCAGCCACTGTGGCACCTTGCGCCGCCAGCGGCTGTAAACCATCGCACTGGCGCCTGAATATGGCAGGCACAGCAGGGTCAGTTGGGTCACTGCGGTTTTCTCCGATCGTTTGTATAAAAAGAATAACGAGGCCGGGCCGTGGAAAATTAGTCACCGGCCCCACGTCCGGATGCGGCTTATAATGTCCGCCCCATGGCTTTGGTCTGCCCAAGGAGAACACAATGAGCTGGTCCGCCCAACAATATGTTGCTTTCGAACAGGAACGCACCCGCCCGTCCCGCGATCTGCTGGCAGCGATCCCGCAAATGCAGGCGCGCCAGGTGATCGACCTGGGCTGCGGCCCCGGCAACTCCACCGAATTGTTGGTGGACCATTTTCCCGGCGCAACGGTGCGTGGCCTCGACAGTTCCGCCGATATGGTCGAAGCCGCCCGCAAGCGCTTGCCCAACGTGTCATTCGACACGGCCGACATCGGCCGCTGGAACGAAAACGGCCCCTTCGACGTGATCTTCGCCAACGCCGTGCTGCAATGGCTGCCGGACCACGCCACCCTGCTGCCATCGCTGGTGGACAAGCTCAAGCCAGGTGGCAGCCTGGCGATCCAGATGCCCGACACCCTGCACCAGCCGTCCCATCGCTTGATGCGAGACATCGCTGCCAGCGGCCCCTGGGCCAGCCAACTGGCCGGCGCAGCCGATTCTCGGACCGAGGTGGAGGATGCCGCCACCTATTTCAAGATCCTCAAACCCCATTGCACTCGCGTCGATGTGTGGCGCACCACCTACCACCATCCGCTGGCCGGTGGTGCCTCGGGAATCGTGGAATGGTTCAAGGGCAGCGGCCTGCGTCCGTTTCTCGAACCCTTGGATGAAGCACAACGCGAGGACTATCTGAAGCAGTACCACCAGGCCGTCGAACAGGCTTATCCGGCCCTGGACGATGGCTCGGTCCTGCTGCCGTTTCCAAGGTTGTTCATCGTCGCGACGCGCTAGGGCGATGGTCGGGAATGAGGACAAAACACCAGGCCGAACCGGTCGCAACAAAAGGAAAAAGAACTGAGAATAGTGCGAAACCATTCCCTGCTCTAATCTCAAACAAGTTAAAGAATTACAAACACGTAGAACGGCTAAAGCTCTCGAATATGAATATTATCAACATCAACAATTGGATCACCAAAATCAACAAGTGCTTGACGGATCCAGATTTCTCCAGCACCCGCGTCCTCACTCGTCATAGTAAACGTGAACTTATAGGTCTCCCAATGAGGTGTTACTTTAAAGTTTTCGTTCCCTTCTTCTGCAGCGCCATAGACAGTCATAGCCAGATACGCACGCCCATAAGTTTCAGAGGTTCCTCGAGCCAGAACGCTCATCTCATAACTTTTACCTAAGACGAAAGAAATTCCTGTATGAGCCAATCTGGGAAATTTACCAACCGCGACCAGTTCACAGTAATAGTTACCCTTTTGCCCCTCTTTGATGGATGCGTTTTGCACTAACACCCAACCGTTGGTGTTTCGACCTGAAAAATCAGTATAGTGATCGAGTTTATTTATTCCGGTTGATTTTGAAGTAGTCATGGTTGAACGTCCTCTGTGTATTGAAGTGTTATTCAATCCCGTTCCTGAATTACTGGCTACTGTCAAACTTTACAGGTACGGGGCCTTTCCCGACTGATGGCCAGAGAGTCATTTACTTAGGCGATGGTCGGGTGGCGAGGGCTAAATTTCTGATCCAGGCCCTCGTTACCTGCTAAGACCAAAACCCGCAAGAGTGATCGCCGTGGACCTGCAAACCATCCTGGGCAAGCTGTTCGCCAATGCCGGCGCCGTTGGCATCGAAGGCGTTTTCCAATTCGTGTTCGGCCCGCACCAGGCGTTCTGGTCCGAGGTCAAGGCCAGCAGCCACACCCAGGCTGGCCGCCACGCCAGCCCCGACGTGACCATCGAAGTGGCGGAAAATGACTTTCTCGGGATCATGGCCGGCTTGGCCAACGTCGAGGAACTGTTCGCCAGCGGTCGCCTGAAGATCGGCGGCAACATGGGCCTGGCGACGTTATTGCCGCAGATCATCGACCATGCGCGCCACGGCAATCGGCCGGTGGAAAAGGTCGACATGAACAAGCGCTACCCGACCCCATCGCGCTTCAGCGAAACCCTCACCGCCAGCCTGCCAATCCAACGCACCATCGAGCGTCAGCCGCGCAGCGAGTTATCGGTGCAAGACTTCCAGGCGCGCTATCTGCCCCATGGCATCCCGGTGATCATCAGCGATGCGCTGCAGGACTGGCCCTTGTTCAAGCTCAGCCGGGAACAAACCCTGGTGCATTTCGCCGAGCTGCAAGGCATCACCCGCCATGGCGATTATGTGAAGAAGACCTTTTCCACCGAGCGGGACTTTCGCTCCACCTCCATGGCGGACTTCATCGCCTCCCTCGACAGCCCGGCGCCCAAGCGCGCCGACGGCGAACCACCGGCCTACATGGGCAACAATATCTTGCCGGCGCAGTTGATGGAGCTGATCAAATATCCGCCCTATTTCGATCCGTCGCTGTTCATTCCGCCGCGCATCTGGATCGGCCCCAAGGGCACCCTCACGCCGCTGCACCGCGACGACACCGACAACCTGTTCGCCCAGGTCTGGGGCCAGAAAACCTTCACCCTCGCCGCGCCCCATCACCGCGAGGCCCTGGGCACCTGGTCGACCGCGCCCCAAGGCGGATTGGACGGCTGTGACTTCAACCCGGACGCGCCGGACTACGAGCGTTTCCCCAGCGCCCGGAACGTGACGTTCATGCGGGTGACGCTGGAGGCCGGGGACCTGCTGTTTTTGCCGGAGGGTTGGTTTCACCAGGTGGAGTCGGTGTCCACCTCGCTGTCGGTGAATTTCTGGGTGAATTCGGGGCGGGGTTGGTAGCGGTAGGAGACTGCCCTTGTGGCGAGGGAGCTTGCTCCCGCTCGGCTGCGTAGCAGACGCCGCTTTCCAGTTCAGAAATGTGGGGCCGCTTCGCCCGAAGCGTCGGACCGTCCCAGCGGGAGCAAGCTCCCTCGCCACGGGAATGGTGCCTGGCAAGCCTGTCGCTCACCTTTGCTGACGATAACTCTGCACCGCCGCTCCCAGCACCACCGCCCCGGCCGCAATCGCCAGCCAGAACCCACTGCGTGCGCCAAACGTATCCACCAGCCACCCCGAACCGGCCGCGCCGATCGCCACGCCGATGCTCAGGCCGGTCACCAGCCAGGTCAGGCCTTCGGTCAGCCGGGCCGGCGGCACGATACGCTCCACCAGGGCCATGGCGACGATCAGCGTCGGCGCGAAGAACAACCCGGCGACGAACACGGCCAGGGACAAGCCGAGGATATTGCTCGCCAACAGCAACGGCAGCGTGGTGACTGCCGTCGCTACGCCGCCATACAGGAACAGCCGCGGCAATGGCAGTTTCGAGCGCAGCGCGCCGAACGCCAGCCCGGCCAGGCACGAACCGATCGCATAGACCGACAGCACGATGCTCGCCGCCGCGGGCTGCCCCTGCTGCTGGGCGAACGCGACGCTGACCACGTCCACCACCCCGACGATGACACCCATGGCGACCATCAACGACAGCAGCAAAAGCACATCGACTGAACCAATGATCGAGCCCTGATGATGCGCCTGGTGCGGATGCACCGGCGGCTCGGTGCCACGCTGCAGGACAAACGCCGTGACGCCGATCGCCAGCAGCAACACCGAGGCCAGCGGCCCCGCCTCGGGAAACGCCACCACGCACAAACCCACCGACAACGGCGGCCCGACGATGAAGCAGACCTCGTCCAGCACCGACTCCAGCGCATAAGCGGTGCGCAATTGCGGCTGGCCGCGATACACCTCGGTCCAGCGCGCCCGCACCATCGCCGACATACTCGGCATGCAACCGGCCAGCGCGGCGAACAGGAACAGCGTCCAATGGGGCGCCTGCAATCGCGTGCACAACAACAGCATCAACAACGCCCCGCCGCCCAGCAACGCTGACACCGGCAACACCCGCCCCTGGCCGAAACGGTCCACCAGCCGCGACACCTGGGGCGCGCAGAACGCGGTCGCCAAGGCAAACGTCGCCGCCACCGCGCCGGCCAATCCATAGCCGCCCTTGAGTTGCGCAAGCATGGTGATCAGGCCGATGCCGGTCATTGATATGGGCATGCGCGCGATCATCCCCGCCAGCACGAAGCCGCCGCTGCCGGGGGCAGTGAACAATTCACGATAGGGGTTTGCCATGGGACGCAGCCTCAACAAGGGCCTGCAACTTGCCATAAACGACCGGGCCGGGGAAAGCGCAAAACTGTGGGTGAAATGTGAAGACTGTTTCCCACAAATGAACTCTCGGCACGTGGCGCCAGTCAGCAAGTAAGGCCCTCAGTTCAAGGTGCTACCCCATGCAGATTTCCCTCGCCCGACAAGTAGCCTTGGTGACCGGCGCCAGCTCCGGCATTGGCGCTGGCTCGGCAAAGGCGCTGGCGGCGGCCGGTGCCGCCGTGGTCCTCAACTACCATTCCAGCGCCGGCCCGGCCGAAGAGCTGGCCCGCGAGATCAACGACAGTGGCGGCCGCGCCATCGCCATCGGCGCCGACGTGTCGAAGGAGCAGGACGTTGAACGCTTGTTCGCCCAGGCCCTCGACGCCTTCGGTACGCTGGACATCCTGGTCGCCAACTCCGGCCTGCAAAAAGACGCTGCCGCCGTCGACATGAGCCTGGACGACTGGAACACCGTCATCGGCGTCAATCTCACCGGCCAGTTCCTCTGCGCCCGCGCCGCCCTGCGAATCTTCAACCGCCAGGGCATTCGCCAAGGCGTGTCCCGCGCCGCTGGCAAGATCATCCATATGAGTTCGGTGCACCAGCGCATTCCCTGGGCCGGCCACGTCAACTACGCAGCATCCAAGGGCGGCATCGACCAGCTCATGCAGACCCTGGCCCAGGAAACCAGTTACCAGCGCATCCGCATAAACAGCATCGCCCCCGGCGCCATTCGCACGGCGATCAACCGGGAGGCCATGGAGGGCGACAATGAGCAGAAAATCCTGGAGCTCATCCCCTACGGTCGGGTCGGCGATGTGGAAGATGTCGCCAACGCGGTGGCCTGGCTGGCGTCGGATTTGTCCGACTATATCGTGGGCACCACGCTGTTCATCGATGGCGGAATGAGCCTCTATCCGGGGTTCCGCGGCAATGGCTGATCATGACGAACCGCAAAGCCCCATCGAGAACCACGGGATCATTGGCGACATGCGCACTGCTGCGCTGGTCAACGATCGTGGCAGCGTAGATTTTTTCTGCTGGCCGGAATTCGACAGCCCGTCGATCTTCTGTTCGCTGCTGGACACCGCCGAGGCCGGTATCTTCCAACTCGCGCCGGACTTGCCGGATGCCCGTCGCCAGCAAATCTACCTACCCGACACTAACGTCCTGCAGACCCGCTGGCTAAGCGACGGCGTTGTGGTGGAGATTACCGACCTGCTGCCCATCGGCGACAGCGAGGATGACCTGCCTGTGCTGATGCGGCGGGTGCGCATGACGGTCGGCAGTGCGACATTTCGCATGCGTTGCGCGGTGCGCCATGACTATTCCCGTGCCGCGACCACGGCGCGCCAGGACGGCGACCACGTCATCTTCGAGGCCGCGCAACAACCGAGCCTGCGCCTGTGCGCCGACCAGCACATGACGCTGGACGGCCAGGCGGCGGTGGCCGAGTTCACCCTGGCGCAAGGCCAGACGGCGGAGTTTCTTCTCGGAGGCATCGACGACACGCGCCTGGTGGATGACACCAGCACGCTGTGCCTGGAGCGAACCCTAGCGTTCTGGCGTGGCTGGATCAGCCAATCCAACTACCGCGGTCGCTGGCGAGAAATGGTCAACCGCTCCGCGCTGGCGCTGAAACTGCTGACGTCACGTAAACAAGGCGCCATCCTCGCCGCCGCCACCTTCGGCCTGCCGGAAACACGCGGCGGCGAGCGCAATTGGGATTATCGCTACACCTGGATCCGCGACGCCTCGTTCACCGTCTACGCATTCATGCGCCTGGGCTTTGTCGATGAAGCCAACGCCTACATGCGCTGGCTGCGTGGCCGGGTCAGCGACTGCCGCGATCAACCGACCAAACTCAACATCCTCTACGGCCTGGACGGTCGGCTTGAGCTGCCCGAAACCGAACTGACACACCTGAGCGGCTACGGCAACGCGCGGCCGGTGCGCATCGGCAACCTGGCGTACGAGCAAGTGCAGTTGGACATCTTCGGTGAGTTGATGGACGCGGTGTACCTGGTCAACAAATACGGCGAAGCCATTTCCCATCAGGGCTGGAAACACACGGTCGATGTGGTGGACCAGGTGTGCACGATCTGGCAGGACAAGGATGTCGGCATCTGGGAAATGCGCGGCGAGGAGCAGCATTTTTTGCATTCGCGGCTGATGTGCTGGGTCGCCGTGGACCGCGCCATTCGCCTGGCAAGCAAACGCTCCCTGCCCGCCCCGTTCGCCCGCTGGGATGAGACGCGCCAGGCCATCTACGAAGACATCTGGACGAACTTCTGGAACGACGAGCATCAGCATTTCGTCCAGCGCCTGGGCAGCACCGCCCTCGACGGCTCGATGCTGTTGATGCCGCTGGTGCGCTTCGTCAGTGCCCGCGACCCGCGCTGGTTGTCGACGCTGGACGCCATCGAAAAGGACCTGGTGCGCGACGGTATGGTCTATCGCTACCGCACCGACGACGACCCTATCGACGGCCTCATTGGCACCGAAGGTTCATTCGTCGCTTGCTCGTTCTGGTACGTCGAATGCCTGGCCCGCGCTGGCCGCGTGGAAAAAGCCCAACTGGAATTCGAGCAGTTGCTGCGCTACGCCAATCCGCTGGGATTGTATGCCGAGGAATTCGACAGCCACGGTTATCACCTCGGCAATCTTCCCCAGGCGTTGAGCCATTTGGCGCTGATCAGCGCGGCGACCTTCCTGGATCGCAAGTTGAGTGGAGAGAAAAATCATTGGCAGCCGTGAGCTGCGCTCGGACTAGTAGTGGAAATGTTCCTTTTGTGGCGACCGTCCACATTTCATCCTTATGCCTGTGCCAGGTTGCCAGCCCCGCATCCCTCTCCTAAGATCGATGCACGCAAGGGTGCAGCGGAGCTGCCCTAAAACCCGATTCAAGGACCCGACATGACCCATATCAAACGCTCAATCACCACCGAGCCCCGATCAGGGCTGACCCGCGAAGAACTCTGGGACGAACAGGACAAGGGCCTTATCAAATGCTGGGAAATCGGTCGCGACCGGGCGGCGAGGTTCCCCGAACTGGCGCAACGCTGTTTGGCCGGTGAACTGCCGGTGCTGGGTTGGAAAGGCGGAGTCAGCCGCAGCCTGAAGAAAACCGCCAAGTTCGGTTGTCTCAAGTACCTGGCCCAATGGCAGGGCCTGCGCGGCGAAGACCTCGACATCGACCTGACCCAGGAGCGCACCCTGACCTGCTCCAGCACGAACATGGTCGTGACGTTCACACCGGACCGGGCCAAATACCTGAACCAGGAGCCCGCCTGACCCCAACCGATTGAAGCCGGAGACCGACATGACATCTGCGCCCAAGGTCAATTTCGCGGTGACGCCACTGCTGCGCATCGCCTACGAAGAACACGGCCCTGCCAGCGGCGACCCGATCATCCTGCTGCACGGCTTCCCCTATGATCCGCGTACCTTCGATGAAGTTGCCCCGGTCCTGGCCCAACGCGGCTATCGAGTCATCGTGCCGTACTTGCGCGGCTACGGCCCAACCCGGTTCAACAACCCAGCCATCGCCCGCTCCGGGCAACAGGCGGCGTTGGCCCAGGACCTGCTGGACCTGATGCACGCGGTCGACATTCCCCAAGCGGCGCTGTGCGGCTATGACTGGGGAGGCCGCGCCGCCTGCATCGTCGCCGCCCTGTGGCCCGAACGCGTGCGCTGCCTGGTCGCGGGCGACGGCTATATCGTGCAGGACATTCCTGGCTCGACCCAACCGCTGGGTCCCGAAGATGAACATCGCCTGTGGTACCAGTATTACTTTCACACCGCCCGGGGCGTCGAAGGCCTGACGCAGAATCGGCGTGAACTGTGCCAATTGCTCTGGCGCCTCTGGTCGCCAACCTGGAAACGCGGCGCCGAGCTGTATCCGCTCACCGCCCCGTCATTCGAGAACCCGGACTTTGTCGACGTGGTGATTCATTCCTACCGGCATCGCTTCATGTACGCGCCGGGAGATCCGACGCTTGAGTGGATGGAGGAGCAACTGGCGGCGCAACCGGCCATCAGCGTGCCGAGCATTTCCCTGCGCGGGGCCGATGATGGTGTGGGACCGCCGTCCGAACACGACGAAGATGCCGGGCATTTTACCGGCCACTACGAACGCCGCGTGCTAGCCGGCGTCGGCCATAACATTCCTCAGGAAGCCCCCGAGGCTACGGTCAAGGCGTTACTGGATCTGCTTGAGCGTTGAATCGCTCCCGATAGGCCTGGGGCGTCACGCCCACGGCTCGCAAAAAGCTGCGGCGCAGGGTTTCTTCGCTACCGAAGCCACATTGCAGGGCGACGCGCTTGACCGGCACCGCGCTGTCGGCAAGCAGGCGGCGGGCGGTCTCGACGCGGATCAGTTCCACGGCGCGGGCCGGGGTCTGGCCGGTCTCGGCGCGGTAATGACGGACAAAACTGCGTTCACTCATGCCCGCCTCGGCAGCCAGGCTCGACAAGCCCAGGTCCCGCGTCAGGTGCTCGGCGATCCAAGCATGTAATTTATCAAAGCGACCGCCCTGTTTTTGTAGCGCCAAGGTAGCGCTGAACTGCGATTGCCCACCAGGACGCTTGAGAAACACCACCAAGTGCCGCGCAACCTCCAGGGCCATCGCCCGACCAAGGTCCTCTTCGACCAACGCCAGTGCGAGGTCGATCCCGGCCGTGACCCCGGCCGACGTCCAGACCGAGCCGTCCTTGATGAAAATTGGATTGGGTTCGACTTGCAATTGCGGGTGTTGCTTGGCCAGTTGTTCGCAGCGGGTCCAGTGAGTCGCCACCCGGCGCCCGTCCAGCCAACCACTTGCCGCCAATAGGAACGCGCCGGTACACACTGACGCGACCCTTCGCGAGCGCACTCCTTGGTGTTTGACCCAGGCCACCAGGGCCGGATCCTCGGCGGCTTCGTATACGCCCCAACCACCGGCGATCAACAACGTGTCGCTGTCTTCGTCGGGGAGCGGCTCGGCCATCAGCGCCAACCCCGCCGAAGACATCACCGCCCCGCCACCGGCAGCGACGACGGTCGGTGCATACGGCACCGGCAATCCTTGCCCACGGGCCAGATCGTTGGCCGACGCGAATACCTGCAAGGGCCCTGTGACGTCCAACACCTGAACGTTTGCAAAGGCCAGCACATGAATGGATTTCGGCGTATCTGGCATATTGGCGTGATTCGTGGGCTGATTGGCGAATACGCCAGATCCTACGAGCCTACAGTGAAACCGTCCACCCCTCGGGGACCATCCACAGGAGAAAGCGACATGACATTGCAGATTGGTTTTCTGTTATTCCCCCAGGTGCAGCAACTGGATCTCACCGGCCCTTATGACGTGCTGGCCTCCCTGCCCGATGTGAAAGTCCACCTGATCTGGAAAGACCTGGCGCCCGTTACCGCCAGCACCGGGCTGGTCTTGCTGCCGACCACTACGTTCGAAGATTGCCCGACGCTCGACGTGATCTGCGTCCCCGGCGGCAGCGGCGTCGGTCCGCTGATGGAAGACGAGCAGACCCTGGCTTTCATTAAGCGCCAGGCAGCCCACGCCAAGTACATCACCTCGGTGTGCACCGGTTCGCTGGTACTCGGCGCGGCGGGATTGTTGCGCGGCAAGCGCGCCACCACCCATTGGGCTTTCCACAGCCTGCTGCGACCGTTGGGCGCGACCCCCATCAAGGACCGCGTGGTACGCGATGGCAATCTGTTCACGGGCGGTGGCATCACGGCGGGCATCGACTTTGCCCTGACCCTGGCGGCAGAACTGTTCGACCGGGACACCGCCGAGCTCGTCCAATTGCAGCTTGAGTACGCCCCCGCCCCGCCGTTTGTCTCTGGGAGTCCGGACACTGCGCCGGCTAAAGTGCTGGAAGAGGCCAACCGGCGCTCGGCGGAGTCGCTCCGGGTGCGTTCGCAGATCACTCAGCGGGCTGCGGCGCGGCTGGAAAAGGCGTAGCGCTAAATTTCAGCCAGGCAAGCGGATGTTCTGCCTGGCTGAAACGGATGTCGAACCGGTACGCCTCAATACGGGCTGGCCGTTGGCCGTACCACCAGTTCACTGACGTCCACGTCCGCCGGCTGTTCGATGGCGTAGGCAATGGCCCGGGCAATGGCCTCGGCGGGGATGGCGATCCTGCGGAACTCGCGCATCTCGGCGCGTCCGCCTTCGTCGGAAATACTCTCGGCCAGTTCCGATTCGGTGACGCCCGGGGAAATTACCGTTACGCGAACGTCTCCACCCACCTCCTGGCGCAGGCCTTCGGAAATGGCCCGCACGGCAAATTTCGTGGCGCAGTAAACCGCGGCCGTTGGGCTGACCGCGTAGGCACCGATGGAGGCGATATTGATGAACTGGCCGCTGCGCTGGCGTTGCATCAATGGCAGGCCGGCGGCGATACCGTGGAGCACGCCACGGATGTTGACGTCGATCATGCGATCCCATTCCTCGACTTTCAGGGCCTCGAGCTTGGAGAGGGGCATGACGCCGGCGTTATTGATGATCACATCGAGTCGGCCGAATTTTTCGACGGCGAAATCGATCAGGTTCTGGACGTCATCGCGACGGGTCACGTCCACGGCTTTGCAAGCGGCTCTCTGGCCAGCGGCCTCAATTTCTTGCACGAGCCTCTGCAAACGGTCCACGCGTCGGGCACCCAATACGACGCAAGCCCCCCGGGCCGCCAGCAAGCGTGCTGCCGCCTCACCAATCCCGCTGCTAGCGCCAGTGATGACCACGACTTTGTTCTGAATATCGGACATGATGAATCCCTCGTCTGGATGTGTTGGCTCCTGGGTGGAGCGTTTCGACAGGTCCAGATTAGGGATTCGCTCTGCGCTTCGGTTAGCCGGATTCTCCTGCGCATTTGCACGATCCTGTAACGATAACGCCTCTGGCCGTCGCGGCTGCAATCAGCTTTACTAGCGCGATCCATTGAATTGGCCAGGGAGATTGATCGGCATGTCGGTATCCACGTCCATCACCATCACGCCCGATAACCGCGTAGACCTGCGTCGCGCCGAACTGGCGAGCCTGATGAAGCGCTTCGCCCCGGAATATGGCGTTCACGCCACGGCCATCGAGGCGCTGCACCTTATCCGCAGCGACCAACCCACCGAAGCCCTGCATGTCGTACACAAGCCGGGGCTCTGCGTCATTGTCCAAGGGCGCAAAGAAGTCACGCTGGCGGATGAACGCTATGTCTATGACCCGCTCAATTATTTGGTAGTCTCGGTGACGCTGCCTCTGGCCGGCCAAGTGATCGAGGCCAGTCCCGAGCAACCGTACCTGTGCATTCGCCTGGACATTGATCCGGCCCAGATCTGTAGATTGATCGCTGATGCCAGCCCCATCGGCGTACCGACCGAAAGGGCCGATCGTGGATTGTTCCTGGATCGCATTGATGAACCCTTGCTCGACGCAATGCTGCGCTTGCTGCGGTTGCTCGACAGCCCGGAAGACATCGCCACCCTTGCGCCGTTGGCCCAGCAGGAGATTTTCTACCGACTGTTGCGCGGTACCCAAGGCCGGCGCCTGCATGAAATCGCGATTCCTGACACCCAGGCCCACCGCATCAGCCGGGCCATCGAGTGGCTCAACAGCCACTATGCCGAACCGTTGAGCATTGAGAGCCTGGCGCAAATGATCAATCTCAGCCCTTCGGCCCTGCATCATCGCTTCAAGGCCGTGACCGCCATGAGCCCGCTTCAATACCAGAAACAACTGCGCCTGCAGGAAGCCCGACGGTTATTGTTGGCCGAGAACGGCGACGTTTCGTCAATCGGCTACAAGATGGGCTATGAAAGCCCTTCCCAGTTCAGCCGTGAGTACAGCCGTTTATTTGGCGCCTCGCCCAGCAAAGACATCGCTCGTCTGCGAGCCATGGCATTACAGGCCAGCAGCGCCTGATTCGACATGCAAACAGGATCAGGCAAACGCAAGGCAGTTTCGGACTAACGACGTCCCCCTCCTCATTCCTATTCTGAACCCATGCAGTAAGACAACCGTCCAGCTGCAACGGGTTCAGCAGATCTCGATATCTGAACGACCCGGCACTCACCCCATTGATACCGGAGTCACGCTATGAAAACTTTCAATTCGTCGCTCGCCATTATTGCCTTCGCCTTGAGCACCACGGCAGTTGCCCTGCCAAGCCAGCAACAGGACCGCTTCTTTACCCAAGCGCTTGATCAACAGCAGTCCGTAGCAGCAGACGGTACGGAGCGTACCGCCGGTGGCCGCGCACTGGCTGCCGATGGCTCGGAGCGTACCCCTGGTGGGCAGGCACTGGCTGCTGATGGTTCGGATCGAGTACTGGCCCGACGTCTGGCATGAGAGACCTACTTTGTTGCAGACGAAAAAAAACCCGCCTAGGCGGGTTTTTGAGGACCTATTAGACTCCTGTCCGGCACTCCATGCCTGGTCCCATCATCCGTGACCCCGAGCACTCCCTGTACTCAACGGTTGTACATAGATTAGTCCCGTCGCGTACGAGGGCAAAGACGATAAAGCAGCAATGGCGTGTAAGTTTTTCGCCATGTAGCGTTTTCGACAACTTTTCAACAGACGAAAAAAAACCCGCCGAAGCGGGTTTTTCCAAGACCATTACGACTCCCTGTCGATAGCTTTCCTTGCAAGGCCGATCATCCCTGATCCTGAGCACTCCCTGTGCTTCAGTGGATGGGGTCAGAATACGCGTCGGATCCAAAGTGGAATAGAAGAGATAGCAACCAACGCGTGTAAGACATTCGCCATACCCACCCTTCCGTAAACCCTTAGCCTCTTAAGGGGACCGTTGGGATACCACCGTTTCCCACGCCCTACCGAGGAACGTCAACCTGGAATTCATGCCTTGTTCAAGAACTCTTCAATATTAGCCATTTGCTCATCCCAGCCACGACTGTCCATACGGAAGGCCTTGAGTCGGCGCGCCTCGGGGATATCGTTGAATCCCGATTCCACTACCTTCAGCAGGGTGCCTCCATTCATATCCTCAAGCTCGAATTGCACGCGCGTCTCGGACTCCGAAGAATAATCCATCTCTGGCTGGATGGCATAAGGATGCCAACGAAACGAAAATACCCGCTCGGGCTCGACCCGCTCCACCGCCACATCCCAAGTAAGGTGCTCATAGCCAGGGTAGGTAATCTTTCCTTGGGTCCGCTCCCCCGCAACGAATCGTTTACCCACCAGATTCACGCCAAACCATTGGCCAAAGACCTCGGCATTGGCCAAGGCTCGCCAGACTTGTGAACGCGGCGCCTTGAGTAAGATCTTTCTTTCTATACGATCGGATAAATGCATGGGGTCACCTCCTGTGTTCAACAGTAGGCTTGTAAGACCACGAGTCCAACCGGAAAGTTGTATCGGACCATCGCTTGGGTACATTCCCGCGCCAGTTTCACCCTTCAAGGAGACATTGATAATGTCCACCCGTTTGCTGCTTCCCCTGATTCCCCTGCTGTTCATCAGCACTGTTCAGGCTGATGCTTGCGCCAATGCCACCACTCAAGGTGATATGAATCAATGCGCAGCCCAAGAGAACAAAGCTGCCGACAAGGAACTGAACAGCTTGTACAAACAAATCACAGCACGCTTGATGGACAATGCCCAGGCCAAGCAGTTGCTGGTCAAGGCCCAGCGTGCATGGATCGAATTCCGTGATGCTGAATGCAGCTTTTCCGCGTCCGGAGTCGAAGGCGGTAGCGTCTATCCCATGATTCACGATGAGTGCATTACAAACTTGACGAAGGCACGGGTCGAGGCGCTCAAGACCTACCTAAAGTGCAAGGAGGGAGATTTGAGCTGCCCGGTACCCGAGGCTTGATGGATGGATATTGGAGGGATGACCTCGTCATCCTTTTTTTTCTCAAAAACAAAACCCCTACCTGCGTCAGCAGATAGGGGTTTCGGAATTTAATCTTGACGATGACCTACTCTCACATGGGGAAACCCCACACTACCATCGGCGATGCATCGTTTCACTTCTGAGTTCGGGATGGGATCAGGTGGTTCCAATGCTCTATGGTCGTCAAGAAATTCGGGTACTGAGTCGTGGCCTCATGGCCTCGCTTCAGCAAATTGGGTATGTGACAGCTTTCGGTGCTTGGTGAATTTCGAACTTTCGGTTCATCTCGTCTTCACACACCGCAATCTGGCCTCTTTCGAGTCTACAGATTGCTTGGGTGTTATATGGTCAAGCCTCACGGGCAATTAGTACAGGTTA